>JAVBLT010000028.1:0-31797 GCA_031553315.1 Kiritimatiellia bacterium
GGTCAGTCACTCGTGGTTCAATCGGTTTCGAAAAATTCACGTCCGTTATGAGAAGCAAACACAATCCTATCTCGCACTGTTGCATTTTGCAGCCGCAATCATCACTTTTCGAAAAACCGGAATTATTTACGGATAAATTCTAAATATGCTCTAACGGATCATCAGGCGGGCGCCGGGGCGTTTGGTCTGGTAGGTCGCGGTCAAGGTCACGGTTCCGGGGGCGGAAAGGCTGACGCTGGTATTGGGGCTGGCGGGGTTGAAGTTTGCTCCCAGGGCGGCGCCGGCGGGTGAAACGGTCCACCCGGCGAAGATCTGGCCGGCGGGGGCCTGGGCGGCGGTGATGCCGGTCTCCATGCCGGGGCCGGGGAGGATCACGGCGCCGTAGCCGCCGTTGACGAGGATTTTGTAGAGGGGGATGTCGGCAAAGACGGCGGTGTAGGCGGCGTTTTCGGCGGGCATGGTGACGGTGGCGACGGCGGCGGTGGAGGTGCTGAGGGCGCTCATGGGGGCGCCTTCCCAGCGAACGAAGCGTTTGCCTTCGGCTTCCACGGCGGCGATCATGGTGGTCTGCCCGGGGAGGATCACATCGGCGGATCCGGTGCCGCCGTTGACGGTGAGGCTGTAGACGGGCGGGGGGTTGTAGACGGGGCGGATGCCGCTGGTGAAGGTGTCATCGATGGTGTTTTTGTTGTAGGACACGCGCGAGGCGTTACGGCACTCAAGGGTATCGGAGGTGTAGTTGCCGCCGCGCACCCAGGCGATGGTGTTGGTCTTGTTGGCGATCAGTGTCCATTCGTCGACGTTGCCGAGCATGTCGTAGAGGCCCCAGGCGTTGGGTGCTTTTGCACCCACGGGCTGAGCGGCGGCGGCATTGGCTTTGCACCAGGCGGCGGCTTTGGCATAGGTGTCGGCGGTGGCTTGGGTGACTTCCTGGGGGGCGTTGTAATAGGCGTGGGGGCTTCCGGCGCGGCAGGCGTATTCCCATTGTTCTTCGGTGGCGAGTGAGAACCCGGCGAGCCCGGTCTTGGTGTTCAAAAGGGGAACGGCGGTGCCTGTCGCATAGGTGTAGCTGACGCCGGAATAGGGTCTTGAAGCCGCTGTGGTGGTGGAGATCGCTCCCAAATAATACCACTGACCCTGGGTTATTTCATACACGCCGATATAAAAGGGCTGATCGAGGGTCACTTCATGCGCGGCCTGATCATTTCTGCAGTAGTTTGTCTGACCGCCGGCGAGCTTGCGTTCAAGGGCATTGGTGGCGGTGCCCATGGTGAAGGTTCCGGGCTCAATGCGCCGGAGCACCAGGTTGACAAGGTAGCGGTTGTTGGTGTCGGAAGGCAATGCGCCGGCAAAGGTGAGCGGAAGGGTGGGCACATTGTTGGTTAAGCCGAAGATGGCGTAATCGCCTTTGAGCCTGTAGGTGGCGGTGAGGGTGATGTTGCTGGCGGAGGTGAAGTTGCCGGGCACGGTGAAGGAGACGCCGGTGGCGGAGGCGCCGTTGAGCGAAAGGGTGGAGGGGGTGGCTTCCCAGCGGTGGAAGTCGTAGCCGAAGGGGGCGGGGTTGGCCTGGGCGCTGACGGTTTGGCCGGGCTGGGCGGCGGTCGCGCTGGCGGTGCCTTTGACCGCGTTGACCGGCACGAGGGTGCCGCGCGAATCTTTCCAGGTGGCGGTGACGGAGACGCCTTGGGCGGGCATGGTCACGATGGTCTCGAAGGCGGTGGGTGCAAACTCGGCGCCCAGGCTGGCGGCGGGTGTTACAACCCATGTGTCGAAGACGAGTGAATCGGGGCCGGTTTGGGCGGCGCGGATGGTGATTTTGGCGCCTTGGGGGAAGTAGCCGCCGCCGGTGCCGCCGCGGACGTCGAGCAAGAGCCCGGAGGCGTAGGTGGCGGTGAGGGTGACGGCTTTGCCGGGCACGGTGAGGGTGGTGGAGGGCGAGGTGGCGGAGAAATCGGCGCCAAGCGCGGCGCCGGCGGGGGAGACGGTCCACGCGCTGAAGGAGTAGCCGGCGGGGGCCGGGTTGGCGGCGATGGCGACTTGGCTGCCTTCGCCGTAGGCGCCGGTGCCGGAACCGTTGACGACCACGACCTGGCGGATGGCGGGCAGGGTGAGCTGGAGGCGGAAGCCGGCCTGGGCGGAGGAAAGGGCCGATTTGCGGGTGGCGGAGCGGCAATCGGAGGCGGCGGAATCGTACCTGCCGCCGCGCAGGACGTAGTAACTGCCCCACACGGTCAGGGGGTCTGTCGCCGGGTCGCTTTTGGAGGTGGTGTATTGGTCGCGGCACCACTCGGCGGCGTTGCCGTGCATGTCGTAAAGGCCGGCGGCGTTGGGGAGCCTGGCGGCGACTTGAAGGACGGTGTTGGTGGCGTAGACGCCGAGGGTATCGAGGTTCGGGTCGCGGAGCACGGTCGCGGGGGTGATGGTGGTGCCGTTGTTCCAGCTTCCGGCGGTGCCCGCGCGGCAGGCGATTTCCCACTCGGCATCGGTCGGGAGGTCGGCCCGGGCGGTCAGCGCGCCGAGGCGTTCCTGAATGGCGCCCATAAAGCTGCCGGCGGTGGGGGTGGCGGCGGGGGAGGTCGTTCCGCGGATGGAGACGTAATCGGTCACCATGGGCAAACGGGGGTTTGCGACGGTTTCCGCGTCGGGCGTCATCATCCGCGCCCAGTGCGCGCGCGTGATCTCGGTCACGCTGATGTAGCGGTCGCTCGTGAGGGTCACATCGTGCAGGGTCTCGTAATCGGCGGAACGCCCGGCCTCGCCGGCAGGGCTGCCGATGGTTGTGGCGCCGGCGGGGAAGAGGCGCAGGAGCACATGGGTCTCTTTGTATTTCACCGGCAGGGGATAGGCCACGCGGGTCAGCGGCTCAACGGTCAGGGAGGGGGAGAAGTAGTTGACGTCGACCGAGAGGAAGTTTCCCGAAACGACCCATGAGGAGGTGAGCGCGAGGTTGCCCGCGGGCATGGTGACGGTGGTCGAGGCGGCGGCGGGGTTGAAATCGTCGCCGGGGGAGAGCGTATCGGGGAGCGAGGTCCATTCGCTGAAGGTCAGGCCGGGGGTGGGCGGCACGGCGGTGACGGCGACGCTCTGCCCGGCGGGATAAGCGCCGTGCACGGCGCCGTCGACCGTGAGGGTGTAGGTTTGCTCCGCCTGCGGCACATAGCACACGCGAAGCGCGGCGCGCCCCTGAAGGGTTACATTGGCAGACCAGCCTTTTGCCGATTCCGCCGTGCAGTCCAAAGCCGTGCTCCACCAATCGCCGCCCATCATGAAGAGATCATTTCCGGCGGTTGCGAGCTCGGAGGCGTTGCCGTGCATGTTGTACAGGCCGAGCGAGCTGGCGGGATAATCCACGCCGACGGCTTTCGGCGGAACCTGATATTGGTTGAACCAGGCATCGCCAGGCAGAAGCGAGTCGGCCCCGCCGTCGGCAAGCGTATAGGGTTCGGTATAGGCGCGCCCGTGGGCGGCAAAGCTCCACTCGTTTGTTGTGGGAAAACGGAAGACCCCGGAGAGCGACGACGCCTTTCTTTCGTTGAGCCGATCGAGAATCTGCTGCGCGGTGGTCTGGTTAAAAGGAGAATCGGTCGCGTTGCACGCCGGCTGCACGGACGTGTTGGAACCGCCCGTCAACGCCGCCCGCTGCGCGGCGGTCAATTCAAACACGCCCAGGTAATAGGTATGGGCAACGCCGATCCCGCCCACGCTTCCCTTCTCGACCCGGCGCAAGGGCAGAATCGCGGTTTTGGCCTCATCTTCAAGCGCTTCAAGATAAGCTTTTCCGCGAGCCGCCGTTGTCGCGGTATATTCCACTCCGCCCGTGGCGAGGTCAATGAAAATGTATTCGCCGGTCTGGGCGGTGAGGGCGGGGGCGTGAAAAAGGGAAAGCCCCGCGAGAAACGAGAAAAAAAGGTGTTTGAACGCGCGCATAGTCTCCTCCTTATACGCCGCGCATCATATAATAAAACGGGGGGGGAAACAATGCTTATTTTTCGCTCACGCCGATACCCGGCAATGAAAAAATAATGTTGAGGGTTGTCAGGATGACCAAATTGTGATATGTTTGACCGACTTTTTGGAGTCGGTTTCAGTTAACGGGGCCGCCTCTTTGATTGAAAGACGAATTTAGTGTGCCGAAAACCCCTTGCGGGAAGGAACAGGGAACAGAATGAAGACTGATTTGGAAAAGGTAAACGCCTGCCGGGTTAAACTCGCCATCCATGCCGAGGCCGCCGATATCAAGGACGCATGCAGCGGGGTGAAGCAGGCCTTTCAAAAGGAAGCGAAAGTGCCCGGATTCCGCCCCGGCAAGGCTCCCTGGCCGATGATCGAAAAGATGTATGGCGATTCTTATAAAAAGGAACTCGACCAGCGCGTGCTTCAGGTCTGCTACAGCAAAGCCTTGAAATCGATCGAACCCGCGCTCGACGTCTGTGACGTGGTCGATGTGAAGGATCTCGACGTGACGCCCGGCCAGGGCATGACCTGCACGGTGCTGATCGACCTCAACCCCGAGGTGAAGGCGCCCGACCTGAAGAAAATGAACGTCAAGGCCGCGGAAGCCGCGGTGGCCGATGAAGCCGTGGAAGAACGCATCACCCACCTGCGCGGCATGGTCGCGGGTTACGAAAACGCCTCCGACGACGATACCGTGACCGAAAACGACCTGCTCGCCATCGCGTTCACGAGCGACGTGCCCCCGGAAGAGGTGGATGAAGACGCCCGCCACTGGGTCAAGGACGACGAATACTGGGTTCAGCTCCGCGAAGACGCCTTCATCCCCGAGCTTCGCGAAGCGCTCGTCGGCAAGAAAAAGAACGTCGAAATCAAGCACAAAGTCAAGTATCCCGCCGATTTCCATGTGAAGGCCCTCGCCGGCAAAACGGTGAATTACCTGATCACGATCAAGCATTTCCGCAAACAGAAACCCGCCACCGACGAGGTGCTCATCCAGCGCATGGGCGTGGCCGATATGACCGAGCTTCAGGCGAAAATCCGCGAGAACCTCATGCAGACCGCGGAAGCTGCGGAGGAGAGCCGCATCACCAATGAAATCGTCGATTACCTGATCGGCGCCGTTTCCTTCGACCTGCCCGAAACCGCGCTGGGCACCGCCGTGCGCGATGAAGTGCAGCGCATGCTCGGCAACCTGCGCGATGTTTCCGAAGATGAGCTCAAGCAGCACGAAAAGGAAATTATCGACGCCGCCAAAAAGGCCGCCGAACGCCGCGTGCGCCTGCGCTACCTCGCTCAGGCCGTCGCCAAAGCCGAAGAAATCAAGCTCTCCAAGGAAGAGATCGACGCCGCTCTCACCAAGACCGCACAGGCCGTGAAGCTCAGCGTGCCCGAGACTCTCCGCCGCCTTCAGGACAATGACCGCCTCGACGAATTCCTCACCGATGAGCTCGTTGCCAAGGTGCTCAAGATTTTGCGCGACCGTTGCGCGAAGTAACACTTAGGCGTTGACCTGAAAGGGAGCTTCCGCCTAAGGCGGCGCTCCCTTTGTTTGTCTTAAACCGTTTTATTGAAAGGATTTACCATGAGAAAAGACCCTGAAACCAGCATGCTTGTGCCCATCGTGGTGGAACAGACCAGCCGCGGCGAGCGTTCTTACGACATCTACTCCCGCCTGCTCATCGACCGCATCATTTTCCTCGGCACCCCGATCGACGACACGGTAGCCAACCTCGTGATCGCCCAGCTGCTCTTCCTTCAATCCCAGGATCCGAAGAAAGACATCTCCATCTACATCAACTCCCCCGGGGGCGTGGTCACCGCCGGCCTCGCGATTTACGACACGATTCAGTTCCTCTCCTGCGATGTGGCCACCTATTGCGTGGGCCAGGCCGCCAGCATGGGCGCCGTGCTCATGGCCGCCGGAACCAAAGGCAAACGCTTCGCCCTGCCCAATGCCCGCATCATGATTCACCAGCCCCTGGGCGGCGCCGAAGGCCAATGCTCCGACATCCAGATCCAGGCGCAGGAAATCCAGCGCATGAAAGACAGCCTCAACGGCATCCTCGCCCGCCACACCGGCAAACCCATTGAGCAGATCCTCAGAGACACCGACCGCGACACCTTCCTTTCCGCCGCCGAAGCCCAGGCCTACGGCCTCGTGGATCAGGTCGTTTCAAAACCCCCGGCCCAGCCTTAATTCCCCGGAGAGAAAAATGGCTTCCAAAAAAGACAAATCCGACCCCAAAACCTGCTCCTTCTGCGGCCGCCCCCTCGAAGATGTGACCGACTATGTGATCAGCCCGCTGACCGACGCCCCGCTCTGCACCGATTGCCTCGACCAGTGCCATGTGTTTATCGAGCAGACGCGCGGCGCCAAAAAGCGCGGGCGCGGCGCCGCCCAGGCGCCCCTGAAGGTGCCCGTTCCGGCCAAAATCAAGGCCTTCCTCGACGAATACGTGATCGGCCACGACCCGGTGAAGAAAACGCTCGCCGTGGCGGTTTACAACCACTACCGCCGCCTGGAGCAGAAAGTCGGCAAAAAAGGCGATGTGTTTTCCGATGTCGAAATCGAGAAAAGCAACATCCTGCTGGTGGGCCCCACCGGCTGCGGCAAGACTCTCTTCGCCAAAACCCTCGCCAAAATGCTCGACGTGCCCTTCGCAATCGCCGACGCCACGACCGTGACCGAAGCCGGCTACGTGGGCGAAGATGTGGAAAACATCCTCCTCTACCTCCTCCAGGCGGCCGATATGGATGTGGAGCGCGCCGCCCGCGGCATCGTCTACATCGACGAAATCGACAAAATCGCCCGTCACACCGAAAACACCTCCATCACCCGCGACGTCTCCGGCGAAGGCGTGCAGCAGGCCCTCCTCAAAATCATCGAAGGCACCGTCAGCCGCGTGCCCGAAAAGGGCGGCCGCAAACACCCCCAGCAGGATTACATCGAGCTCGACACCTCCAACATCCTCTTCATCTGCGGCGGCGCCTTCGTGGGGCTCGACGAAGCCATCCGCCGGCGCACCGGCAGCAAAAACATCGGCTACGTGAAGCACGCCGCAAAAGAGGAAACGCTTGAAAAGGAACAGCTCGGCCAGCTCCAGCCCGAGGATCTCATCCACTTCGGCCTCATTCCCGAATTCGTGGGCCGCCTGCCCGTGCTCGCCCGCATGCAAGAATTGACCGAACCCGACCTGGTGCGCATTCTCACCGAGCCCAAAAACTGCATTGTGAAGCAATACCAGAAGCTCATGAGCATGAGCAACGTGGAGCTGACGTTCGAGCCCGAGGCGCTCTCCGCCATCGCCCGCCAGGCCATCCGCCGCAAAACCGGCGCCCGCGGCCTGCGCTCGATCATGGAACAGCTCATGACGGAGGTCATGTACGAAGCCCCCAGCCGCACCGACCTCGCCGCCATTCACGTGACCGCCGAGATGGTCGCCCAGCAGCTCGCCCGCCCCGGCGCCATGCTCGACCTGATTGCCCCCGCGAAAAAGGATTAACGCCATGTACATGATCGGTCCCCACGTCTCGGCCGCCGGAGGCCCGGCCAACGCCGCGGCCGAAGCCCTCCGCATCGGGGCGACCGGTTATGCGCTTTTCGTGAAAAACCAGCGCCAATGGGTCGGCAAACCGCTCTCGCAGGAAGAGATCGCGGCCTTCAAAGCCGCCCAGAAGGCCGCCGGCTTCACCGCCGCCCAGGTCCTGCCCCACGCGGGCTACCTGATCAACCTGGCGAACCCCGATGCCGCAGCCTTCGAAAAATCGGCCGCTTCGTTTCTCGACGAGCTCCGCCGCTGCGAGGCGCTCGGGCTCGCCACGCTCAACATCCACCCCGGATCCCACCTCAAGCTCATCGACCCGATGGCCGCCTGCGACCGCGTGGCGGAGGCGATCAACACCGCGCTGGGCAAAACGAGCGGCGTCGCCGTCGTCGTCGAAAACACCGCCGGGCAAGGCTCCTACCTCGGAGCCTCCTTCGAAGAGCTCGCCCGCATCCTCGCCGGAGTCGACGACCGGCGGCGCATCGGCGTGTGCATCGACACCGCCCACGCCTTCGGCGCCGGTTTCGACCTGCGCGGCCGCGAAGGCTACCTGCGCATGATGGATCACCTCGACAAAACCGTCGGCCTCCGCTACCTGCGCGGCATGCACCTCAACGATTCAAAAGGCACCCTCGGCGCACACCTCGACCGCCACGAAACCCTCGGCGAAGGCGCGCTGGGCTGGACGGTCTTCGAAGAAATCGCCCGCGATCCCCGCTGCGAAGGCATTCCCCTGATCCTCGAAACACCCGACGAAGCCCGTTGGCCGCAGGAAGTGGCCCACCTCCTCGCCGCCAGCAAAAAGAAGTAATTATGGAAGACCCCAACCTGACGCTTGACCGCATCTGCAGCGCCGCGCGCACGCTCAAACCCATCGTCCGCCGGACCGACGTGATTTACGCCCCCGAGCTCAGCCGCGACGGCGCCCAGGTCTACCTCAAGACCGAAAACCTTCAGATCACCGGCTCCTTCAAAGTGCGCGGCGCCTACTATAAAATCAGCCGCCTCACCGCCGAGGAAAAGGCCCGCGGCGTGGTCGCGTGCAGCGCCGGCAACCACGCGCAAGGCGTGGCGATGAGCGCCCGGCAGGCCGGCATCCCCGCCCTCATCTGCCTGCCCGATTCCGCCCCCATCTCCAAAATCGCCGCCACCGAAAGCTACGGCGCCGAAATCGTCCAGGTGCCCGGCGCTTACGACGACGCTTTCACCCGCGCCTGCCAGCTTCAAAAAGAGCAGGGCCGAACCCTCATTCACCCCTTCGACGATCTCGACGTGATCGCCGGCCAGGGCACCATCGGCCTTGAAATCCTCGACCAGCTGCCGAATCTCGACGCCGTGATTGTGCCCGTGGGCGGCGGCGGCCTCATCAGCGGCGTGGCCTACGCCGTGAAACAGATCAACCCCGCCTGCAAGGTCTACGGCGTGCAGGCCAGCGGCGCCTCCGCCATGGCCCAATCGCTTCAGGAAGAAAAAAAAGTGGTGCTGCAATGCGTGAAAACCTTCGCCGACGGTATCGCCGTGAAGTGCCCCGGCGACATCACGACCGCGCTCATCCGCCGCTATGTGGATGCCGTTGTGACGGTTTCGGACGATGAGATCGCCTCATCCATCCTCGCCCTCATGGAGCAGCGCAAGCTCGTCTGCGAAGGCGCGGGCGCGGTTTCCGTGGCCGCCGTGCTCTTCAACAAGCTCGACCTCGCCGGAAAAAACGTCTGCTGCCTCCTCTCCGGCGGCAATATCGACGTAAACATCCTCAACCGCGTGATCCACCGCGGCCTGCTCAAATCGGGCCGCGAAACGGAGCTCCTGATCGCCCTGAGCGACAAGCCCGGCCAGCTCGCCAGCGTCTCACGCATCATCGCCGCCGAAGGCGGCAACGTCGTCGCCGTCTTCTACGATCAGGGCGACATGGACATGGCCATCAACGACTGTTTCCTCCGCATCAAGCTCGAAACCCGCAATTTCGCCCAGATCGCCGCCATCCGCCAAGCCATCAGCGCCGAGGGTTTTTCCCTCATGCCGGGCAAAATCACGGAACAGCCGGCGGCGTGCCGCCCCTGAGTTCCTCTTCAGGCGCCTCGGCTTCGACCGCGGGGAGCGTGGAGACCGCGCGGAAGACGTTGGTAAAATTGTTTCCGCTCGGCTGCTGGTACACGCTCAGGCGGAAGACCGGCAGAATCGCCAGCAGGTGATCGAAAATATCGCTCTGAATGCCCTCGTGCGCCACCCAGCCCGTGTTGGCGGTGAAGGTGTAGATTTCCATCGGCAGGCCCTGCGGGGTGAGCGCGAGCTGGCGCACGATCATGAGCATATCCCTGCGCAGCAGCGGGTTGGCCATGAGGTAAGCCACACAGTAGGCGCGGAAGGTGCCCACGTTGGTGATGCGCCGGGCGTTGACCACGGAGGTGCGGGCCTCGGGGTGGTTGGCGTTGTAGCGGCGCACCTCGGCGAGCTTGGCGGCGAGATAGGGCTTGAGCAGATCGATTTTGAGCCACTCGTGAATCATCTCCTCGTCGGCGAAGGTCACGCTCTGCATATCGAGGTAAATGGCGCGCTTGATGCGCCGCCCGCCCGATTCGAACATGCCGCGCCAGTTTTTGAAGGAGTGGCTGATGAGATCGTAGGCGGGAATGGTGGTGATGGTTTTGTCCCAGTTTTGCACCTTCACGGTGGTGAGCGACACATCGATCACATCGCCGTTGGCGTCGGCGCTGGGCATTTCGATCCAGTCGCCCAATCTGACCATGCGGTTGCCCGAGAGCATGATGCCGGCGGTGAAGCCCAGAATCGGGTCCTTGAAGATCAGCATCAGCAGCGCCGTGAGCGCGCCCAGGCCCGAGAGCAGGTAAATCGGCGATTGTTTCACCAGCACGGCCAGAATCAGAATGATGCCGATACCGTAGATCAGCATGCTCAGCGCCTGGAAAAAGCCCTTGATCGGAACGCCCGCAAACGCGCGGTTGCGCTGAAGGCCGAGAAACGCCGCGTTGAACGCCGCCGAAATGCACGAACAGGCAATCAGAATAAAGGCAATCGAAATCGCGCCCGAAAGAATCGAATGAAGGGTGGCGCCCTTCACGAAGAGAAAATGCGTGAGCGTGGCGGCGACCCAAAGCGGCGCCAGGTTGATCAGCCGGCGGGGAAGCTCCACCTCCAGAACATCGGCCCGCCAGCCGTGGAGCAGCTTCTGGCGCAGGCGGGTCTGCACCTTTTTAAGCACCCAGCGCACCGGCAGAAACGAAAGCGCCGCCGTCAGCAGCGTGAGGCAGAAAAGCAACAGGTCGAGCATGCGCGGCATCTGAAGGAAGACGCCGCTGCGAAGCCGCGCGAGCACGCCGCTGATGTGCCCCAGAAGGCTCGTGTACCACTTGGGCGGCGTGATTTCGCGGCTCTCTTCCGCCGGCTGCGCGCGCAGCTGAGCGAGATCGCCGTAGGCCACCGTGTCGGCGGAAGCGAGCGCCGCCTTCCAATGGTCGCGGAAGCTGGGCGTGGGGCGGGCGGAATCGGCGTTCCAATCGACCAGCGCGCCCTTCGCGTCGAAAATATACACCGGAGGGCCGGAGGCGGCATCTTTCGGGATCGCGCCCGAAACGGCGAAATAAACCGCGCCGCCGCGCTCGAAGCGCACCTGATGCGTGGGCCGGCCGAATTGCGCCTCGAAATCGCGGAAAGAACCCGCCGCGCCCAGGCACGGCAAGGCCGAAACAAGCAAAATAAAAAGAAAAAAGGGCTTCATAAACCTCCCGTTTTAACAAAGGGACGATACCACACCGCCGCGAAAAAAGCAAGCCGAGCCGAAGCTTGACACACCCCGCCTGAAAAAGATAAAATACGCCGCCATTCATCCTGAGCTCGCGCTCAATTAAAAGGGGAAGGCCATGACACTCTACCGCGCCATTCTTGAGACACCCGAAAAGTTCGTCTTCGACGTCACCCGCCTCGGCGAACAGAAGATCGATTCGCCCATCCAGTCGGCCTCCTTCCTCAATGAGAACGACATGCAGTCGCTCCTCAGCGTCCGCTCCGCCTACATGAGCGAAGCCATCAAAAAGATGGGCAAGCCCCCCGCCTTCGAAGTGGCCGGCGCCCACCGCAAGATCTTCCACGACCCCGCCTGGACCCGCGCCGCCATCGTCACCGCCGGCGGCCTCTGCCCCGGCCTCAACAACGTCATCAAAGGCATCGTCGAAGTGCTCACCTTCGACTACGGCATCAAAACCATCTACGGCATCCGCTACGGCTACGCCGGCCTCATCCCCTCCTACGGCTACACCCCCATCATGCTCAACCCCGACGTGGTCGACACCATCCACGAACAGGGCGGCACCATGCTCGGCTCCTCCCGCGGCCAGCAGGATACCGCCGAAATGGTCGATACGCTTTCGCGCATGAACATCAACGTCCTCTTCGCGATCGGGGGCGACGGCTCCCTCCGCTGCGCCCGCGACATCGCCGAGGAATGCCTCAGGCGCGGCCTCGCCGTCAGCGTAGTCGGCATTCCCAAAACCATCGACAACGACCTCAACTTCGTGGGCCGCTCCTTCGGTTTCGAGACCGCCGTCGGCGAAGCCCTCCCCATCATCCGCTCCGCCCACACCGAAGCCAAAGGCGCCAGCCACGGCATCGGCCTCGTGAAGCTCATGGGGCGCGATTCCGGCTTCATCACCGCCTACGCCGCCCTCGCCAACCCCGTGGTCAACTTCTGCCTCGTGCCCGAAGCCGATTTCGAGATCGAAGGCGAAAACGGCCTCCTCGCCGCCCTGGAGCGCCGCTTCAAATCAGGCAAGGATCACGCCGTCGTCGTCGTCGCCGAAGGCGCCGGCCAGCGCCACATCAAGAGCCTCAAGGAAGAGAAAGACGCCTCCGGCAACATCCTCAAAAAAGACATCGGCACCTTTCTCAAAGACTGCATCATCAGGCACTTCAAAGATTTTGAAAAAGACGGCATCACCGTGAAATACTTCGACCCCAGCTACTCCATCCGCAGCGTCCCCGCCGCCGGCACCGACGCCGTCCGCTGCTATCAGCTCGCCCGCATGGCCGTGCACGCCGCCATGGCCGGCCGCACCAACTGCGTGGTCGGCAGCCTCAACAACGACTACACCCTCGTGCCCATCCGCCTCGCCACCATGGAGCGCCGCAAGCTCGACCTCGAAAGCGACCTCTGGCGCGCCGTCCTCGACGCCACCGGCCAGGAGCACTACCTCACCCCGCCCCCCGCCGAAACCAACGGCAAAAAATCCATGAAGCCATTCTTCGCCCCGTAACGTTTTCTTCTTCCGAAAACAGTCACTTTCCCCTTGCCTCCTCGTCCTTAAATTGATATAGTTGCTCTATATCAATTGACCTCAGGAGGCCTTCATGCTCATTATTCTCCCCGAAAAATCGGATTTGCCCCTCTACGAGCAAATCGCCGACGCCATCAAAGATCAAATCGCAAAGGGCATCCTCCTTTCGGGCGATCCCCTGCCCCCCGTGCGCACCCTCGCCGCGCTGCTCGGCATCAACATGCACACCGTGCGCCACGCCTACAGCCTCCTCGCCGCCGACGGCATCATCACCATGCGCACCGGCCAGGGCACCCGCATCGCACCCATCCCCAAAAAAGCCGCCCTCACCCCCGAAATGGAAAGCCGCCTCCTCCAAGGCTGGCGCCGCCTCGAACAGCAGGCCTTCCTCCTGGGCCTCACCTCCGCCCAGCTTATCGACCTCATCCACCGCACAATCGAAAACAAGGAACCCCGCCATGCTTAAACAGATTCACTGGAATAAGATCGGCCTTCTTCCCGCCATTTTCCTCACCCTTGCAAGCGGCGCGCTGCTGGCCTGGATGAGCCGGCACCCGCTCTGGCCGCTGCATTTCAACGGCGCGGGGAATCCCGACCGCTTTGGAAGCATCCGCGAGCTGGCGCCGCTCGCCTCGATTCAGATTTGGATTGTCGCCCTCTGCGCCGGGCTCGACGAAGGTTTTGTGCGGAGCGGCAAACGCCTCTTCAATATCGCGGGAGCGTTGGCGGCCTTCGTCTGCGGGGAATTTTTCTTCGTTTTGGCGGCAACCGCCGCAGTCGGGCAAATGGAAAGGCCCCGCCTTCCCTTTCATTTTTTCTGGCTGGGCCTCGGCTTCGGGCTTCTGACGGGAGCACTCGCTTACGCCATGGAAAGGTTCCGGCATTATCCCGATCGAAAAGAAACGACCCGTAAACCCGCGTTGCCCGATGTAGGCCAGCGGCAATGGGTCTACTGGGAAAAGGTCGATCTGGGCTGGATGAACTATGTGTTGCTCATGGGGCTTGCACCGCTCGCGGTCAGCCTGCGGATGACGCCGGTTTCACTTTTCGCCATCATCGGAATTCTACTGATTGTGCTCTTCCTCGGCGGATTCAGCCTTTCGCTCACACCGAAGCGGCTGGTGCTTCATCTCGGCCTTTTACGCATCCCCGTTTTGCGGATGCCCATCGAAAAAATAACCGCCGTTGAGGCCATTCATTTCGACCCGATGAAGAATTTCGGCGGCTGGGGTTTCAAATACTCCCGAACATACGGCTGGGGCTTTATCTGGAAGGATAGAGGCGTTCGGATTCACACCACGCGCGGCCGCCGCATCACCGTCAGCAGCGAACATCCCGAAGAGCTCGCGGGGTTATTAAACCGCCTGATTGTCTCTGAAAAAGAAAAGGTCCTTTGCCATGCATAAAACCTTTCATTGGAATAAATGGGGTCTTTTGCCCGCTACTCTGCTTACCCTTGCGACAAACGGGGTGCTGTTTTGGATGAGCGGGTATCCGAGCTGGCCGATTCGTTTCGCTCTTAACGGACATCCTCTTTTTCCTGGAAATGCTTCTGATTTTTATCCGCTTGTAATTATTCAGATTATCATTCTTGGCTTTTGTGCAAGGTTTAACAAAAGGCTCGAGCGCGAGGGCAACCGCCGTGCCAACATCGCCGGAGCGCTTGCGGCATTTGCGTGCGGCGACTTCTTTTTTGTGTTAATGGCGCTGGTTTTAACGAGAAAAACAGAAACCTCCCATCTTCCCTTTTACTTTTTCTGGCTCGGTCTCGGCTTCGGTCTTTTGATGGCAGCCCTCGCCTATGGTCTCGAGCAGCTCCGGCGGTATCCCCCAAAAAAAGAGATGTCGATCGAAACAATTACAGATGAGGTAATCCAACGTCACAGGGCCTATTCTGAAAGAGTTACAATCGAATGGCTCAACTACACGCTGTTGGTCGGCTCCATGCCGCTCATGCTCTGCCTGTGGCAAATACCCGAACCAATCATCAAAAGTATTGGCGGAGTGCTTTTCCTTGTGCTGTTTATCGGTGAATTCGGTCTTTCGCTGACATCGAAACGGTTAATGCTTCACCTTGGTTTTTTGCATATTCCCATTTTGAGAATTCCCATCGGAAAAATAGTCAGGGTTGATGTGCTCAATTCCGGCCAAATGCAGGATTTTGGCTGTTGGGGTCTCAGATATTCCCCCAAATACGGTTGGGGTTTTATCTGGAGCGACAAGGGCATTCAGATTCACACCACGCGCGGCCGCCGCATCACCGTCAGCAGCGTACATTCCGAGGAATTGGCTACGTTGCTGAAGCGGCTGATCTGACCGCGTCTTCATCGATCACGCCCTCGTGGCGGAGGGTTTCGAGGTCGATGCCCAGCTCGCGGGCGAGGCGCCGGGCGCGGGGCGTGGCGCGCACGCGGGAGATTTCGGGAAGCGGCTCCGCCGGAGCCTCAAAGACCGGCTCGGCCTCGGTCTGCCGAAAGAGCGGCGAAACGGGGTGAACGGCGGGAACCGCCTCGCCGGTTTGGCCGATGTAGCCCAGGCACTGCCCCACGAGCACGGTGCTTTTCGGCGGCACGACCTGCGCCAGCAGAATGCCTTCGGCGGGCGATTCGAACTCAAAGAGCGCCTTTTCGGTGGCGAGCTCCACGAGGGAATCGCCCTTCGCAATGGCGTCGCCGGGGTGTTTCAACCAGTTCATGACCACGGCTTCTTCCACGCTCACATCGAGATAGGGCACGAAAAAGGGCGTCATAAGAGTACCTTTCGATTGAAACTTCTCAGCTTTTCGAAGATGATTTTTCTTTTTGGTGAATGCTTGAAGCGAGCCGTAGCAACGCTACGGCGATCTGAAAGGATGAAAGCAAAAAGGAAAAGAAACGAGAAAACGAGAAGATTCATGAGAAAGGTGCTCTAAACGCCTCCGGGCAGGGGAGCGTCTTCATCCTCAAAGTGTTTGACCTGAAGGCGCAGGGTGGTGAAGTGAGTCTCGCCGGGGGCGAGGGTCACGGGGGTCACGTTGGCGGGCTCCACGCAGACGAAGCGCCGGTAGGCTTCGGGGGGCAGGTCCGCGAAACCGGCATCGGGCGCGGGATGCCAGACGACGACATCGGACACATCCTCGGCGACCACGCGGGTCGTGCGCCGGAGGGCCGAATCGCGCAGGGCGAGGCTGGTTTCGCCGAGCTGGCGGTAGATGCGGTCGACGGCGGTTTTTTCATCGAACGAGAGGGTTTCGGCGTGACGGCGCAGATCGGCGGCGGGCGGTTCGGTGTAGTCGGTATCGTTGAGGCCGTGGAGAATGGCGCGATCCACATCGGCCACGGCGAGGTAGGCGTGGAAACACTCGCCGTAGGCGAAGGGAGCGGCGCCGATGTTGCGGGTCTGGAGCTCCAGGCTGAGGCAGGCGCCCACGGAGACGGTGAGGCGCAGGGTGTAGGGGTGCGGCCAGGCGGGGTGCGCGGCCTGGCGGTGGGTGAGGCCGAGCTCGATTTCGGTGTGTTCGCCCGTGTAGGAGGTGGAGAGCACATGCCAGAGGGCGCGGCGGGCAAAACCGTGGGCGGGCGCTCCTTCGCGTTTGCCGAACCACGGCCAGCAGATGGGAATGCCGCCGCGAATGGCGGCGCCTTCGGCATAATCGGCCAGCGGGCTCAGATAGAGCACGGGCTGGTGGCCCACGGGGCGGTAGGCGAGCACCTGGCCGCCGTGGAGGCTCACCTCGCAGCTGCCCGCAGGCGCCACAAGCACGGCAATGGGGAAACCGCCGGGGCCTCTGCGGAAGGCGATGCGCCCGGAGGCGCCGTATTTTTCATTGAGCTCGGTAATCATAGCGCTGAAGAATCGAATGAAGCCGCGGGCGGCAGGTAAAGGATGGCGGCCTTGGTGAAATGGCCGAGGGCGATGGGAATGTTGACGGTGGCAACGCCTTGGGCATCGGTGGTGAAATTGAGCGCCTCATAGGGCGTGAAGGTTCCGGTGAGCCGATCGGCGGTGTACATCGCGAGCACGCCGTTGATGGCGGCGAGGCTGACGGTGTTTCCGGCGGACAGGCCTCTCACGGTGACGGTCACCGCAGTATCGCTCACGCGGATGGAGGTGATGCGCAGAGCCGGGTCGCTGCCCACGGGGAGGTTGAAGAGAAACGCGCCGGCATCCGCGCCGTTGGGATCGGGATCGCCGCCGGCCTCATCGTTGAACCAGGCGGTATAGCGATCGCCGATGGCGGCGGTCTCTTCGGGGGTGGCGCCGGCAATGGCGGCGGCCAGCCAATCGGGCAGAGGAACGCTGCCGCCGGGAAGGGCGAGGTTGTCGACCGCGGCCTGGCCCGCGAAGGAGACGGCGGCGAGGGCCGAAGCCTCGGCATCGACCAGGATGCTGCGCACGGCGACGGGGGCGGCGGAGCCGACCGTCACGGTAAAACGAATTCCGGAGACGGGGGACCAGGTGGAGAGAATGGTCACGGGATAGGAGGCGCCGGCCTGGATCTGAATGGGCGTGGCGGCAAGAACCGGCTGGTTTTTGGCGTTGAGATCGGTCAGCAGAAGGGTTCCGGCTGCGTTGGGGGCCATGCCGAAGCGCGCGCCGGCGAGCACAAACTCGGCGATCTGCGGGTCTTCGGCGGGCAGGGTGAAGGTCATGTTGAGCGTGAGGCTCTGGCCGACGGCGAGGGTGCTGAGATCCACGCCGGCGAGCGGGGCGGTCAGGGTGTCGGAGCCGGTATCGAGGCTGAGCGCCTGCGAGGCGATGCGGCTGGCGTCGGAAGCGCCGGAGCCGGACCAGCCGAAATCGGCATAGGTGGGCGAAAGGGCAAAAGCGCCGTCGGGGTCATTGAATTTCATCGAGCCGCCGGGCTGAAGGGGCGCGGCGAAAAGGCCTGAGGCGAGCGCGAGGCTGAAAACGAAAGAGAACAATTTCATTGTGGAGTCTCCAAAGAAAGCGAACCCACTTTCGGCTGGGGATTATACACGATAAACGGCTCGGCCAACAAGCACAAACTCAAAGCCAAAGGGTGCGGTCGAGGGTGCGGTACTGAATGGCTTCGAGCACGTCTTCCCGGCGGAGGGCGTCGCTCCCGGCCATGTCGGCGACGGTTCGGGCCACTTTGAGGATGCGGTCATAGGCGCGGGCGGTGAAGCCGAGCTCGGCCATGGCCATTTTGAGGATTTCCTTCGCGTCGGGCTCGAGCGGGCAATGGGCGCGGGTCTGCGCGGCGGTCATGTCGGCGTTGCAGGTCAGGCGGGGGGTCTTGCGGAAGCGCCGGGCCTGGGCGGCGCGGCAGGCGCAGACGCGTTGGCGCAGGGTGGCGGAGCTTTCGGCGGGCAGGGAATCGGCCATTTCGTGGTAGGAGAGGGAAGGGACTTCGATGTGGATGTCGATCCGGTCCAGCAACGGTCCCGAAACCCGGTCGCGGTACTGGCGCACCTGCGGCTGGCGGCAGCGGCATTCGCGCTTCGGGTCGCCCGCAAAGCCGCACGGGCAGGGGTTCATCGCCGCCACAAGCATAAACTTGGATGGAAAGGTGTGGGTGGCCTGCGCGCGGGCAATGCTCACATGCCCGTCTTCGAGCGGCTGGCGCAAAACCTCCAGCACATTGCGGCGGAATTCGGGAAACTCATCGAGAAAAAGCACGCCGCGGTGCGCCAGGCTCACTTCGCCGGGCGCGGGGTTGGTGCCGCCGCCCAGGAGGCCGGCATCGGAAATGGTGTGGTGCGGGGCGCGGAAGGGGCGCCGGGTGACCAGCGCCTGGTGGCCTTTGAGCGCGCCGGCGATGCTGTGGACGGCGGTCGTTTCGAGGGCTTCGTCGAGCGTGAGCGGCGGCAGAATGGAGGCAATGCGCCGCGCGAGCATCGTTTTGCCGCTGCCGGGGGAGCCGATCATGAGGATGTTGTGGCCGCCGCAAACGGCGACCTCAATGGCGCGGCGGGCGGCGGCCTGGCCGCGCACATCGGCGAAATCTTCGCCCTCTTCGGCGGGTTCATGGAGAAAGAGCGATGCCGCGTCGACCCGCAGGGGTTCGAGGGTCTGGCGGCCCGCGAGGAATTCCACCGCTTCGCGCAGGGTGCGCACGGGGTAGACGGCCAACCCTTCGACCACCGCCGCTTCTCCGGCGTTTTCATAGGGCACGATGAGGCCCTGCAACCCTTTGGCCTTGAGCTCCAGCGCCACCGGCAGCACGCCCTTCACGCGGCGCACCTCGCCGCTGAGCGCCAGCTCGCCGATGAGCCCGATGCTCTCCAGGCGCGGCAGGGTTTCGCACCCCGTGGCGGCCAGCAGCGTCACCGCGATGGGTAAATCGTAGACGGGGCCCTCCTTGCGCAGGTCGGCGGGGGCGAGGTTGATGGTCACGGTGCCCATCGCGGGCGAGAAGAGCGAATTGTGGAGCGCCGTCCACACCCGGTCCTTGCTCTCCTTCACGGCCGCGTCGGGCAGGCCCA
This sequence comes from Kiritimatiellia bacterium, assembly GCA_031553315.1. Classification (GTDB taxonomy): domain Bacteria; phylum Verrucomicrobiota; class Kiritimatiellia; order RFP12; family DVOR01; genus JAVBLT01. The sequence continues at coordinate 19,216 of JAVBLT010000028.1, forward strand.
CGGTAAAGAAACGGGGCTCGCCGCCGCCCGCGTTGACCTCGATTTCAACGGTCACCGCGTGAACGCCGGCCACCGCTCCCGAAAACGCCCGTGCAAGCATGGCTCCTCCTAATCCTGCGAGACCGCGACCCTGCCGGAGGGCCCGGTCACGTTAAACACCGACCCGATCGCGTAGGGCGAGGCGTAGACAACGCTCAGCATCGACAGGCGCCGGGTCATGTCGGCGGAAGGCTCGCGGTCGCCGTTTTCCATATTCGGCCAGTTGATGCGCGCCAGGCGGAAATCGTTGAAACGCAGCACGAATTCATCGCGCCTGGCGGCGTCGATGCTCAAAACCCGGAAGGAGTAGGAGCCGCGCGCGAGCTGCAGGGCGAGCTGAATCGCGGAAAACACGTGCTCGGGCACATGCTGGCCGGGCTCAATGGTTTCAATGCCCTCGAAGCCGGAAATCAGCAGCGGAGGCGGAGCCGCGTAACCGCGGACGTTGAAGACCACGCCCTCTTCGTCGACCACCCAGCGGCCGGGGGTATCGAGGCTGGCCACGGGATCGCGCTCCACGACCTTCACATAGAGCGTGGAGGGCAGGCGGATCTCCGCGTCGACCTTGCGGATGTTGGGGGAGGCGCGCAGCCGGGCCAGCCAGTCGCCCGAGGTCATCAGGGCGAAGACGTTGTTGCCGGGTTTCACGCCGAACGGCTCCATGATCATCCGCGAAAAGGCCGCGCCGCTGCTCTCCACGCAGATGTTGTCGAGCGATTGAATGGCAAAGACCGGGTTCTTCAGAAAATAGAAACGCTTGAACCCCCAGCCGATTGCGCAGAGAAGCGAAACGGCGAAAAGCAACGCCGAGAGGCGCAGGATCCAGAGTTTTTCGCCGGGGGTGAGGCGCCAGCTGGAGGGGTCTTTCTTTCGGGGTGGCGTTTCTTTTTTGGGTCTAGTTTTCATCGGGGCGGTCACATGCGGCGGTTTCCACAATGCGCGAACAGAGGCGCGGGAAGGTGATTCCGGCCTGTTTCGCGGCCTTGGGCAGGAGGCTGGTGGCGGTGCAGCCGGGCACGGTGTTGATTTCGAGGATGTAGAAAAGATTGTCTTCGGTCACGCGGAAGTCGACGCGGCTCACCCCTCGGCAGCCCACCGCGCGGAAGGCCGCCTTGGCCAGGCGCTGCGCCTTGCGGGTGAAGGGGCCGACCTGCGGGAAGAGATACTGCGTGCCGCCTTTGTATTTGGCGGAAAAATCGTACCAGCCGCCGGGCGCGCGGATTTCAACCACCGGCAGGGCGCGGTTGCCGACAATGCCCACCGTCCACTCCCGGCCGGGAATGTAGGTTTCCACAAGAGCCTGCCCGCGGGAATCCAGGGCGCAGGCGGCCTTCACGGCGGCGGCCCAGTCTTTGCGCTTTTCGACCTTGAAGAGGCCCACGCTCGACCCGTCGCTCGGCGGCTTGACCACCAGCGGCAGCGGCAGCGGCGGAGCGGTCTCGGCATCGGCCGCGGTCACGATCCGGTAATCGGGCGTGGGCAGGCCGGCTTTGAGCAGGCAGCGTTTGGCGGCCACTTTATCCATCGCCAGCCGGCTCGCGGCGGCGCCGGGGCCGGTGTAGGGCAGGCCGGCGCGGTCAAGGTCGGCCTGAATGCCGCCGCCTTCGCCGTAGCCGCCGTGCAGGGCGATGTAGACGGCATCGCACGGGGGAATGGAAAGAATGGAATCGGTTTCCAGCACCACGGGTTTCACATCGTAGCCGCCGTGTTCGCGCAGAGCCGCCGCCACGGCTTCGCCCGACAGCATGGAAACGGGCGCTTCGTGAGAGGTGCCGCCCATGACCACGGCCACGCGCTTGAGTTTGGGTTGATCCATAAAAACGCTCCTAATCGCGCAGTTTGCGATGGTCGACCACGCGGGCGGCTTTGCCTTCAAAGCGCTGGATGGTCTGGGGGGAAACCAGGTTGATTTCCATCGAAAGCCCGGTCACGGACTGTATGGCGCGGAAGATGCGCTCTTTGAGCTCCTGCATTTTGCTCATGGAATCGGAGAAAAACTCAGGGCGCATTTCGATGTGAACGGTCACTTCATCCAGCGCGCCGGGGCGGTCGAGCTCAATGGTGTAGTGCGGGGCCACGCCCTCGATGCGCAGGAGCGCTTCCTCGATTTGAGAGGGGTAGACGTTGACGCCGCGGATGATGAGCATATCGTCCGTGCGCCCGACCACGCGGGTCATGCGCGCCGTGGTGCGGCCGCAGGGGCAGGTCTCGCGGGTGATGGAGGCGATATCTCGCGTGCGGTAGCGCAGCAGCGGAAAAGCCTCTTTGGTGAGCGCGGTAAACACGAGCTCGCCTTCCTGGCCGTCGGGCACCGGTTGGAGGGTGTCGGGGTTGATCACTTCCACGAGGAAATGGTCTTCCTGGATGTGCATGCCGGTGCGCCAGGCGCATTCGCCGGAGACGCCGGGGCCGAGCACTTCGGAAAGGCCGTAATTGTTGAAACAGGGGAAGCCCAGGCCCGCTTCGAGGGTGCGGCGCATGTCTTCCGTCCACGGTTCGCCGCCAAGCTGGGCGAACTTGAGCCTGATGGAATCGCGCAGGCCCCGCCCGGCAATCACCTCCATAAGCCTGGCGGCGTAGCTGGGCGTGCAGATGAGGCCCTCGGTCTCCATGTCCTGCATGATCATGAGCTGCTTGTCGGTATTGCCGCTGGAAACGGGAATGACCGCCGCGCCGAGCGTTTCGAGGCCGTAGTGCAGGCCGAAGCCGCCGGTGAAAAGACCGTAGCCGAAGGAAACCTGCACGGCCTGGCCGGGTTTCGTGCCGCAGGCGGCGAGAAACCGCGCCACGCAGTTGCGCCACAGATCGAGGTCATTCCGCGTGTAGGCCACGAAAGTGGGCTTGCCGGTGGTGCCGCTGGAACCGTGATAGCGCACGATGCGATCTCTGGGCACCGCGACGAAACCGCCGGGGTAATGGTCGCGCAGATCCTGCTTGGTGGTGAAGGGCAGGCGGCGGACGTCGCCAAGCGAGCGGATGCTTTCCGGCGTGATGCCCGCCTCGGCGAATTTTTTCGCGTAGAACGGCACATGCGCCACGTGCGCGACCTGGCGGCGGAGGCGCTCAAGCTGAAACGCCCGGCGCTCGCCCGCCTCCATGCACTCGCGCTCGGGCTGCCAGATGAAGCTCTCGATTACAGGCTGATCCATCGCGGCCCCTTAGAAAAGCTGGTCAAAGGAAAGGGGTTCGTAACCGGCGGCGGCAAGGGCTTTGACGGCGGCGTCCTGGTCGTCGAACCGGAAGATCAGCACGGCCTGGCGGGTCACGCGGTCGGCGGTGAAGGCATACATGTATTCGATGTTGATCGAGCCCGCGTTTTTGATCACATCGAGAATGTTGGCGATACCGCCGGGCTTGTCCTCCACGCCCACGGCGACCACTTCGTGCACATTGACGATGTGGCCGGCCTTTTCGAGCACGTCTTTGGCCTTGGTCACATCGCGCACGATCAGCCTCACAATGCCGAACTGCTGGGTATCGGCCAGCGCAAGGTTGCGGATGCTGATGCCGGCATTGGCCAGCGTGCGGCAGATGGCGTTGAGATGGCCGGGTTTGTTTTCAAGGAAGAGGGAAAGCTGGCAAATGTTCATGTGAAACTCCTGGGTTACGCTTTTTTACGCGAATCGACCACACGTTTGGCCTTGCCCTCGCTGCGGGGCAGGCTGTTAGGCTCGACGAGGGTCACGGGAATATGCAGGCCGGTCACTTCGAAAATCGCGTCCATCGTCCGCTTGCGCAAAGCTTCGAGCGTGCGCACCGCGTCGCTGAACTGCGCGGCTGTGATTTCGACCTTCACCTCAATGGTATCCAAATTGTCTTTCCGGTCAACATAAATCATGTAGTGGGGCTGCGTGCCCTCGACCTTCATGAGCGCGGTTTCAATCTGCGAGGGGTAAAGGTTCACGCCGCGGATGATGAGCATGTCATCCGAGCGCGCGCTGATGCGCTCGAGCCGGCGCAGAGTCCGCCCGCAGGGGCAGGGCGCGGCCACCAGGCGCGAGAGGTCGCGCGTGCGGTAACGGATCATCGGCATGGCCTCCTTGCTCAGCGTGGTTAGCACAAGCTCGCCGATTTCGCCGTCGGGCAGCACCCTGCCGGTATCGGGGTCGATGATCTCGGGGTAGAAATGGTCTTCGAGGATGTGCAGCCCGGTCTGGTGGCGGCATTCGCCGGCCACGCCCGGCCCGAGGATTTCGGAAAGGCCGTAAATGTCCGACGCATGAATGCCGGTCATCGACTGGATGCGCTGGCGCATCTCCTCCGTCCAGGGTTCCGCGCCGAAAATGCCGACCCTGAGCTTGAACGCGCTGCGGAAATCGATCCCGCGCTTCTGGATTTCATCGACAATGTGAAGGAAGTAGCTCGGCGTGCTCGAAAGCGCCGTGACGCCGAAATCCTGCATGATCATCATCTGGCGCTCCGAGTTGCCCCCCGAGATGGGGATCACCGTGGTGCCCAGCGCTTCCGCGCCGCCGTGCAGGCCCAGGCCGCCGGTGAAGAGACCGTAGCCGTAGGCGTTTTGGAGGATGTCGCCGCGGCGGACGCCCGCCGCCGCGAGGCAGCGCGCCACCGCGTTTTCCCACACCGCGAGATCGCCCTTGGTATAGGCCACCACGATGGGCTTTCCGGTCGTGCCGCTGGAGGCGTGGAGGCGGACTACATCGTTCATGGGGCTGGCGAAGAGCCCGAAGGGATACGTGTCGCGCAGATCCTGCTTATAGGTGAAAGGCAGCAGGTCGATGTCTTTGAGCTCCCGGATGTGATCGGGTCTCACGCCGCGCTCATTCATGCGGTCGCGCAGCAGCGGCACGCGCTCATAGGCCCGAGCCACCGTGACCTGCAGGCGGTGAAGCTGCATTTCCGCCAGCCTGACCCTCGGCAAAAAGTCGGCCGCGCTCACGGGGTGCAGCGGCGTGCCGGCATCATTCCAGAATTCAAAATGGTTCATGGTGTTCCTTTTTATAAAATCAGAGGGCGGCATCCGTCACCGGCCAGGAAAAGGAGCCGATGGCGGGGGAGGCCAGGGTGAGCACGTCGCCGGGGGCGAGGGGGCCGATGCCCGGAGGGGTGCCGGTGAAGATGATGTCACCGGCTCGAAGGCGCCAGAAACGCGAAATGAAATCAATCAGCGCCGGAAGCGGGAAGAGCATCTCCGAAGCGGCGCCTCGCTGGCGGAGCGCGCCGTTGAGCGAGCCGGTGAAGGTGAGCGCGGAAAAGGTTTCGGAGCTGAAGGGCACCCAGGCGCCGAGCGGGGCGCTGCCTTCAAAGGCTTTGGCGCATTCCCAGGGAAGGCCGACGTGGCGGAGCCGGGTCTGCTCCGCGCGCAGGGTGAGGTCGCAGCCGAGGGTCACGGCATCGGGGCTTGCGCCCGGCCCGATGCGGACGGCGAGCTCGGTCTCGTAATCGAGCACCGCTCCGGCGAAGGGCGGCCTCACGGGCTGCCCCTCGGGAACGATCGCGGAAAAGGGTTTCATGAAGATGATCGGCTCGCGGGGCACGGCGCGCTTAACGCGCTCGCCTTGGCAGGTGAGGTGCTCAAGCTCCTTCACGTGCTGAAGGTAGTTCATGCCCACGCAGAAAATTCGGCCGCTCATGAAACCCCCTTTGCCCGGCGTTATTCGCCGGGCGTCCAGACGTCGTTCTTCGCGCCGTCGGGCTGGAAGCGGACGGGGGCGGCGTTGCGCGGCTGTTCCTGCTGCGGTTGCTGCTGTTGCGGGCGCGGCGGCTGGAGCCGGCGGGGAACGGCGGCGGGCGGGCGGGCCGAGGGCGCTTTGGCGCCGCGGCTGGGGCGGGAGCCGTCGGCCGGAGCCTTGGCCGATGTGGTGCGCTGCGGGGCCTTGCGATCGCGCGGCAGGCGGGGCTGCGGCTTGGGCATGGGCGGGCGCGGCGCTTTGGGCGCTTCCTCCACTGGCGCGGTTTCAACAACTGCGGGCGCTTCGGCTGCGGGCGCCTCGGGCGCGGTTTCCGCTTCGGGCGCCGCCGGTTCTTCTTCGGGAGGAAGCGCGGCGGGGGGCGCGGGGAAGGAGCCGCTCGGCGGTTTCACTTCGATTGTGCGGGGGGGCTCGGGTTGTTCCTGTTCCGGCGCGGGGGGTTCGGCCGCGGGCTCGGCGGCGGCAGGGGCGGCCTCGCTTTCGGGGCGGGGCTTCTGCTGCGGGTGATGATGGCGGCGGTCGCCGCGCGCGGGCAGGGCGGGCAGGGGCGCAAGGAGGGCCTCCTCGGGCTGGATGCACTTGAGGGGCTCGCCGATGTAGGCCTCGATTTCGGGAATGGTAAACGATTCGTCTTCATCCGCGAAGGAGATGGCGGTGCCGGTGGCGCCGGCGCGGCCGGTGCGGCCGATGCGGTGGACGTAGTCTTCCGGTTCGTAGGGGAAGTCGTAGTTGATCACAAAGGCGATATCGTCGACATGGATCCCGCGGCCGGCCACGTCGGTCGCGACCACGGTGCGAATCTTGCCGGCGCGGAAGTGCTCGAGCACCTGGAGGCGCTTGGCCTGGCTTACGTCGCCGCTCAGCGTTTCGCAGGGCACGCCCAGGCGGCGGAGGTTTTCCGCCACGCGCTCGGTGGTCGATTTGCGGTTGCAGAAGATGATCGTGCGGGCATCGCCGTAGCGCTGGGTGTGGTTGAAGAGGAGCGTGAACTTCTCGCGGGCGGTGATGATGTAGACGATCTGGCGGATGTTGTCGGTGGTCATGCCTTCCGATTCGATTTCCACGCGGACGGGGTCGTCCATCCACTGCGCGGCGAGCTTCATCACGGTATCGTCGAGCGTGGCGCTGTAAAGCATGGTGCAGCGCTGATCCTTTTCGGGGAGGCGGCGGACAATGGCGCGGACGTCGGGGATGAAGCCCATATCGAGCATGCGATCGGCTTCGTCGATCACGAGGGTATCGACCTGCGAAAGATCCACGACCCGCTGGCGGACGAAGTCGAGCAGGCGGCCGGGGGTGGCCACGAGCAGATCCACGGGTTCGTCGGAGAGATCGTCGCGCTGGCGTTCGTAGTCCATGCCGCCGTAGATGGCGAGGGAGCGGATGCCGCCGCAATATTTGCCGAGGGTCTCGGCGTCTTTGCAGATCTGAATGACGAGCTCGCGGGTCGGCGCCAGCACCAGCGCGCGCGGCGCGCCGGGGGCCTGGTTCCGTTTTTCGGGGCTGCGCAGGTAACGCGTGAGAATCGCGATCAGAAAGGCGGCGGTTTTACCCGTGCCGGTCTGGGCTTTGCCGGCCACGTTTTTGCCCGCCAGCGCGGAGGCGAGGCTCTGCGCCTGGATCGGCGTGCAATATTTGAACCCGAGATCGGCCACGGCGTGAAGAATCTCGCCGGGCAAATTCAGATCGGCAAAGCGGATTTTGCCCTCTTCGGGCGCCACGGTGTATGCGTCGACCGACCAGGCGGCGTGCGCGGTCTGGTTGAGGGCAACCTGCTCCGCGGAGAGGGCGCCGCCGGGGCGGTGCCTGGGCCTGTCGCCGCGCGGGGGGCGGGCGGGGCGGTTTGAATTTTCAGGGGCGGCGCCTTCTTCGCGCCGGGGGCGCTGGGCATCGCGGTGGCGCGGGCGGTTTCCGCCTTCGCCCTGATAAGAACGGTTCTCTTCGCTCTGAGCGTGCGGGCGGGCGCCTTCACCCTGCCGGCGCGGCGGCTGGGGGCGGTCGCCGCGGGGAGGGCGATTGTCGGCGGGCCGGCGGGATTGCGGGTCGTGAGCGCCGCGGCTGCCCGCCGGCTTCTTTGCATCGGAAGCGGGGCGGGGGCTGTTTTTCGCGCCTTTTTGGGCGGGCTGCTTTGCCGGGGCCCCGGCGTTTTTTCCTGTAAACACAGAAAGAATTTTCTTTAGGAAACTCATTGATTCTCCACCTGCCGCAGGCAATTTCGGGCGGCGTGATCATGCTGAAAAAGCAAGCAAGGCGGACGCCTTTTCGAGGAAAGACGGCCGCCCCACGTGTTCGGATGAGAAACGATTAACGCTTGGAGAACTGGAAGCGCTTGCGGGCGCCGGGCTGACCAGGCTTTTTACGTTCCTTCATGCGGGGGTCGCGGGTGAGGCAACCGGCCTTTTTCAACACTTCGCGGAGGTTGGCGTCGAGCGCCACGAGGGCGCGGGCGAGGCCGTGGCGCATGGCGCCGGCCTGACCGGCGATGCCGCCGCCGTTGGCGGAGACCTGAACGTCGTACCTGCCGGCGGTTTCCGTGATCACGAAGGGCTGGTTCATGTAGTTGCGGAGCGCTTCGCTGGGGATGTAGTTTTCCAGGCGGGCGCCGTTGACGATCCAAACGCCGGATCCCGGCATCAGGCGCACGCGCGCCACGGCGGTTTTGCGCCGACCGGTACCTGCTGCAATTTCTTTAGCCATTGTTGTGCCTTTTCTTCAAACCGGTTAATGATCAGAACGAAGCCGGTTCCGGCTTCTGAGCGGCGTGGGGGTGTTCGGCGCCGGCGTAGACCTTCATGCGGGTCATGCGGACCTTGGCCGTGTTGTTTTTGGGCAGCATGCCCCAAACGGCGTCTTCGATCATGCGGGTGGGGTTCTTCGCGCGAATCGTTTCGGCGGTGAAAACCTTGCGGCCGCGGCGCCAGCCGGTGAAGTGCTCGTAAGTCTTCATCTGCTCTTTTTTACCGGTGAGAGCGACTTTCTCCGCGTTGATCACGACCACGAACACGCCCATGTCGACGGCGGGGGTGTAGTCGGGGCGGTTTTTGCCGCGCAACGCATTGGCAATCTCCACGGCCAGGCGGCCGAGAGGTTTGTCTGCCGCATCGACGAGGAGCCATTTACGGCTGCCGTCGGCGGGTGCTTCTGGTACAAATGTCTTCATTTGTGTGTTACCCTGTTTTTTTCTCTGGTCAAAGAATCGTGTGCCGAGACGGCGGCACACGCGCCTCGCGTCCTGTAGGAGGCGTTCTTTTCACGGTATCGCTCTGCCGGGGTGCTACAACAGGGAGTCGTCTACGTGCAAACACCAGCGAAACGCATGGACAATCAGAATAACACAAAATTCGCTTAAACCGCAAGCGCCTTTTTCAAAAATCGGCGTTTTTGCGGATGACCGCGCCGGGGCGCGGTTGGTTTTCATTCGCGGTAAAAATCCATCACGCCGCGGGAATCGGTTCCGCCGGCGCCTTTGACGGTGGCGCGCAGGGTGTGAGCGGGGTGCCTTCGGGCAGTTTGGGGAGGAGCAATTCTTCGATGTAGCGGAGCTCAAAAAGAATTAAGGAGACGCGGTCGAGAAGTTCTTCAGGATTTCCCTTTTTGGGTTTGGCGATGATGCCGTCCCAGTTTTCATCGAATGCGGCGATTTTTTCTTTGGCTTTTTTGAGGCAGGTTTCGAGCGCGGCGGGGTCGTCGAGCGCGGGTTCGCAGGCTTTGAAAAAGAGGCGCCAACGGTGGAGGTAGTAGCCTCGAAGAAGGCCGGCATAGGGGCGAAAGGCGTAGCCGTTGAGAAGGCCGGCTTTGACGGTCCAGGTGGTGTAGAGGCGCTTGGCGGCAAGAAGCCAGGGGGCGGCGTTGCTTGCGGGGCGGGCCTTGGCGCGGGCCCTTTCATATTGCCGGTCGAGGGTATAAAAGGGGTCGTACTTTTGGGTGAGGTCATCGAGGGTGATCAGAATTCCAAACAGCAGGGCGGCCTTTTGGTAGCTCGCTTTATCCTGGCTGCGGAGAGCATCGCCGATGACGGCAAGGAGAGGTTTATCGAGATCGTAGACAACCTGGCGGGTGAGATCGAGGATGTCGAAGCGGAAGGTATCGAGTTTGGCGAGATCGGGGTTGGCCTCGAGAGTTTTGAGGTAGAGCTCAAGGGCTTCGCGCACGTTGGCGGTATCGTAGTAGATGGAACCGTTGCCCCAGTGGGAGACTTTGGAGGCGTTGAGGCTCGGGGTGGCGCAGAAGAGGGTCTCGCGGGGGCCATCCTGTTCGCGGACGGGGCGGTAGACGGTCTCTTCGAGAAGGAGGAAGGCGCGGAGGAGGTCATCGTTGAGGAAGCCGTAGCGGCAGCGGAGGTAATCGGCGATCCATGCCTTGAATTCAGCGCCTTCGATGATGCGGTCGCGGGGCATGGCGATGCGCTGAAGGAAGAGGTCGTAGTAGGCGGGGTTGGTCTCGAAGCCTTCGGAAAGAAGGCCGAGGCCTTGCATGGTGCGGGCGGCGGGAAGGGTCTGGACGCGCCCGAATTCGGCGCACTGGCGGAGGCTGCCGTAGAGGCCGGGGCGTCCGCCGAAATTGAGGAGCTCGCACCAGATCCAGGGGATGTCGCCGTAGTCTTCGGCGCGGAGCCAGTTGGGCGACTGGTCGCGGCGGAGGAGCTCGATGAGGGTGTGCTCGGGGTTGAGCTTTTTGAGGAGGGCGGGGGTGGGGTTGCCGCACCAGGCCTGGATGACCCAGATGGCGCCGGGGTTGGCTTCCTGCATGGCGGCCTGCACGGCGGCCGCGCAGTCGGAAACATCGAGACCGTTGGTTCTGCCGCCTTCGTGGAAGAGGTCGCCGCCGAAGGGGCAGGCCTCGGGGATGTCGCCATAGACGGCTTGGAGGTTTTTATACCAGACGGCGGCCACGCGTTTGAAGAGATCGGAGGTGGGGTCGAGCACGGCGGGGCGCTGGAAACCGATTTTCGAGCCGTAGCTCCACATGCCTTGAGGGATGTAGTTTCCGGGGAGGTAATCGCCCAAATCACTGGGCACGAGGCCGACAAAGCCCTGGAGAATCGGCTTCATGCCGAGGCCGCGGGCGCGCTCCACGATAAAACGGCCCAGTGCGGCCTCGTTGTCGATTTCAGCCTGGGTGAGGGGGCCGCCGTAGCCTTCGAGGTTGCCCATGTTCCACCACGCGGCGGCGGAAGGGTTGGGGATGAAGGCGAAAATCTTCTCTTCGGGGTAACCGAGCTCGCGCAGGGTGAGCTGCCACACTTTTTCAAGGCCGGCCTGCACGAGGGGCATGTTGATGCCGAAGAGGGCGAGCCGGTCGACTTCTTCGCTCCACTGGGGCTTGTCCCAGAAGGCCATCGTGTAGGAAAGGGTGCAGTAATTGTAGGCCTGGCGCCACTTCCAGGGGATGCTTTTTTCGATGGGCTTTTCCGGCGCCGCGGGGGTGAAGGGCTCGAAACGGCTGCCGCACCAGGACCAGTGAAGCCCGGCCGCATCGCGCAGGTAAATGCCGTAGCCGGCGGCGAGCCGGTTCACATCGGGCGCGCTCACGCGCACAAGCGTATCGGAACCCTTCGCCACGGCAATGGCCTCCGCCTCCGGGATCAGATCAAACGCGACCTTTTCCCTCATGCCGGGCGTGACCCGCTCCGCGAGATCATGCAAAGGGTGGCTTTTCGGGAGCACGGCGGCCTCTGCGCACCCCGCCGCCAGGAGGAACGTAAAAAGTGTTTTCATGAACGGAATGATACCGCAATCACTTTGGGAAAGGGAATGAAAAAAATGAAAAACCGTTTTCTGTATCCGCATGTAGGCGGAAACGGAAATGTGCAACAATGGATTGTTTTTATTCATGCATTGGGCTATGATAGCGGCGTTTTCATCCAACCATGAGGTCTGCCATGCTTGAACTGATCGATCAGATTCCCACCCATGTTTTCGAAATCCTGGGCACATGCGCCGGCGGATCCGCCTGCCTGGTGCTGCTCGTGCAGACCGTCAGCGAAATCCGCACCCCGCGCCGTTCTTCGCTTTCGCTGTTTTTCCTCTTCGGGTGGTTTCTGATTTTCCTGCTTTGGTTCCTCTACGGCGTGCGTTTCCGCACGGTGGCGCTCTGGTCGACCAACGCCGTGGGCATGGCGCTTCAGGCGGCGCTGATTGCGGTGGTGCTGTTCAAGCGGAGAACGTTCAATGACTGAGAAGGAAAAAATGCTCGCCGGCCGGCTTTACAACTGCGCCGACAAGGAGCTGCGCGACCGCTACTGGTTCGCCCGGGGGTTGATCAAACGTTTCAACCACGAAGCCGTCGACAACCCCGCGCTGCGCGCCGAAATCCTCAATCAGCTCCTGGGCACCCCCGGCAGGCGCAACTGGGTCGAATCCCCCTTCTATTGCGATTACGGCGACAACATCCACCTCGGCGACGATGTGGTCATCGGCTACGGCTGCGTGTTTCAGGACGACAACGCCGTGACCATCGGCGACGCCACCCTCATCGGCCCCATGTGCACCTTCTCCAACGCCTTCCACCCCACCGACTACGCCCAGCGCCTCATCCCCGACCCCGCCACCGGCGGCACCCTCTTCACCACCCGCACCCGGCCCATCGCCATCGGCAAAGGCTGCTGGCTCGGCGCCCACTGCACGATCCTCCCCGGCGTGACCATCGGCGACGGTTGCGTGGTCGGCGCCGGCAGCGTGGTCAACCGCGACCTGCCCCCCTTCACGCTTTGCGTGGGCGTGCCGGCGAAACCGATCCGCGACCTCGAAAAACGGTGATTTACAAGCCAAATGGTTCATTTTTTCATACAACGTTTTGGAAGGCTTCATGTGCGGTTTTTCCTTTCAGTGAAACAGGGCGCGGGATGCTGTTGATGGTCTCGGCAAGGTCATCGAAGTGGCGGCCTGAAAAA
>JAVBLT010000012.1:0-6536 GCA_031553315.1 Kiritimatiellia bacterium
CGTTTTTCAGGCCGCCACTTCGATGACCTTGCCGAGACCATCAACAGCATCCCGCGCCCTGTTTCACTGAAAGGAAAAACCGCACATGAAGCCTTCCAAAACGTTGTATGAAAAAATGAACCATTTGGCTTGTAAATCACCAAAAACCTGAGAATTCGTGATTTGCACTACTGAATGCAACCGCCATCGCCAGCGGCTCCCCGGGAAGATGGCGGTTGCATTCAGTAGTGCAAATCACAATGTCGCGAAAAAAACGCTGGCGTTTGACGGGGTGGGCAAGGTATGGCCAAGCATCGAAAACACAGAGGCGAAAATCAGAAAAGTCATTCAAGAGGCTTCGAAGCAGGCGGTGGGCGCGCGGATCCACGTCTGCTGCGAAGCGACGGGGATTTATTGCCGGGCGCTTCAGCCCGCCTGCGAGGCGTTGGAGGAGCCCTTCAGCCAGCTCAACCCCGCCGACGTGCGCCACTGCGCAGAGGAGATCAATCCCAAAGCCGACAGCCCGCCCGATGAGGGGGAACGGGTGATTCGCGAATGACTCAACGTCCGCGATCTGCCGATGAAAAACAAGGTGCGGGCGCCGGGCTTGATTGAATCGCTGGCGGCAGGCGCTGTACATGCCTTCGGTTGTTGCCGTTCGCTACAACCCCCGCCTGAAGCTCTTTTGCCAACGGCTTCGCGCCAACGGCAAAGCCGGCCGCGCGGCGCCGAGGGCGGTGATGCGCAAGCTGATCACCCGCATGAACCGCGCTGCGCAACGCGTGCTCGCCCTTCCCCCGAGATCGGCGAGCTGAGACGGTTTTTCCGAAAATCATTTTCGGAAAACCGATGCTTGCCATTCATCTTATCGGTTGAAACGCGTCAAGCAGGCAAACGGAATAAAAGCGAACCGCGACGGGCCCGCAAAAAACCAGTGGTCAACGCCCCCCAAAACCAACAAAGCCCCTCAGTACCCAAACACTTCCCGGAAAGCAACCCCCGCCGCCCGCTTCACGGCCCCCATATCCACCTCGGCGCCCAACAGCCGCGCCATCGAAGTGACCCCCGCATCCTTCAGCCCACACGCCACAATCCCCGCGTAATCCGAAAGATTCGTATTCACATTCAGCGCAAAACCGTGCATCGTCACAAAATGCGCCACCCGGATACCGATCGCAGCCACCTTGTCATTCCCGACCCAGACCCCCCGGTTGCGCGCGTCGCGACCGCCCGCAATCCCAAACTCAGCCAACACCCGGATCAGCACATCCTCCAGAAGCCCCACATACTCCACCACCCGCAGGCGGCGGCCCGCCTCCCCAATGTGAATCACCGGGTACCCCACCAGCTGCCCCGGCCCGTGATACGTCACATCACCCCCCCGCGAAGCCGGATACACCTCAATTCCCCGCGCCGCCAGCTCCGCCGCGCCGAATAAAACATGAGAAACCTCGGCATTTCGGCCGAGGGTGTAAACGGGGGCGTGTTCCAACAGCAAAAGCGCATCGCAGGTTTTCCCTGCGACACGCTCTTCATGTAAACCGTTCTGCGCAGCCAGCGCTTCGCCGTAGGGCACACCCGCCCCCAGATCGCAAATGCGCAATTCAGGCGGCGGCATGGTCCGATTCGCTCCGGCGCTTAGGCCAGCTTGGCAAGCGCCACAGCCGAGCGAGACTTTTTACGGTCGGCGGTGTTGCGGGCGATGACGCCCTTTTTCACGGCTTTATCCAGCTTCGACGCATAGTTGCTGGCAGCCTCCACGGCGGCTTCCTTGTTGCCGGCGGCAAGCGCGTCAATCACCTTGCGGCGGGCCGTCAGCAAATCACTCTTCACTGAACGGTTGCGCAAGCGGGCCGCGGCGGCCGTCTTCACACGCTTCACTGCACTCTTGATATTCGGCATGTCTGCTCCTTCAAATGCTTATAATCCGAAATGAAGCGGATACTTTAAACGATTCCCCCCCCTCCGGTCAACAGTAAAAGAGACCCAATCGAAAATTTATGAAAAACCCACCGCGTTGAAGCGTTTTTCCAGCCGTTGAAAAGCGAAAACCGCAGTGAAACACATTCATAAAAGGTTTTTGTTGACCGAAGGAGAAGGATATGCGATACTGCCCGCTGTTGGTTCAGTAATTGGTTTGAAAGTGAGGATGGATATGGTTATCGAGACTCTGGAAGAAGGAAATGTGTTGGTCATCCGCCCGAAAACGGACAACCTCGACGCATACAATGTAGCCGATTTCAAAAAAGAAGTGGTCGCTATTTTCGAAGCCAAACCGCGCGACGTAGTCCTCTCCATGAGCTACGTGCAGTTTGTCGACAGCGCAGGCCTCGGCGGCATTCTCTCCTGCATGCGCCTGATGCAGACCCACGAAAAACGCTTCGTCATTGCCGAAATGACCCCCCAGGTCCGCAGCCTTTTCGAGCTTGTGCGCATCCACAAAATCATCGAAATCTACAACACCACTGAAAACGCCATCACCGCGTTGTCAGTCTAAAACAGTTTCCGAGGAGGACGGGCGTGATCGCAGCGACGGTCTCCCCGGAAACATTGCGCCTTACCTTCCTTTTGGCGGCGTGCCTCTGCGGCACGGTCGGAGGGGTGTGGTTTGCAATCGTCCGGGCAAAACGGCAACTTTTCCTCAAACAGGCAGTGGAAGCGGTCGAAAACGCCGCCTTTTTCTGCCTTTCCCCCGCCGGGCGCATCCGCTGGGTCGCCAACGGCGCGGCTCTTTTCCCCCATTGCCGCGGCCGCGCCTGCCACGGGAAAAACGCCGCGGAACTCTTCGCGGAAAAAGAACCCTTCGCCAAAATGATCGCGGCTCTGGGTGAAACAGCCGCCTGCCCCTGCCCCGATCGCCCGGCCCCCGATGCCGCCGCGGCGCGCGAAACCTTTACCGCCACCCCGCCCGGCGGCGAACCGTTCCCCGTGGGCGTGACCCTTTTCCCCCGAGTCAAGACCGGCCGCACCCTTCTTTTGCGCGTGGAAGACCTCCGCCCCCTCCGCAACGCCGAAGCCCTGCTCAGAGCCTACCGCAGCGGCGAGCAAAGCATCTTCCGCCACCTCAACGAGCGCGCCGCCGAGCCCCGCCGCAACGCCTTCTTCAACGGCGGCAACATCGCCGTGCTCACCACGCCCCGAAAAGAGGAAATGGCCGGCGATTTCATCCACCTGTGCCGCGCCGACGAACGCATTTGCGACATCACCCTGTGCGATGTCAAAGGCGAAGGCTTCTACGCCGCCCTGCTCGGAGCCTCCGTCCGCGGCGACCTCAACCAGGTGCTCACAGGCCTCATTCTAAAGGAAAACCCGCCCGCGTTGCCTGCGGTCGACGCGATCGTGACCGCGCTCAAAGCGACCAGCCTCGAGCGCTTCCGCAAGATCGGCGCCGAAGGCGTCGTCTGCTACGCCCGTTTCAACTTCGCCGAGCGCCGCCTCGATTGGGCCGCCTTGGGCGACGCCCCCATCCTCCACTGGCAAAACAGCCAAAAGAAAGTCGCCATCCTCCACGGGCGCGAAACCCAGGAAGCCCTCCGCAGCGGAACCGCCCCCTTCGCCTCCAACGACCTCTTCCTCATTCCCTCCGAGATGCTCTTCGCCATGGAAGACCCCGCCGGCCAGCGCTTCAGCGTCGACCGCCTCGCGGCCATCCTCGAAGAGACCGCCCCCGCCTGGTCCGAGCTCCCCGATCCCCATCAGCAGCTCATGGCCGGCATCATGGCCTTTGCCGCCCAGGAGGAGCTCCCCCCCGGCTGCACCGCCACCTTCGCCGTAGTCGGCATCACCCCGGAAGAAGAGACCATCGTCCGCGAACACATCAAAATCCCCTTCGATTTTCTCCCCGGCGACCTCCCCGTGATGCGCGAAGCCGCCATGGCCCTGCTCACCGCCGCCGACTTCCCCCCCATGCGCAACGAAATGATCTACCTCGCCCTTCACGAGGCCATGGTCAACATCATCGAGCAGCGCGACCGCCAGGGGCGCCACGACCTCAGCGGTTACTTCGAAGCCCTCCGCTACGACGCCATGATCGTTTGGCGCTTTGTCCACAACCTGCCCTTTTTCATGCCCATCCGCATCAAAGACCCCAAGTCCGACGGCACCCAGGATCACGGCTACGGCCTCTTCATCATCGACCAGATCGCCGACCAGGTTCTTTACAACCGCGCCGCCGACGGCCGCTCCCTCTTCGAAATGCTCACCCTGAAAGAAAGCGGAGAAGAAGCGTTTTGACGGTGTTGACGGTCAACCCTCAGCGCCCCATTTCCAACAGTTAACCGTCAATCAACCGCCATGAACCACTACCCCTTCTCCGAGATTCCCTTTTCCGAACTTCGCGCGGGCGACGCCTTCACCTTCTCCGGCGCCCTCTACACCGGCCGCGACCGCCTCCACAAATACCTGGCCGAAGGCGGCGAACTCCCCCCCGGCATCGACCTCCGCACCGCAGCCCTCTACCATTGCGGTCCCGTCGTCGTCCGCGAGGGCGGATCATGGCGCGTGATCGCCGCCGGCCCCACCACCTCCTCCCGCGAAGAGCCCTACGAAGCCGCGCTCATCGCCCGCTACGGCATTCAGGCCGTCATCGGCAAAGGCGGCATGGGCGAAGCCACCCGCCGCGCCTGCGAAGCACACACCTGCCTCTACCTCCAGGCCGTGGGCGGAGCCGCCGCATCGCTCGCCGCCTGCGTGAAGCGGGTGACATCGGTCCACTTCCTCGAGGAGTTCGGCGCCGCCGAAGCCCTCTGGCGCTTCGAAGTGGAACGCTTCCCCGTCATCGTCGGCATGGATGCCCACGGCGCCAGCCTCTACGAAACCATCCGCGCCCAATCCGCGCAACGCCTCAAGGAGCTCCTGTGAAACCCATCAGCCCGGAAGAAATCGCCGCGGAAGCCGACCGCCTCCGCCCCGACTACGAGACCTACGTGCGCGCCGCCGGCGCAGAACCCGACCCCGCCCAGCTTCTCGACTGGGCCCGCGAAAACATCCTTGAGCGCCGCATCATCGAAACCGAAGCCCAGGCGCGCGGCATCACCCCCGAAGACCGCGTGAAAGAACTCCAGGCCGCCGCTCCCGAGCCCTCCCTCGACGAAGCCCGGGCCTACTTCCGCGCCCACCCCGAGGAATTCACCCACCCCGAGCGCGTCCGCGCCCGCCACATCGTCCGCCACCGCGAGAGCCACACCGCCGCCGAAGCCACCGTGGAGCTCCTCAACCTGCGCAAACAGCTCACCGCCGGCACCCTCGCCTGGGATGCCGCCGTGCAGGCCCACTCCGATTGCTCCACCGCCTCAGATCTCGGCTGGTTCGCCCGCGGCCAAATGGTTCAGGCGTTTGAAGACGCCGCCTTCGCCCTCCCCGAAAACACCGTCAGCGACGTCATCGAAACCCCCTTCGGCTGGCACCTCATCGAGGTCCTCGCCCACCGCCCTCCCGAGCCCGCTCTCTTCGAAGAGACCCGCGATTTCATCCTCGAGCGCCTGCGCGACGAGCGCCGCCAAGCCGCCCTCGAAACCTACCTCGACCAGCGAAAAGACGAAATTCGCTAGAGCAATTTTCAAATGAGAATTCCTGATTTTATGAAAGCGATTTTTCTTTTTGACGAACCCTTGAAAGGGAAGCGTAGCAGCGCTACGACGACCTGAAAAGGGGGATGTTCAAAAAGAAAATGCGCCGAAGAAAATAGGAACGCTCAATTGAAAATTGCTCTAATCAGCGCTTCCTTAACATGCTCTAACCCCATTCGAAACGTACCCAAAAAAAGCCCGCCGTATTTTACGGCGGGCTTACTCTTTTTCTTTATTCTCTTACACCACCCGATTATTTGCGGGCGCGGCGGCGGAGGCCGAGAACCCCCGCGCCAATCAAAGCTGAGGCAAGCACGCCGGGAAGGGGCTGACCGTTGGGGCCGCCGGGCGCCTGGCTGGAGACGGAAATCGCGTAGATGGCGTCGGCCCGGTCGTTGTAGTTCTGGGTGTAGCCTTCCACGAAGAAGCCGATGTAGAGCACGCCGTCGGCCATCGCGGTCGAGACGTTGGTCCCCGTGGTGCTGCCGTTGGTGCCGGGGGTGCTGTAAATCGTGGTCTCGCCGTTGGAGATGGAAAAGCCCACTTTGTCGACCCCCGCCTGCATCATCTGCGAGAAGGTGCCCGAACCCATCGCGGATTCCACGCTGAAGGTCTCGAGGATGTTGTTCTCGGCGTCGAGCGTGTACATGCTCAAGGTGATGTCGCCCCAGGTGGAGAGGTCGCGCTTGCCGTTGTTGTTCTCGCCCACGCCCATGTATTCGTACGACACATAGGAATCGGTGTAGAACACCACGCTGTTTTGGACGCCGTGAATGCCGCCCGCGCGGTCCACATGGGCCTCGCCTTTGCCTTGATCGCCCTTGTTGTGGGTGATGTTGGCCTGAGCGGCCACAGTCGTCAGAATCGCACTCAACACAAACACTGTCTTTTTCATAATCGCAAACTCCTTTTGTTCTCTTGAACTGCGGCACACTATACCAAACGCTTGTCACATTCGTCAATAGACAAATTCAATTATTTTTTATTTTT
>JAVBLT010000026.1:0-17580 GCA_031553315.1 Kiritimatiellia bacterium
TGGTAGGTGTAGGTGAGGGTGGCGGCGTCGGGCTCAAGGGCGCGAACCCAGACGACGCGGTTGGTGGGGAGGATAAAATCGTCGTGAAAATCGGCTTCGGTGCCGGTAAAGGGGGAATTGAACAGGCGGGAGCCTTCGGGGATGGAGCCGGCGAGGAAGTCGGCGGCGTAGGGGTCGTAGAGGTCGGGGGTGCCTTCGGCGGTGGCGGGGGGGATCCAGAGCTCGAAGGCGGGGGAGCCGGTGTGGGTGAGGGTGAAGGCGCCGGGGGTGAAAACTTCGGATTTGACGACGAGGGGATAAAAATCGCCGCAGGGGATGATCCAGGGGGCGGTGGGGGGATTGGATTGGAGGGTGCCTCTATCGGCGGGTTCGAGGGCGAGGGCGCCGACGGTGTAGTGGTTGGTGACGCTGTGGGGGCCGCTCTTGATGATGAGGGTTTGATCGAAGAAGGTGGCGGAGGGGCGGAGGCCTTGGGCGTAGATGTCGCCGTCTTTGGGTTCAATGCGGGTGAGGGGGGTGCCGTTTGTTTTGAGGGCGCGGATGGTGTGGCTCTCGGCGGTGGCGTAGCCGGTGCCGCCGGTGCTGTGTTCGGGGCAGGGGCAGCAGGTGCCGGGAAGGTGGGGGGAGATGGTGAAGGCGAGCTTCTTCCAGTCGATGTCGATTTTCGGGCGGGTGGGTTGGTGGTAATCGCGGGTGCCGTCTTGGTCAGAATCGTTGTTGTCGATGCGCAGGGCGGCGAGGCGGGTGGTGCCGGAAAGGGTCTTTTCGGCGGGGGGGGGCTCGGGGTTGTCGGGGTCTTGGTGGGTGTGGCGGTCGGGGCAGGTGTGGCCGGGGCAGTGGCACTGGGGGCAGTGGGGGATGCCGCAGCCGCTGTGTGGGCAGCAGTGGGAAGTGTCTTCTGCGTGGAAGGGGCAGGTTTCGTTTTCGGGGGGGCAGGCGTAGTGGTCGCGGGGGCAGCGGCAGCAGCCGGGCGCGCAGTGGTTGGAGGTGCTGTATGAGCAGAGGCTGGAGTGGAGGCAGCAGTGGTTGGGGATGATGTGGTAAACGCAGGAGGTGTGGTTTTCTTTCTCGTGGGCCTCTTCCTGACCGGGGATGGGGGGGGCTTTGGGCGGAGCACAACGGGTGACGGCATAGGGGGGGAGGGTGAAGGGGTCGGCGGTCCAGGGGCTCGGGGAATCGAAAAGAAGGTTGCCGCCGACGGTGAGGGGGCCGGGGGTGGTTTCGTTTTGGCTGAAGGAGAGGGTGGCGTGGGTGTGGTGGGCGCTGATGTCGGCGCCGGGGCAATGCCAGTGGAGGTCTTCGAAGGTGAAGCCGGCGCCTTGCGCGGGGGTGAAACGGAGGGAAAGGGTGCGGGTGAGGGCCGTGTCGTGGAGAGCGGCGTGGGCGCAGACGGTGCCGCCTTGCCCGAAGGGATTTTGGTCGATGACGGGTTCGACGCCGATGTGGATGATCTGGTAGTGAACGGAGGGCGGCGGCGCGGCGGTCAGCATGCGCGGGCGCGGCGTTTCCGGAGCGCGGCGCAGGAGGACGCTGCCGGGGAGCGCCTCGATGCCGACGCCGGCGGGGAGCTCGAAGACGGTACCCCACGGCACGGGCACCACGGCCGTGTTTTCTCCCGGGAAGAGCGGGATGGAAGCATTGGCGAGGGTGAGGCAGACGGGGGCATCGCCGCCATTGTCGGCGCCGATTCGAACGAGGCCGCAGGCGGCGGGGTTGGCGCGGGCCTCGAGGATATCGGGGCAGTTGTTGGTGTTGGCATCGCAGGCGAGCAGCTCTTCCCATTCCCCGCGGGCGGGCGCATGACCGAGGCGGTCGGTGAGCCAATCGGGAAAACCGTCGGCATCGCGGTCGAAATCGGGCACGGCGGGATCCGTGCCGCAGACGAACAGCTCGTCGTAATCGTTCGCGCCATCACCGTCGGTATCGGGAGTGCCGGGATCGGTCGGCGGGAAGGCGATCAGTTCGAGGGTGACGCCACCCGTAAGATCGGTCACCATCAGCCCGCCTTCGCCCACGTGCCAGCCGATGTTCCGGTTCCAGGGCGCGCCTTGATAGGAGAAACGCAGGCCCCCATCGGCAAACAGCTCGACCGCCGCATCGGCGGCGGCGTTCACATCATCGAGAAAGACGTTTTTGAACACCAGCCGGTTTCCCGCATAAAACACCTCCGACCCCGCCCCCGGCGCGATACGGTTCAGCCCCTGAAAAAACGCGAATTGCGCAATTCCCCGGCGCAGGCGATTCTTCTCGCTGTTGGCCAGCGGATAATTCACCGGCACCGTCGAGTTGAGCGCCCCGCCGAAACACAGCATCCCCGATTGCGACACGCCGGCCTTCGCGAAGCGGTTGGTGTGGATGGGAAAATCCTCCCCCAGCGGCCACTCCGCCACCTCATGGGTTCCCGCCCACCCCGTCCAGAGATCGATAGCGCCTTCGGGGCGGTCGAAGACGGTGGCATCAAGCGGAATCACCCGGGGAAAATAGCCCGATTTTTCGATTTCATCGGAAAGCCCGTCACCATCCGAATCAAGATTCGGCTCAATCCCCGGCGCTTCCCATCCCTGCTGAAACCCCTCGCCGAAGAAAAGACGCGCCATCGGGTTTAAATAATTCTTTTGGGAATAACACACCCCGAGCGCCAGCAAAATCAGCACCGGAAAAAAGCACCGTCGAAAGGCGTTCAACCGCGGCAGGAGGGGCAACGCGATCAGCGCCAGAGCCAAGATGAAAAGCGCGATGGAGAGCGTAGTCATAAAAGAATAATTTTCAGCGGCAGACCTTCCCATCCCAGGCGGAAATTCAACGCCGGAAGTTCGCGTATCCCGCACGGACTATGAAGACCATACCACAACCCGAACAAAAGGGCAACACTTCAACCTGGAAGACCGGTTCGTCTTTGAAAGCCTCGCGTGAAGAATGGGGTGTGTTGTTTGAAGGAAAGGGGAATCGGCTATGTGCTCTGTGTGCGAAGCCGATGGCGGGGGAGAAGAGAATTTTCAGGGAAATTGTTGCTTTGTTGTGCAGGTGTGTCGGCGGAAACGCGGAAAAAGGGCGTGGAAAGCTGAATGCGGTTGCATTTATCTGCGGCAACGTATAGAATGATGCCAGTTTGTTTTACCCGGTTTGTACGGGAAATCACGATTGATTGTTAAATGAGGAGGTAGTGAATGAAGAAATGCATGATTGCCGTCGCCGTTTTGATGTGCTGCGGGCAGGCGATTGCCGAGTCGTCGGATTGCGGCAGCTGGTATGTGAGCCCCGGCGTGGGGGTGATGTTCATGAATACGCACAGCCGCGGCGATGTCCGTGACAAGACTCCGGTCTATATGTCGCTGGGCGTTGGCTACAATTTCCCTGATTCTCCTTTCGGTCTCGAGGTGGGCGGCCTTTTCGCGATGCATTTCAATGCGAGCTCTCACTCGGGCCTCAATCAGCTCGGAGGGGCTTATATCGATGGTTCCTACCACTTCAACCGTTATGGGCGGGTGGATCCTTACATCACTTTGGGCATCGGCGGTTTCTGGGGCGATGAAGGCAAACCCTTCCCCTCCGACACGCAGGGCGTGATGACCGGTCGCGCCGGCGCCGGCGTGCTCTTTCATATGACCGACAACCTGGCTTTGCGCGCCAACGGCAGCTTCAACCTCATCCTCAGCGATCCTTCGCAGTCGTTTGAGACGGTCGATTTGGGTCTGGTCTATTCCTTTGGCGGCGGCAAGTGCTCCTCCAACCGTGAGTGTCTCTCCTCGACCGGTCCCGCCGATGCGGGCGCCGCCGCTTACAACCAGAACCTCGGCAAGCAGTATGCCGGCACGCTGACCGACACCACTCCCGCCGATTCGCTTGATACGATGAAGCTTGAGCTGCGCGTGAATTACGATCGCGACGTCTCCATCATCAAGCCCGAGTATTATCCGGCGCTTGATGAAATCGTTCGCGTAATCAAAAAAGCCATGGCGCAGAACCCCAACGTCACCGTCAGTGTGGAAGGCCATGCCGACCAGACCCACGGTTCCAAGCTCGCCCACAACCAGAAGCTCTCCGAGGATCGCGCCAATGCCGTTCAGGATTACCTGATCAGCAATGGTATTCCCGTCGCGAAAATCAATGCGGTCGGCTACGGTTACAGCCGCCCGAAGGTGGCTCCGAACCTTGACACAGGCAACCCTGAAAACCGCCGCACTGAGATTTTCATCAACGGCGTGGGCGGCACAGCCAATCGCGACACTCTGCGCAGCAAATAACCCCAGCGGCTGTCAGTGAAAAACAGGCAGTGGAAACCCGGTTCAGCTCGTTCACCTCGCGTGAGCGGTCGCGGTGCTTCCACTGCCGGTTTTAATTTAGCCGTTCTCTTTTTTCGTTTCATATGAAGATCATCACCCGCTACATTCTCCATTCTTTTCTTTCGGCCTTCTTTTTGGCGTGGCTGGTTTTGACCTTCGTGCTCTCCATCGGCCTT
Source organism: Kiritimatiellia bacterium (assembly GCA_031553315.1). Lineage (GTDB taxonomy): Bacteria > Verrucomicrobiota > Kiritimatiellia > RFP12 > DVOR01 > JAVBLT01. The sequence continues at coordinate 4,460 of JAVBLT010000026.1, forward strand.
CTTTTCCGCGTGATCCAGCTCCTGGCCGACGGTCTCCCCTTTTCCACCGTGGGGCGTTATCTCATGGCGGGGCTTCCCGAGATGCTGGGATTCACGATTCCGCTGGCCCTGCTGGTCAGCGCCATGCTGGTCTTCGGCCGGATGTCGACCGATAGCGAAATCGCCGCGATGAAAGCCTGCGGCGTCAGCTTCAACGCCATCATGCGCGGCCCCCTTGCCGTGGCGCTGATCTGCTCGGTTTTTGCCTTTTACCTTCAAAACGAGGTGATGCCCAAAGCGCACCTGATGCGCCGCACGATCCTCAGCGAGGCCAAGCTTGAGGTCGGGCTCGAAATTCTCGAACCGGGCCGTTTTATCAATGAAATTGACAAGATGACTTTTTTTTGCGCCCGAAAAGAAGGCAATTGGCTCTACGGCATCTACATCATCGACCGGCGCGATTCCCGTTTTGTGCGCGAAATTCACGCCGAGCGCGCGCTGGTCACTCAAAGCGGCGACGATGTGCGGCTCGACATGCACAATGTGAGAGTTGACCCGATCGACGACAACCGCCCCGGCGTGGGTTACGCCAGCGATTTTTCCTATACCCTCGCCAATGCCTTCCGCATTCGCGCCTACAACAAACGCCTCAAGGATTACAACCTCCGCGAAATCCGCGCCGAAATCGACCGCCTGAAAAAAAATGCCGAAGGGGTGCCCGAAAAGCAACGCAATGAGGCTCTTTCCAAGACCCGTTTCATTTTCAGCAGCCGCATTGTCTGGGCGCTTGCCTCATTTTGCTTTGTGCTCGTGGGAGTGCCGATGGGCACGCGCGGCCAGCGAAAGGAAACCAACGCCGGTATGGCCATGTGCCTGGGAATCGGCATTTCCTTCTTCATTTTCCTGATTCTCGCGGAAACGCTTTCCGATAAGCCGCTGGCGTTTCCGTATCTTCTGGTTTGGGTCCCGGTGCTGATCTGCGCCGGGGCGGCCGCATGGCTCATCCCGCGCAACCAATAGCGCGGGCCCTCTGAAAGGATGCAACGATAATGAGACACATTCACCCCACCGCCATCATCGCCTCGGGAGCCCACCTCGCCGACGATGTCACCGTCGGCCCCTATGCCGTCATTGGAGAAAACGTCGCCATCGGCAGCGGCACCATCGTGCAGAACCACGCCGTGATCGATGGCCACACCACCATCGGCGAACAGTGCGAGATCTTCCCCTTCGCCTGCATCGGCATGAAAACCCAGGATCTGAAATACAACGGCGGCGTGACCTATCTTCAGATCGGCGACCGCACGGTGCTGCGTGAATTCGTGACGCTCCACCTCGGCACCAAAGAAGGCGAATCGACCACGCTCGGTTCCGACTGCCTCATCATGGCCTACTGCCACCTTGCCCACGGTTGCCGCGTCGGCAACCACGTGATCATGTCCAACAGCGCCCAGCTTGCCGGCGAAGTCACGGTCGACGATTGGGCCATCATCGGCGGCATGAGCGGCGTGCACCAGTTCTGCCGTGTGGGCACCCACGCCATGCTGGGCGCCGCCACTCTTCTGCGCCAAGACGCCCCCCCCTACATGATCACCGAAGGCCAGGATACCGTGCAGGTGCGCGGACCCAACGTTGTGGGGCTTCAGCGCCGCGGTTTCACCGCCGAAACCCGCTCCACGCTGAAAGATGCCTACCGCATTCTCTACCGCGAAGGCCTCAACCGTTCCCAGGCCATTGAGCGCATCACCTACGAAATTCCCGAGATCGCTGAAATTCAGACGCTGGTAAAATTCTACAAAGAAAGCGCCCGCGGTGTCGTCTAGCACCCCCGATTCGGCGGCACGCCGGGCATTCATCAGGCGGTTCGCGCTGCGGGCCGCCTGCCCGGTCGTGGTCTACGCCTGGCTGCTCTACCTCTCCGCGGCGAACCGCGATCTCAAAGGATTCGTCTGCCTGATCGGCATGTTCACCCTTTTCCTTACCGGCCTGTGGACGATCCGGCATGTGCAGCGTGCCGCTGAAATCTTCACTACGCCTGAAAACCGCGCGGAACACCTTCGCCTGCAGCTCCTGTTGGGTAAACGCCTCGGCGGGTGCCTTTGCGGCGTGGTTCTCGGCGTGGGGCTTTGCTTTCTCCGGTGCGATTCCGCCAGGTTCCTTTCCCTTGCCGTGCCCATTCTCCTTTCGGGTTCCGCCGCCATGGCTTTTCTGGGCCGCCAAACCGCCAAAAAACTCGCCAGATCACGTTTCGAATGAGTTTTCAGGGTTTTTGAAGAGGATTTTTCTTTTTGGCGAATCCTTGAAAGGGATGAGGTGAAAAAGCAAAAGCGGTGAAAAAATCCAAAGTTTCATTTTAAATATGCTCTAGGAGAGGTGGGGGGAAGGCCAGGCATTGCCTTGGTCGGAATTGAAATCGGGGTTGATCAGACCTTCGCAGAGCTGGTGATCGGCGGGGCGGGGAGGGGATGGAGAATTTCGATTTCATCATCGCGGAGAATGGAGCCGCCGCCCAGAAGAAAGCCGTCGCGGTAAAACACGCAGGATTGCCCGGGGGCGATGGCTTCCTGGGGTTCATCGGGCACCACGCGGAAATCGCCGCCGGGCAATGGGGTCACCGTCACCGGGAAAAGGGCTTTGTGATACCGGGTGCGGGCTTGGGCGCGCATTGGGAATTGCCTCGGCTGAATCATCCAGCTCGCGCCGCGCACCACAAATTCGGCGCGTTTCAAATCATCGCGCCTTCCGGCCACAATCGTATTGCTCTCAGGGCGAAGCTCGGTCACATAGGCGCGCTCACCGGTGGCGATGCCGATGCCTTTGCGCTGGCCGATGGTGCAGGCGGCGATGCCTTGGTGGGTGCCGATGTGCCTGCCGAATGGATCGACTACGGGGCCGGGGGTGAGCGCGGAGGCGGGAAGGAGCGGGCGGTAGTCGCCTTCGGGAAGGAAGCAGATATCCTGGCTCGATTTTTTTTGGCTGACGGGCAGGCCGGCTTTTTCGGCGCGTGCGCGCACTTCGCTACGCAGAAGGCCGCCGATGGGAAAGAGGATGTTGCCCAGCAGGCGGCGAGGAAGGCGGTAAAGAAAATAGCTTTGGTCTTTTTGGGCGTCGGCGGCGGGGGCGAGGGTTTCGCTTTCGATGCGGGCGTAGTGGCCGGTGGCGATGCAGTCGCAGCCGTTGGCGCGCATGGCGGCGAAAAGGGCGCCGAATTTGACGGCGGGGTTGCAGAGGGCGCAGGGGTTGGGGGTTTTGCCTTGGCAATAGGCTGCCCGGAAGGGCTCAAGCACTTCGCGCTTAAAGGTTTCGGTCAGGTCGACGGCGTGAAAGGGAATGCCGAGCTGTTCGGCCACGCGCCGGGCGTCGGCCTGCCGGTCGGGGTTGGTGCGCAGCTCGCCGTTGCGGTATTCGGGCAGGAGCATGTGCCAGGCTTCGACTTCATGGCCCTGTTCCAGGAGGAGCAGGGCGGCCACGGCGGAATCGACGCCGCCTGAAAGGGCAAGGCCGACCTTCACGGGGCGCCTTCCAGTTCAAGCTCGCCTTGGCCGGAGACCACGATTTTGCGGGCGCGGTTTTCAGGGTCGGAGGTGTCGTACACGCAGAATTTAATGGTGGGAAAGTGGCGCACGAGCTCTTGCCTGATGTAACGCTCCACGGCGCCGACGTTGGCGGGGTCGTCGTCGGAAAAGCCCACGCTGATGGGGCGCTTGAGCGCGTCGATTCCCGTGCGCTGCATGATGTGGACGATGTGGTCGATGAAATCGCGGATGGCAAACTGCTTGCGGCTTTCCTGTGAATCGATGCCGGGGGTATCGGAGGCGTAGCGTTCGTTGAAATGGGGCGAGGTGACGGCATGGTAGCGGTTGAGGCCGAGGTAGTAATCAAGCTCGCGTTCATCGGAAGCGAACACGCGAAGGCCGTCGAAGCAATACCGGTAGCCGCGCAGGTTGATGAGCATCCGGGCGCGCTCGGCGGGCGTGAGCACATGGCCGATGAAGAGGCGCACGCCCTCGCGAAGCACTTCGGGAGAATGCCCGCGGGCAGTCACGATGGCAAAAAGCCGCCCTTCCACGAGGGTCTTACGAAAGGTTTCGAAGCTGGGCGGCTTGTTGCGCTTGCCGCTGAGGATTTCATGGAGGGCCTGGCCGGTATCGGCGAGGAAACGGCCGCCCTGACCGGCTTCGTCTTGAAACTCCACAAAGGCCTGCTGCCAGTCATTGTCGGGGGGGCGGTAGTTTTCGCGGTCGCGGCGGACCACGCTGAAGAGGGCGGTCGAAACGGTGTGAGGCTTCCAGGAGCCATCGGGCTGGCGCTTCTCGAGGCGGATCGAGGTGGGCATGAAGAGGATGTTGTCATCCCAGTCGAAGATGTAATACTTGAAGTCGCGCCCGGCAACGGCGGCGTTGACCCAGCGTGAATCGATAAACAGCGGGCGGGCGCCGGAAAAGGTCGCGAGCGCTTCTTCAAGGGCGGGATCAGTCATGGGAGGCGTGGTCTTTACCGCAGGAGCACCCGGGGCGATGGCCGACAGTGCCTTTTTTGATGACGACGAGGCCGCGTTTTGCCCCTGCGGCAGGCGCGGCGGCGGCGGGTTTGGGCGCGAGCGAAATCGCCTTGCCCGGCTTGGCGGTTTGGGCGGGCGTTTTCTCCATGAGGCCCATGAGGAGCTGGCACATCCGGGCCGCGGTGAAATCGGGATGATTCAGGCCGGGGATCGGGGCGAGCTCGACCACGTCGGCGCCGATGATTTCACGGCTTTGGGCGATCTCTTTCAGGATGAAGGCCGCGGAGTACCAGAGCAGGCCTCCGGGCACGGGCGTGCCGGTGGCGGGCATGACGGCAGGCTCCCACGCGTCGACATCGAAGGTGACGTAGACGCGTTTTGGAAACGCTTTGGGCAAAATGGGCCTCGGCGGCCCGGCAAGCGCGAGATCCTCGGCGTCGGCGGCGAAAAGGGTGGCTCGGTTGGCCTCGCGGTATTCGTGCTCCTCGGCGGAGTAGGCGCGCGTGCCGAATTGCGCAAGCGGCACGCCGAGCTCATGGCAGCGGCGAAGCACGCAGGCGTGGGAATAGGGCGTGCCTTCGTATTCGTTGCGCAAATCGGCGTGGGCGTCGAAATGGACAATGCCGAATGGTTCGCCGGCGGCAACGAAGGCCTGCACCGCGCCCAGCGTCACGGTATGTTCGCCGCCGAGCACCAGCGGTTTCGCGCCGCAGGCGAGGGCTTCGGCCACGGCATCGCGAATGGCGGCAACCCAGGAAACAGGCGCGGAGGGATCCACAGGTTCAACCGCCTCGCGGGTGTAGACGGCATCTTTCCCCGGAAACGCCCCCCGGTCGAAGGCCTCGAGCTGGTCTGAGGCCTCGAGAATGGCCTCAGGCCCGCGGGCCGCCCCGCCGCCGTAGGAAACGCTGAGCTCCATCGGCGCGGGAATAATATGAAAGGCGGCCTTCTCCTTTTCGGCCGCCGTGAATTCAGAACCCAGAAACTGCCGCATGAGGATCCTTACGCCTTGATGTCGATCTTCAGACCAATGCCTTTGTTGAAGGCGTTAAAGGCGCTCATCTGCGCGGCGATCTCGATGGCGGCCGTGATTTCCTCGTCGGTCACGCCGGCTTCGAGCGCGCCGGCGCGGTGCGCGCTCACGCAATATTCGCAGCCGTTCACGGCGCTCACGGCAATGGCGATGAGCTCCTTTGTCTTGGGATCGAGGCCTTTTCCGGCGCTTTCCGAAAGGTGCAGCATATCGTTCAGAAAGGCTCCGGTTCGGCCCATGGCCTGAAACACCTCGGGGAGCTGGCCTCCGAAGTTCTTTTCAAGCGCGGTCTGGGTGCGGACAGCGGCTTCGTCGCCGGTTTTGTTATACAGCTTCACATGCGCCATGGCAGGCTCCTTTCCTAGTAAAATAAAAACACTGTCGGCAGTATACCGCGTTTCGCGCATAAGAGCAAGCCTATGCCTTGTTATTATGAAACACCCTCCCTTTTTCCTGTTTGCAGACGCTTTTGGCTTGCCATTTCCGGCCATTGGGTGCAGACTATGCCCGATATTCCATTCCACCCATTTCGAGGTCATCATGAGCAAAAGCGATATCCAGAAAATTCTCGTCATCAACACCGGCAGCTCCTCCCTTAAATTCATGCTGTTCGACATGGCCAAGGAAACCATGCTCGCCAAAGGCCTGATCGAACGCATCGGCACCCCCTCCGCCAACCTCGTTTACCAGCGCGCCGGCGAAGCCAAACACGAAAGCCCCGTGGTCGCCACCAACCACGCCGAAGCCCTCTGCGACATGTGCAAAATCCTTACCGACAAAACCATCGGCGTGCTCGCCTCCCTCAGCGAGGTCGACGCCATCGGCCACCGCACCGTCCACGGCGGCGAGCGTTTTTCCGGCTCCGTGCTCGTGACCGACGAAGTGAAAGACAGCATCCGCGCCTGCTCCGTGATGGCCCCCCTCCACAACCCCGCCAACCTCGAAGGCATCACCGCCGCGGAACACGTCTTCCCCGGCGTCCCCAACGTCGCCGTCTTCGACACCGCCTTCCATCAGTCCATGCCCCCCCACACCTACCTCTACGCCATCCCCAAAAGCTGCTACACCGAATACGGCGTGCGCAAATACGGCTTCCACGGCACCTCCCACAAATTCGTGGCCCAGCGCGCCGCCAAAGTGCTCGGCAAACCGCTCGAAGAGCTCAGGCTCATCACCTGCCACATGGGCAACGGATCCTCCTTCGCCGCCATCAGCCACGGCAAAGTGCTCGACACCACCATGGGCATGACCCCCCTCGCCGGCCTCATCATGGGCACCCGCTCGGGCGACGTCGACCCCGGCGCCCTCTTCTACCTCCTGCGCAAAGGCTTCACCCCCGACCAGCTCGACGACACGCTCAACAAAAAAAGCGGTCTCCTCGCCATCGGCGGCACCGGCTCCGGCGATATGCGCGAACTCGTCAACGCCGCCGCCGACGGCTCCTCCGACGCCATCAACGCCCTCAAAATGTTCGGTCACCGCGCCATCCTCGCCATCGGCGGCTACTTCGCAGCCCTCGGCGGGGTCGACGCCGTCATCATGACCGGCGGCATCGGCGAAAACAGCATCAAAGCCCGTGAAATCATCCTCGGCCAGCTCGGCGCCATCGGCATCGAGCTCGATTCCGAGCGTAATACAGACGTCTGCTTCGGCCGCGAAGGCCTCATCACCTCCGACCGCAGCCCCATCCCCGTCTACGTGCTCCCCACCAACGAAGAGCTCATGATCGCCCGCGAAACCTTCACCGTGCTCACCCAGGCCTGATCCGGCCACAAGGGCCCCGCATGCACATTTTTTTCGACGCCCGAACCATCGACGCCTCGACCAAGGGATTAAGCCTCTACGCGCGATCCCTTTTCGAGGTTTTCGTAACCCTCCTCGAAGAAACCGACACAATCACCATCCTCGTGCGCGAGACCGCCTTCATCCCCCCCGACCACAGCCACCCCCAGGTCGAATACCTCAAGACCATCCACCCCGCGCGCAGCCTCAAAGGCCGCCGCGAGCTCCTGCGCGCCGCCGCCCTCCACCACCCCAACCTCTACTGGTCCCCCGACCCCCTCATCCCCGTGAACGGCCTCCGCCCCCGCCGCATCCTCACCCTCCACGACCTCGCCGCACACGCCCGCCCCGAGCTCCTCACCCTCCGCGAACGCCTCCGCTGGCGCTGGGTCGGCGATCCCCAGATCCGCCGCGCCAGCCGCGTGATCTGCCCCACCCACGTGCTCCGCCACGCCTGCGCCGCCGCCTTTGGCAATGCCGTGGCCAAACGCAGCACCGTGATTTACAACGGCGTGCACGAATCATTCCGCCCCTGCTCCGAAGCCGAAGTGCGCCCCGTGCGCCAGCGCCTCCTCCTTCCCAAAAAATATTTCCTCTTCATCGGCCAGGACACCCCCTGGCGAAACTTCGACACCCTCCTCAACGCCCTCGCCGCGGGAGACGACAGCACCGCCATTCCCCTCATCGTGGCCGGAGCCGGCAGCGACACACCCGCCCGCCGAAAACGCGTCGCCGAGCTTCAGCTCCAAGACATCGTCCGCTTCATCGGCCCCGTCGACGATCCCGACCTCCCCCTCCTCTACAGCGGCGCCTACGCCACCCTCCACCCCGCCACCGTCGAAGGCTTCAGCCAGACCATCCTCCAATCCCTCGCCTGCGGCACCCCCGTGATCTGCTCCGCCCTCCCCGAAAACCAGGAACTCTTCGGCAACGCCGTCATGCAAGTGCACCCCACCGACCGCATCGAGTGGCAAAACGCCCTCATCACGCTCGCCGTCTCCGCCGTGCTCCGCGACCGCCTCCGCGAACAAGGCCTCAAACGCGCCCTCGACTTCACCTGGCGGCGCACCGCCCGCCAGTCACTCGACCTTTGCCGCGCCCTCTGCGGAGAGAAAACCATCACATGACACCCCGCGAACAGGCCTTCCACCAACGCTGCATCACCCTCGCCCTGCGCGAAGCCGAGCGCGCGCAGGCCGCAGGCGAAGTGCCCACAGGCTGCGTGATCATCCGCCACGACCCCGAAGCCTGGGAGCGCGAAAGCGAAACCCACCCCGTCATCCACATCGTCGCCCGCGCCCACAACCAGACCGAGACCCTCAAAGACCCCACCGCCCACGCCGAGATCCTCGCCATCACCCAAGCCGCCGCCGCCGTGGGCGACTGGCGCCTCACCGGTTGCGCCCTCTACGTGACCAAAGAGCCCTGCGCCATGTGCGCCGGAGCCATCATCCTCGCCCGCCTCCCCCTCGTGGCCTGGGGGCTTTCCGACCCCGCCCGCGGCGGCCATTCCCACTTCGGCATCCTCGCCGACCCCGCCCTCAACCACAGACCCAGGCTCTGCCCCGGCATCCTCCAAGACCAATGCCGCGCCGCCTTTCAAGCCTTTTTCCAGACACGGCGCCTCGAAAATACCCCAACCGGAGAAGCCACCCCATGAACCACACCCTCCTCGCCCTCCTCCTCGCCGCCACCGCCGCCCGCGCCGAAACCACCTACCCCGACCCCGCATGGAAAGATGCCCCCGACCCCCTCGCCTCACCCTACGCCGTCCCCGGCGGCACCCTCGTCTACGGCGCCCACAACCCGCCCAAAAGCCTCAACTACACAATCAACACCGAGACCCACACCCGCATGGTCTTCGGCCTCATGTTCCAGAGCCTGCTCTCCACCGATTCAGTCACCGCCGAATTCGTCCCCGGCATCGCCAACCGCTGGACCGTCTCCGACGACAAACGCACCTTCACCTTCCACATCGACCCCCTCGCCACCTGGAGCGACGGCCGCCCCATCACCGCCCACGACGTAAAATGGTCCTTCGAAAAGCTCAAAGACCCCAAAAGCCTCTGCGGCGCCTTCGCCACCTCCACACAGTTTTTCGACCTCGACAAAATCATCGTCTCCGATCCCCGCACCATCACCTTCACCTCCAGCCAAACCCATTGGCTCAACCTCGTGTACCTCAGCGGCTTCTACATCCTGCCCAAACACATCTTCGAAAACCAGGACTACACCTCCATCAACTTCGAATTCCCCGTCGTCAGCGGCCCCTACCGCATCGAATCCATCGACGAAGGCATCAGCCTCACCATGAAACGCCGCCCCGACTCCTGGATCTTCAAGCTCCCCTCCTCCCGCGGCCTTTACAACTTCGACCGAATCGTCTTCCGCTACTTCCAAAACCAGAACAACGCCTTCGAAGCCTTCAAAAAAGGCCTCGTCGACACCTACCCCGTCTACTCCGCCCGCATCTGGGCCAACGAAACCATCGGCGAGCGCTTCGACAAAAACTGGATCATCCGCCAAAGCATCAAAAACCATGAACCCATCTCCTTCCAAGGCTTAGCCATGAACACCCGCAAGCCCCCCTACAACGACATCCGCGTGCGCAAAGCCCTCTTCCTCCTCTTCGACCGCCAGCGCGCCGTACGCACCCTCATGTACAACGCCTACACACTCTACCAATCCTACATGGCCGACCTCTACGACCAGGAACACCCCTGCCCCAACCCCCTCTACACCTACGAACCCGAAAAAGCCAAAGCCCTCCTCACCGAAGCAGGCTACACCCTCAACACCGCCACCGGCCACCTCGAAAAAAACGGCGCCCCCCTCATCATCAACATCCTCACCCGAAGCCCCAGCGACGCCTCCTACCTCGCCCTCTACAAAGACGCCCTCCAGCGCCTGGGCATCCAGCTCACCATCACCCAGAAAGACTTCGCCAGCTGGATGCGCGACATGACCGACTACAACTTCGAAATGACCACCGCCGCCTGGGGCGGCACCATCTTCCGAAACCCCGAACCCATGTGGCACTCCATACACAAAGACACCAAATCCGGCAACAACCTCACCGGCCTCACCCACCCCCGAATCGACCGCCTCATCGAAGCGCAGCGCACCGAATTCTCCATCGAAAAACGCAACGAAATCCACCGCGAAATCGACGCCATCCTTTACGACCAAACCCCCTACATCCTCACCTGGGGCATCGACGCCATCCGCCTGCTCTACTGGAACAAATTCGGCACCCCCGACACCATCCTCAGCAAATTCGGCGACGAAGACAGCATCGTCGCCTACTGGTGGGCCGACCCCTCCTCCGCCGAAGAGCTCAAACAAGCCATGAAAAACGGCACCCCCCTCCCCCCCCTCCCCGAAGAGGTCGACTTCGACCAAGTCATCCAAAACCGCACCAAAGAATAGGCCCCCCATGACCCCCCAAGACGACGACTTTTTCACCGAGCTCGGTCTCCCCCCCCCCGAAGAGACCCCCGAGCCCCCCCCCCCCACCACCACCCAAGCCACCACCCACCGCCCCCCCCCCCCCGCCCAGCGCGGCCCCTTCGGCCGCCTCATGAACGGCAACTTCCTCCAATTCGCCTCCTACGCCATCTGCGACCGCGCCATCCCCGCCGTGGAAGACGGCCTCAAACCCGTTCAGCGCCGCATCATGCACGCCCTCTGGGAGCGCGACGACGGCCGCCTCACCAAAGTCGCCTCCGTCGTCGGCCACGCCATGCAATACCACCCCCACGGCGACGCCTCGATTTCAGACGCCATCGTCACCCTCACCAACAAACGCTACCTCATCGAAGGCCAAGGCAACTTCGGCAACATCTTCACCGGCGACCCCGCCGCCGCCAACCGCTACATCGAATGCCGCCTCACCCCACTCGCCCGCGAACAGCTCTTCAGCCCCAAAATCACCACCTACCTCCCCAGCTACGACGGCCGCAACCAGGAACCCGTCATGCTCCCCGCCAAAATCCCCCTCCTGCTCATGCTCGGCGTGGAAGGCATCGCCGTAGGCCTCTCCACCTCCATCATGCCCCACAACTTCATCGAACTGCTCGAAGCCCAGATCGCCATCCTCCAAAAGCAACCCTTCCAAATCTTCCCCGACTTCTTCACCGGCGGCTCCGTCGACGTCTCCGAATACGACGACGGCCGCGGCAAAGTCAAAGTCCGCGCCATCATCGAAACCCGCGAAAAAGAAAAAAGCAAGCTCTACATCACCGGCCTCCCCTGGGGAACCACCACCGACAAACTCATCGAATCCATCGAAAAAGCCATCAAACTCAAAAAAGCCGCCATTCGGAAAATCGACGACTTCACCTCCGAAAAAATCGAAATCGAGCTCCACCTCTCCCCAGGCGCCGACCAGGAAAAAACCAAACGCGCCCTCTACGCCTTCACCGAATGCGAACGCCAAGTCTCCAGCCGCATCGTCGTGCTCAACAACAGCCGCCCCTGCGAAATGACCGTCAGCGAAATCCTCCACCGCAACACCCAGCTCCTCCTCGACACCTTCAAACGCGAGTTCGACGTCCGCCTCGGCGAAATCGCCGACCTCCTCCACCGCAAAACCCTCGAACGCATCTTCATCGAAGAGCGCATCTACAAACGCATCGAACCCATCCGCGAAGCCGACCGGATCCTCCCCGCCGTCCGCGACGGTTTCACCCCCTTCACTGACCGCCTCCTCGCCCCCGTCACCGACGACGACATCGACCGCCTCCTCAAAATCCCCATCCGCCGCATCTCCCTCTACGACATCGAAAAACACCACGAGGAAATGGAAACCCTCATCAACGAGCGCACCGAAATCACCGACCACCTCGCCCACCTCAACCGCTACGCCGTAAAATACCTCAAAGCCCTCGTCAAACACTACCAGGCCGCCTTCCCCCGCCGCACCGAAATCAAAACCTTCAAAGAAATCGAAGTCCGCGCACTCACCTCCACCGAGCTCACCCTCCGGCTCGACGAAGACCGCTACCTCGGCTCCGAGCTCAAAACCGGCGAGACCCTCTTCCAATGCTCCTCCCTCGACAAAGTCTTCATCCTCTGGAGCGACGGCCGCTACAAAATCCTCCCCCCCCCCGACAAAATCCTCGCCGGATCCGACTTCCACGCCGCCGGCCTTTTCGACAAAGAAACCCTCTACACCTGCGTCTACACCGAACCCCTCTACGGCTTCACCTACATCAAGCGCTTCTCCTTCGGCGGCGCCATCCTCAACAAAGAATACCGCCTCATCCCCGAAGGCGGCAAAATCCTCCTCTTCACCCAAGGCACCCCCGAGACCATCTACCTCAAATACAAACCCATGAAGAGCCAGCGCATCAACCAGCAAGCCTTCACCCCCGGCGAAGTCCTCATCAAAAGCGTCTCCGCCCGCGGCGTGCAAATGACCGCCAAAACCGTCACCAAACTCGAAACCGAAAAACCCCGCTGGTTCACCGAAAACGCCCCCGATTGCGGCAAAGGCTCCCTCATGTAAACGGATTGCGGCCGAAAAACGATCTGCGTGCTTCTTTACACATAGTACATAGTAAACTTTAAAATATCGGGTATAGTCGTTTCAATTTTATACGAGCATCCTCTGTTGTGAATTGCCATTTTACCGGGGTTTGTCTGGCATTTCGCTCGCAGTTCCATGCGGCAGTCATTTCCCTTATAAGGCCAATCGTGGGGATTCGTTCGGGGAGGCACTGGCGTTTGAGTACGCTTAGCTCGATTTCAGCGATGTTGAGCCAACTGCCATGTTTGGGCGTGTAGTGTATTTCCAACCGGCGAGCCAAGCGAAGCGCCTCTTCC
>JAVBLT010000040.1:0-3269 GCA_031553315.1 Kiritimatiellia bacterium
CGCGTGGATTGCCGCGGAATTCGGCATCAAGCCCCCCAGCCGCACCGCCTATTATGATTGGCTCGAAGGGATGCGCAAACTCGAAGCCCCCCGCCGCCTCCAGCTCGCCCTCCAGGCCGAGCGCGAAGCCGCCGCCCTGGCTCAAACCCACAAGCTCGATGCCGGCGCCGCCAACTCCCTCGCCGCCATCGGCCGCGAAGCCGCCCTTAACGGCAGCCCCGCCACAGCCAGCCGGCTCATCAACGCCGCCGTCAGCATCGCCGCCATCGACCTCAAAGCCCAGGAGCTCAAGCTCAAACGCGAAGACCAGCGCATCAAAGCCGCCACCCTCGCCTTGAGCGAACGCAAATTCGAAGCTATGGAAAGCCGCGCCACCGCCGCCGAAAAGCGTGCCGAGGCCGCCGAGGCCGAAACCGCCGCCCTCAAAGCCAAAATCGCCGGGCTCGAAAGCGCCTTGCAAGAGGCCGGCAAGAGCACCGCCGCCGACCCCGCCGCTGTCGCCGAAGCCCTTGACAAGCATCTGGGGGTGAAAAAATGAACCCCTTGGATTATTTTCTCCCGTATCAATTGGAGTGGATTAACGATGAATCCACCTTCAAGCTCAGCGAAAAATCCCGCCGCGTGGGCATCACCTTCGCCACCTCCTACCGCTGTACCCGCAAATGCCTTCAGCGCGCCCCCGGTTTTCTTCAGTGGGTCTCTTCCCGCGACGAGCTTCTCGCCCAGGAATTTATCCGCGACTACGTGGCCAAATGGTGCAAAGCCGCCAACATCGTCGCCAGGGGCATGTACGGCGAAAACGTGGAGGTCGTCGATGCCAAAAAGGGCATCAAGGCCTTCGTGGTGCATTTCCCCAACGGCAACCGCATCATCTCGCTTTCCTCCACGCCGGAGGTTTTCGCGGGCAAAGGCGGCGACATCCTCCTCGATGAGGTCGACCTTCATAAAGATTCCGGGCGCCTCGTCGACATGGCCATGCCCTGCATCCAGTGGGGCGGCCAGCTTGAGGCCATCAGCGCCTACCGCGTCGACGGCTCCATCCACACCCCCTTCGCCAAGATGATCGCCGAGGCCAAAGGCGAGAACCGCATGGGCGCCAGCCTCCACCGCTGCACCTTCCTCGATGCCGTAAACCAAGGCCTTTGCGAGAAAATCAACGCCGTCACCGGGAAAACCGCCACCCGCGAAGAATTCATCCGCGCCACCCGCGCCCGCTGCCGCACCGAAGCCGCCTGGCAAAGCCAGTATATGTGCAACCCTCAAGACGAGGGCGGCGCCCTTTTGCCCTACGGCCTCATCGCCACCTGCGCCGTGCCCGATTCCACCCTCGCCATCGAAGCCGCCAAACCCGTCGAGGGCGCCCGCTTCTACCTCGGGGCCGATATCGGCCGCAAGCACGACCTCACCTGCTTCTGGCTTCTGCGCCTCTCCGGCGACGTGCTCTGGACCCAGCTCGTCACCGTCCTCGTCAAAACCCCCTTCCGCGACCAGCTCGCCGAATTCGGGCGCCTCATGACCCGCTACAGCGTCACCCGCGCCTGCATCGACGCGACCGGCATCGGCGCCATGCTCGCCGAGGAGGCTCAGCGCATTCACGGCCACGGCCGCGTGGAGGCCATCACCCTCAACGCCAAGTCCAAGCCCGAAATTCTCCTCGCTCTCATCCCGGCCTTTCAAGACCGCGCCCTGCGAATCCCCGACGATTCCGAAACCGCCGCCGACCTCAATAAGACCCGCAAGGTCGTCACCGCCGCCGGCACCATCCGCCTCCAGGCCGAAAGCGACGACGAGGGGCACGCCGACCGCACCGTCGCCCTCGCGCTCGCCCTCCACGCCAAAGGCAACGCCCGGCCCGTGACCTTCCTTCCGCGCCCGTTCGGGGCGCGAACCCCCTTTGAACGAAAGGCCCTGCCATGATGCCTCCCCGCCTCGCCGCCGCCTGGAAGGCGCTCACCGGCGCCCGCCGGCTCTTCCCGGGAAAAAGCCAGCCGCTCGCCAAATCCGAGCAGGCGCTCATGATGGAGGCCATGAACCCCCTGCGCGGCCTCACCCTCGCCCAGGCGCAGCAGATCTTCGACCTCGCCCGCCAGGGCTGCTACGCCCAGCTTCACTACCTCTACGACAACATCGAGAAGGTCGACCCCACGCTCTTCGTCTGCGCCGAGCGCCGCGAATCCTCCCTCGCCGAGCTCGACTGGGAGGTCGTGCGGTCCGACGCCCGTAAAAACCCCGGCGCCGCCCGGCTCGACGCCGACCGCCAGATCGCCGCCCTCCAGACCGCCATCGCCGACTGCTCGAATCTCTACGACGGCATCGAGTGGCTCGCCACCGCCTTCTTCCGGGGCTTTGCGCACATCAGACCCGTTTACTCGCCCGACGGCAAATCCCTCAAGTCCGTGGAAACGGTCGACGGCTGGAACTTCTGCTACGACCGCGCCCGCCGCGTCTGGCAATGGAACCCCTCCGCCGTCATGGCCCGCGCCGGCGAAGGCAACCCCGACCTGGCCGACATCCCCCCCGGCGAGCTCTGCTCCCTCGTCCGCCGCCGCCACATCAACTACCCCGCCCTCGCCGTCTACATCCGCTCCGCCCTCGGCGAGCGCGACTGGGGCCGCTTCCTCGAGCGTTACGGCATCCCGCCCGTCACCATCATCATGCCCGACCTTACCGCCCAGGCCGACGAGCAGAAATTCTACGAGGCCGCCGAAAAGGCCGCCCTCGCCGCCAACGGCGCCCTCCCCTTCGGCTCCCAGGTGCACTACGGCACCGAGGCGCGGGGCGTCAACCCCTTCGAGGCCTTCCTCAACCACCAGCAGCAGCTGACCGTGCTCCTGGCCACAGGCGGGCTTTTGACCTCCCTCGCCGCCCCCGGCACCGGCACGCTCGCGGGCAACGCCCACACCGAGACCTTCGCCACCATCGTCCGGCGCGATTCCCGCCACGTGGCCGGCGCCATCAACCGCCAGATCTGCGAGCCGCTCCTCTCGCGCCTCTTCCCCGGCCAGCCCTTCCTGGCCGAGTTCCGCCTCAAGACCGAGCCCGACCCCACCCCCGACGAGGTCTTCGACCACGCCGGCAAAGCCCGCGCCGCCGGCTACCTTGTCGACCGCGCCGACCTCGAGGCCCGCACCGGCTACAAGCTGGCGGCGGATATCGCCACCAGCGGTGGAGAGTTGCCGGTGGAAGGTGGAAGGTCAATGCCCTTTTTCGGCAATCGGAAATTACCCTGCACCCTCCACCCCTCACCCTCCACCGGCGGCGCAGCCGCC
>JAVBLT010000032.1:0-10516 GCA_031553315.1 Kiritimatiellia bacterium
CCTTATAAGGGAAATGACTGCCGCATGGAACTGCGAGCGAAATGCCAGACAAACCCCGGTAAAATGGCAATTCACAACAGAGGATGCTCGTATAAAATTGAAACGACTATACCCGATATTTTAAAGTTTACTATGTACTAGCATCAACACGCGATCGAGCACGTTTCGCACATCGTTCATGTTCATGAAAAAACTCACCGGTCTCATTTTTCGGCGGGGTGGTCGAAACGGGCGGTTTCGCAGGGCATTTTGCGGGAGAGGAGGCCTTGGAGGAAGCGGGTGCCGTAGGTGAGGTGGGTGCTCGTGATGCCGAGCCAGGTGATGAGCCAGATGCCGGGGTTGAGGGAAAAGGCGAAGAGAAGGGTGAGGAGGAGGTAGATTGAAAGGGCGGTGAGGTAGAGCCAAAGGGCCCAGTTGAAAAGAAATGAAAGGGGAAGGCCGGCAATAAGGCCGAGAACGAAGAGGCTGGGCAGCATGTAGCCGAGGCGCCGGGAGGTGGCGGGAAGGCGTTTGGCGAAGTAGCCGCGGTGGAGGGCGTAGCGGCCGACCTGGCGGAGGTGGGGAAGGAAAAGGGTGCGGCGGTGGTGGGTCACAATCACCCAGGGGTCGTAGGCGATGCGGTGGCCGGCGTTGACGATGTCGGCACAGAGGATGGTGTCTTCGCCGGGCCAGAAATCGGTGCGGAAGCCGCCGACGGCGCGGTACACGGCGGCGCGGATGAAGAGGTTGCAGCTGGGAAAATCGTCGACGGAGGGGCGGACGCGTTCGGGGATGTAGCGGTAGCGGTACTGGCCGGAGACGAGGGGGTTGGCGAAGACGCGGCCGCTGAGCTGGGCCATGTGGGGGTCGTTGGGGGGGGTGATGCCGGGGCCGCCGAGGCCGGCGAGGTCGGGCTGGTCGAACCAGGGGGCGGCGCGTTGGAGCCAATCGGGAAGGGGGGAGGCGTCGTCGTCGATCAAAGCGAGGATGTCGCCTTTTGCGGCGTGGGCGCCGGTGTTGCGTTTTTCGGCGGGGCGGACTTTGCCGGTGGGGATGATGCGCAGGTCGAGGCGGTGGGTTTCGCAGCGGGCCTGGTCGGCGGGGGGCAGGGGGGCGTCGGGCAGGATGATGACTTCGAAGGGGCGCCAGGTTTGGGCGGCGAGGCCGGCCAGGCATTCGAAGAGGTAGCCGCTGGCGGCGGGGCAGGCGATGACGACGCTGAAGAGGGGTGTGTTCACGGGCGGGGGAAGGGGGGTGGCGGTTTCGTAGTAGCGGAGGATGGCGAGGCGGTAGAAGATGGCGAGGGTGTCGGTCATGGTCTGGATGATGTTGGCGGGGGTGAGGCACCCGAATTTGGCGCCGAAGCGGATGATGACGGGGGCTTCGGCGATGACGGCGTGGCGGCTGGCGGCGATGGCGAGGATCTCAAGGTCGAAGGCGAAGCGTTTGATGAGCATGCGGTCGAGGGCGTAGAGGAGGGTTTCGCGGCGGAAGAGCTTCATGCCGGTCTGGGTGTCGGACACGCCGACGCCGGTGAGGAGGCGGGTGAGGCGTTGGTAGGCGAAGCTGGGGAGGCGGCGGTGCCAGGGGTAGTCGACATCGGAAAGGGGGTGGCGCTTGGAGCCGACCACGATGTCGGCCTGCGTGTCGCGCATGGCCTGGAAGAAGAAGGGGAGGGTATCGGGGGCGATGTCGAGGTCGGCGTCGAGCAGGAGGATGAGGTCGCCGGCGGTGTGGCGGGCGCCTTCGCGCAGGGCGTTGCCTTTGCCGGCGTTGGCGGCGAGCGAAACGGGTTTGAGGATGCCGGGCCAGGCGTGCTGGAGGCTGGCGAGGAGATCGGCGGAGCCGTCGCGGCTGCCGTCGTCGACCACCACGACTTCGATGGGCACATGCGGCGCGAGGGTTTCGACAACGCGCCGGATATTGGCTTCGAGCACGGTGCGCAGGCCGTAGGCGGGCATGACGATGGAGAGCAGCCGGGCGTCTTTTGGGAGCCCGGGGTTGGCCGTCCACATTTTTTCTATTTCCGTTGTTGAAATCATCGGTCAGGTCTGTTAAAACTATACGGGGTTTGAGAGATTTTAGAAGGTCTTTCGGTTTGGAAGCAAGCGTTTTTTGGAAAAAGCATGAAATTCGGTCATCTATTTCTTTTTTTAGCGGTTCCGGCGGTTCTTTTCACGGGCGGTTGCGAGCGGCGCAGTGTGGCGACGGCGGAGGCGGCGGAGCGGTCTGATTCGCTTTTCAAAAAAGCGTCGGATGCCGAGACCATTGCTGATTACGACACGGCCATCCACCTCTATCAGGAACTCGTCAACGACAAGCCCCGCATGGCTTCCGCGCAGCTTCAGCTGGCGATTCTGCTGCATGACCGCAAGCAGGATTACATGGGCGCCGTGTATCATTACAACCGCTACCTCGCGCTTCAGCCCGATTCGGAAAAGCAGCGGATGGTTCAGGATCGCATCCAAAAGGCGGAGCAATCGCTCACGTCGCACCTGTTCAAACGGGTGGGCACCACCATGCAGGGCTTTACGGAGGCCGAGCTGCTGAAAAGCAAGGAAACTCTTGAAAAGGAGCTGACCCGCGCCCAGGCCGAAACAATCCGCGCCGCTGAAAAGAACCAGGAGCTTGAAAAACGCAACACGGATCTGGAGAATCAGGTCGTGCAGTTGCGCAAGCTGCTTGAATCGCTTCGCGCCCAGCCTGCCGCTTCCTCCGGGGGCGGAACCTCCGCGGGCGATATCGCCGAGGCCCGCCGCCTCGCGGGCGGAAACGCCCCGAAAGGCAACGACCCTTCGATCGCGAGTGTTCGGGCCGATGCCAGCCGGATGCTGGCGCCGCTCGACAACGCCTCCAAAAAGCCTCGCGAATATACCGTGAAAGAGGGTGAAAACCTGTATCGCATCGCCGAGCGTTTCTACGGCGACGCCAACAAGCGCAATCTGATCCAAGACGCCAACCGCACCCGTATTGGCCCCAAAGGCGAGCTTCGCGCCGGCCAGACCATTTTGCTACCATGATCCACCGCCCGAAAAATTCGTTTACCTGCCGCCGCTCCACCGACCGCAATGTGATTCTGCAGCGCGGCGAAAAAAAGAGCGCGTGGCAGCTCAACACCCGCGACCGCTCCGGCGGCGCCGCGCGAGGTTCCTTTGTGCACTACATCGCGGCAGGGGGGCTGCGGCAGCTCCGCCGCACGCAGGCCGATGATCTTGCCGCGCGCTCGGCCACGCGGTTTTTCGTGCTTTTGGGCGCGCTTGCCTGCGTGTGGGCGTTTTTCTACGTTTTGCCCTGCAGTTAACACCGTGTAAGGATCCCAATGGAAGAACGCCTTCAAAACATTCTCGCCGATCGCGGCGTGGCATCGCGCCGAGGCGCGGCCGCATTGATTCAGGAGGGCCGCGTGACGGTCGACCGCGAAACCGTGCTTGAGCCCGGCCGCCGCTTCGATCCCGCCGCCGCCGCAATCGCGGTCGACGGCAAGCCTTTGCCGCGCGAAACCGAGCGCCCCCGCACCTTCATGCTCCACAAACCCGCCGGCTACATCTGCAGCGCCAGCGGCGAACAGGGCAGAAGCGTCTGCACCCTTCTGGGCGAATTCCGCGAACGCCTTGTGCCCGTGGGCCGGCTCGACAGGGAGAGCGAAGGCCTCCTGCTGATGTCGAACGACGGCGCCTTCATCGAGCGCATGACCCACCCGCGCTACGGCCACCGGAAGCTCTATGAAGTGGAAGTGGCGGGGCACATGACCCCCGAAAAGATCGCCACCCTCCGCTCGCCGCTGGAGATCGACGGCTACACCATCCGGCCCGTCGACGTCGACATCATCCGCGAAGGCGCCAACCACGTTCACCGCCTCGCCTTTACCCTCGGCGAAGGGCGCAATCGCCAGATCCGCAAAATGTGCGCCATCGCGGGCTTCACCGTGCTCCGCCTCCGCCGCACCCGCATCGACTTTCTCACCCTCGGCGCGCTCAAGCCCGGCGAGTTCCGCGAGCTCACGCCTCAGGAAATCGCCCGCCTGATGTAGCCCGGTACGCACTCGCGCGGCCTCACCCGCTTTTCGGTTTGTCAGCGAGCGGGCATTTTGTTATTCTAGACCGGTGTGAAAGGAATGATTTGCATGAATGTGTTTATCGCAGTGGGAGATGCGGCGGCCAATGCCGCCGGTGGAATGATGACCCTGGCCCAGGCCTGGCACTACGGCGGCTGGCTGATGTGGGTGCTGTTGGCGATGTCGATCGTGGCCGTGGCCATGTCGCTCTACTTCCTGTGCGTGCTGCGCGGCGAGCAGATTGTGCCTGCCGCGCTGGTGCGCGACCTGCTCCAGCGCCTCAAAAGCGAAGACCCCGCCGAAGTGCGCCGCCTGTGCGAAGACCGCCCCTCGGCCATCTCCGCCGTGGTGATCGTGACGCTCGACGCGATCCGCAGCGCCCCGCATTGCGATTACACCCTCATCCGCAACGTCGCCGAAACCGAAGGCACCCGCCAGGCCGACCTCATTCAGGGCCAGACCCAGTATTTGCTCGACATCGCCGTGATTGCGCCCATGGTCGGCCTCCTCGGAACCGTCGTCGGCATGCTCAAAGCCTTCGGCGCCGTGGCTACCGACGTGGCCGCAGCCAAGCCCACCCTGCTTGCCGCGGGTGTTTCCCAGGCCATCATCACCACCATCTTCGGCCTCGCCGTGGCGATTCCCGCGATGATTGCCTATTCCTACTTCCGCCGCCGCGCCTCAAAGGAAATCGCCAACTTCGAGAGCGTCTCGGCGGAATTGCTCGCCGTGATCGGCGGAAGGTACGGCCAGCCATGAACTTCCGCAAAAACCGGGGAGAGCTGCCGCAGTTTCAGATGACCGCGATGATGGACGTCATCTTCCTTCTCCTCTGCTTTTTCATCACCTCCACCGTGTTCTCCCAATGGGAATACGAAGTGGATCTCACATTGCCCTCGGCCCAAACCGGCAAAATGCCCGACCGCCTTCCCGGCGAGGTCATCATCAACCTCACGGCCGACGGCGCCGTGACCGTGAACCAGCAGCCGCTCGACACCGCCGCGCTGAAAACCATGCTTGGCCGCGTCGTCCGCTACTTCCCCGGTCAGCCCGTCATTCTCCGCTGCGATAAAAACGTCAGCTACGAACAACTCATGACCCTAATCGATGCCTGCCGCGAGGCCGACGTCTGGAACTTTTCCTTCGCCACCCGCGACAGCGAACAAGGAGGCACACCATGACACGCTTCACCCTGATCGCACTCGCCCTTCTGCCCCTCTTCACCCTTCAGGCCGAAGACCGCCCCCCCGTTGCGCCCGATCCGGCCCAGCTCACTTTCGACCTCGCGCCCGACGGGACCGTTTCCCGCAACGGTCAGCCCCTCGCGGAAAAAGCCCTCGCCGATCTGCTTGCCGCCACCCCTAAAGAGGTTCCCGTGCTCATCCGCGCGGCCGATGGCGCCAACGCTTCCAGGCTCCAGGCCCTCGCCCGCGAGACCGGTCACCGCGCCTCACTCGCCGCCCTCCCCCAAATCAAGCCCGGCAAGCCGCTCGACAACGCCCACCCGCCGCTCGACATCCTCCTCCAGGCCGACGGCTACATCGCGATCGGCAGCGAAACCTTCACCCCCGAAGGCCTTCAAAGCCGCCTCATTTCCATGACCGCCGACGGCGCCCTTCAGCCCGTCCGCCTGCGCGCCCAGCCGGAAACGCCCGCCAATCAGATCGCCATGATCACCGATCTGCTCCGAACCATCGGCCTGACCGACATCGCCATCATTGCCGAAGGCGCCGCACAGCCCGCGCCCATCGTCGTCGACATCGCCTTCGACGGCATCATCAGCATTGCCGGAAAAGCCTTCGAAATCCCCGCGCTGACCACCTATCTCCAAGGCGCCGTGCAGGGCAACCCCGGGCAAAACGTCGTCATCAGCGCCCACGGCAACACCCGGGTCCAAAACGTCCTCAACGTCATAAACGCCTGCAAAGGCGTCGGCATCGCCGACGTCAGGCTCAAGCCCGGCGCCGCCCAGTAAAGGTTTCCCGGATGCTCCGTTTCTTTTTCACCGTGCTGCTCCTGTTCAGCGTCGCAAGCCTTCGCGCCGAGAGCGAGCGCCTGCTCCTCGCCGAAGGCTTTTACCGCCGCAACATGTTCGACCTCGCCGCCCCCGAATACAAAGCGGCCCTCGCCGAGCCGGAGCTCCCCGGGAACCAGAAACCCGCCATCCTCTACCGCCTTGCCGAATGCCAGCGCCGCACAGGCCGCATCCCCGAAGCCAAAGAGACCTACATTTCCCTCGTTAAAGCGTATCCCGCCGACGAAAACGCCCACCGGGCCCGCCTTCAGCTCGCCCTCTTCATGCTCGAAGCCGGCCAGACCCCGCAGGCGCTCAAACTCCTCGAAGCGCTTCGCGCCGACTACATTCCCGCGGAAATCCGCGATGCCGCCGCCTATCACCTCGCCGCGACCTTCGAACAAACCGGCAACGACGAAGAAGCCATCCGCCGCTACGAAGCCATCGCCGGCGAAAAATCCGACTACGCCGAATACGCCTCCATGCGCCTCGCCTGGCTCTGCTCCCGAAAAGCCGACCCTGAAAACATCCGCAAAGCCACCGGAATTTACCACCACATCGCCCTCAACAGCAAAGACCCCAACCGCATCGCCCAGGCCCTCGCCGCCGCCGCCCAGCTCGCCTACGCCGGCAACCACTGGGATGAAAGCGCCACCCTGTTCCTCCGCCTCCGCGAACAATCCCCCGACCTGCTCCTCACCGAAAACCTCAGCCTTCCCGCCGCCTGGGCCTGTTACCGCTCAGGGCGCATGGCACAGGCCCAAAGCATCGCCGAAACCGCCCTCGCCGCCCCCGACCCCAAGCTCCCCGACCAGCTCCTTTACCTCATCGCCAACACCGCCCGCTCACTCGCCCAAACCACCCAGGCCCATACCGCCTATACCCGCCTCATCAAAACCTGCCCCCAATCGCCCTTCGCCCCCGCCGCCCACTACGAACAGCTCCTTCTCCTCTACAGCGAAGGGCGCTATGCCGATTTCCTCACCCTCGCCAAAACCTTCGAGAACCCGCCCCCCGAAAGCGCCGACCGCCTCCTGCGCATGCAGCTTGAAGCCGCCACCCAGCTTGACCGCACCGACGATGCCGTAAGCTTCGCCAGCCGCCTCATCCAGACCCACCCCGATTCACCCCTCGCGCCCGACGCCGCCTACCGCCTGGCATGGCTTTACCAAAAGCAGGAAAAATGGGAGCTCGCCGCCGACGCCTACCGCAACCTCGCCACCCGCTGGCCCCAAAGCCCCGAAGCCGCCAAAGCCTGTTACGCCGCCGCCATCTGCATGAGCCGCGCCCAAAAGCCCGACGCCATGCTCCAGGAGCTCGCCACCCTCCTCACCCGCTATCCCGACGATCCGCTCGCGCCCGACGCCCTCCTCCTCAAAGCCCGCGAAGAAATCGCCGCCGCCCGGTATCCCATCGCCGCCGCCACGCTCGACGAGCTCATCCGCCGTTTCCCCCAATCGCCCCACATTCCCCAAGCCCTCTTCTGGCGCGGCACCCTCTTCCGCCAAACCCAGGATTTCGGCTCCGCACAGGATTATCTCGACCGCGCCATCCGGGCCGGCCTTCCCCGCGAGACCGAAATCGAAGCCCAGCTCCAGCGCGGCCACGCCCTCCAGCAACTCAAACGCGACCAAGAAGCCGCCGCCCTCCTCCAACCCCTCATCGACCTCAAAACCCACGAAAAAATCGATACCCCCAAGCTGCGCTGGCTCACCGAGTTCCAAATGCAGACCCAAAACTGGCCCCTCGCCCTTAAAGCCGCCCAGGCCTTTCACGCCGCCGCCCAAACACCCGCCGACCGGCAGCTCGCCCTCCTTTACCTGGCCCGCGTCAACACCGCCCTCGACCAGAAAGCCACCGCCATTGAAAGCCTCCGCCAGGCACAGGCCCTCGCCCGAACAACCCCCACCGCCGCCGCAGGCGAAATCGGCCTCCGCCTCGGCGAACTTTACGCCCAGGCCGGCGACGACGCCTCCGCAAAAGACGCCTTCACCTGGTCCGCCGCCCAAGCCTCCACCCCCGCCCAACGCACCATCCGCGCCCGCGCCATCGAAGCCCTCGCCCTCATCGCCCAGCGGCAAAACCGCCTTGAAGACGCGCTCCGCCTCAACATGAGCCTCATCATTCTCTACGACAACGACGCCCTCATCCCCCCCGCCATTTCCCGCTCCATCGCCCTGCTCGATACCCTCAACCGCCCCGACGAACGCCGCGAACTCATCGCCGAGCTCATCGCCCGCTACCCCCAATCCACCGAAGCCCAGGCATGGGCCGTGAAGCCCCCGCCCGCACAGCCATGAAGCCCATTTACTACCCCGATACCCTCCGCCGCCCCAACCGGACCGCCGTCTCCTTTCGGAGCCACGCGCTCCTCGTTGCGCTCGTGCTCCTGATCTCCTTCGCAGTCCACATGGGCACCTTCATCTTTTGTGCCGACTTCACCATGAAACAGCCCCCCGAGCTGGCCGCCGCCCGTAAAGAAGCCGCCGCCCGCCACTTCCCCGCGATGCGCGCCGACCGCCTCCCTCAGGATCCCTCCGCCAGCCACTTCATCCTCCCTGAATCCTCCGCCGCCCCCTCCGCCAGCCCCGCCCTCCAGGCCGACCAGCTCCTTGAGGCCCTTGCACCCGGAGCCGATACCGCCGCCGCAAACCGTCAGACCGCCCTTCCCACGCCCCCATCCACCCTCTTCCAGATCGATCAGCCCCCCCCCGTCGCCATACCCACATTGAGCCTCGATGCCCAGACCTGGCAGCCCCGCCAGGAGGTCAAAACCATCCTTGACCGCCACACCGACCGCGAGCTCCCCGACCGCCCCCGCTGGGAAGTCGCCGCCATTGAACGCGTCTCCAACGCCCCCGATTTCGCCGCCCCCATCGACCTGGAGCTCCCCGTTCACGAACCCACAGCCCCCATTCCCGCCGCGCCTCTCCTTCCCGGAGGCGTCGGCGGCGGCAATCCCTTCGCCCACCTGCCCCCCGCCCCCATCCCCGAAGCCTCCGCGACAGCCCCCACCCTTCCGCCCGCCCCCCCCGCCCCGAGCGATCTCCTTGCAGCGACCGGCGCACCCGCCATTCCCCTTCCCGCCGACACCGGAAAAACCGGCGGCACGCCCCCTGAAAAACCCGTCGTGTTTCAATCCATCGACAGCCGCCTCCGCCTCGCCCTCTTCACCTACACCGACCCCGCCGACCCCCAGCACCTCTACTACCACCTCTCCATCAGCCGCCAGTCCGACACCCACCTCCCCGTCATCCCCAAAGACGTCCTCTTCGTGCAAGACATCTCCGGCTCCATCAGCGACCTGCGCCTCGAACAGTGCAAAACCGCCCTTCAGACAGCCCTCTACAACACCCTCCGCAACGAAGACCGCTTCAACATCATCGCCTTCCGCAACGAAACCACCCACGCCTTCCCCCAATGGAGCGGCATCACCTCCGCGACCATGAAGCAGGCCGACGCCTTCATCAAACAGCTCCGATCCTTCGGCACCACCGACATCTTCCTCTCCCTCACCGACATCCTCAAACAGCCCCGCGACCCCGCCCGCCCCGTCATCGCCGTGGTCGTGACCGACGGCGAACCCACCGCCGGCCTTCTCGAGACCACCCGCATCATCGGCGAATTCACCCGCCTCAACAACGGCGCCGTCTCCGTCTACACCTTCGGCACCTACCGCAAGCTCAACCCCTACTTTCTCGACATGCTCTGCTACTGCAACCGCGGCTTCGCCACCCTCGTCAAAGGCAACCGGTGGGATATTCCGGCCGAGCTCACCCCCGTCTTTGAATCCATCCGCAACCCCGTCATGAAAGACCTCCGCTTCACCTTCGACACCGGCTCCTCCAGCGAAGTCTACCCCCGCTTCCTCACCAACCTCTACGCCGACCGCACCCTCGACCTCTACGGCCGCTGCCCCGCCGGCACCGCCGAAGTGGCCTGCCAGATCCGCGGCCAAACCCCCGGCGACGCTTACGACGCCGTCTTCCGCTTCACCCTCACCGGCCAGGCCAACCGCTCCAATCAAAACCTCCGCCAGCTCTGGGCCCAGCGCAAACTTTTCGATTACCTCGCCGAAATTGCCCGCAACCCTTCCCCCGAGCTCCACGCCGCCCTCAACGACCATGCCGCCCAATACAAGCTCACCAATCCCTACGCAAAAAAATAAAAACGCAAGCCGGGTTTAGAGCCTATTCGAGCATGTTTCGAATGAGATTTCCGGATTTTGCGAAGGTGATTTTTGGTTTTGACGAATCCTTGAAGGCGAGCCGTAGCGTCGCTACGGCTCATTTCAAGATTTCACCAACTTAGAGCATGTTTCGAATGAGATTTCCGGATTTTGCGAAGGTGATTTTTGGTTTTTACAAACGCTTGAGGCGAGCCGTAGCAACGCTACGGCGATCTGAAAGGGTGAAGTTCAAAAACAAAAAGCACCGAGAAAAAGCGGAAAGATCAATCGAAATATGCTC
>JAVBLT010000006.1:0-45291 GCA_031553315.1 Kiritimatiellia bacterium
AGTACGCGGAGAAAACACACTT
This sequence comes from Kiritimatiellia bacterium, assembly GCA_031553315.1. GTDB lineage: Bacteria > Verrucomicrobiota > Kiritimatiellia > RFP12 > DVOR01 > JAVBLT01. Next base: position 23 of record JAVBLT010000006.1, read on the forward strand.
TTTTTGATCCTATTTGGCATTTCTCTCTCCGCGTACTCCGCGCCTCCGCGTGAGAAATAAAAAGGGTGTCGCTAGAGCATATTTCGATTGATCTTTCCGCTTTTTCTCGGGGCTTTTTGTTTTTGAACTTCACCCTCTCAGATCGCCGTAGCGTTGCTACGGCTCACCTCAAGCGTTTGTCAAACCCAAAATCACCTTCGAAGAATCCGGAAATCTCATTCGAAACATGCCCTAATCAGCGCTTCCTTCTCATTTGAAAATTGTTCTAGAGGAGGGTGACGATGATGCCTCTGTAGGGGATGAGGTGGAGGCCGGTTTCGTCGGTGCCGATGCGGTGGCCTGCGGGGGGGATGAGGTTGGCGGCTGTGAGGGCGCTGCCTTTGGCGATGTAGTATTTAAGGCCGGTTTCGCCTTTGAATGTTTCGGGGAGGATGATTTTGGCCTGCCCGGCGACGCTGCCGCTGAAGGTGGGGATTCCGGTTGCGGCGGCGCTGGGGGTGATGGCCAGTTGGGCGCCGGTTTCGAAGGTGAGGGGGCCGGTGAAGGTGGCGTCGCCGCCGAGTGTGGCGCCGTTGGCCACGGTGATGGCGTTGGCGTAGGTCTGGGTGTTGAGGGCAAGGGTGCCGGCTCCGGTTTTCCGGAGGCTGACGGCGGCGGCGATGGCGCCGTTGAAGGCGCAGTCGGCGGGGTTGTTGACGGTGAGGGTGGCGGCGGCGGTTCCGCTGACGAGGGTGACGGGGGCGCTGCCGGTGAGGCCGGCGATGGCGGTGGCGGCTGTGCCGATGGCGAGGCGGGTGCGGTCGGCGACGGCTCCGGTGTCGATGATGGCGCCGGTGGCGGCGTTGGCGCTGTTCAGGCGCAGCTCGATGCCGTGGCCTGCGACGGTATCGGTGGAGATGAGGTTGAGGGCGCCGGTGAAGGTGCCGCTGCCGGTGAGCGTGCAGACGCTGAAGTTGACGTCTGCGCTGGGTTCGTGGATCAGGTTGAAGGTGCCGTTGCCGTTGAGGCCTTTGATGACCCAGCCTTTGGTCCAGCGTGATTTGAAGGTGCCGCTGCCGTTGATCTCGAACCCTTGGTTGAAGGTGTAGGAGCCGTCTTCCGAATAGAGGGTTCCGCCGTTGAAGCGGATTTTGGTGTCGACGATGGCTTTGTCGGTTGTGGTTGAGGTGAGGGCGCTGGTGGTCCAGAGGTGGATGGTGGCGGTGGCTCCGGAGGAGATGGCGAGCTCGCTGCCGAGCTTGCGGGTTCCGTTGGCGGCGGCGCCGGAACCGGTGCCCCACCAGAGGGTGCCGACGTCGGCGGTGACGGTGCCTGTGAGGGCGTGGCCGGGGTTGTCTTTCACGCGGAGGGTGCCTGCGCCTTTTTTGGTGAAGCCGGTGCCGGTAAGCAGGCCGGTGAGGGTGGAGTCGGTGCCGCTGTTGGCGTGGATCTGGTGGCTGCCTTCGAAGATGAAGGGGCGGCCGAGGTTCATGCCGGCGGTGTATTGGCCGTTGACGCCGTCGGCGAGGGCGAGAGTGCCGTTATCGATGGCGCTGGTGTTGAGGGTGAAGTTGCCGGCGGTCACGCGGACTGTGCCGGAGAAGCTGTTGCCGATTTTGAAGGTGGCGTTGTAGTGGGCTGTTGTGAAGGGAATTTCAACGGTGCCGGCTCCGGTGACGGCGCGGGTGAAATCGGTGGCGAAGGCGTTTTCAGGGGCGTAGGTGAGGGTGGCTCCCTGTTGGACTGCGGTGGCGCCGGTGTAGGTATGGGCGGAGGTGAGGATGGCCCGGCCGCTTTCCACGGTGAGGCCGCCGGCTCCGCCGATGGCGCCGCTGCCGGTGAAGGTGTAGGTGTGGCCTTCGCCGGGGGCGATGAGGGTGCTGCCGGGGAAGACGTTGTTTTCAATGGTCACGGTTCCGCTGGTTCCGGTGAGGCCGTTTTCGAGGAAGCAGGCGGTGTCGGCGATCATAAAGGAGGCGCTTTCTCCGGTGGGAACGCGTTCGGCGAGGATGTCCCAGGTGTAACCGGCTTCGGGATCGGTCTCGGAGGTTTTCCACGCGGTGGTTGAGGGGGTCCAGCCGAGTGTGCAGGGTTCGCGGAGGATGCTGAAGGTGACGGTGACGGAGCCGTTGCCAAGGGTCTCGAGCGTAACGCCTGCCGTAAGGGCGGTGCCGTGGCGGGTGAAGTTGTCTGTGCCGAGGGCTGAAACATCGACGGTGCCGCCGTTGTTTTCAACCAGGAGGTAGGCGGTGCCGGGGAGGAGATCGCCCAGGTCGATGACGACGTTTTCGCCGATGGTGAGCGCGCCGGTGTTTTGAATGGCGCCGGTTGTGGCGGAGAGGGGGCCGGGAAGGAGTTGCCCGGAGGCGATCGCGGAGCTTCCCGAGGTGGCGAGGGCGCCGCCGTTCAAGGTGAGGTTCTCAAGGGTGGTTGAGTTGACGGCGATGCTCTGGCCGTTGTCGAGGGTGAGGTTTTTCAGGGTGCCGCCGGTGGTGGGAGGGAAGGCTGCCGGCACGTTGGCGCCCACGGTCAGGGTCGACCCGCCGGCGATCGTGATGGTGTCGAAATCGGAAACGGTGGCGTTGCGGAGGTCGATGTCGGCGTTGACGACGAGGGCTTTGGTTCCGCCGACGGCGCCGCCGGTGGTGCCGCGCAGGGTGGCGCCGGTGAAGGTGCCGCCGTTGAGAATGAGGGTGGCGTCGGTCTCGACGGATGAGGTGGCGATGTTGCCGCCTGCGCAGAGGGTGGAGGTGTAGGTGCCGCCGTTGAGGGTGACGGCGGTGCTGCCGACGGCGGTGTTCACGCCGGCAACGGAACGGGAGGCGCCGTAGATGGGGGCGTTGAAGGTGACGGCGGGGGGGGCGTTGATGGTGACGGAGGCGCGGCCGGTCACGGCGGAGGCGGACATGCCGGAAGAGGGATTGTAGCTGACGTAGTTGCCGCCGATGATGGTTTTGACGAAGGTGCCGGTTGCGCCGGCGGGCAGGTCGATGGTGATGGAGGTGTCGCCGTCGACCTTTGTGCAGGAGGAGATGTTGGTCGTCCAGGCGCCGCCGCCGATGATGTGGCCGGCGGGGAGGCTGTCGAGTGTGCCTGCGTTTTGCGACTGCACGTTTTTAATCAGGATGGCCGCATGGCCGGTCTGGGTGGGGGTCTGGTTGTGGGCGCAGGTGTTGGATCCGATGATGGAGCCGGTGACGATGGCGTTGTCTTGAATGACGATGCCGGTGTTGCCGGTGATGCTGGCGGAGTAGCCGCCTTTGATTGATCCGCCGACCACGTTGGTGGCGATTGTGTTTCCTGAAAGCTCGACGAGTATATCGCCGACGATTGAGGTGGCTCTGCTGTTTTGCCAATCGTTCTCGGCGCCGCCGGCCACGAGGGCAAAAGCGCCGCCGCTGGTTTTGAGCCAGATGTCGCGCGTGACGGGGGTGTTGTTTCCGTAATTGTATTGGTGCATGCCGAAGAGCTGGACGCTGCCCTTTCCGCCGCCGCCGGTAACCTGGGCGACGGTGGAGGCTTTGCCGTCGATCGTCTGAAGGAAGATGTTGTCGAGGCCGAAGCTTTTGGTGGCGATCGCGTTGGCGAGGGTTACGGCACCGGAAGGGAAGGTTTTGGTGTCGGTCCAGTAGGCGGAGGGGGCGGTGAAGGCGACGGGGTCGGTAATGGGGGTGAGTGTGATTGTGCCGTCGATGCCCATTGTGGCGCCGATAAACGGGTTGGCCGCGCCGCCGAGGGTGAAGGCCAGGTTGCCGTTCCACCCGGTGACGGTGGCGCCGGGGTCGGCGTCAAAGACTTTGTAGGTGAAGGGGTAGGCGGCCGGGGCGGCGAAATTGAGCGTGGCGCCGGTGAAGTCGAGCGTGGCTCCGGCGGGCACGGTGAGCATGGCGGAACCTGCGGGGGGCGGGGTGTCTAGGTTGAGCGTGCCGACAAGGGCGGTTCGGGAGCCGAGGGTGATCGGGGCGAGGGGGCGGAAGGCGCCGCCATCAAGGGTGAATGCGGGGGTGTGGGTCACGGCCGGGCCGAAGGAAAGCGTGGCGTTGGCTTTGGAGATGAGCGTGCCTGTATACGTGCCGGCGTCGTTGATGAGCAGTGTGCCGGCGCCCACGCCGATGATGGTGAGATCGGCGGTGCCCGCGAGTGTGGCGAGGGTGAGTGTGGCGCCGCTGTTGAAGGCGATTGCCGCGGGGGTGAGCACGGTGGTTGTGCCGCTGAGCGTGATGTTTTTTTCAACGCGGATGGCGGCGTTGTTGAAATTGTTGGCTTCTTCGTAGATGCCGGCGCCAAGGTAAACCGGGTTGGAGATGGTCTCTGCTGCGGTGGAGAACCAGAGCTGTCCGCCGCAGGCGTAAACGGAGCCGGCGTTGGCGAGGCGGCCGGCGGCGTCGAGGTTAGTCCGGCCGGAAGCGAGCCAGAGGGAGGCGGTTTTGAAGTTTCCGTTTGCGATCAGTTTGGCGCTGTTGGGGGTGAAGGTATAGGAAGCGGGGGTTCCTGTGAGGAGTCCTCCCGTGACCTTGGCGTGGTAAAGCGTGGCGCCGTTGGCGGCGGTGAGGCCGGCCGTGCCGTTGACGCCGATATTGCCGTCGCCGGTGTAATTGGCCCAGAGGCTTTGGGTGGCGGTCACCTGGCCGCGGCTGGCTACGCCGGTGCTGAAGAGGGTGTAGTTGGCATCGGTCGGGATGCCGTTGGCGTCGACAAGCAATTCGGGTGTTTGCGCGAAAAGCGGGGAAAACGCGCATGCGAGGAGAAGGCTTAAAGTGGGTTTCATAACGTTTCCTTTTAAAAAAATGACACCATGCATTTTTCTGCGCGGATTATACGCGCGCCCGGGCTAAAATGTAAAGGGTAAAGTTTTACTTTTTGTTTTATATACGGGTTGCGGATCTGGTTTTTTCTGCTATAATGAACAACACAAAGGGATTGAACATGAAATGTGTTTTTGTGGCGGCCTGTTTGTTTGTGGCGGCGCTTTCGGGTGCGGCGGTGTTTACGGTTTCGCAGGGTGTTGAGACCGATGCGAGCGTGCCGCTTTGCGCGGGGGATCAGGCGGCGGGGCTTTTGGAAAACCCCGACCGGGGGCTGCGGATGGAGGCGTATCTTTCCGTGGGCGAGGCGCCTGAAGCGTATCCGGCGGGGAATCTGGATCCCTTTGCCCGGGCTTCCGCCGTGATTGAAAAATACAGCGCCGATTCGCCGACGCTTTGTCAGGTCTATGTTTACCTCTACCGGTATGTCGACCGCGATTTGGATGAATGTGCCTTCGGGCAGATCAGGCGCTTTCTTGAATTGTTCAGGGAGAAACGGATCAAGGTGTTGCTCCGCTTTGCCTACCTTGAGGAAAATACCGCGCGGGAAGCCTCGCCGGCGCTGATGGTGCGGCATTTGGATCAGATCAAGGCGTTTTTCGATGCGAACCCCGCGCTGATCGCCGATGCGGTCTCCTGCCTTCAGGCGGGCATGATCGGAATGTGGGGAGAAGGGCACTCCTCGCGCACGGTTCTTACGGATGCCGACCGGGCGCTCGTGCTCAACAAGGTCTGCGCCATTGCGCCGGAATGGATGTTTGTGCAGGTGCGCACGCACGAGCTTTACAAGACCGTTGATCCGCGCTACCGCTCCAGGCTTGCCTTCCACGATGATTATCTCGTGGGCGACCTCAATCACGGCTGGGCTTTTCTCCCCGGCGCGGAGCGTTTTGCCGCCTTCCGGCTTCAGGCGCTCCGCACGCTGAACGACGGTGAAATGCCCTGGGGCGGCGTTCCCATGAACGATGAACCCGGGAAGCCTCCCGTCAACGCCCTTCCCTCGGAGCCTTTTTTGCGCCAGATCCACGCCTATGCGCTTTCTTCGCTCTCGCTTGAGCACAATTACCGCGAAGGCACCCGCAACGCCCCCTACAGCATGGCGCGGTGGAAGGAAGAACACAAAACCGCGGAGGCGTACCGCGGGCTGGGGCTGACGGTGAACCCGTCGCTCTTTGCCGATTCAGCCGGGCATGCGGCGCCGGTTTCGGTGTTTGATTTCATCCGGTATCACCTGGGGTATCACTTGGCGTTGACGAAGCTCCGCCGCAACGAGGCTGAGCTTGCCTTTTCCATCGTCAATTTCGGCATGGCCGCGCCGCTTGCGCTTCGAAGCTTTCAGGTGGTTGTCGAGCGGCCGGGGGAGAAGGCGGAGGCGTTCCCGCTGGCGGGGTATGATCCCGCGGCGCTTCAGGGCGGCGCCACGCTCGGCATTTCGCTTGCCTTGCCGGGGCCGCTTCCTGAAAACACGCGCCTGGGCATCCGCCTTGCGCCGCATGAGGGCGCCGATGGAATCCGGTTCGCGAACGCCACGCCTTACCGCGACGGCGTGCATTGGCTGAATCTGCGGTGACTTCGTTTCGCCGCTTGAAAACCCGATGAAAGGTTGTTATACTTCAACATACATTGAATTGAAACGCGGAGGCGTGCCATGGACTTTACAAAATCGCGAAACAATCCCCCGGAAACCGATGATGATTCCGAATCGGAAAGCCGAGGAGGGTGCCTGGGTAAAATCGTCAAAGGGGGGCTGTGCCTGGTTGTCCTTGCGGCGCTGCTTGCGGCGCTTGCGCCGTGGATTGTTTCGCTCGCGCCCATGCGGGCGTTCATTCTGGCGCAGGTCAACGCGAAGCTGGCTCCGCGTTCGCTCGCGGTCGAATCGTGGTCGCTGGCGTGGCTTTCGGGGCAGAAAATTGAGGGCTTTCGTTTCGCAGACCCGGAGAAGGGGCTTTCGGCCGCGGTCGGCAGCCTCACGGCCGACCGGGGGCTTCTGGGGCTTTTGCCGCGCGGGTCGTTCAATTTCGGTTCGATTCTGGCCGCCAACGCATCGGTGGCGCTGAATCCGCCGCCGCAACCGGTTTCGAAGCCTTCGCCCGCTTCGGAACCCAAAACGAAGCAGCCTTTCAAATGGCCTTTCGACGACGTCAGCGGATCCTTCGCCCTGAGCAACGCCACGGTGACGGTCGGCGGCGAAAAGGTGCTCGAACAGGTGCGGATCACAGGCTCCATTGAATCGATCAACACACCGTTTGACGTGAGCGTGCAGGCGGCGATGCCCGAAAAGGCCTCCCGCGGCGCCCTCGCCCTCACGGCGAAGCTGGCGCCGGTCGCGCAGCTGATCCAGCCCGGTGTGAAAAACCCCGGAACGGTCTCGCTGGTGCTTTCCAAAGCGCCGCTGGCGCCGTTCAGCCATGCCGCCGCCGCGTTTGCCGGCCCAAAAACGCCCGCCTTCAGCGGCGAGGTGAGCCTCAATGCCGATGTTGAGCTTCACACGCTGACTTCGGGGCACGTGAAAGCCGCCGTTGCCTGTCGGGATTTTTCGCTCGCGGCGCCCGGGCAAAAGCCTTCCGCGCCCGCCGCCTTCTCGCTCAATGCCGACCTTGCCGTCACGCCCGACATGCTGATCCGCCTGGCCGGGTTCAGCGTGGATTCGCCCTGGCTGAAGGCCGGCGCCTCGGGCACGATCAACCTCGCCAATCCGCAGGCGCCCGCGTTCAACGCCGTGAAGGCCTCGGCAAATCTCGACGCCGCGGCGGTGCTGCGCGATTTCGGCGGCCTCATTCCCCGCGATCCGAAGTTTGCCATGAAGAGCGGGGTGGTGACGCTGGACGCAAAAATCGACGGCGCCGGCGGTCTGATCGGGGTCGACGTGAAGGCGCGCACCGAAAAGCTCGATCTGGTGTACGACAAGGCTCCCCTCGTTTTCAATCCCCAGCCTTCGCTCACCCTCCAGGGCCAGGTCAACACGGCCGCCCCGCTCGCCTCCGAAATCAGCGCCTTCACCTTCGCCACGCCCGCCGGGAGCTTCACCGGCAAAGGCGGCATGAAGGGCGCGGCGCTCTCGGGCAGCCTCGATCTGGCCAGGCTCGTTGAAACCGTCAGCCCCCTGCTTCCGCCGGGCACGCTCCCCGGCTTGAGCGGGGCCTTCTCGCTTCAAGGGCAGCTCACCCCCGGCGGCGACCATCTCGCCTTTTCGTTCGCGACCGACATGAAGGGGCTGAAAATCGCCAGGCCCGGCGAAAAACAGCTCGATGTGCCCGCTTTTGAAATGATGATGACTTCGCGCCTGCCCATGAACGCCGAGGGCAAACCTCAGATCATCCTGCAGGAGGGGAAGACCGCGTTTCGTTTCCCCAAGGCGTTGGAGGTCACCGGCGCCTGGAAGAGCATCGACCCCGTGGAGAAACGCTTCGATGGCGTCAGCCTCAAAACGGAAGCCCAGCTCGAACCTCTTTTCGCGCTTGCCAGACCCTTCCTCTCCGAAGAACTCGCCGCCAAAATCGAGACCTGCAAAGGCGTGTTCCTGTTGAACCTCACCGCGGCCTCCCGCGCCGACAAAACCCTCGCCGTGAACCTCAACACGGCGCTTCAGGCCGCCGCGCTCACCACCAGCTCCTGGCAGATCCGCGAAGCCGAGCTCTTCAAGGGGAGCGGCCAGATCACTGTGCCGCTCGCCCCGGCCGGCACGGTGCAGATTGCGAGGCTGGAGCTGACGTCGCCCGCCGGTTCCGTTTCGGCCTCCGGGTCGCTTCCGCTTGGAGCAGACCTTGCGAAACAGGCACAGCTCGACCTTTCCGGCTCCGCCCAGACGGCCTACTTCACCGACCGTTGGCGCATCCATAAACCCGATTCAAAGGCCGCCGTGGTCGAAGGCCTCCTGACCTTCTCCGCGAAAATCAATCAGAACCAATACGATGCGGTCGCGCAATCGAAAAACCTCACCTTGGCGGCGCCTGGTGAAAAACCGCTCGCGGTTCCCTTCGAAACCGCGGTGAAGGTCAAGCCCGAGTTTAAAGGCGAAGCGATCGATAAACTGACCCTTCAGAAGCTGAGCCTGAATTCCCCCTTCCTCGCCGCCGATGCCTCCGGCTCGCTCAGCGACTTCGCCGGCGCGAAGATCCTCGCCCTCAAAGGCTCTCTCACGCCCGATTTCAACGCCATCTCCAGGTTGCCGCAGGTCGCCGCCCTGAAAGACTTCGCCCTCACCGGCCGCAACACCCGTTCCTTCACCTTTGAAGGCCCGCTCGGCCACGGCGCCGAGGAGCTCTTCGCCCTGGGGCGCGCCAACGGTGAAATCACCGTCGACTCCATTCACCTGCCGGGGATTGTCACCGGCGCCGCGACCTGCACCCTCGCCCTGCGCGACGGCGTGCTGGCCATCGACGGCGGCACCGCGTTCAACGGCGGCACCTTCCGCGTGGCGCCGCGCGTTTCGCTCACCACCTCGCCCTGGGTCGTCACCCTGCCCGACAAAATGACCTTGCTCAGCAACGTGGCCCTCACCCAGGAGCTCCTCAACGCCTGCCTTGCCGGCATCAACCCCATTCTTCAGGGCGCCGTCACGCCCGAAGGCCGGCTCGATTGGGTCGTCGACTCCTTCTCTCTGCCGCTTTCCAAGGCTCCTCTTGAAGAGCTCAACGCCTCCATGAAGCTGACCTTCAGGCAATTTGCCTTCACCCCGAGCGGTATCCTCAGCCAGGTGCTTGAGGCGGTGAAGAGCAAAGTCCGGCGCGTGGAAGCCGGCGACGGTTCACTCGCCGTTGACGTGGTCGACGGCACGCTCACCTCCGATCCCTTCCAGTTCAAGGTGGGCGGTTCGGCGCTCACCTGTTCGGGCAAGACCCATCTCGCCAGCGGCGCCATCGCCTATACCCTCGGCGTGCCGCTCGACGAGAAACTTGTGGGTTCCAAAGCCGCCAAATACACCGCAGGGCGCATTGTGCCGCTCCCCATCAGCGGCACCGTTTCCAGACCCCGCGCCGACTTCACCCAGCTTCAGAAAAACATGAAGACCCTCGCGACCGATGTTCTGGAAGACAAGGCTCAGGATCTCATCAACAAAGAGCTTGGAAAAGGCCTCAACAAACTCCTCGAGAAACTGGATCGTTAACCGATGCTGACCGAATGGAACATCCGCTCCCGCGGTAAAACCTGCGCCCTCTGCGGCAATGCCTTTAATGACGGCGATGCCTGCGTCTCCGCGCTCAAAACGGTTCCCGGCGGCACCTTCGCCCGCATCGACGCCTGCGCCGCCTGCTGGAACAGCGCCCAAACCGACCGCGACGCCGTCAGCCTCTGGCGTTTCACCTTCCGCCCGCCCGATTCCGCCCGCAAAACCCGCTCCCCCGTTGAGCGCGAAAGCGCCGAGTCGCTCTTCCGCCGCCTCCTTGCCGAAGACGATCCCGCCTTTGCCGACGCCGCCTATGTGCTCGCCGTGATGCTTGAGCGCGCCCGGATCCTCGTGCCCCGAGGTTCCGCCCCCGATCCCTCCGGCCAGGGCCTCCAGCGCATTTACGAACACCGCACGCAGGGCGATGCCTTTATCGTGCGCGACCCGCTCCTGCCTCTGGATCGCATCGGCCCCGTGCAGCAGCAGATCGCCCGCCTCCTCGCCCAATAATTGAGAAAGGAAACCCGACCCCATGAAGCTCGACCCCACAACGATGAAAGACTGGCAAATCGCCCAAGCCGCCGAAGCCGCCATGCGCCCCATGACCGAAATTGCCGCCGAGCTCGGCCTTGAAGCCGACGAATATATGCCCTACGGCCCCGGTTATGGAAAAATAGATGCCCAGGCCGTGCTCCATCGTTGCGCGAACCGCCCGAAAGCCCGTTATATCGACGTCACCGCCATCACGCCGACTCCGCTCGGCGAAGGCAAAACCACCACCACCATCGGCCTTCTCGAAGGCCTCGGCAAGCTTGGCCGCCGCTGCATGGGCGCCATCCGCCAGCCCAGCGGCGGCCCGACCTTCAACATCAAAGGCTCCGCCGCCGGCGGCGGCCTCGCCCAGGTCATCCCTCTCTCACCCTTCTCGCTCGGCCTCACCGGCGATATCGACGCCGTGACCAATGCCAACAATCTCTGCATGGCCGCCCTCACCGCCCGCATGCAGCACGAACGCAATTACGACGACGCCCGCCTCGCCCAAAGCCGCCTCACCCGCCTCGACATCGACCCCGGCAAAGTCCAGCTGAAGTGGGCGATCGACTTCTGCGCCCAGGCCCTCCGCCAGATCCGCATCGGCCTGGGCGAAGGCAAAATGAACGGCTACGAAATGGAATCCGGCTTCTACATCACCGTGGCTTCCGAAGTGATGGCCATCCTCGCCGTGGCTTCCGACCTCGGCGACCTGCGCGCGCGCATCGGTAAAATCATCGTGGCCTACAGCCGCGCAGGCGCCCCCGTAACGGCCGACGACCTCGAAGCGGGCGGCGCCATGACCGCCTGGCTCGTGCGCGCGCTCAACCCCACGCTCATGCAGACCGTGGAGGGGCAGCCCGTGCTTGTCCACGCCGGCCCCTTCGCCAACATCGCCCTCGGCCAGAGCTCCGTGATCGCAGACCGCGTGGGCAGCCTCCTCACCGATTACCTCGTGACGGAAAGCGGTTTCGCCGCCGACATGGGCTTCGAGAAGTTCTGGAACATCAAGTGCCGCTGCTCCGGCCTCACGCCCGACGCCGTGGTCCTTGTGGCCACCGTCCGCGCCCTCAAGCGCCACGGCGGCGCACCCGACGTGAAGCCCGGCCGCCCCCTCGACCCCGCCTACACCCGCGAAGCGCTCGATCTGCTCGAAGCCGGCTGCCGCGGCAACCTCCTCGCGCACATCGCCATCATCCGCCGCTCCGGCATAGCCCCCGTGGTCTGCCTCAACCACTTTCACACCGATACCTCGGCGGAGATCGATCTCGTGCGCCGCGTGGTTGAGGAGACCGGCGCCCGTTTCGCCGTTTCCCGCCATTGGCGGCTCGGCGGCGAAGGCGCTCTCGATCTGGCCCGCGAAGTGATTGCCGCCGCCGAAGAGCCCAAAACCTTCCGCTTCCTTTCCGACCTTTCCGAACCGCTTTCGGCCCGCATCGATACCCTCGTGCGCGAAGTCTACGGCGGCGACGGCGTGGACTACGAGCCCGCCGCACGTGAAAAACTGCGAGCCTTCGAGGCCGATCCCCAGACTGCGCGTCTGCCCGTGTGCATGGCAAAAACACAATACAGCCTTTCGCACGATCCCGCGCGCACCGGCCGCCCCACCGGGTGGCGCCTGCCTGTGCAGGATATTTTAATCTACCAAGGAGCGGGATTCATCGTTCCCGTCGCCGGGGAAATCAAGCTTATGCCCGGAACCGGTTCCGACCCCGCTTACCGCCGGGTCGATGTGGATCCCCTCTCGGGCCGCATTTCAGGACTTTTCTAACTACAATGAAAAAAGAACATATTCGGGAGATTGTCCGCCGCGAACGCGCCGGTCTCTCTCCCCGTTACCGGGAATGGTGCGCCTCGGCCGCGCTGGTCGGGCTTTTTGGCGACAAATGCCTCAACCTCTTTCGCCGCTTCCGCAACTTTGCCTCCTACATCAGCGTACCCGAGGAATTTCCCACGGGAATGATCAACCGGCAGATTCTGGGCGCCGGGCGAACGCTGGCGGTGCCTCGCTATGACGATGCGCACAGCGTTTACGCCTTCAACGCGATGCCTCCCGGCTGCCCGCTTCGCAGCGGCCCGCGCAACATCCCCGAGCCGGAACCCTTTTTCCCGGTGATCAAGGCCGACCTGGAAGTGATTTTCATGCCCGGGCTGGCATTCAATTACACCGGTCAGCGCATCGGCTACGGCGGCGGCGTCTATGACCGCCTGCTCCAAAACACCCGCCGCAGCACGCTTAAAATCGCCCTTGCCTTCGACTGTCAGCTTTTTGAGGATTCTTTTCCGCAGGAGCCGCACGATGTTCCGGTCGATTATGTGGTGACCGAGCGCCAGATTGTCGATTGCCGGCGCAACAGAACCAGGCACCGTGATTCACCGGAAGGCTGAGCCGTCAGATCGGTTTCTGCGGGAGGAGCGCGCCGAACATCTGCTTGAGGGCGGCGATGGTGATCGGCTTGTGAAGCACATGGGAAAAGCGGGCTTTGTCTTCCGGTGAGATCTGGGTGTCGGCCGTGACCGCGACGATGGGTATGCCGGTGATCTCCATTTCGTTTCGGATGAGGTCTGCCATCTCGGTTCCGCTGATTTCGGGCATCCACATATCGGTGAGAATCATGTCGTAGGCGCGGTCGTCGCGGAGCTGATCCAGGGCGGCGCGGGCGGAATCGGCAAGCGTGGTTTCAACGCCGAGCTTTTTGAGCATGGCGTCGAGCACTTTCAGGTTGAGGGGCACGTCGTCGACCAGCAGCACGCGGAGGGGGGTTCCGGTCTTTCCCGCGGGATCGGCGGCGGGAGTGGCGGGAGAATCGCCGGGAGCGGCCAGCGCTTCGCCGGCTTCATATTTCACATGGTTGAGGCGGATGGTGAAGGTGCTGCCTTCGCCGAGCTCGCTTTCGAGGCGGATGTCGCCGCCCATTTTATCGAGCAGGCGTTTGGTGATGGTGAGCCCCAGCCCCGAACCTTCATACATCCGTTTGCCGCGGATGACGGAATCGTGCACGAAGGGCTCGAAGATGCGCTGCTGGTTTTCGGGGGAGATGCCCGCGCCGGTATCGGTCACGCTGATTTCCAATGCGCCCTCTTCGCCGTTGAAAGGCGTGAAGACGCCTTTGACGGCGACACGGCCCCGGCTGGTGAATTTCACGTCGTTGCCGATGAGGTTGAGCAGAATCTGGCGCAGGCGCAGGTTGTCGACGTAAAGCGGGTGGGCGATGCCGGCGGTGTCGGCTTCGATGGCGATATCTTTCTGTATGCCTTTGAGCTTGAAGACCGATAGGATCTGGCGCAACAGATCCGCCACATCGTTTTTGACGGGGTCGATGAGAGTCTGGTTCGCTTCGAGGTTGGAGAGATCGAGCACATCGTTGATGAGGTTGAGGAGGGCGGTTCCCGCGAAGTTGATGGAACGGAGGTACTCCTGCTGGGTTTTTTCGTCGATGCCGCCGTTTTGGAGGAGCTCGCTGAACCCGATGACGGCGTTGAGCGGCGTGCGCAGTTCATGGCTGACCGTGGCGAGGAAGTAGCTCTTGGCGTGGTTGGCGGCCTGAGCCAGCTCCATGGCGATTTTGAGCTCTTCTTTCTGATGGGTTACCTCGGTGATGTCCAGATCGGTCGTGAGCACGCGGATCATGTTGCCGTTGAGATCGAAGACGGGGTGAGCGGTCATGACGAGGTGTTTGTCGCCGAAGGAAAACGCTTTTTTGCAGGGCTTGCGGGTGCGGATCGTTTCCGCCACGGCGCAGAAATCGGGCGGGCTGCCGAATTTGCAGACGGTGTCGTAGCAGTGTGACCCGCGAAGCTGGCTTTCGGAAAGGGGCACATTGACCTTCTTGGAAGGGTTCGCCGCATACACGCGGAATTCGGGATCGACCAGCATGATCGGCGTGGAGATGTTGTTCATGATCTGCTGAAGGAGCGAATCGCTTTCGAGCAGCTGGGCGTAGCGGCGGTCGCGTTCGTAAGAGATGCGGTAGAGGTGGGCGGCGTTGCCGATGATGGTGACGTCGCACTGTGAAAAATACTTGCAGGCGTTGAGGTAGTCCATCACGATGAACCCATGGAGGCGGTCGTCGATCCAGATCCCGCTCACCAGGCGGGAGCGGATGCCCCGGCTCTTGAGATCCTGCGCCGCGCCCGACAGCCCTTCGGGATGACAGTCGACGTTTTCGATGATGACGGGGCGGCGCTCAATCAAAAACGGATAGTATTCGGCGAAGTGGCTCCGGGTGCTGCGCGCGGTGGCCTCTGCGGTGTTTTTGGAGGCCGGAGCCACCCATTCGTATCTCATCACCGGATCCTCCGCGCTGCCGCCCTGATACTCAAAGAGCCCGCACCGGTCGGCTGCGGCGTTTTCCCCGATGATGCGCAGCATTTCCTCCGCGGTGGCCGCCAGGTCGCGATCCAGCGTGATTGCGGTCAGCAGGCGGTTGAGCACGCTTTCACTTTTGATGTAATTGTCAATGGTATCGACCATGGGGTCGATGCTGGAAAAACCGGTGTTCGCTTCGCTCATAAAACCTCGCGGCACGCTTGGAAATATCACGGTTTCAACGTGCTTTACAGGCCGGTATTATACACAATCGGGCGCCCGGCTAACAAGCGTTGATTTTACATTTCGGCGGGCACATCCTGTTTTCAATGCGCCGTGGCGCTGCCTCGGCTCACTTTTTGAAAATTTCGCTCAAGCCGACGCCCCCGAAAAACTGGAAAAATTAAACTTGATTCCCCCTCATTGTGCGAAAGCGATTGCCCGCTGTGTACTTTTTTATTGGAAAATCGAACACGGGGGTTGACTTTCAGCACAAAAAAGCGTATAGTGCCTTCTACAGGTCGGGAAAACCGATACCTGATTTTGAGATTCTCCGGAACCTCCGGAGGATATAGGCGATGGTTGCCTACTGAAAGAAGACGGGTCGTGGGTCTTTTTCCGGTCAAAGCATACGAACCACACACGACATTGTGATACAGAAGGATAGATCAATGGATATCTATGTTGGCAATCTTGCATATGCAACGAACGATGACACCCTCCGCACTGCTTTCTCGCAGTATGGCGAAGTGGCCTCCGCCCGCGTTGTTTCCGACCGCATGACGGGCCGCTCCAAGGGTTTCGGCTTTGTTGAAATGCCTGATCGCGAACAGGCTCAGGCCGCTATTGACGGACTCAATGGCACCGATCTTGACGGTCGCACGCTTCGTGTGAACGAGTCTCAGCCCAAGCCCCAGGAAGATCGTCGTGGCGGCGGTGGTTTCCGCGGCGGTGATCGTGGCGGCCGCGGCCCCGGCGGCGGCGGTTTCCGCGGTGGCGATCGCGGCGGCGAACGTCGCGAATCCCGTTGGTAGTTCGCCGGGTGCGCGCACCCGTTGAACCTCGAAAGCCGTATCCCCACAAAAGGGATGCGGTTTTTTGTTTTCAAGCACCGTTTGTTGTGAGCGGATTGAAATGGGCTAAATTGGGCTGGTATTACGTTCAATCATCTGATACACTGTTCGCATCTTAATCAAAGGAGAGTGGCCGATATGCAAAAAAAGCTGATGCGGATTGGGTTGACGGCGCTGGCGGCATGCGCGTGCTCGTGGATGAAGGCTGAAGCCGGGCAACCCCCCGTAAAACTCTCCTGGAAAGAGATTGATCCTTTGCCGTCCGCTTCGGGGCGGAGCGTTCAACCCGGCGTGGCGCGCGCCTTTTCCGGCATGGCGGCCGGCAGGCTAATCGTGGCCGGGGGCGCGAATTTTCCCGACGCCGCGCTGGCCGACGGCGGTGCGAAGCGTTATCAGGACGCCGTTTTTGCTTTCGACCCCGAAACCGGCCGCTGGTCGCAGGTCGGGTCTTTGCGCGCGCCGCTGGGCGAGGGCGGCGCGGTCACGACCTCGAAGGGCGTTTTTTGCGTGGGCGGGTCAAACGGTTCCGCCGCGTTGGCCGATGCGTTTTTCCTCTCGCTCAACGCTCAGGGCGAGCTGACGATCACCGAGGTTGAACCGCTTCCCGTCTCCGTGACGATGCCGGCGGTTGCCGCTTACAAGGATCAGGTTTTTGTGGCGTGCGGTTCGCAAAACGGCGAGCCTTCGCGCAGGGTCTGGGTTTATTCGATCGCCGCCAATGCCTGGTCTAAGCTGGGCGAGATTCCCGGCCCGGCACGCGTGCAGGCTGTGGCCGCGGCGCAAAATGCCGACAAAAAATGCACCATGCTTTTCATTTTCGGCGGTTCAGGCAAGGGCGCCGATGGCGTTGAAACGGCGCTGGCCGATGGTTACGGCGTGGCGCTGCCGGTTAAACCCGGCGAGGAACCGGTCTGGAAAACCTGTGCGCCTCCTGTGGTGGGCGGTGAGGCTTTCTCGACGATCGGGGCGGGGTTCGCGCCTTCGGGCAATCAGCACATTCTGCTTGTGGGCGGGTTCAACGCGGCGCTCTGGAATTCGGTGAACCGCGCGCCGCCCGCCGATCAGGCGGCGTATCTGAATCAGGATCCGGCGGCGTTTGGCTGGAACCGCGAGGTGCTGGCCTATCACGCGGTGACGGATACCTGGTGCCGCTACGGTTCCCTGCCCGAAGCCATGCAACCCCGTTGCGGCGCGGCGGTGGAAATGTTCACGCAAAAGACCGGCCCGCTGACCCGCGAACAGCGGCTGATTGTGGCGGGTGGGGAAATCAAGCCAGGCGTGCGCACGCCTGCGGCTTCGGTGGCGGCGTTTGAGCGCGTCAAACGCTTCTCGCCGTGGAGCTGGAGCGTGATTGCGGGCTACTTCCTGCTGATGGCGGCGATGGCGGCCTACTTCCTCCGCCGTGAAAAGACGGCCGATTCCTACTTCCGCGGCGGCGGTAAAATCCCGTGGTATGTGGCGGGCATGAGCATTTTCGCCACAATGCTTTCTTCAATTACCTTCATTTCCATTCCCACGATGACCTATCTTTCCGATTGGCGTTATTTCCCGATGGTGTTTTGCATCCTGGGCCTGGCGCCGATTGTGATTGTGTTTTATCTGCCCTTCTTCTGCCGGCTGAAAATCACCAGCGCCTACGAATATCTGGAGAAGCGTTTCAATGTCACGATCCGGCTCTTCGGCAGCGCGGCTTTCAACATTTTCATGGTCTGCCGCGTGGCGGTCGTCACGTTGCTCCCGGCGATTGCGCTCAATGCGGTGACCGGTATCAATGTGAACCTCTGCCTGGTGATGTGCGGTGTGGCGACCATCGTCTACTGCTCTGTGGGCGGCGTGGAAGCCGTGGTCTGGAGCGACTTCGTGCAGGGCATCATCCTGCTTGGCGGCGCGGTGCTCGTGCTGGCGCTGCTCGTGGCGGGAACGGAAGGCGGTCTGGGCGGTTTCTTCGCCACGGCCTCCGAAAGCGGCAAGCTGCGCATGTGGGATTTCCGCCTCGTCTTCAACCAACCCGTCTTCTGGGTGGTGATGATTCAGGGCGTGATCAGCAACCTTTCCTCCTACACCAGCGATCAATGCGTGGTTCAGCGCTACATCACCACGACCGATGAACGCCAGGCCGCGCGCAGCATCTGGTTCAACGGCGTGCTCTCCGTGCTGGCTTCGGTGGTGTTTTACATGATCGGCACCGCGCTCTACACGCATTACAAAAGTTACCCCGCGCTGATGGATGCCGCAATGCCTGAGAGCGACTCCGTGTTTCCCATTTACATGGCGATGGAGCTTCACCCGGTGATTGCCGGTCTCGTGATCGCCGCGATTTTCGCCGCCACCATCTCCACCCTCTCGGCGAACCTCAACAGCTCCGCGACCGCCGTCACCACCGATTTCCTGATGCGGTTCAACCCCAAGATCGCCGCCGATCCCAGGCGCCAGGTTTTTTGCGGCCGCGTCTGCACGATCACGGTGGGTGTTTTGGGAACGATTGCAGCCATCATGCTCGCACAGATGGAGAGCCGTTCGCTCTTTGATGAGTTTCAAAAGTTTATCGCCATGCTGACCGCCGGCCTGACCTGCCTTTTTTTCATGGGCATCTTCATTCCGCGCATCGGCGGCCTGCCGGCGGCGGTCGGCCTCATTGCGAACTATGTGGTCTGCTATGGTCTCGACAGCTTTGCTTCGGCGGCCTGGAAGCCGCACCCGTTTACCTATGGCGGCATCGGCCTGGCGGTCTGCCTGGCGGTATCGTACCTGCTGAGCTTTGTCTTCCCGCGCGACGCGAAGGATTTGAAGGGTTTGACTTTGAAAACCATTGACCGTTAGCGGTCAATGGTTTTTTCCATGAATCAGATCTCCGGTTCAAATGCCTTCTCGAGGCGTTCGAGGCCAATGCCCCGGGAGGCTTTGAGGAAAAGCGTGTCGCCGGGTTTCACGAGCAGCTTGATTTCGGCAAGCGCGGCTTCGGCGCTTTCAAACCAGCAGGTGTCGGCGCGGGGATATCCGGCTTCGATGGCGCCTTCAAGCAGCTCGCGGGTGAGCGGGCCGATGCCGATGAGCAGGCGCCAGGGGCCGCAGCCGGAATTGAGGCCCACTTCGCGGTGCCAGGCGGCCGCGTCGATCCCCAGCTCGAGCATATCGCCCACGCAGGCGATTTTGTCGCCCGCGACGTCGGTCCCGGCGAAGGTTTCAAGGCCGGCGCTCATGGAAAGGGGGTTGGCGTTGTACGCGTCGTTGATGATGGATATTTTGCCGACGGTGCGCAGCTCCCAGCGCATTTCCGGCGGCCGGAAGCGCTTGAGCCCGTCGAGCGCTTCGTTTTGGGAGACGCCGGCTTCGCGCACGGCGGCATAGGCGGCCAGCACGTTGGAGGCGTTGTGCGCGCCGGAGAGGCCCGTTTCAAGCAACACGGCGGTTTCGTCGCCGTGGTGCACGCGCAAAACGCCTTTGGCGAGGGGCTCGGCGTAGTAGTCGGCGGTTTCGTCGACAAGGCTGGTGCGGACGATTCGTGCGGGGCAGCGGGCGGCGAGGATATCGAAGCAGAGCGTCTCCCGGGGGATCACGGCGTAACCGTCGGAAGGGAGCGCCTGGAGGAAGACGGCTTTTTCGCGGGCAATGGCCTCCTGGCTCTCGAAGTGGGCGATGTGCGCCGGGCCGATGGCGGTGATTACGGCGGCGTTGGGCCGGAGCGTGCGGGCAAGATCCTGCATTTCGCCGGGATGGCTGATTCCCGCCTCGATCACGGCGAAGCGGGTATCGCGCCGCACATTGAGAAGGCTGAGGGGAAGGCCCACATCGTTGTTGTAATTGCCGGGGGTGCACTGGGTGGAACCGCTGCCGGAGAACATGGCGGCGGCGAGCTCTTTCACGGTGGTTTTCCCGGCGCTGCCGGTGATGCCCAGCACGAAGGTGGGGAGGGTGTCGCGCCAGCCGCGGGCAAGGTCGATGAGCGCGCGGCGGGTATCGTCGACTTTGAGCAGCGGCAGCTCGCCGAGCGCGCAGGGAACGGGCCAGCCGCGATCAACGATGGCGGCGGTGGCGCCCTTTCGGAACGCTTCTTCCACGAAGGCATGGCCGTCGTGCCGGTCGCCGCGGATGGCCACATAAAGGGAGCCGACTGTGGCTGTACGGCTGTCTTGCGTGACGTTTGTAATGGGAAATTTCGGGGTGGCCTGCCAGGTTCCACGCGTCCAGAAAGCAAGAAAATGAGCGTTCATGGCTGCTCCTTTCGTTTAACGAATGTTTTCGGGGCGGAGTTTAGCCGCTTTTGGGAAAGAATGCAAGCGCGGTTTCGCGGTTTGACATCACCCCGCAAAAAGGATAACATATTCCGCGCTTTTATCGATAGACATTAAAGGAGATGTTTTCATGAACCGCAGACCTGTCGCTTTGATTATCCGTGACGGCTGGGGGCTGAACCCCGCCGAAAAAGGAAACGCCGTTTTTGCCGCCCAAACCCCCGCCGTCGACCGCCTTCGCGACCGTTATCCCTTCGCCACGCTCGCGTGCAGCGGCGAAGCCGTGGGCCTGCCCGAAGGCTACCAGGGCTCCTCCGAAGTGGGCCACCTCAACATGGGCGCCGGCCGCGTGGTGATTCAGGAATTGAAACGCATCGACGACGGTCTCTCCTCCGGTGAGCTTTTCAAGAGCCCCAAGTGGGTGAACCTCATCGCCGAGTGGAAGAAAAACAACAGCTGCTTTCACCTCATGGGGCTCCTTCAGGATGAAGGCGTGCACGCCCATCAGGAGCATCTCTTCAAGATCATGCGCCGCGCCCGCGGCGAGTTTCCCGCCGGCCGCATCGTGATCCACCCGTTTCTCGACGGCCGCGACACGCCTCCGCGCAGCACGCTTGAATACATCGCCGCCCTCCAGCAGGTCATCGCCGAAGTGGGCGGGTGCGTGATCGGCACCGCCATGGGCCGCTACTACGGCATGGATCGCTCCAAAGACTGGGCGCTCACCAGCGAGGCCTATGAATGCATCGTCGATGCCAGGGGCAAACCCTTCGCCACCATCGAAGAGGCCGTGAAGACCTCCTACGCCAACGACCGCACCCCCGACGGCACCGAAATGGTCGACGAATACATTCCCTGCTGCGTCATCGGCGGCTACACAGGCATGGCCGACGGCGACTGCGTGATGCATACCAATTACCGCCAGGATCGCGCCATTCAGCTCACCCAGGCCTTCGTGTGCGACGATTACGCCGGCGCCCGTTCCCGCCGCCCCCGCATCACCTACCTCGGCTTCACCCGCTACTGGGACGAATTCACCGAGTACCTCCTCGGCGCGCTCGATTCCGGAGGCGGCATGGACAACCTCCTGGGCGAAGTGATCGCCAAAGCCGGCCTGCGCCAGCTGCGCATCGCCGAAACCCAGAAGTTCCGCCACGTGACCAGCTTCTTCAACGGAAAATCAACCAAGCCCTACGCCGGCGAGGATCAGGTCGACGTGCCCAGCCGTTTCGACCCCGCCACCTTCGCCAGCCACCCGGAGATGGAAGCCTACAACGTGACCGCCGAGCTCCTCAAGCGCCTCGAAGACAACCCCTACGCCTTCATCGCCGTGAACTACGCCAACTGCGACATGGTCGGCCACACCGGCAACATGGAGGCCGCCACCCGAGCCGTCGAGATCGTCGATGAAAACGTCGGCGTCCTCGTCAAGCGCCTCCTGGAGCTCGACGCCCACATCCTCATCACCGCGGATCACGGCAACGCCGAGCAGATGGTCGACTATGTGACCGGCCTGACCAAGACCAGCCACACCCTCAGCAAAGTCGATTGCATCTACGTGGCGCGCGACGCCGACCGGCGCACCATGAAGGCCGAAGGCAAATTGAGCGACATCGCCCCCACCGTCCTCGACCTGATGGGGCTGCCCATTCCCGCCGAGATGACGGCCGACGACCTCCTCCTCAAGTAAGGATTCCCATGAACCGATACCGCCTCCGGTCGCTTTTCGCCCTTCGCCGGGCGGTTTCGGTTCTGCTCTTCGCGTGCCTCTGGTCCGCCGCCTCCGGCTTCAAAGCCAGCGATGCCTACCAGAGCCCGCGCAACAGTGAGCGCGAAGTGCGCAGGCAGACCTCCTACATCATTCTCCACACCACCGAAGCTCCCGCCGCAAGCTCCCTGCGCAAGCTCGCCGCCAACGGCGAAGCCCATTACTGCGTGGATACCGACGGCACCGTCTACCGCATCGTCGACCGCCGCCGCGTGGCCTTCCACAGCGGCCGCAGCATGTGGAACAAACGCACCGACATCGACGAAATCAGCATCGGCATCGAAACCGTCGGCTATCACGACAAAGCGCTTACCGCCGCCCAGTACCTTGCCCTCGCCGAGCTCATCGCCGAGCTGAAATCGGTCTACAAAATCTCCGACCAGAACATCATGCCCCACTCCCAGGTCGCCTACGGCACCCCCAACCGTTGGCACCGCAAGAGCCACCGCGGGCGCAAACGCTGCGGCATGGCCTTTTCCGTGACCGCGGTGCGCGCCCGGCTCGGTCTTAAAACCCGCTGGCTCGCCGATCCCGACGTGAAGGCCGGCCGCCTGATGATCGGCGACCCCGATCTTGCCGCCATGCTCTACGCCCCCAAAAACGCCAGCCCGCTCCCTTACAAACTCCCGCCGCTTCCCGGAAAAGCCCCCGCCGCGCCCCCCCCGAGGCCTCTCCCCAAACCCGCGCCCCCCGAAAAGGAAGAAGCGAAGCCCGAATCGCCGATCATCCAGAAAGGCCGCTCCGCCTGGGACATCGCCCGCGATGCCTACAACAGCGCCGCCACGCTCTATACCTTCCCCGACGGCACCCGCAAAAAGGGTAACGACATCACCGACTGGAAGGCCATTCCGGTGGGCACAAAAGTCACGGTCACCGACCCCGACGCCACGGGATCCGCCGTTCAGATCGTCTCCTCCAACTCGCCCGCCGCCGACCTCGCCGGCGACGAAGCCCTCCGCCCCACCACCTTCTACATCCTCGCCAACGGCGTTTACCACCGGGGCGACGAGTTGGGTGAAATCGGCGTGAGGAAGCTCCCCGAAGGCACCCGTGTGCTTGTCGGCTACAAAGTGGGCGGCCCCGTCTCCGCTCAAAAACTGCCCTCCGCCATCTGCCCAACCCAGTGGAATGCCCCCGAAACCTTCTACCTCCTGCGCGGTCAGCTCCTGATGCGCGAACAGGTCGATATGAAAAAAGTGCCCGCCGGAACGATGGTGTTTTATAAAGATTAAGGATTTGAAATGAAACATTTATTCCTTTTTTTGTTAAGCTTTGCCGTCAGCGCCTTCGCCGCCGAAGCCACGTCTTGGTACGTGTTCAACGGGCCCAAAAAGGGGTGGGGTGTGGTGACGGCGGAAGCGCCGTGGTATGGGCCCGACGGTAAAAGCCTGGGCAGCGTTCAGCCCGGAACGCTCCTGACCTATGACGGAATCGCCAAAATCAACGGCAACAGCGATGCTTTCCACGGCATTTTCCGCGTGGATGGCGAAGAAAAAGGCCCCGCCGTCGTCGGCGGGGAATTCGTCCTCGCTTTTCCCGGCTCACCCGAGAGGCTCCCCGACGAAACCGTGGCCGCCCTGTGCAATTATTACCGCCTGAAATCGGCCGAAACCAAGTATCTGGCCAATCTCGAAGCCAAGCACCGCGAACGCGCCCCCGCCTGGAAAACCTACCTTCAGGCCCGCGCCGCTTATCAGCAGACGCTTCCCGAAGCTGAAAAGCTCAACGCCGAAGCCGCCAGGGCCAAAGGTTCGGCCCTCATCCGCCTTCAGGATCGCCAGCGCGAACTGAAGCAGCGCCAGATCCGCCTGGCCGATTCCCTGGCCGCCGCCAGGAAGCAGGTCGAAGCCTGGGAAGCCAAAAACCCCTTTAACCGCGCCGCCGCCGAATCGGGCGAAATGGTCGTTAAAATCCGCGCAAAACGCGAGGAAATTCTACCTCTCATCAAAAACCTCCTCCCTTCCGGAGAGTAAGGAACCCGCATGGAACAGCACATCCGCCCGCTTGAAATCATCCGCCGCTTTACCCGCCACAGCGCCGGATCCGTGCTCATCAGGCAGGGCGACACCTGGGTGATTTGCACCGCCAGCATCGAAAACAAAGTGCCGCCTTTTCTGCGCGGCACGGGCCGCGGCTGGATCACCGCCGAATACGCCATGCTCCCGGGCAGCACCGTTGACCGGAAAGAGCGCGACATCAAGAAGCTCAAGCAGGATGGCCGCGGCGTTGAAATCGGCCGCCTCATCGGCCGCGCCCTCCGTTGCGCGGTTGACCTCGACAAACTCGGCGAAAACACCATCACCATCGATTGCGATGTGATCCAGGCCGACGGCGGCACCCGCTGCGCCTCGATCACCGGAGGCATGGTCGCCCTGGCCGACGCGGTCGACGTGCTCCTCAAAAGCGGGCAGATTGCCGAATCGCCCCTGAAATGTTTTATTGCCGCCGTCAGCGTCGGCATCTGCTCGGGCGTGCCCACGCTTGATCTCGATTATGCCCGCGATTCCACCGCCGAAGTGGATCTCAACGTGGTCATGACCGACGAAGGTCGCTTTGTGGAAATCCAAGGCGCCGCCGAGCGCGAACCCTTTACCGATGAACAGTTTGATGCTCTGCGCGCCTTGGCCCGCCAAGGCATAGCCGAGCTCGTCGCCAGCCAGAAAGCAGCCCTCGCATGAAAATCGTCACGCTCAAACCCAAACGTTCCTTCCCCACCGAATGCCGCCACCCGTGGATCTTCTCGGGCGCTGTCGACAGCGTCTCGCGCGAACCCGAACCGGGCGAGACCGTTCAGGTCGTTTCCGACGACGGCCGCATCCTCGGCCTGGGCGCCTGGTCGCCCGCCTCGCAGATTCGCGTGCGCATGTGGATTTACGGCCCCGGGGGCAGCGTCGACGCCGCCTTCATCCGCGACCGCGTGCAGCGCGCCATCGGCCAGCGCGCCATGTTCCTTGCCGACGGCGTGACCAATGCCTTCCGCCTCATCAACGCCGAGGCCGACGGTCTTCCCGGCGTGACGGTCGATTTTTACAACGGCTGGTGCGTGGCGCAGTTTACCGCCGCCGGCGCCGAGCGCTGGAAGGAAACCGTCGCCGACGCCGTCATGGCCTGTTTCCCCTGCAACGGCCTCTATGAGCGCTCCGACGCCGATGTCCGCGAGCGCGAAGCCCTCGAAGCCGTCAACCGCCTCATGCGCGGAGAGGAACCGCCCGCCGCGATTCTCATCGAAGAAAACGGCTGCAAATTCGAGGTCGACGTCCGCGGCGGCCACAAGACCGGCTTTTACCTCGACCAGCGCGACAACCGCATCCTCTTCGCCCCTTACGCCAACGGTTGCGAGGTGCTCAACGCCTTCTCCTACACCGGCGGTTTCGGTATCGCCGCCCTCGCCGCCGGCGCTGCGAAAATCACCCATGTGGATCTCTCCGCCCCCGCGCTCGAGCAAGCCCGCGCCAACACCCTGCTCAACGCGTGCAAAGCCGAACAGTCCGAATTCATCCAGGGCAGCGTCTTCGACGTGCTCCGCCGCTTCCGCGATCAGCGCCGCTCGTTCGACGCCGTGGTGCTCGATCCGCCCAAGTTCGCCGACAGCAAAGGCGCGCTCATGAAAGCCGCCCGCGGCTATAAAGACATCAACCTCCTCGGCATCAAGCTTCTGCGCCCCGGCGGCCTCCTGGCCACCTTCTCCTGCTCCGGCGCGATGGACAGCGAGCTCTTCCACACCATCGTGGCCGAAGCCGCCCGCGACGCCGGGCGCGATGTGCAGGTCATCCGCCGCCTTCAGCAGGCGGCCGACCACCCTGAAAGCCTGGCCTTCCCGGAAGGGTTTTATCTGAAAGGGCTGTTGTGCCGGGTGTGGTAAAAAGCATTGCCGTTCTCGGAGCCACCTCCGGAATCGGCCGCGCCCTCGCGCTCCTTTACGCAAGCCGTGAAGGAGTGGTCGTAGGGGTAACGGGGCGTCGCGGGGAATTGCTCGAAACGCTTTCGCCCCGCTGCGTGATTCGCGCCTTCGACCTTACCGCGCCCGATGCCCTGGAGCAGCTCGAGGCGCTCTTTGCCGCCATGGGCGGCCTGCCCGACCTCGTGGTCTTCAACGCCGGCACCGGTCACATGAACCCCGCGCTCGATTGGGAGCCCACCGCCCAAACACTCGCCCTCAACGTGGTCGCCTTCACCCGCGCGGCCGACTGGTGCTATCGCCGCTTCGCCGCGCGGGGGCGGGGGCACTTCGCCGCCGTGGGCTCCATCGCCGGAATTCGCGGCCTTGAAAACACCGGCGCCTATTCCCCCTCCAAAGCCTACCTCGCCAATTACATGGAAGGCATGCGCCGCAAGCTCCGCACCGAAGGCTTCGCGGGAAAGCTCTTTTTCACCAGCCTCCTTCCCGGTTTCGTGGATACCGCGCTGGGGCAGGCCTCCGATTTCTGGCGCTGTTCGGCGGAAGAGGCCGCGCTCTGCATCAGCCGCGCCCTTGAAGACCGCCGCGCGGTGGCGTATGTCACTCCCCGCTGGTTCTGGATCGCGCTCCTGCTGAAGATCATCCCGCGCACCCTTTTCGAACGGCTCCCGATCGAAAGAAAAAAGGAGAAATGAAATGACCTCGCCGACCACCACCATCTATCTTGTACGCCACGGCTTGGCGTGCGCCGATTGCTCCAAAGACGACGCTTCCCGCGTGCTCACCCCCCTCGGCATGGAGCAGGCTGAAGCCGTGGGCGGGTTTCTCTCCCGCAGAGGCGGCGCGCCCGATGTCGCGATCACAAGCACCTATCGCCGGGCGGTTGAAACCGCCGAGCGGATTCTGATCGCGTGCGGCGCGGAGTGCGACCTCATGCAGGATGAAGATTTTACCCCGGGCGCGGATCCGGCGGTCATGATTCGCCGCCTCGCCGCGCTGGCGGTGGAAAATGTGCTGGTGGTGGGGCATTTGCCGTCGATTGAAGAGCTTGCGGAGCGTCTTTCGCCGGGAAAGAACCTGCCGTTCGGGAACTGCACGGTGGCGGTGTTCGTCTTTGACCGCGTGGCGAAAACGGCGACGCTCGATTTCTTTTCCGCGGTCGACGCATTAGGGCAAGGGTAGGGGAACCGTGAGCCGCCGCAAACAGCGTGACCCGCGCATTCCGGTTGCCGTTCAGGGCGGCATCCGCTCGCAGGGGCTTCCGGGCCGGAGCCGCAGGCCGTGGTGGAGCAGCCGCTGGCTCGCCATGCTCGATCAGTTCCGCCTCGGGGCGCGCCTGGGGCGCGGGCGCAGTTACGCGGCGGCAGGGCAGGTGCTCGACCTCAACGTTTCCCCGGGAGCCATGACCGCGCGCGTGCAGGGCGCCGGGAGCGAACCCTACCACTGCCGGATTGCGATGGCGGAACCGCTTTCGCAAGAAGCGGCCTGCCGCGTGGCGGCTGAAATCCGGGCCAATCCGATTCTCTTCGCGCGCCTTTTCGTGAAGGATCTCCCCTTTGGGGTGGAGCGTTTCTTTCTCGCTGAAAACGCCCCGCTCTTTCCAGCCGGCATCGGTGATTTAATCACCGCCTGTTCGTGCCCCGACTGGGCAAACCCCTGCAAGCATCTGGCAGCCGTGTTTATTCTCTTCGCCGAGGCCGTGGCTGCCGACCCCGTGCTGCTGCTCGCCTTTCGCGGTTTTCCCGCGAACCTGCTTGAGCCGGATCCTGAGCGTGCGCCCCCCCGCGAACACGAACCCCTGCCGCCCTCCGCCGCCCATGCCGATTTCTGGGGAAACGCCGCTCTGCCGCGTTTCGCCGATACCGCCGCGCCCGCCGTGACCGATACCGGCGCGGGGATGATCCGCCGCCTCGGCACGCCTCCCTTCTGGCGCGGCGGAGACCGTTTCGGCGAAACGATGGAAAGCGTCTACAGCCGCGTGCGCCTGCGCGCCGCTTCGCTGCTCGGCGATGAGCCGGTCGACCTTCGCCCGCCCGAAAACCGCCCGCCGCCGCCCGGTGCGAATCTCCGCCTCAAACGCTACCGCCTCGGCATCGACATTTCTCTATGAACACGGCCCGCCTCTCCATTCCCGAAGCCCTCCCCATCGCCGCCTTTGCCGGTGAGCTTGCCGCGCTGATCCGCGCCAATCAGGTCATCATCGTCTGCGGCGACACCGGTTCCGGCAAGACCACCCAGCTCCCGAAGATCGCGCTCACGGCCGGGCGCGGCAGAAACGGCGTGATCGGCTGCACCCAGCCCCGGCGCCTCGCCGCAGTGGCGATGGCGCGGCGCGTGGCGGAAGAACTGCAAAGCCCGGTCGGCGCCTTTGTGGGGTATCAGCACCGTTTTGAAAAAAAGGTCTCGCCCTCGACCCGCCTCAAGTTCATGACCGACGGCATCCTCCTTGCCGAAACCCGCGCCGACCGCCTCTTCAAAGCTTACGACACCCTCATCATCGACGAAGCCCACGAACGCTCCCTCAATATCGATTTCCTCCTCGGCATCATCCGCCAGATTCTCCCCAAACGCCCCGACCTGCGCGTGATCATCTCCTCCGCCACGCTCGACGCCGAGCGCTTTTCCGCCTTTTATTCCAATGCGCCGACCGTCTCCATTCCCGGCCGCCTCTTCCCCATTGAAACCCGCTGGCGCCCGCTTGAGGATGAAGACGACGACGACCTTCCCCGCCGCGTGGGCGATGCCGTCGACGAAATCATCACCGAAGCCCAGGGCGATATCCTCGTGTTCCTCCCCGGCGAACGCGACATCCGCGACACCCAGGCGCTCCTCGAAGGCCGCCGCCACGCCGCCACCGAAATCATCCCGCTCCTCGCCTCCCTTCCCCCCGGCGAACAGCAGCGCGCCTTCCGCACCGGCCCCGACCGCCGCATCATCCTCGCCACCAACGTGGCCGAAACCTCCCTCACCATTCCCGGCATCCGCTTCGTGATCGATTCCGGCCTCGCCCGCCTCAAACGCTACAACCCGCGCACCCATGTGCAGCAGCTCCTCATCGAGCCCGTTTCCCAGGCCTCCGCCAATCAGCGCAAAGGCCGCTGCGGCCGCCTCGGCCCCGGCGTATGCATCCGCCTCTACGGCGAAGACGATTTCAATAAACGCGAGCCCTACACGCCGCCCGAAATCAAACGCTCCGCCCTCGCCGGCGTGATTCTCGCCATGTTTGACCTCCGCCTGGGCGCTATCGACGCCTTTCCCTTCATCGACCCGCCCTCCGGCGCCATGATCCGCGAAGGGTACCGCGAACTGCTTGAGCTCGGCGCCATTGCCGACCAGCAAACGCTCACCCCCGTTGGCCGCGCACTCGCCGCATTCCCCCTCGAACCGCGCTACGCCCGCATCCTCCTCGCCGCCGACCGCGAACTCAACCTGCGCGACGCCCTCATCGTGGTCGCCGCCCTCTCCTGCGACGACCCCCGCCGCCGCCCCATCGCCAAACAGGAAGAGGCCGACAAAGCCCACCGCCCCTTCCTCACCCCCAATTCCGATTTCTCCTCCCTCCTCAAGCTTTGGGCCTGGTATCACGACCCCGCCCAGCCCCAGTCGCAAACCGCCCTCCGGCACCGCTGCAAAGAAACCTACCTCTCCTACGCCAACATGCGCGAATGGCGAGCCCTCCACGACCAATTGCGCGACATCGTCACCGAACACCGCCTCCGCCCCGCCGAATCCAAAGGCGGCGAACCCGGCCTCCACCGCGCCCTCCTCACCGGCCTCCTCAGCCGCATCGGCAAAAAAGACCCCGAAACCGGCGACTACCGCGGCATTTACGCCATTCACTTCAACCTCTTCCCCGGCTCCGGCCTCGTTCGCCTCGGCGAAAAAAAACGCAACCAGGAGACCCCCAGACCCCGCCCCGGCGAATTGCCGCTTTCCCGCGAATGGGTCATGGCCTCCGAGCTCGTGGAAACCTCCCGCCTCTTTGCCCGAACCGCCGCCTGCATCGACCCGGCCTGGATCGAACCCCTCGCCGGCCACGTCTGCAAATACCACCGCCACAGCCCCTTCTGGGATGCCGAGAAGGGCTTCGTCCGCATCCGCGAACACGTCACCCTCTTCGGCCTCACCCTCGTGGAACAGCGCCTGCGCGACTACACCCGCCTCGACCCCGCCGATGCCCGCCGCGTGTTTATTGAAGACGCGCTCATCGCCCCCGGCGCTTTTCCCAATCCGCCCGCCTTCCTCATCGCCAACCAGCGCCGCCAGCAGCTCCGCCGCGAAGAAGCCGCCAAACGCCGCCACGCGTTGCCCGAGGTCGACGACGACGCGCTGCTCTTCGCTTTTTACGACAAGCGCCTCCCCCCCGACGTCTCCAACACCCCCGCCCTCAAACGTTTCCTCGCCACGGGAGCCAACCTGGAGCTGGCCGATTCCGATTTACCCGTCGATGAAGCCCTCCGCCGGGCCTATCCCGCCACCCTCACCCTCGGCGGCCAGACCTTCAGCCTCCTCTACAGGCACGACGCCTCCGCCTCCGACGACGGCATCACCTGCGTGACCCCGCCCGCCGACCTTGCCCTCCTCAACGGCTGGCGCCACGATTGGCTCGTTCCCGGAGCCCTCCCCGACAAGCTCATGTGGATGCTCGGCGTGCTCCCCGCCAAAACCCGCCGCCTCCTCGCCCCGCTCCCCGAAACCCTCTCCTTCTGCCTTGCCCGCCTCACCCCCGGCCGCCTGCCCCTCGCCGAAGCCCTCTTCCGCCTTCTTGCCGACGAAAAAGGCATCCGCGTGCCCGAAGAGCAATGGGAAGAAGACCGCGTGCCCCCCCATTTACGCGTCAACTTCCGCGTCGTCGACCCCAACGGTAAAATACTCGGCGAAGGCCGCAACCTCGCCCTCCTCCAACGCCTCTTCGCCGCCGAGCCTCAAAAAGCCGAACCCGCCGCCCCCCTCTCCGAAACCTTCGCCCTGCCCGACGAAATCCCCGCCGGCCAGGCCGGCTGGAAAGTCGTCCACTATCCCGCCCTCGTCGACAAAGGCCAAAGCGTCGCCCTCGAATCCTTCCCCGACAAAGCCGAAGCCGCCCTCCAGCATCACCGCGGCCTCCTTCGCCTCCTCGCCCTCACCCTCGGCAAGAGCTTCAACGCCCTCCTTCAGCTCCCCTCCCTTCAGCAAAACATCAAGACCTTTCTCAAAGAAGCCGCCATCGACCCCGCCCTCCTCGCCCAAGGCATCTCCGAGCGCACCCTTTCCGAAACCTTCCTCGAGAACCTCCCCGCCATCCGCACCGCGGCCGACTTCAAAGCCCGCTACGCCGCCCGCAAAGGTCTTCTCCCCCAAACCCACACCCGCTGGCGCACCCTCGTCCTCGCCATCCTTGCCGACGCCGCCCGCCTCGAAAAAGAGGCCTCCACCGCCACCGGCATCCTCCCCGACACTCTGACCGACATCCTCGACCAATTGGCCTGGCTTGTTTTCGACGATTTCGTGCGCCTCGTTCCCCCCGCCGAGCTCCAACGCTACCCCCTCTACCTCGAAGCCATCCGCATCCGCCTGGATCGCGCCCGCGCCAACCCCGCCGGAGACCTCCGCAAAGCCGCCGCCGTGGCCCCCCACTGGAAACGCTACCTCGATTTCATCAGCCAGCCCCGCCGCCCGCGCCACGACGCCCTGGCCCTCAGCGCCTACCGCTGGCTCCTCGAATCCCTCCGCGTGGCCACCTTCGCCCAGGAGCTCAAAGCCCCCGAACCCGCCTCAACGAAACGCCTCGACGATCTCTGGCAAACCATCCTTCCCAAATCTTGACAGGAAGCAGGTTAATCGGGTATCATATGCCCCGTTTGGCACTGTAAAAGGAGATACCGAGTTATGGCATGGTTTTCAAAACCGGCGGAAGCGCCGGTACACGTCCCGACCCAAGAGGTCTGGGCCGTCTGCTCCGCCTGCAAGGCATATGTTCCGAAGGGCGCCTGGAAGGCCGCGAACAAAGTGTGTCCCCGCTGCGGTCGCGCCGAACGCCTCAATGCCCGCGAGCGCATCGA
The DNA here is from genome assembly GCA_031553315.1 of Kiritimatiellia bacterium. Classification (GTDB taxonomy): domain Bacteria; phylum Verrucomicrobiota; class Kiritimatiellia; order RFP12; family DVOR01; genus JAVBLT01. The sequence goes on from JAVBLT010000006.1 coordinate 31,766, forward strand.
CCTGCTCGCCGACAAGGGAAGCTTTGAGGAAATCAACGCAAACGTCGTCACCGTCGATCCGCTGAAGTTCAGCGACGCCAGCGGCGCTTATATCGAAAAGGTCACCGCCACCCGCGAAAAGCTCAAGACCGGCGAATCGGTCGTCACCGGCACCGCCAGGATTGAAGGCCGCCCGGTGGTGCTGGGCGTGATGGATTTCCGCTTCATGGGCGGCAGCCTCGGCACGGCCACGGGCGAAAAGATTCTCCTCGCCGCCGAAAAGGCCCGCGAGCTGAAGGCGCCGCTGATCATCGTTTCCGCCTCCGGCGGCGCGCGCATGCACGAAGGCATCCTCTCGCTGATGCAGATGGCGAAAACCTGCGCCGCCATTCAGCGCCTGAAGGATGACGGCCTGCTCTACATCTCCATTCTCACGGATCCCACCACGGGCGGCGTTTCCGCCAGCTACGCCATGGTGGGCGATTTCAACATCGCCGAGCCTCACGCCCTCATCGGGTTCGCCGGCCGCCGCGTGATTGAAAACACCATCAAACAGAAGCTGCCCGATGAATTTCAAACCGCGGAATATGTGCTCGAACACGGTTTTCTTGATAAAATCGTGGCGCGAAGCGAACTGAAAGCCTTTGTGGCCAAGCTGATTGCCTATGCGGGAGGGCGCTGAAATGAGCGATGATCTGAAAGCAATGACCAACCCCACATGGGAAACCGTGAAAGTGGCGCGCCACGCCGACCGCCCGATGCTGATGGATTACCTCAACGCCTGGTGCTCCGATCTCGAAGAAATCCACGGTGACCGCCAGGTCTTCGACGACCCCGCGATGTTTGCCGGCCTCGCCACAATCGACGGCGAGCGCGTGGTTGTCATCGGTCACCGCAAAGGCCGCACCACGGAAGAAAAGCTGGCCCACCGCTTCGGCATGGCAAACCCCGAAGGGTACCGCAAAGCCTTGCGCCTGATGAAGACGGCTGAAAAGTTCAAGCTGCCCGTGGTCACGCTCGTTGATACTTCGGGCGCTTATCCCGGTGCCGATGCCGAAGCGCGCGGCCAGGCGGAAGCCATCGCCCGCAACCTCGCGGAAATGTCGACCCTCAAAACGCCCATCGTAGTCCTTGTCACCGGCGAAGGCGGTTCCGGCGGAGCGCTGGGCATTGCCGTGGGCGACCGCATTTTGATGCTGGAACACGCCATCTACTCGGTGATTTCCCCCGAAGGCTGCGCCTCGATCCTCTGGCGCGACGGCGCCCTCGCGCCGCTGGCCGCCGAAGCGCTCAAGCTCACCTCCGCCAGCCTGAAGGCGCTGGGCGTGGTCGATACCGTGGTCCCCGAACCCGAAGGCGGCGCCCACACGAACCCCGCCAAGGCGATCGAAACCGCCAAACAGGCTGTGCTGGAAGCGCTCCGTGAATTGAAGAAGATTCCGGTCGACGCGCTGGTCGCCGCCCGTTATGCCAAGTTCAGCGCGATGGGCCGCTGAATAAACAGATCGAAGAAACCCGGCAAGGGGAGCCTGCCTTCGTGAAAACGGAGGCGCTTCCCTTGTGCCTTGTTATTTAGGATGAAATGACGAAACCGCGCGCGCTGATAGTAACCGACCGCAAGCCGGGGCACGAGAACCAGTCTCGCGCCTTATGCGATGCTTTGGGCTTTGATTGCGACCTCGTGGAGGTGCGTTACCCGAACCGCTGGATGAAGGCGCTTTCCTATCTCGCCGACCGGTTTGGAATTTTCACGCAGGCGTTTTTCAATTTGCCGGCGCTTTCTCCCCGAAGCGATTATCACTGCGTGATTGGCGCGGGCTCCACCGCGTTTTACCCGGTGAAGGTGCTTGCCCGCAGCCTGGGGGTGCCTTCGGTGGCGATTCTTTACCCGCGCGGTTACCGGCTGGATGATTTCACGGTGATTCTCGCGCCTGCGTTTGACCGGCCCGCCAGGCGCGGCAACCTGATCGAAATTCCCGTGAATGTCACACCCGCCCGTGATGCCTGGTACCGTGAGCAGACCGAGGCGTTTCTTTCCCGTTACACCCCTGCGGGAAAAAAAGCCGTGGCGGTCATTGTGGGCGGCCCCAACCCCGCCGCCGATCTCGCGCCTGAATGGATGCGCCGCGAGCTTGAGGCCCTTTTCGCCGCCACACCCGATTGTGAACATTGGGTGACCACCTCCCGCCGCACGCCCGAAGCGGTCGATGCGGTGATCGATGCGTTTCCCTTCGACTACTCACTCATTTTCAGCCGTGACCCGTCTTTCAACCCGATTCCGGCGTTTGTTACGCTGTGCGACCGCGTCTTCGTGACCGCGGAGTCGACCGGCATGGTCAGCGAAGCCGCCACGCGCGGTTCCGCCGCAGTCGAGGTGCTGATGAACATCCGCAGACCCGATTCCAAGTTCGGGCGCTTTGTGCGGATGCTGCAGGAACGGGGCCATGTGCATGTTTTCGACGGGGCTTTGGGACCGAAGACGGCGCCCGTCGATTTAAACGGCGTGTTTGAGGAAATCGCCCGGCGGCTTTCAATAAAAAATTAAAAGGTTAACGTGTTGTTATGACAATTGAAAAAAAGCGCAGTTTCTGGCGTGTGGTTTTCCAGGCGCTGATCATCTACGGGATGATCGCGTTTACATTGTATCTCGACATTCTCTTCCCCAAAGTGGTCGAAGCGACCGATATGCACTTCTGGCTGACCGTCGCCGGTATTCTTACTGCCGCCATTATCGTTCCGATCCGGTGGCAGGCGCGCAGAAACACCCGGCGCCTCATCGGGGTCGCCGAAGAATTCAAGCTCATTCTCGAAACGGTCGATGAATCCGTGATCGTGATTGACAAAACCGGCGCCGTCACCCTGATGAACCACCAGGCCGAAGCCCTGTTGGGCATTCAGAACGCATTGGCGATCGGCCGGCCGGTTGATTCCATCACCGCCTCCCTTTACGGCTCCGCCGTGGAGTCGCCCGTTCACCGGGCCATGCGCGAAGACCGCAGCATTTCCTCGCCGCACATGATTGTTCTGGCAAAAAATGAAACGGAAAGCATCTGGATCGGCGACAACGCCTCCCCCATCCGCGATGTGTTCGGCCGCGTGACCGGGTGCGTGCTCGTCTTGCGCGATGTTTCCCTCGAATACCGCCGCCAGGAGCAGCTCCAGACCCGAAACGCCCTCCTTCAGAGCGCTTCCGAGCTCGCCGACATGGCCTATTTTTACTGCGACGAAAACGGAAAAACCGTTGACCTCCACGATTCCCTCGGCGCCAAATACTGGGGCTACTACCCCAGCGGAAAACCCATCGGCCCCCGCAAATGGGTGATCCCCGAAGACCTTCCCGCCTTTGAAGAAGCCTGGGCCAAGCTCCTCAGCAAAGAAACCAACTCGCTCGACATGGTTTACCGGGCCCGCGTCGGCGACGAGATCCGCCACTTCCAGATGCGGGTCAACCGCGCCATCCTGGCCTCCACCAAAGCCTTTTCCTACCTCGGCGTGGTTCAGGACATCACCACGCTGACCCGCAACCGCCAGAAATACCAAGACACCGATTCGCTTCTGCGCGCCATCCTCGACCAGCTTCCCTGCTACCTTTTCCTGAAAGACGTGGAAGACAATTACCGCTACACGATGTGCAACACCCAGTTTGCCGATATCGTCGGGCGAACCCCCGAGACCGTCGTCGGCCGCACGGATTACGATATCTTCCTCGAGCAGGAAGACGCCGACCACTTCCGTTCCGACGATATCCGCGTGGTTGAGCGCAACGAAAACCTCAATTATACCGAAAAATACACCCACTCCGACGGTTCCCTCCGCTACGGCCTCATCATCAAGCGCATTTTCCGCGGCGCCGACGGCCGGACCTTCCTCCTCGGCATGGGTATGGACGTGACCCAGGAGCGCATGGCCGAAGAAGCCCGCCTTGAAAACTACGCCATCCTTCAGGCCGTCTCCGACAGCCTTCCCGGCCTCTTCGTGATCAAAGACCCCGCCGCCGATTTCCGCGTGATCGCCTGGAACAAAACAGCCGCCCTCTTTACCGGCCTCCCCTCCGAAATGGTTCTCGGCCGGCCGGAATCGGAAGTGATGGCGCCCGAAGTCGCCGCCGCCATTCGGAAAGACGACGAAGCCGCCATGCGCGCCGACGGCATCTACGAGATCACCGAAGATCTCCCCACCATCGGCCCCGATCCCACCGTCCGCACCATTCACACCTTCAAACGGAAGGTCGAAGCGGGCAACCGCGAGCTTCTGATCGTGCTCTCCATCGACATCACCGAGCAGCACCGCCTTGAACGCCGCCAGAAAACGCTCGTCAATCGCCTCAAAGGCTACACCCGCCAGGAACGCGTCATCAACACCTGCATCCGCACCCTGCTTTCCGAATCTTCCACCGCCACATCGCTGGGCTCCATCATGGAGCTGGTGGCCGCAGAGGCCGGAGCCGAGGGCGCTTTTGTTTTGCGTTACGATGCCGATACCGCCTCCCTCATACCCGCCGTCCGCTGGTTCGTTCCCGGCCGGGAAGCCCTCCTGCCCGCCGAAGACGCCGACTTCGCCCTCCCCGCCGGCGCCATTCCCGCCATGCAGAAGCTGAGCGCCCCCATCTGCACCGAAACCCGCAACGACCCCTCCCACACCCTCCTCCAACGCTTCCTCACCACCCTTTCGCCCGCCGAAACCATCATTGCCGCCCCCGTTTGGAACGGCAATGAATTCTGGGGCCTCACCGGTGTTATCGCAAGCGCGCCCCGCCATGCCTTTTCGCTGCTCACCCCCCGCCTCATCCAGAGCATCTCCCATGTGGTCGGCCTTTCCATGGAGCGGCGCACCCAGGAAGAAGAACGCCGCCTGATTCTCGACGCCATGAAGATTCCCATCGTTCTGCTTGATAAAGAGCTCCGCGTCGTCCGCGTCAACCACTCCGCCTCCACACTCTTCCACGGCCTCGAAAGCCGCCTCCAGGATGCCTGCACCGGTTTCTGCCTCCAGAAGATCTGCCTCAACCTGCGTTCCTGCCCCGCCCGGACGACCGTTGAAACCCAGCGCGAATTTCAGACCGATCTCGAATACGACGGCAAAACCTACCACCTCACCCTCTCGCCCATCATCGTCAAGGGGCGCCTGCGCAATATCCTCGCCTCCTATGTCGACACCACCGACCTTGTTCAGGGGCAGAAACGCCTTGCCGTGGCCCTTGAAGCCGCCCGCAAAGCCGACCGCACCAAGAGCCACTTCCTCTCCACCATGAGCCACGAACTGCGCACCCCGCTCAACGCCGTCATCGGCTACAGCGAGCTCATGCAGGATGAAGCCCTCCCCCGCCAGCAGCAAATCGACAACCTCAAAACCATCAACTTCGCCGCCAACACCCTCCTCAAGCTCATCAACGACATCCTCGACCTTTCCAAGCTCGAGTCCGAACAGTTCCAGATCGTTGCCGAAGCGCTCGATTTCACCCCCATCGTGACCGAAGCCGTGCGCATCGCCGAGCCCCGCGCCCGCCAAAACGGCACCCTCATCGCCACCCACATCCCCGCCGATCTGCCCACCCTCAAGCTCGATCAGATGCGTATCCGCCAGATTCTCCTCAACATCATTGGAAACGCCGTCAAATTCACCCACCAGGGCATGATCGACGTCACCGTTGTCTTCACCCCCGATTCCTCAGCCCCGGGAATCGGGAGCCTGAGCATCGCCGTCAAAGACACCGGCCCGGGCATCACCCCGGAATTCCAGAAACGCATCTTCCAGCCCTTCAAGCAAGACGACCGCATTCGCGGCAACCGCGTGTTCGAAGGCTCCGGCCTGGGGCTGGCCATTTCCCAACGCCTCGCCACACGCATGGGCGGTGAAATCACCCTTGAAAGCGAGCTCGGCGCAGGCTCCACCTTCACCCTCCGGCTTCCTGCCGTGGAATTCACCCAGACCACGGCCAAACCCATCGCCAAACCCGCCTCCATCGAACCCATCCGCGCCGGCGGCCACATTCTGCTTGTCGACGATGTGCCCATGAACCTCCAGGTGCTCGGCGCCATGCTCCAGCGCCTCTCCGTGCCCTATGAGACCGCCGGATCCGCCTTCGAAGCCCTTCAAGCCGTCAAACGAAAACACCCCGTGATGGTCCTCACCGACCTCTGGATGCCTGAAATGAATGGCGATGAACTCGCCAAAGCCCTGAAAGCCGATCCCGAGACCGCCGGGCTGCCCATTGTTGCCGTCACCGCCGATACACAGCTCGCCCAAGGGCAAATCAGCGTTTTCGACGATATTCTCTACAAACCCATCACCTTGAAAAGCCTCGCCGATATTTTGCGGGCTCAGCTGCCTGAGTGATGCCGGATGAACCTCGCCACAGCCCCGTCGGCATAGCTCCCGCCCATCGCCTGCGGAAAGCGCACATGCCCTCCGCGGGGCGTGACCGCCACATACAGCCGGTCCGATTGCCTTCCCGCTTCAAACGGCAGGCACTCCAGCGAAAGAAACGGGTCGTCGGCCGCGCTTAGAACCAGCGTGGGGCAGGGAATGGCCGCAAGGTGCCGCGCGGGCGAAGCCTGGATGTAATAATCCCGCGCACCCGCGAAACCGTGGAGCGGCGCCGTGTAGATTTCGTCGAACGCATACAGCGTGCGGACCTTGCCCACGGCCTCTGCCGACGGCAACCGCCGTTCGTTCGGGAAGCGCCGGATCTTTTCCCGCACCTTTTCCTTCAGCGTGCGCAAAAAACGGTAGGCGTAAGGGCCGCAGAAACGCCGTTCGAAAACCTTCCCGCTCGCCAGCAGGTCGCAGGGCGGAGAAACCGCCGCGGCGGCCTTCACGTTTCCCGGAATACGGTGGCGGCCGCTGCCGAGATAATTCAAAAGCTGGCAGGCTCCCAGGCTGAACCCCGCCAAAAACACGCGATCGTAACGCGGCGCAAAGGTCTCCAGCGTCAGCGCCAGATCCTCCGTGGCCGCCGCGTGATAGGCCTGCGGCGTGCGGTTGAGCTCCCCGCCGCAGCTGCGGTTGTTGAAGCCGCAAAAATCGAAACCGGCCGGAGCCAGCGCCGCGGCCAACGTGCGGATGTAGCTGGAAGAGGCATTGCCTTCAAGGCCGTGAAAAAAAACCACAAGCGAGCCGCTGCCGCGCAAAGCCAGGTCAACGTCCACAAAATCACCGTCGGGCGTTTCGAGGCGCTGGCGCGATGTCCACGGCGCAGGCGCGCGGCACGGTTTGAGATAAGGGAAAACCGTCCCCGCGTGACCGCCGAGGCGGGCGCTGAAAGCGGGTCGGTAATCGGAAACATCAAGCAGAGGCATAAGCCACCTCAGGAAAGAGCCTGTTCGCTGAGAAGCGCAAGAAGCGCTTCAATGGCTTCGCTCTCGGGAACCGTGCGCAGGTGATCGCCCTTTCGGTAAAGGGCATAGACGCCGTTTCCGCCGGCGACGGCGAGGTCGGCGTCTTTCGCTTCACCCGGGCCGTTGACCACGCAGCCCATCACCGCCACATGCAGGCGCCTGGCGGCCGGGTGGGCGCGGTAAAACGATTCCATCGCATCCGTCACGCGTTCGGCGGCCGCCTGCACATCGACCTTCGTTCGGCCGCAGGTGGGGCAGGCCGTGACCCAGGCTCCCGGCGCGCGAAGACCGCAGGCGCGGAGAATCTCAACGCCCACGCGCACCTCGCGGGCCGGCGAATCGGTGAGCGACACGCGGATCGTATCGCCGATCCCCTCCTGGAGCAGCGTGCCCAGCGCAATGGATGAACCCACCGTGCCCCGCAAAAACGTGCCCGCCTCGGTAAGCCCGAGGTGCAGCGGATAATCCACGCGCCGGGCGAGCAGCCGGTACGCGGCGAGCGTGCGGGGAATATCGGATGCCTTCACCGAGATCTTAATCTCGCCGAAATCCAGCGCCTCCAAGAGGCGCACATGGCGCAACGCGCTTTCCACGAGCGCTTCCGGCGTGGCGCCTCCAAACTGTTCGCGCAGGTCTTTCTCAAGCGAACCGCCATTCACGCCGATGCGAATGGGCGCCCGGCGCGCGCGCGCGGCTTCAACCACCGCGCGAACGCGATCCTCGCCCCCGATGTTTCCCGGGTTGATGCGCAGAGCCTCAACCCCGCTCTCAAGCGCCTGAAGCGCGAGGCGGTAATCGAAATGGATATCGGCCACCAGCGGAAGCTTTGAGCGCGCCTTGACGGCGGCAAGCGTGGCCGCCGCCTCCGCGTCGGGAACCGCCAGGCGGAAAATATCGCAGCCGAGCTCGGCGGCCTCATCGATCTGGCGAAGGCAGGCGGCGGCATCGTGCGGGTCGGCATTGCCCATCGTTTGCACCGGGATGGGCGCATCGCCGCCCACCGCCACGGAACCGATGTAAATCCGCCGCGTCTGCCGCCGGGGAATCATTAATCAGCCCCTTTGGCGTTTTCCTCGAGAGCCGCCGGGAGCGGATCCGTCGGCGGCTCCTGTGAAACCTCGGCCGCCGCCTCTTCGGTTTTGGCGGGAAGGAAGCGGAGCGTATCGCGAAAGACCACCAGCAGCATCAGCCCGATGAACAGAATCGCAAACGTGTTGACCAGCACCGCCACCACCCTCGCATTGGGCCTGCGGCGGGTAACGAGGCTGTAAAGCGCAAAAAGAATGTGGCCGCCGTCAAGCACCGGAACCGGCAGAAGGTTCAGAACCGCCAAGTTGATGCAGATAAAACGGATAAAGCCCAGACAACTCCAAAAATCATTCCGCACTTCATGGTAAAGCGCCGTGGCAATCATCACCGGGCCTCCGAGCGATCTGAGCGCCCGCCCGCTTTCACCTTCGTGTTTAGGATGAAAAAGCGCCCGCAACAATCGGAAAATGGAATCGGCGTCATACCGGAGCTGAGCGCCGATGGCGCGCTCCTGCATCCACGGGCGGCGCACACGCACCTCCGTGCCCAGCTCGATCCCGACCATCGGGCGCTCGGTTTCCCTGCCTGCGACCGTCAGCACCCGCGGCGTCAGCGCCGCCGTGACCGTCTCCGCGCCGCGCCGCAGCGTCAACGCCAAAGGCGGCGCGCCCGCCAGCGCCTTGAGGGCGTCGCCCGCATTGAAAACCCGGAGGCCGTTCACCTCAAGCAAAATGTCTCCCTCGCGCAAGCCCGCCTCAACCGCAGGCGAATCGGGGTAGACTTTCCCCAGCAGGCATTGCGTTTTGGGCAGAATGCCGTCGATCCTCGAAACCGAATCGACAGGGCTGATCTGCATCGTCGTCACCGGCACATTGAAAGCATGCGTTTTACCGTCGCGCAGCACCGAGAGCGCCACCGTTTTGCCGCCCGCCGCCGAGAGATGCGTTTCCACGCCGAAATCATTCCAGCTTGCGACCGGCGTGCCGTTCACACCCAGAATCTGGTCGCCCGTGCGCAATCCCGCCGCATACGCATCGCTGCTTTCCTGAACAAAGCCGATGCTCGTATCGCCGCCCGTGCTGTCGGCCGGCGCAAACCAGCAGATTGCGCAGGCCAACATGACCGCCAGCCCCACATTGCCCAACGGGCCGCAGAGCGCCACCACAATCTTTTTCCAGGCCGGCATATCCGGCAGATTTTTCTGTTCCGCCGCCCCGCCCTCCCCTTGGAGTTTTTCCATTCCCGAAGGATCCAGCTGCGGAATCGCCACATACCCGCCGAACGGAATGGCCGAAAACTTATAGAGCACCCCGTTGACCCTTCGTTGCCAAAGCGCCGGGCCAAAGCCGATGGAGAACACATCGACCTGAAAACCCAACAGCCTTGCCGCGATGAAATGCCCGAATTCATGCACGAAAATCGCCAAACTAAAGAAAAAAACCGCGATGAGAATCGACACCGCCATCCCTAAAAATCCAAACATGGAAAGCTATCCTTTCACAATTTCAAAAGCACGCAGTATAACGGCTGTGATGAAAAAAAGACAGCCATTTTTTCAGGATCTTCCTGGATTTTCATGAGAGGCGTGGCTTTTGACGATAGGACAGGCTGCGAGCATGAAAACACTTGAAGAACATGATTCTCAGCTTTTAGAGCATATTTCGATTGATCTTTCCGTTTTTTCTCTGTTCTTTTCCTTTTTGCTTTCAGCCTTTCAGGTCGCTGTAGCGTTGCTACGGCTCACCTCAAGCGTTTGTCAAAAACCAAAATCACCTTCTCCGAATCCGGAAGTCTCATTCGAAACCCGCTATAAACACTGGGGCGATTGGTTTTCGGGTTTATCCTCTTGAATGTAGGTGCGTGCTTTTTGGGCGGCGTCGGCGGCGAGTTCGGGGGTGGTTTTGAGGCCGGCGAATTTGATCATGTCGGCGGCGTTGAGGAATTCGGCGAGGCGGCCGACGGTGTCTTTTGTAAAGCGGGTGTCGCCCGTGGCGGCGGAGAGGAATTCCTGGGTGGTCTGGCGGGAGGCGCGGATGGAATAGGCGCGCTCGATGTAGTGGCGAACCACGAGGGTGAGCTCGCTGTAGAAGGCTTTGTAGAAGCCGCGCTCGGCAAGCTGTTTGCCGAGGAGGCGGTTGAGCTCCACGAGGGCGCGGTCGCGGGGCGACATCTGCATCTCTTTCACGCGGTTGCGGAAATGGAGAAAGAGAAAGAGTAATCCAATCACGGTGATGATGCCGCCGATGCCTGCGGCGATCCACAGGAGGATGGCGCCGAGGGTGGGGCGGATCCAGAAGGGCTTGAACTCGCCTTCGGGCGCGCCGGTGACGGTTTCGCGCGGGGGGGGCGGGGGAAAGATTACGGCTTGGGTGGCGAATTCCTCTTCGATGCCGGTCGCGGCGTCTTTCAGCGTGGCGGCGAAGGGGGCGAGGCGCCACTGCGGGGCGGCGGCGGGCACGAGGCGCCAGCGGTAGGTTTTGCGGGCGCGGTCGCCGGCTATGATGCGGTCGCCGGAAAAATCTTCGGCGAGGGAAAAACCGCTGAAGCGGTCGCGGAGGTCGGGGAGGGTGAGGATTTTGCCGGCGGGGGTCTCGGTGGTGAGGGTGAGGATGAAATCGTTGTCGTAAGCGATGGCGTCGGCCTTTGATTCGAGGGTGATGGCGGCGTCGGGGCGAGTGGAGAGCTCGGCTTTGAAACCGACCCACAGAATGCAGAGAACTGGAAGAAGGGCGCGAATCATAAAGACTCCTAGCGGCGGCGGTGGGCGCGGCGGTGGAAGAGGCGGCGGACGCTGTCGATGTAGGGGTGGTCGGTCACGAGGGGGAGGGTGTCGATCCCCGTGCGGCGAAGGAGGGTGAAGAGGGCTTCGCGCTCGGCCACGGCGGCGGCGTGAAACGTTTCGCGCACGCGGCGGGAAGATGTGTCGGTGAGAATCAGGTCGCCGGTTTCGGGGTCGAGGAGCTCCACGAGGCCGATGTCGGGCAGGGTGAGCTCGGCGGGGTCGGTGACGGGGCAGGCGACGACGTCGTGGCGTTTGGCGAAGACGCGCAGCTCGCGTTCGTAATCGTCGGCCTGGAAGTCGGAGACGAGAAAGACCACGGCGCGGCGCTTTTGGATGTTGTTGACGAACCGGAGCGCCTGGGCGAGGTCGGTCTTTTCGCGCGTGGCGTCGGCGGCGAGCACTTCGCGCACGAGGCGCATCACGGCGGTGCGGCCTTTGCGCGGGGGAATGGCTTTGACGATGCGGTCGCTGAAAAGGACCAGGCCGATCTTATCCTGATTGCGGACGGCGGTCAACGCGAGGAGCGAGGTGATTTCGGCGGCGAGTTCGGCTTTGGTCCGCCCGGTTGAGCCGAAGGCCTGAGAGCCGGAAACGTCGACCACGAAGAAGACGGTGAGCTCGCGTTCTTCGCTGAAGCGCTTGATGAAGGGATGACCGGTGCGGGCGGTCACGTTCCAGTCGATCATGCGGATGTCGTCGCCGGGGATGTAGGGGCGAACCTCATCGAACTCCACGCCTTGGCCTTTAAACATGGAGTGATAATCGCCGGAGAGCTGGTCGTCGATCAGGCGGTTGGTCAGAATGCGGATTCCGGCCACCTTTTTCATAAGCTCGGCGGTATCGATCATCGGTGTTCTCCTCAGGGCACGGGCACTTCGGCGAGAATTTTGGTGATGATCGCATCGGCGGTGAGCGACTCGGCCTCGGCTTCGTAGGTGAGCAGCACGCGGTGGCGGAGCACTTCGTGGGCGATTTCCTTCACATCTTGCGGGGTGGCGTAGGCGCGGCCTTTGAGGAGGGCGTGGGCGCGGGCGGCGAGGTTGAGGCAGAGGGTGGCGCGGGGGGAGGCGCCGAGCTGGATCTGGCCGGCGAGGGAGGCGAGGGCGGGGATGCGGGCGGGGTCGCGCGTGGCGAAGACGATATCCAGAATATACTCGCCTACTTTTTCGTCGCAGTAGACCTGGTCGACCATGGCGCGGAGGGTGTTGATCTCTTCGGGGGTGACGCATGGCTCGGGCTGGCGGGTCACGGGCTGAGTGAAACGGTTCATGATGCGCCGCTCATCGTCGCGCGAAGGATAGCCCACAATGCACTTGAGCATAAAGCGGTCGGTCTGCGCCTCGGGCAGGGGATAGGTGCCTTCCTGCTCGATGGGGTTCTGGGTGGCCAGCACGAGGAAGGGCTCGGGAAGGGTGTAGGTGGTGTCGCCGATGGTCACGCGGCGCTCCTGCATGGCTTCGAGAAGGGCGCTTTGCACCTTGGCGGGGGCGCGGTTGATTTCGTCGGCCAGGAGCAGATTGGTGAACACCGGGCCTTTGCGGGGGGCGAAGGTACCGTCTTTGGGGTTGTAAATCATGGTTCCGACCACATCGGCGGGGAGCAGGTCGGGGGTGAAGGAAATGCGCTGGAATTGAAGCCCGAGCGCCTGCGCGAGCGCGCGGATGGCGGTTGTCTTGGCCAGGCCGGGAACGCCTTCAAGGAGAATGTGCCCGCCTGTGAGCAATGCGATCAGAAGCCGGTCGACCAGGCGTTCCTGACCGATAATCACCTTGCCGACTTCCTCGCGGATACGTTCAAGCACGGCGGTTTGTTCGGCGATCGATTGCGTGGTTTTCTGCAGATCCATGTTCCGGTTCCTCCTTGTAAAAGAAATTAGGGATAAGATAACGGTTAGAGGCGATTCTGTCAATAATGGGGTTGATTTTTGGCGTTTTTAGCTTACAACGCCTGAAATGTCGCTCGGAATGCTTGTCGTCATTGGAAAGCGGCGGGGTAGACGTTTTTTTTTCATGAAACCGGGCTCAAAAATGAATTTGGAAAAAGAAGGCGCGCCGGTGAAAAAGCAGGAGGCTGCGAAGCGGGCGCGTAAAGTGAAATTCAGGTGAAACCCCTTTGTTTTGTCAAAAATATCGGACTAATGTCACGCGAAACGCGTCAAGCGATTTTGGTTTACTTTTTGAATTTCGCCGAATATAACTCTACAAAACCCTTATAATACACCATAACATGCCGTCAAGGCGTCAAGCAAGCCAAAAATTAAAAATAAAAAATAATTGAATTTGTCTATTGACGAATGTGACAAGCGTTTGGTATAGTGTGCCGCAGTTCAAGAGAACAAAAGGAGTTTGCGATTATGAAAAAGACAGTGTTTGTGTTGAGTGCGATTCTGACGACTGTGG
>JAVBLT010000042.1:0-8778 GCA_031553315.1 Kiritimatiellia bacterium
AAATCCCAAGGGGCGTTTGCGCCACGATACATTCACCCGTACTCCCGACAACACCCACTTCTTCTTCCGCATCCGCGCAGAAAAGAATCCTGACGGCACTTTTAAATCTGCCCTTTATGGGAAAATAGATTCCGGGTGTTCTGAAATTTTCAGCATCCCGTCAACCGAAGAAGTCGAATATCGGCTTAAACAATTTTCCTACTACGTCAACCCCACCCGCAACGACCGCAACATGGAGTTTGACACCAACGAGAACCTGATGTATCCGAAGCACAAAGTTCCCGGTGAAAATCGGTGGAAGATTCCCAATACCGCTTACAAAACCGGCGAGGTGGGCGTCGGTGCACCGTGATGAAACGTTGCGAAAGCGGTCAAACGCCTGTTTCTATCCTTTTTCCGTTATTCGCGCTTAATCTCTGGGCGCATTCGCTCACACCGGAAGGCGCGAAAAGGGCGGCGATGGAAATCAATCCCGGAAATTATGAAAAAGGGTTTGGGGAAGCATCGCCGCATGGGGTGAAAAGACCGGTTTGAATTTGATTTTCATTCACGGCTGCAATGTGAATTCCCAGCAGGCTCGGGGCTGGAATGCGGAGATGTACAAGCGTTTCTACTGGAGCGGCAGCCGCGCGGTCTTTCACGCCATCCACTGGTACGGTTTCGAAAGCCAAGGGGCTGTGGGCATCTCCGATTTTTCACCCAATTATCACGTCAATGTGGAAAACGCCTTCGCAACCGCGTTTGATTTAGCCGATTATACCTGGTATTTTCGTGCCAGAACTGTTTTTGTCGCCCACAGCCTCGGCAATATGCTCGCTTCCGCGGCCATCTCCCGCCACAACGCATATGTTTCCGACTATGTGCTCCTCAATGCCGCCGTGCCGCTTGAGGCTTATGGGGATGATTCCTGCCGGTTGGAGAACCTCGTCCACCCCGAGTGGCGGCCTTACGTGAGCGCCGGGCAGGAACGCCTGCTCTGCAGCGAGTGGCATACGCTTTTTGATGACCCCCAAGATCCCCGCGGGGCGCTCACATGGCGCGGAATCTTTTCCGATATGCGCGGCGTGAGTCTTCATCCGTTTTACAGCAGGGGCGAAGAGGTGGTCAATGCCCCGCCCGCGCATCTGTTAAACCTTGAAATCGGTTGGAATAAAGGTCCTGAGATCACCTTTACCAGCCCGGATGACTATGCTTGGGCAACTCAGGAGCTTTGGAAAGGCCGCAGCTACGAGCTTTGGGGCGATGGCTATTTCACCGGTAGCCGCCTCATGGGGTGGGGGTTCAACAGAAGAGGGTATGAACACTGGATCGATGTATTCAGCATTTTCGGTATGCCCTCTCCTGAAAAGGCCGGGCGCGATATAAGCAATGTCGATCTCATCCGCAAACCCTTTTTCCGCAAACGCCCCGCCGAGCTCTTTTCCGATAACGATCAAACCGCGCAAGACTACGCCTCTACCCATCGCCTGCGCCTCCTGGCCCGTACCATTCCCGCCAGAACTCAAGGCGCCGGCGGGGCGGAAGCATCAATCGATGTGTTTCCCTCGTCAATCGATATGAACGGATCGGAGATGCGCAACGGCTGGTTCAGAACGGAAGGTAAAACTCCCAACACTTGGAAACACAGCGATATCAAAAATATGCCCTTTATCAATGTGAAGCCCGTTTTTGAACACATTGTGAACGGCTGCGATCTGAAAGGAAACACTCCATGAAACACATACTCTTTATCCTTACCCTTTTTCTATTCACCGGTTGCCTCATCGGCGGGTATCCGACAGGGCAAATCACCCTTGCCGTGGTTGACGAAGACGGAAACCCGCTCACCGGCATTGAGGCCGGAACGTCTTGGTCGCGCAACACCACCTCCAATCCCTTCGATGGCCAAACCGGAACCGGTCAGGATGCCATGGTCGATGAATATGGTAAAGCCACGTTTTCTGCCTCCGCCCATCGAAACGTTGGGTATGGGGCCGAGGCTCCCGGTTATTACAGATCTATTGGAAGTTATGAGTTCACCGGGTTTAAAAACGGCAAATGGCAGCCCTGGAACCCGACGGTGACGCTTCGCGTGCGCAAGATCGGCGAGCCCATCGCCATGTACGCCAAAAACATCCCCCGGTTCACGCTCCCCGCGCACGAAGTTTCCTATGACCTCATCAAGGGCGATTTCCTCCCGCCTCACGGCAAAGGCGAAACCGCCGATTGCATCTTCACCGCCGAGATTGAGCGGAAAGGAAAGGTTCGCGAAGAAAACGGATCCTTCTTTTCGCAGAATCTCACCGTGAGCGTTCCCGGCGATTTCAACGGTCTTTCCGCCATCGCCGCCAACGCCGTCGTCGCCGAATCGGCCTTCAGGCTTCCTCGCCATGCTCCCGCAG
The DNA here is from genome assembly GCA_031553315.1 of Kiritimatiellia bacterium. Taxonomy (GTDB): domain Bacteria; phylum Verrucomicrobiota; class Kiritimatiellia; order RFP12; family DVOR01; genus JAVBLT01. The sequence continues at coordinate 2,382 of JAVBLT010000042.1, forward strand.
AGGGATATGCACGGCAGAGCTTCGGCGTTTATTTTCACAGCCGGCTCTTTATCGAAAAAGGTCCCGGCCGCACCGTGAACCGCCGCCGGGTGGATACCGCCCGCCGAACCCCTGAAGCCGACCATTTCTTTTTCCGCATCCGCAGCGAAACGAATCCCGACGGCACCTTCAAATCGACCCTCTACGGCAAGCTTCGCGGCCCCTTGAAATGCGCAGGATATTCACAACGAACCGGGAAAAGAGGCGAAAATCACCCTCGCCGGCTTCGCCTTCTACGTCAACCCCACCCGCAACGACCTCAATATGGAGTATGACGCCGAACATGACAACAACCTTTCTTATCCTCGAAGTGAATCCATTGCGCGCAAGGGCTATTGGTGGATTCCGGAGTATGGAAAAGATGAGCGGCCTGTTACGGAGCCGTAGGCGCTTCCCGCCCGCGCGGAGCGGAGGGGCAGATTTCGGCTCAGGCGAGCTGGGTTTCGAGGCGCTGCTGGAGGTCGTGCTGCTGGAGGGCTTCGAGGAGCTCGGTGAGGTCGCCTTCGACGATGCGGTCGAGGGCGTAGAGGGTGAGGTTGATGCGGTGGTCGGTGAGGCGGTTCTGGGGGAAGTTGTAGGTGCGGATGCGCTGGGAACGGTCGCCGGAACCGCGGAGGGTCAGGCGGGCGGCGCCGATTTTGGCTTCTTCTTCCTGGCGGCGGGCGTCGAGAATGCGCGATTTGAGGACGGCGAGGGCTTTGGCTTTGTTTTTGTGCTGGGAGCGTTCGTCTTGGCATTGGGCGACGAGGCCGGTGGGAAGGTGGGTGATGCGGATGGCGGAGTAGGTGGTGTTGACGCCTTGGCCGCCGTGGCCGCCGGCGCAGAAGATGTCGATGCGCAGATCGGATTCGGGCAGGTCGATGTCGTCTTCCTCGTCGGCCTCGGGGAGGACGATGACGGTGGCGGCGGAGGTGTGGATGCGGCCTTGGGTCTCGGTCACGGGCACGCGCTGCACGCGGTGGCCGCCGCTTTCGAAGCGGAAGCGGCCGTAGGGGGCTTCGCCGCCGGAGATGGTGAAGGTGATTTCTTTGTAGCCGCCGATTTCGGTGGGGGAGGCGTCCATCACGGTGATTGTGTAGCCGGCGGTTTCGCAGTAGCGGGCATACATGCGGAAGAGCACGGCGGCGAAGAGGGCGGCTTCTTCGCCGCCGGTGCCGGCGCGGATTTCGAGCATGGCGTTGCGGTCGTCGAGGGGGTCGGGTTTGAGGAGGGCGGTGAAGAGTTTGTGCTCGGCGGCGGGGAGGGCGGCTTCGATGGCGGCGATTTCTTCGGCGGCCATGGCGGCCATGTCGGGATCTTCGGCGAGCTCGCGGGTGGAGGCGAGGTTGTCGAGAAGGGTGTAGTAGTGGGTGGCGGCGGTTTCGAGGCGCCGCAGGGCGGCGTGCCGGGCGAGGGTTTCGCGGTAAAGGGGCGGGTCGCCGATCACGGCGGGATCGGAAAGGGCGGCTTCCACGGCGCCGAGGGTGGCTGTTTTCTCTTCGATTTGTTTACGGTCAAGCTCGGGCATGGGGCGCCTCGCGCAGTGCGTTGACGAAAAAAAACCGGCGCAGCCACATCAGTGGCACGTCGCCGGCGGATGAAAGGCCTCCGTGGCGGGGGCGCTTACTTCTTGGCGTAGCGCTGACGGAATTTGTCGACGCGGCCTTCGGTGTCGACCAGGGTCTGCTGGCCGGTGAAGTAGGGGTGGCAGGCGGAGCAGGTGTTGCAGGTCATGGCTTTCACGGTGGAGCGGGTGTGAAGCACATTGCCGCAGGCGCAGGTCACCGTGGCTTCGTCATACTTGGGGTGAATGTCTTTTTTCATGGCGAAAAATCCTCTTTCCTTGTGTTCGGAACGCATAGGATAGCATAATCGCGTTTTGAAAAACAAGTAAAAAGGGATTTTTTTTAAACTGGAAGTTTGGGCTTCCTTTTTTGGATGACGATGTGCTACACTTTCGTCATCCGATAAAGGAAGAGTGTGATTCTGTTCCGGCGAGTTGCGCCGGAGTGGCTGGAACCTCCTGCGGGCTGCCTCGCCCGCGGGTAAAGAAGGAGAACAGGCATGAGAAAGTCAACTTTACGTTCTTCGGTGGCGTCGATCCTCGGCGGGTCGGCCGCCTTCAGCGCCTTCGCGGCGACTGAGCTGCCGCATCCCGCGCAGCCTTTCAAGGGTGAAATCAATCTGACGTGGAAAGATTCAAAACCCGATTTCCCCAAGCAGGTCCGGGCTCCGAAAGGCGCGCCCAACGTCTTGCTGATTATGACGGACGACGTGGGCCCCGGCGCCGCTTCCACCTTCGGCGGCCCTGTGCAGACGCCTACATTCACCGCGCTGGCTCATGCGGGTCTGCGCTACAACCAGTTTCACACCACGGCGGTTTCGTCGGCCACGCGGGCGGCGCTTTTGACCGGGCGCAACCACCATGTGGCGCACACGGGGCTGATCATGGAGGCGGGCTGCGGTTACCCGGGCTACGACACGCTGCTGGGCCGCGACACGGCGACCGTGGCCGAGGTGCTCCGCCAAAACGGCTACAGCACCGCCTGGTTCGGCAAGAACCACAATGTGCCTGATTTCGAGACGGATCTTCGCACGGGGCCCTTCGAGCGCTGGCCGCTGTGGCTGGGGTTTGAAAAGTTTTACGGGTTCATCGGGGCGGAGTCGAGCCAATATGTGCCGGCGATGTACGACGGTATCACCCCGGTCGACCCCTATGTCGGCAAAAAGGATTACACGCTGAACCAGGATCTGGCCGATCACGCCATCCGCTGGATCAAGGAGCAGAAATCGATCGCGCCCGACAAGCCTTTCTTTGCCTATTACGTGCCCGGCGCCACGCACGCGCCCCATCAGGTGCCCAAGCAGTGGTCCGATAAGTATAAGGGCAAATTCGACAAGGGGTGGGACGCTGTGCGTGAAGACACGCTGGCTCAGGCCATTCGCCTGGGCGTGATCCCTTCGGGCACGAAGCTGACCGCCCGCGCCAAAGACATCCCCGCATGGGATTCGCTCTCCGCCGCCGAAAAGAAGGTCTACGCCCGCATGATGGAGATCTACGCCGGTTTCCTGGAGCAGACCGACCATGAAATCGGCCGCGTGATCGACGCGGTGCGCGAGATCGGCGAGTTTAACAATACCATCGTGATTTACATTCAGGGCGACAACGGGGCCAGCGGCGAAGGCGCCCTGACGGGGTCGCTCAATGAAAACGTCTTCTTCAACGCCCAGATCGAGACGGTTGAGGACGTGATCAAGGGGATCGACCGGCTCGGCACCAACGATGCCTACAACCACTACCCCGCCGGCTGGGCTCTGGCCATGGGTTCGCCCTTCCAATGGATGAAGCAGGTCGCCTCCCACTACGGCGGCACCCGCAACAACATGGTCGTTTCCTGGCCGAAGGGGATTAAGGAAAAGGGCGGCCTGCGCACCCAGTGGCACCATATTATCGACGTGATGCCCACGCTCCTCGAAGCCGCCGGAATCGAAATGCCCTGGAAGGTCAACGGCGCGGAGCAGAAGCCTCTCGAAGGCGCCAGCATGATCTATTCCTTCAACAACGCGAAGGCTCCCACCGCCCGCCAGACCCAGTATTTCGAAGTGCTGGGCTTCCACGGGATCTATCACAACGGCTGGGTCGCCGCGGCCACGCCCTCGGCGCTGCCCTGGATGATCGGCAAGTTCGACGGCCCCACCACCGCCGGCGAATGGGAGCTCTACCATGTGGAGAAGGATTTCTCGGAGGCGGAAAACGTCGCCGCGAAATACCCCGAAAAGCTGGAAGAGCTCAAGACGCTGTTCCACATCGAGGCGGCCCGCAACAACGTCTACCCGCTTTTCATCAGCGACACGGTCAACATGGTTGTCAGCACCTCCAACCGGGTCGACCCGACCGGCGGCCGCTCCCGGTTCACTTACTGGACGGATGTCACCCGTGTGCCCGAGGCCAACGGCCCCGACTTCAAGAACACCTCGTTCACCATTGAAGCCGATCTGACCTTCCCCGAAGGCGCCACCCCCAACGGTATGATTTTCACGCTCGGCGGCCGTTTTGCCGGCTTCGGGCTGTGGATCGACCAGGGCAAGCCGGTCTTTGGCTATGCCAACCCCAAAGCGGAAGACTATGTGGAAATTGTCTCCGCCGATACGATGGCCGCCGGCCGCCATACGGTCAGGCTCACCTTCCGGTCCGATTTCGAAAAGACCCGCAAACCCGGCTCCGGCGGTGAAGCCACGATTGATATCGATGGCAAAAAAGTGGCTCAGGGGCGTGTCGCCAAGACGATTCCCTTCCGCTTCACGCTCACGGAGTATATGGACGTGGGCCAGGATTACGGCACCACGATCAGCCCCTCCTACGAAGTGCCCTTCAAGCTCAACGGCACGGTCAACAAGGTGACGGTCGATACCAAACCCAAGCTGTAGGTTCATAAAAAAAGGCGGCCCCGCAAGAGGCCGCCTTTTTTATTTTCCGCCGAGGAAGAGCGGCTTGTCGATGGCATCCATCACGAGGGCGGGGGGGTAGCCGTTGAGGAGCAGGGTTTCCATGGCGTGCATGTAGCGGGGAATGTGGGCGAAGAATTTCGCGTAGCCCGGGCAGAGGTAGTGTTGGCCGCCCGCGCCGAAGCGCTGTTTGGGGCAGCCGCCGAAGCAGAGCTGGAGCCAGGGGCAGGCGCGGCATTGGGCGGTGAGGTTTTTTTCTTTGCCTTCGCCGAGGGCGCGGGCGATCGGGGAGGCGGCCATCGCGGCGAGTGAATCGGTCAGGACTGAGCCGAGGCGGTATTCGGGGTAAGCGGCGTGATCGCAGGCGTAGACGGCGCCGTCGCGCTCCACAATGAGGCAGCGGCCGCATTGGCGGGCGTGGGTGCAGGCGGGGGAGGGGTTGCCGACCCATTGGGCGAGGGCGGCTTCAAAGGTGTTGATGAAGATGGAGCCCACGTCGTGCCGGATCCATTCGTCGAAAACGGCAATGAGGAAGTCGCCGTAGGCCTCGGGGATCACCGAGAAGCCGGTCACAGGGGTTTCTTCCGAGGGAAAGCCGGCGAGGCGCTGGCCGCGGGCGGCTTCGCCGGCGCCGGGGAGGCGCTCGACAAGGGGTGTGAACTGGATGAACTCGGCGCCGGTTTCCTTGAAAAACCGGTAAATTTCAAGCGGGGTCTCACAGCTTTGGCGGGTCACGCAGGCGAGAATATTGACTGGAACGCCATGCTTTTTGAGCAGCAAGAAGGCGCGCATCGCCTCATCAAACGAGCCGGAGCCGTCGGCATGCGTGCGGTAGCGGTCGTGGATGGCTTTGGGGCCGTCGAGGCTGAGGCCCGCGGAAAAGGCGTGGGCTTTGAGAAAGCGGCACCAGGCGTCGTCGATGAGCGTGCCGTTGGTTTGGAGTGTGTTGAGGATTTTTTTGCCGCGCGCGTGTTTTTTCTGGAGGCGGATCGCCTTTTCGAAGAAGGGGATGCCGCAGAGGAGCGGTTCGCCGCCGTGCCAGACGAACTCGGTTTCGGGCGCGGGGTCGGCGGCGATGTATGCGCGGATATAGGCCTCGAGCACCTCATCGGGCATCGCGGCCTGGCCGTGGCCGAGGAGCGTGCCTTTTTCAAGGTAGAAGCAGTAGGGGCAGGCGAGGTTGCACGCCGCGCCGACCGGCTTGGCCATGACATGAAGACCTTGGGGAATTTGGATTTCAGGCATAAGGCGTCCTCTACTCGTCGGAGGTGAACCGGCGGCCGGCTTTCTTTTGGGCGTGGCGGGCTTTGTCGTCGAGCATGCGGTTTTTTTGGCGGCGGGAGCGGCGGCGCTTTTGGCGGCGGGTTTTTTCGGCTTCCTGCTGCCGCGCGCTTTGCTCGCCTTCCATGGTTTCGATCATCTGCGTGGCGAGTTCGCGCCGGGCCATCCAGCGGTTGTTTTCGCGTGAACGCGTGGCCTGGCATTTCACGGTTTTACCGGTCGGCTTGTGGATCAACCGCACGGCGGAGGCGGTCTTGTTGATTTTCTGGCCGCCGCTTCCGGAACCGAGAATAAACTGTTCTTCAAGGTCGGCCTCGGTGAGGCCGGCCCGCGCCATGAGGGCTTGAATTTTGGTGATGGTTTCGGGGGAAAGAGGGGCCATTGCTTGCACTCCGCCAAAAAAAGATTGATGATGGGGTTCATTCTATCACCTTTTCCCGCCGGATTCAACATCATCGTTTTCAAACGCAATACTTTGGAAAATGGACAGATTTTTGAGTTGAGGGAAATAAGAATTTATCCGTAAATAATTCCGGTTTTTCGAAAAGTGATGATTGCGGCTGCAAAATGCAACAGTGCGAGATAGGATTGTGTTTGCTTCTCATAACGGACGTGAATTTTTCGAAACCGATTGAACCACGAGTGACTGACC
>JAVBLT010000059.1:0-32595 GCA_031553315.1 Kiritimatiellia bacterium
TTCCGGATTTTGAGAAGGTGAATTTTGGTTTTGACAAACGCTTGAGGTGAGCCGTAGCAACGCTACGGCGATCTGAAAGGGTGAAGTTCAAAAACAAAAAGCACCGAGAAAAAGCGGAAAGATCAATCGAAATATGCTCTAGCGTGATTACCACTCCACTTCGAAAATTTGGTCGATGGCGCGGCTGGAGGTGCCGATGTGGAGATCGAAAAGGCCGGGCTCGAGCTCCCATCTGTGGGCCTGGGTGTCCCAGAAGCAAAAATCCTGACGGGTGAGCGTGAGCTCGGCAAGGATGCTTTCGCCGGGTTGAAGGGTCACTTTCTTAAACGCTTTGAGTTCTTTTTGGGGCCGGGGCACGCTGGCCTCGCGGTCGCTCACGTAAAGCTGGATCACGGTGGAACCGGGGCGGTCGCCGGTGTTGCTGACGGGGAGGGCGATGTGGATCGTGTCGCCTTTTTGGGTGAGTTTGGCGGGGGCCAGGCTGAAGGTGGTGTAGCTGAGGCCGTGGCCGAAGGGGAAGAGGGGGGTGATGTGGAGGGTGTCGAACCAGCGGTAGCCCACGAGGATGCCTTCTTTGTGGGTCACGCGGTCACTGTTGTAGTCGTTGAGGGCGTGGGCGGGGGAATCCTGGAGGCGGGCGGGCATGGTGTAGGGGAGGCGGCCGCCGGGATCGCTTTTGCCCAGGAGGGCGTCGGCCAAGGCGTTGCCGGCTTCCTGGCCGCAGTAGCTCATGTGCACGAGGGTGGGTGCGGCTGCGATCCAGGGCATTTCGACGGGCGCCCCGCTGTGGTCGACGATGACGGTGCGGGGATTGTGCGGGAGGAGGGTGGCGATGGCGCGGTCATCCTGGGGGAGGAGCTTCATGTTGGGGCGGTCGGCGCCTTCGCACTCGAGCGCCTGGCCGTGGCCGTGGCGGGTGCCGGTCATGAGGATGACGGCGTCGGCGTTTTTGGCGAGGTCGATGAGGGGCTGGAATTCGATGCCGCGCTGTGAGGGGAGGCGCCAGCCGAAGGTGAGCAGAGCGTCGCCGCCGCGCTGGTAGTATTCGAGGCGGAGGGTGTGGGTGGCGCCGGCGGTGAGGGTGGCGGTGCCGGTGGCGGTGCGTTGGGAGCCGTCGGACCAGGCGTTGACGACGGGTTTGTCGTCGATGAACAGGCGGGCGCCGTCGTCGAGGGTGATTGCGAAGGCGTATTCGCCGGTTTCAGGGGCTTTGATCCGGGTTTCCCAGCGGGCGGAGAAGTCGGTTTGGGGAATGTTGGGGCGGGGCGGGGCGGTTTTGACGGTTTGGATGGCGGGCTGTGGCTCGAAGGCCGTGTAGGCGGGAGGGCCGCTGAGGGTGGGGTTGGCGTAGAAGGAGGCCGCCCAGGCTTTGACGGTCATGCCGGCATCGCGGATGAGCGTATCTTCGGTGATGATGGCGCTGTCGGGGACGGGTTCGGCCTGGGCCGCTTCTGCGGGGTAGGGGTGGGCGATGATTTCGGTCTGGGGAAGGGCGTTTTTGAGGCCTTCGAGGGGGGTGATTTCGTAGGGGGGGTTGCCTTCGGCGCTCCAGCCGCCCCAGGAGTGTTTTTCGGTGGCGTTTTGGCCGAGGATGAGGATGCGGCGGAGCCTGGCGGGGTCGAGGGGAAGGGTGGAGGTGTCGTTTTTCAGGAGAATGATCGATTGGGCGGCGATTTCGCGGGCGGTTTGCTGGTGGGCGGGGGTGTTGCGCTCGCCGGGTTTGCGGGGCTGACCGCCGATCTTGTGGATTTTGGCCATGACGTAGAGCACGCGGCGGGCTTTGTCGTCGATGAGCGCTTCGGGGATGGCGCCGCTTTCGACGGCTTCGGTGAGGGGGGCGGTGAAGTAGCGGATGGAATTGCCGCCGTTCATCTCCACATCGGTTCCGCCGAGCGCGCCGGCGATGGTGTCGCGCAAGCCGCCCCAGTCGGTCACGAGGAACCCGGGGAAGCCCCACTCCTGCTTGAGGATCTTGTTGTTGAGCGGGTCGCTGTGGCTGGCAAAGACCCCGTTGATCCGGTTGTAGGCGTTCATGACCGTGAGCGAACGGCCTTCGACGACGGCGGCCCTGAAGGCGGGGAGGTAGATTTCGCGCAGGGGGCGCTCGTCGACCACGGCGTCGACGTTGTGGCGGTTGAGCTCCTGGCTGTTGACGGCGTAGTGTTTCACGCAGGCCGCCACGTCGTTGCTCTGTATGCCTTGGATGAGCGGCGCCGCCATGCGGGAGGCGAGATGGGGGTCTTCGCCCATGTATTCGAAGTTGCGGCCGCAGAGAGGGGTGCGCATGATGTTGACGCCGGGGCCGAGGATGACGTCTTTTCCCCGGTGGCGGGTTTCGGAGCCGAGCACTTCGCCGAAGCGGCGGGCGAGCTCGGGATCCCAGGTCGCGGCAAGCGCGGAAAGGGAAGGGAGGACGGTGGCTTTTTCATCGGAGCCTTCGAGGTGGCCGAAGCTTTCGCGCCTGACGTCGCGGCGGACGGTGTGGGGACCGTCGGAGAACCAGAATTCGTTGGTGAGACCCACGCGGGGAATGGCGTTGATGCTCATGGTGCCGTTGCCGTGGGTGAGGGAGAGTTTTTCATCGAGCGTCATTTTGGCGAGAAATTCATCGGCCACGGCGAGTGCTTTGGGGTCGGCGAGGTCGCTGGGGCCAAAGCCGAACCATTGCCACACCACGCGGCGCGTGGAAGCGCAGGCGCACAGGAGAAGAAGGCCGAGCGTAAGCAGTGAAAGGGAAGCATTTTTCATAAAAAACTCCACGGTTCAGGATAATGCCGACACTATATCACGGCGCTGATTGTGTAAAAAGCCTTTTTTGAAAAAACCATTTTGGGGCGCGGTCGCCCAAGGGTATGCTTTCGCCAAATAAAAAAAGAGCGGCGCAATGCCGCTCTTTTTGTGATTTTTACCCGATCTTAGCTTTTGGGTGGTTCAAGACCCCACGGGCTGAGGTAGGTGAGGGTTTCGCCATTGACCTTGCGCTTGCTGATATCGAACGATTCGCCGAGGAAAATGCCTTTGACGTTGGCGTCGTTGGATTTGAAGGTGTCTGCCGCGCCGCCCATGCGGATGACGACGAACCCGCTCTCGCCGAAGGGTTTGGAGGAGTTTTCGTTTTTACCGAGATCGAGGTCGGAGGAGGTGGAACCGTCGTACTTGAGCACGAGGCCTTTGCAATCGAGGTTGCGGGTCACCAGCACGGGGATGAATTCCTTGAGCTCGTCGCTGACGTTGGCGGCGATGGTCCAGGCGATGTTTTCTTCTTTGAATTCGCCGGTTCCCGAGTAGGGTTCCACGCCGTCGGTCAGCCATGTGATTTCGAGGTGGACGTCGGGGCGGCGTTCATCGGGCGTGGCGATGTGGGCGCCGTCGATCACGTCCCAGAAATATTTCACACTGTTCTGGTAGGCTGTTTTGCGAACGTCGACGCGACCTTCGCCGCTGGCTGTGCCTGAATCCGCCTTGGTTCTGGGCCAGATGGAACCGGATTTGGATTCGAGGTTGGTCTGGGTGATGGCCTGGTAGATCTTGCGGCCTGTGCTGGCGGTGCCGGTCAGGCGGGCGCTGAGAATCACGCGGCCGACGGCGGGGAAGAGCGCGGCGGCGAGAATGCCGATGATGGCGATGACCACCAGCAGTTCAACCAGTGTAAAACCCTTTTTGTTCATACAAAACTCCTTCGTTAGTGGAACGTGTGTTAACCGGAAAAAACGGACGTTAATCGAACTTCACTGTGGACAGAATAACAAAGCGCGAAACGAATAGCAAGCGCTCAATCGTTTTTTCAGCGGATTATTCCACGGGGGGCAGGGGGAGATCGGGCGCGCTTTGGGCGGGGGCGGTGGGGAGGCTGTCCATCACCGAACCGCTGCGCATGGTGTTGAGCTTGGCGATGGCGACGGTGTTGCAGATGAGGATGACGGCGAGGACGACGGTGGCTTTGGTGAGCACGTTGCCCATTTGAGCGCCGAAAACGGCTTCGCCCATGCCGCCGCCGATGGCGCCCATGCCGCCGGAGGGATCTTTCGGCGGCTGAAGCATGACGACGCAAACCAGGAGAAGGGCGGCGATGACTTCGAGCGCGTAGAGTGAATAAAGCAAAATCTGCATGATCGGTGTTTCCTTTGTTAATCCATGTAAAAAGCGCTTATATATTATGCGTTTTCGGTCGGGAATGCAAGCGCATAAGGGTTATTTTTCGGGCGGCGCGATTTACCCGCCGCGAATGTAGCCGGGGTCGAGGGGATCGACGATTCGGGCGGCGCTTTCGGTGTGGGTGATGCAGCCGGTGAGAAGGGCGCACAAACCCAATATGCCGCCGGAAAGGAGGAGGGTTTTGAACATGAGGGGCCTCTTTTGAAAAATCGATTCGAACCGAAGGGGGCCGGTTCGAATCGAAAAGGGGTGGCGCTTTACAGGGGAAGGGAAACGGAGCCTTCGAATTGGTCGGCGGGGGTGATGACGTCGTCGCTGGGGGCGGTCTGTTCTTCGGCGCGGACCTGGTCGGCGGCGGCTTTCGAGTTTTTGCAGGTGCTGCAGCATCCGCCGAGGAGGGCGGCGAGGAGGAGGAGGGCGGGGATCGTTTTGTTCATGGGGGTTTCCTGGGTTGGTGGGTTATGGGCGCATGAGCGCTTCGAAGGCGGCCTGGATGCGGTTCTGGTTTTGCCGGGCGTTTTGGAGCGCGTTGTCGGCGCGGGCCCGGAGGAAGGGGTAGTCGATTCCGGCTGTGCCGCCGAGGTGGGTTTTGCAGGCGATGGCGGCATCGGGATCGGCGGATTGAAGGGCTTCGAGGTTGTTGCGCACTTCGTGGTAGGCATCGCGGAAGGGCATGCCGGAGGCGACGAGCTCAAGGGCGCGGTCGGTGGCGAAGACGCCTGGGGTGAAGCCGGCGCGCAGGCGCTCGGGGTCGATTTGGAGGGAGGTGGCCATGAGCGTCATGATTCGGATGGAGGCGCGGGTGGTGCGCAGGCCTTCCATGTAGAGCTCTTTGGTGTCTTGCAGGTCGCGGTTGTAGCCGCCGGGGAGCGCTTTGACGATGACGGCGGCGGCGGTGCTTTGCCCGATGAGGAGGGCGGCTTTGGCGCGGATGAGTTCAAGAACGTCGGGGTTGTATTTCTGGGGCATGATGCTGCTGCCGGTGCAGAGCTCGCGGGGGAGGATGAAGTAGCCGAATTCGGGCATGGAGAAGAGGATGAGGTCTTCGGCGAGGCGGGAGAGGGTGAGCATGATCTGGGTGAGGGCGCCGAGGATGACGGATTCGTTTTTCCCCCGGGCGTTGCTGGCGTGGAAGACGTTGTGGTGCGGCTGGTCGAAGCCGAGGAGGCGGGCGGTGAGCGCGCGGTCGATGGGCAGGGGCACGCCGTAGCCGGCGGCGGAACCCAGGGGGCAGCGGTCGTTGAAGGCGCGGGCGGCGTCGAGCACGAGGAGGTCGTCGAGGAGGGTTTCGGCGTAGGCGGAGGCCCACATGCCGATGGAGCTGGGCATGGCGGGCTGGAGGTGGGTGCGCCCGGTCATGGGGGTGGCGTGGTGCTTTTGGGCGAAATCGAGCAGGGCTTGGGCGAGTGTGGCGGTTTCGGCGGTCAGGCCGAGGAGTTCGCCGCGGGCGTGGAGGCGCAGATCCACGGCCACCTGGTCGTTGCGGCTGCGGCCTGTGTGGACGCGGCGGCCGAGGTCGCCGAGGCGGTCGGTGAGCATGCGTTCGACGGCGAGGTGCACGTCTTGATCTTCGGCGGTGATCACGAAAGCGCCGCTGCGGGCGATCGCGATGATTTCGTTGAGGGCGGCGATCACGGCGCGGCGCTGCTCGGCGCTGAAGATCACGGGGCTTACGGGCATTTTGGAAAGCATGGTCACGTGGGCTGCGGTGCCGATACAGTCGACCTCGGCGAGGGCCAGGTCGAGAATGGGATCTTTTCCTTCGGTGAAAGAGAGGACGTCGGGATTGATTGTCCCGACGATGGTTTTCTGGGTCTGCTGTTCACTCATGGTGCTTATCCTTTGCAAAATGGGCGTGTGGGGGGGCTCAGGGTTCGCGGAGATCCCCCGTCGGCGGCTGTTGCCGACATGGGTTTGCCAATCAGAATAGGTCAAATTGTGACCCGTGTCAAATGCGAAAGTTTTTCGCGAAGAAAAGAGGAGGCTGACGCAAAAGGGGCCGGGGATGAAGACGCGGCAACGGCTTGTCGCCGCGCGCCGAATCATAGAGGGTTGTTTTTCAGCCAGGCCAGGCCGCCTTCGGGTGTGGTGAAGGCGGCGCCGAGCTGGGCGGTGTAGAGGTGTTTGAGGATGGCGCCCAGGCGCGGGCCGGGAGTGTGGCCGGCGGCGAGGAGGTCGCGGCCTTGGATGAGGGGCGGGGGAAGGATGGGTTCGTTTTGGAAGGCGGCGCGTTTTTCAAGGGCGAGGCGGTAGAGGTCGAGCTTGGAATGGGAGGAGAGGCAGTCGAGGCGGTGGAGTTCGAGCTCGAGGGCGATGGTGGGGCGGCCGAGGGTGCGGCGGAGGGTGGCGGGCTGCATGTTGGGCAGCTCGGTGAACTGCATGTGGTGGCGGACGCTTTCGGTGACGCGCTGGATGAGGGCGAGGGGCTGTTTGAAACGGCGGAGGATGGTTTCGGCAAGCTCGGCGCCGACTTTGGCGTGGTTGGGGGTGCGGTGCCAGGGGGAGCCGTCGGGCTTGGTTTCGGTGACGAGGGTGTGGGGTTTGGCGATGTCGTGCAGCAGCACGGCCCACACGAGCTCGGGGTCGCGGGGAGCGGGAAGGTGGTCGAGCATGAGGGTTGTGTGGGCCCAGACGTCGCCCTCCGGGTGCCAGACCGGATCCTGGAGGCACCCTCTCAGCGCGGTGAGCTCGGGGAAAAACGACCGGAGGAGCCCGGTTTCGAAAAGCCGGTCAAGCGCGGCGGAAGGTTTTCCGGGCGCCTCGCACAGGGTGCGGATGAATTCGCCGGCGATGCGCTCGATGCTGACGGCGGCAAGGGTGGGGGCGTGGCGGCCGATGGCGGCGAGCGTGGCGGGTTCGATGGTGAAACCGAGCGTGGCGGAGAAACGGATGGCGCGCATCATGCGCAGGCGGTCTTCGGCAAAGCGGAGGTCGGGATCGCCGATGGCGCGGATGAGGCGGGCATCGAGGTCGGGAAGCCCGTTGACATAATCGTGAATTTTGCGGGAGTGGGGGTCGTAGAAGAGGCCGTTGACGGTGAAATCGCGGCGCCGGGCATCGTGTTCGGCGCTGGAGAAGGTGATGGAATCGGGGCGGCGGCCGTCTTGATAGCCGCCGTCGGTTCGGAACGTGGCGACATCGAAGCGCTCTCCGCCCTGAATCACGAGGATCACGCCGAAAGCCTTGCCGACGGGGACCGTCTGGCCGGGGAAAAGCGCTTCGATGGCATCGGGGAGGGCGTTCGTGGCGATGTCGATGTCGTTGACCTGCCGACCAAGCAGCGCATCGCGCACGCAGCCCCCGGCGAAAAAGGCCGTGTACCCGGCCGAGCGGAGGCGTTCGACAACGGCTCCGGCGTTTTGGGTTGTGAAGGTGAGGGTCATTTGGGAGAGGATACCACACTGGGCGCAGCGGAATCAACTGTGCAGTGCGGTTCGCGGTTTGCAAGGGCTCGGGTTTGTGGGTGTTTTTTCATCGGGTGCGGGTTTTCGGGGTGACAAATCAAAAAAGGAGGTTTATACTGTTTGGGTAGAGGGATGAAGGAGATATGTATGAAAAACCTTCAAGTGACCTGTGCGGTCTGTCCGCACCGTTGCCGTCTCTCGCCCGGGCAGCGCGGTCTCTGCCGCGTGCGCGCCAATGAGGGCGGCCGCGTGGCGCTGACCACCTATGGGGAGGTCTGCGCGCTCCATCTCGATCCGGTGGAGAAAAAGCCGTTTTACCATCTGATGCCGGGGGAGGCTGTTCTTTCCATCGGCATGCCGGGGTGCAACCTCCGCTGCGAGGGGTGCCAAAACGCCGTGATCTCGCAGGTGGGTTCCTGCGCGGATGCCGCCCGGCTGAGGCCGGAGCGCGTGCCGGTTTTCGCGCTTGAACAGGATGCGCGGTGGGTGGCTTACACCTACACGGAGCCGCTTGTTTCTTATGAATACCTGGTTGATTGCTGCACGGCGGTTCAGCATGCGGGTTTGCGCAATGCGCTCGTCACGGCGGCCTATGTCAACCCCGAGCCGCTGGAGAAGCTGCTGCCGCTGATTTCGGCGGCGAATGTGGATGTCAAAAGCTTTTCCGATGCGTTTTACCGGCAGCATTGCGGCGGTTCGCTGGATCCGGTGCTGGATGCGCTGAAAATGATGCGCGGGGCGGGGATTCACCTGGAAATCACACAGCTGGTCATTCCGGGCATGAATGACGATGAGGCTCAGTTTCGCGGGCTTGCCGATTGGGTGAACCGGGAGCTTGGCTCTGAGATTCCGCTTCATTTTTCACGGTTTTTCCCGGCTCACCGGTTGCTTTATGCTCGGTCGACGCCTCTGGAAACGCTGGAAAGGGCGGTTGAAATCGCCCGCGAATGCGGCCTGATCCATGTGTATACCGGCAATGCGTTGTTCGATGTGCCGAAGGTGACGGTCTGCGCGCAGTGTCGCGCCCCGCTTGTGGTCCGGGAAGGTTTTCGCCTGGTTGAGAATCGCCTGAAAGACGGTTGCTGCCCCGATTGCCGTGCGCCGCTCTATGGCGTTTGGAGCTGAAAGGAGGCCTTTATGGCCAATATCATGCTTTCCTCTCTTGCGGGGAATTGGTATCCCTCGGATCCCGACGAGCTGAGAACCGAGCTTCGTTCGTTCATGCCGGCGCTCGCTTGCGACGATGATCTCGCGGGGTTGATTGCCCCGCACGCGGGGTACCGTTTTTCAGGGCGCGTGGCGGGCGCGGCCTACGCCCGGGTGAACCCGCGCCGTTACAACCGGGTGCTGATTCTCGCGCCGGCGCATTATGAACCCTTGCGCGATGTGTTTTCGCTGCCCAACGCCGAGGGCATTCAAACGCCGCTGGGTGTGGCTCGCTTCGACGAGGAGGCGTGCGGCGTGTTGCGCGCTTCGCCGTTTCACCGCGTGATCCCCTCGCACCGCGAGGAGCACAGCCACCAGATTCAGGTGCCGTTCCTGCAAGTGATTTTCGGCGAGGAGCTGAGGCTTGTGCCGGTATTGGTCGGGCGGGTTTCTCCGGAAAAACGAGGGGCGATTGTGGAGGAATTGAGGAAAATCGTCACCCCGCACACGCTTCTGGTGATCAGCACGGATTTCACGCACTACGGTTCGCGTTTCGGCTACAGGCCTTTCGCCGTTTCGGTGGCCGATCGGATCCGGGCGCTTGATGAATCGATTTACGACGCGCTTGCCGGGCGCGATGCCGCCAAGCTTGAAGCCGGCCTTCTGGAAACCAAGGCCACGGTGTGCGGCCGGGAGGCGCTGTTGCTCTTCTCCGCGCTGCTTCCGCCCTCGGCCTGTTTCGAGAAGACCGATTATGAAACTTCGGGAAACCTCCTCGGCGATTACACCGATTCCGTTTCCTACCTGAGCGCCGTTGTTCACGCCACGCCGGAAAATAGCGCCGGATCGCTTTCTGCCGAGGAGAAAAAGGAGCTTTTGGCTTTTGCCCGGCGCACGCTTGAAAGCGCTGCCGCCCACGGCAAGGCGCGCGAAGAGCCCGCCCGCATCACGCCGGGGATGGCGGAAAAACGCGGGGCTTTCGTGACGCTTCGCTCCGGCGATCATGTGCTGCGGGGCTGCATCGGGGAGATTCAGCCGGAGAGGCCCTTGTGGAAGGTGGTTCGCGACCGCACGCGGAGCGCCGCGCTTGAGGATCCGCGCTTTCAGCCCGTGGCGCCGCATGAGGCGCCTGATTTGAAGATTGAGATCTCCGCGCTTACTCCGCCCTCGGCGATTGATTCTCCTTCGGAGATCATCGTGGGCCGGCATGGCGTGATTCTCTCAAAAGGGTCGCGCGGCGCCGTGTTTTTGCCACAGGTCGCGACCGAAGAGAAGTGGTCGCGCGAGGAGATGCTCAACCGCCTCGCCTGCAAGGCCGGGCTCGACTCCGCCGCCTGGCGCTCGCCCGATGCCCGCTTCGAGGTCTTCGAGGCGGAGGTGTTTCGCGAGGAATGAAGGCTACGCGCCGCCCGCGTCGAGAATGCGCGGGGCGGCGAAATCGCCGCGCCGCCGAAGCGCCGCCACGATGCGTTCAAGGAAGTATTCCGGGGTGGAGGCGCCGCTGGTAATGCCCACCGTTTGAATGGAGGCATCGCCGAACGGCAGCGCGGAGAGCTCCTCTTCCGAACCGATGAGCGCCGCGCGGCACCCGGCCGATTCGGCGGTCTCCACCAGGCGGCGGCTGTTGGAGCTGGTGGAAGAGCCCAGCACGATGATGAAGTCGGATACGCCGGCGAGGCGGCGCACGGCTTCCTGGCGGTTTCGCGTGGCGTAGCAGATGTCGGTATGGCTGGGTGTGCGCAGATCGGGGAAGCGGCGCGTGAGCACCGCCATCACGCCGTCGTGCATGTCGCCGCTGATGGTCGTTTGCGACACGGCGGCCACGGGTTTGCCTGCGGGCGGTTTCAGGGCTTCGGCCGCTGCGGGGGAGTCGACGGGGAAGGTCGCCTCCGGCGCTTCGCCGCACACGCCGATCACTTCGGCGTGCGCCGCGTGGCCGATGCAGACAATGGCGCAGCCTTGCTCCGCAAACTGCCGCACTTCGAGGTGAACCTTTTCCACAAAAGGGCAGGTCGCGTCGACCACCGTCAGGCTCCGGCCTTCCGCTTCGCGCCGCACGCAGGGGGCCACGCCGTGGGCCGAGAAGAGCACGCGCCCGCCTTCGGGCACTTCGGCGAGGGTTTTCACGAAGACGGTTCCGCGCTCGCGCAACTGCTCCACCACCTGGCGGTTGTGGACGAGCTCATGCAGGCAATAGAGCGTTTGGCCGGGGTGTGCGGCAAGCGTGGCTTCGGCCATGCGCACCGCGCGCGCCACGCCGGAACAGAAGCCGTGAGGCTGAACAAGAAGCATGGATTTCATGGCGGGCATTGTAACGGATTTAGAGCAGGTTTCGATTGATTTTTCCGCTTTTTCTCGGTGCTTTTTGTTTTTGAACTTCACCCTTTCAGATCGCCGTAGCGTTGCTACGGCTCGCCTCAAGCGTTTGTCAAAACCCAAAATCACCTTCGCAAAATCCGGAAATCTCATTCGAAACCTGCTCTAGAGTTTAAGCTCGGTGGTGCCGGCGGTGAAGAGGCGGCGGGTGTAGTTGATGACGAGGAAGAAGGGTTTGTCGGTGGTGACGGTGACGGTGTCTTTGCCGTTGTAGATGAGGCAGACGGTGGTGTCGCCCACGCGGAGGTTGCGGATGCCCTGGATGCCTTTGTCGCGCTTGACATCCCAGGTGACGATTTTCTGGATCGCGTCGACCTCGCGGATTCCGAGGATGTTTTCGATGAAGAGGCTGATGGGGCCGAGGGCGGACCAGCCGCAGAAATCGGGGCGGGCGCGGCGGCCGTGTTCGGTGGAGGGGGCGTTGGCGGAGGGGGAGTAGCACTCCCAGATGGTGTGGGGCTCGATGGCGCGGTAGGTGGCGAGCTGCTGGCGGAGGGTCTTTTCGGCGATGTCGTCGGCGAGGTCGGTGTAGCCGTAGCGCTCGAGGGCTTTGACGACCATATAGGTGGCGGGGAGCCAGATTCCGCCGCGCCAGTAGTCGCCGGTGGCGTCGTTGTAGTCTTTGTCGTTTCGGGCGAGGGTGGGGATGGGGAACGGGCCGCCGAAGAGGGCGGGGTCTTTGAGGGTTTCGACCATGCGGGCGGCTTGGCGCTGGGTGGCTACGCCGGCGAGGAGGGGCCAGAAGGAGGCGGGGGTTTTAATGCGGCAGGGCTCGCCGGTTTCGGCGGAGATGTCGTAATAGAAACCGTCTTTCTCATCCCAGTATTTGGCGTTGATGTGATCGCGGAGGGTTTGGAATTCCTTGAACCAGCGGAGGGTGTTTTCGCGGTCGCCGAGGAGGAGGTGGAGCTGGGAGAGGGATTTGGCGGAGAGGGCCTGCTGGCTGATGGCGTCGACCCAGAAAATTTTGTTCCAGCCGCCGGCGTCGCGGCCGCGGGGGGTGTTGTCCATGCCGCTGGCGGTGCCGCTCCAGATGTAGTCGCTCACGCCGTCGGCGGGGTCGACGATGGGTCTGATGTGGATGGCGTTGGCGACGGAGGGGAGTTTTTTGCCGGTGGGGGCGCTTTTGAACCCGTCGTAATGGCGCTGGGGGTATTGCTTTTCTTTGATGATGCGGTCGATGCGTTTGCGGTCGGCGGTGAAGGTGATGGTGTGGAGCTCGCACCAGGCGAAGAGGGGGGGATTGTCGTAGAAGTGAATGGTGAGAGGAGAGGGGACGGCGTCGACAAGGGGACTGTAGAGGTTGTCGAGGGATTCGATTCCGGGATAGATTTCGGGGCAGTATTTGGTGAAAAAGGTCATGAAACAGGTGTCCCAGATCCAGATCTGGTCGTCGTAGCAGTTTTCATCCATATAGGGTGAAACGGGGGCGCCGGCGGGAGCTTCGCGGATGCGGCCGTAGGCGATGCGCCAGGTGTTGGTGTAAAGGTCGGTGAGGGCTGCGTCGGGGTAAATCACCTCGGGGATTTTGCTTTCCCAGGGGGCTTCGGCGAAGAGGGAACCGGCGAGAAGAAGGGCTGTGAGGAGTGTGGTTTTCATGGTTTAGAGCTTGATGAAGATTTTTTTGCGGTGGAAGAGGAAAAGGACCAGCCATTGGATCACGATCGCGCCGGCTGTGACGACCACGGCATTGTAGCCTCCGGCGATGCGGGCGCACGGGTTTCATGTTGTTCGGGCATGACGATCTCCAATAAGAAAACTGATTTTTTTATTTTTTTGCAGGCGGCATGAGTGATTTGGGTTTGGTCTGATTGTTTTCGACCATCCACTCCAAGGCCTTGGTCATGGCCGGCTCGGGCGCCCAGGTGTGGCCGCCGGGAAATTTTTCGAAGACGTTTTTAACCCATTTGGGCAGTATTTTTTTCACACGGTCGATTTCCACGCAGTTGGAATCTTTGTCGCCGAAGAGGGCGTAGAGGATGAGTTTTTTGTTTTTCCGGAAGGGTTGCACATCGTATTCCGAACCGTTTTGGGCGAGGCCCGCGCCTTGGAGAATGAGACCGGCGAAACCGGGGCGGTCGCCGACCGCCAGGCTGGCGAAACGGGCGCCGCCGGAGAGGCCGGTGATGTAGAGCTCGCCGGGCTTGAGGCGCAGGCGCCTGGCGGCATCGTCATACGCGGCGCGGAAGTTGCCGATGCAGGTGAGCGTGGGGCCGTTTTTCGATTCCACGAGCATGACGGCGAGCCATTTGTTTTCCTTCACGAATTGGGCGGCGCCGTGGAGGCCGGCGTTGCCGGAGGGGGAGCAGATGAAGAGGCAGGGATATTTTTGGTCTTTGTTTTTGTCGTAATCCTTGGGGATGTAGACCTTGTAATGCCAGGGTTCTTTATCGACGGTTTTGCCGTTGTATTTTTCCTTGGCGGTATACTCGCAGGAAATGAGGGTGATTTTATCTTCAGGCAGCGCGGTATCCATGGGGCTGATTTCAGCGCGGGCGGCTGCTGTGAAAAGCAGAAAGGCGGCGAGGATGTGTTTCATGGTTTCATTCCTTGGTTTTCAAATGAACGATCCGTTGAATCTGGGCGGGCGTTTTTTTGCTTGCTTCACACCCATACTGTAATGAATAATCTGCGCGATGGCAAGGGGGTTTTCGCCGAAAAAGCCGGATCTCCGGAAACGGCGCGGCTTCGGTGCGTTTTTTTTGATGCGCGCCGAACCACCCGCCGGCCAGCCACGTTTGACCTTTTAAAGGAGATTCATATGAAACGCACCCTCTTCGCCGCGCTTGCCCTCGCCACAGCCTTCCCCGCCTTCGCAGCCCTGCAGCCCCAAACCGAGCAAGCCGCCCGCGCCGCCATCCAAAAAGGCATCGCCTACCTCAAAAGCACGCAAAAGGCCGACGGTTCCTGGTCGGATCCCCAATTCCCCGCCCTCACGGGCATGCCGCTTTGGGCGCTCGCGGTCGCGGGCCATACCGGCGCCGATCCTGCGGTCAGCAACGCCACGGCCTTCGTGGTCTCCAAAGCCCAGGCCGACGGCGGCCTCTATACTCCCATCCCCGGGCGCCGCGGCGGAGGCCTCGGCAACTACAACACCTGCCTCTGCGTCAACGCCCTTCATGCCGTCGTCGATCTCCGGCCCCGGCTTGCTCCCGTCATTCTCCGTGCCCGCGCCTACATCGCCGCCACCCAGCAGGCCGCCGAAGGCATCCACGCTGGCGGTTTCGGCTACGACCGCAACGCCGACCGCCTGTATACCGACATGAACAACACCTTCTACGCCGCCGATGCCATCCGCCGCACGCAAGACGTGGAAGAGAGCCGCCCCGCCGGCGAAAAACGCGTCGATATCGACTGGGCCGCCGCTCTCGCCTACACCCTGCGCATGCAGAAAACCGAAGGCCCCGAAACCGGCGGCTTCGTCTACAACCTCCAGGATCCCAAAGCCGGCGTGGAAAATCCCAACGCCGACCGCCCCGTTTTGCGCGCCTACGGCAGCATGACCTACGCCGGTCTCCTGACCATGCTCCATGCCAGGCTTGAAAAAAGCGATCCCCGCGTCCGCTCCACCCTTGCTTACCTCGGCCGGTACTGGACGCTCGAAGAAAATCAGAACATGGGCAGCCAAGGCCTCTACTTCTACTACACCGTCATCGCCCGCGCCATGAGCGCCGCCAATCTCGAAGCCATTCCCCGCGAAGGCGCCGATCCTGTTCTCTGGCGCGAAGCGCTTATCGAAAAGCTCGTTTCCCTTCAAAGGGAAGACGGTTCCTGGGCCAACGAAAACAATCGCTTCTGGGAGGCCGATCCCGCCCTCGCCACCTCCTACGCCCTGCTCGCCCTCGAATTCGCCGCCGGTCTCACCCGGTAAAAACAGGCGCTCAAAAATCAGGCGGGGGCATGGGGGGCGGGCTTCCAGGTGCGCAGGCGGATGGCGTTGAGGACAACGGCGATGGAGCCGGCGTTGTGAAGGAGGGCGCCGGTGACGGGGGTGAGGATGCCGGTGGCGGCCAGGCCGATGGCGAGGAAGTTGAGGAGGATGGAGGCGAGGATGTTGAAGCGGATGGTGGCGGAGGTGCGGCGGGAAAGGGCGGTGAGGTGGGGGAGGGCGGTGAGATCGTCGCCCACGAGGGCGATGTCGGCGGCGTCGATGGCGATGGCGGAGCCGATGCCGCCCATGGCGATGCCGACGGCGGCGGCTTTGAGGGCGGGGGCGTCGTTGATGCCGTCGCCGATCATGCAGGCGGGGCCGCGGGTGGCTTGGAGGGTGTCGATGGCGGTTTTTTTGTCGGCGGGGAGGCTGGCGGCCTGAAGGATTTCGATGCCGAGTGACCCGGCGATGCGGGCGGCGGCTTCGGGGGAATCGCCGGTGAGGAGGCTGGGTTCGATGCCTTGGGCGCGAAGGGTTTCGAGCACGGCGCGGGCTTCGGGGCGGGAGGTGTCGGCAAGGGTGATGATGCCGATGGCGTGGCCGTTGCGGGCGATGCAGATGGGGTTGGCGCCGGGGGTGATGCCTTCGGGGGCGATGGGGATGCCGTGTTGCGCGAGAAAACGGGGGCTGCCGGCGTGGAGGGTGTCGCCCTCGGGGGTGGTGGCGATCACGCCGAGGCCGGGGGCGAGGGTGAAGGTGGCGGGTGGGGGGGGCTGAGCGCCGGCGGTTTGGGTGTAGTGGCGGAGGATGGCTTGGCCGAGGGGGTGTTCGGAGTGGAGCTCGGCGGTGGCGGCGAGGCGGAGGAGATCCTGGGGGGTGGCGCGGATGGGGATGATTTGGGCGACGGTGGGGGCGCCGCGGGTGAGGGTTCCGGTTTTGTCGAAGACGATGTGGCGGATGGGGGCGAGGCGCTCAAGGGCGCTGCCGTCGCGGATGAGGATGCCGCGGCGGGTGGCGTTGCCGATGCCGGCGGTGACGGCGGTGGGGGTGGCGAGCACGAGCGCGCAGGGGCAGAAGACGACGAGGACGGTGACGGCGCGGATGGTTTCGCCGGTGAGGCTCCACACGCCCAGGGCGGTGAGGATGGCGGCGCCCACGAGCCATGAGGCCCACCGCCGGGCGAGGCGGGTGCTTTTGGCTTTGGAGGCGTCGGCGGAGGCCACGAGGGTGATGATGCGCTGGATGGCGCTCTCGGAGCCGATCTTTCGGGCGGTCATTTCGAAGGCGCCGAACTGGTTGATGCTGCCGCCGTAGACGGTGTCGCCGGGGTGTTTTTCGGCGGGGAGCGATTCGCCGGTGAGGGTGGATTGGTCGATGAAGCTCTCGCCGGCAGTGAGCACGCCGTCGACGGGTACGGTGTCGCCGGGGAGCACGCGCAGGCGGTCGCCGACCGCCACGTCTTCGGCGGAGATGGTTTCGGTCTGGCCGCCGGTGATGCGCCGGGCGGTGGCGGGAGTGAGGCGGATGAGGCGTTCAAGCCCGGCGCGGGCTTTTTTGAGGGTGCGCGCTTCGAGGTATTCACCGAGGGTCATGATGAAGGCCACTTCGCCGGCGGCGAAGATCTCGCCGATGGCGATGGAGGCGGCGAGGGCGGTGGAAACGAGGAGGCTGACTTCAATGCGCTTCTCGCGCAGGAGGCTGTTGAGGGCTTGTTTCAGAATGGGGATGCCGCAGAGGGCGAGGGCGATCCAGGAGGGATCGAAGGGAAGGCGGCCGCCGAGGGCGAAGCCGGCGGTCAGGGCGGCGGCGGAGAGCAGGAGGATGGGGAGCGTGTGATGTTCCGCGGTTTGATTGTGGCAACAGCTTGAGCAGGGTGTGTGTTCCGACATGGCCGACCTCTTTGTTTCTATACCGGAGGGGGTATGAAGGATACTATACTCGGTATGGTATTTCGGGTCAATGGGAAAGTGGCTTTTTGAAATTTTCTTTGGGAAGCTGTTCTACCCCATGCGGGAGAATTGCTCGATGGCTTTGGCGAAGTCGGCGATGGTTTTTCCGGGGTCGCCGTGCCGGATGCCTTCGAGGACGCAGTGGCTGAGATGGCCTTCGAGGATGACTTGGCCGACTTTGTGGAGGGCGTTTTTGGCGGCGTTGATCTGGATGAGGAGGGTCTCGCAGGGGATGTCTTCCTCAATCATTTTGTCGATGGCTTTGATTTGGCCCGTGATGCGGTTGAGGCGGCGGTGGAGGCTGTCGCGATCGAGGCATTGGCGCATGGCTGGGCTCCTTGCTATTTTTTGAGGGCGGCTTTGAGGAGGGTCTGGGTATCGGTGGCGGCGGGGTGGGCGTCGAGGGCGGTCTGGGCCATTTTGCGGGCGGCTTCGGGGGTGTAGCCCAGGGCGGTGAGGCTGAGGACGGTGTCGCGCAAGACGGCGCTTTCGGCGGGGGCGCCGCTTTTGCCGGCGAGGGCTTCGAGGGGGTTGATTTTGTCGCGCAGCTCCACGATGAGGCGCTCGGCGGTCTTTTTGCCGATGCCGCTGATGGCGCTGAGGCGCTTGACGTCGCGGTCGACAAGGGCGGTGGCGATTTCGGCGGCGGTGAGGCCGCTGAGGAGGTTGACGGCGAGGCGGGGGCCGACGCCGCTGACGCTGATGAGGGAGGTGAACATCTCTTTTTCACGGGGGGTGTTGAAGCCGAAGAGGGTCTGGCCGTCTTCCCGGATGTGGTGGTAGATGTGCAGGTCGACCTCGGAGGCGGCGATGGGGAGGCGGTCGTAGGTGGTGAGGCTGATGGTGACGGCGTAGCCGACTCCGCCGACGTCGATCACGACGCCGGCGGGGGTCTTTTCAATGAGCGTTCCTCGGAGGCGGACGATCATGGATTATTCTTCGCTTCCGCCGGTGTTGCGCATGCCGTATTTGCGGATGAGGCGCTGGAGGTAGGCGCGCTCGATGCCGGCGATGCGCGCGGATTTGGAGATGTTCTGGGAGTTTCGGGCGAGCAGATCGTTGAGGTATTTGCGCTCGAAATCTTCGATGAGGTCGTTTTTGGCGTCTTTGAAGGGGCGGTCGGCGGTGAAGACGAGCTCGGGCTCGGCGGCTTCGGCGTTTTTGTGGGTCTGGAGGAAGGCGGTCAGATCCATGGGGTAGTGGCCGGAGTAGTGGATGCGCTCGATCATGTTGCGCAGCTCGCGGACGTTGCCGGGCCAGTCGTAGCGTTTCAAGACGGAGATGGTGCCGTCTTGCTCGGCCCACTGGCGGAGCTCGTCGCTGCCGTGCAGGCGCATGATGATGGCTTTGAGGAGGAGGGGGATGTCTTCCTTGCGGCGGCGCAGGGGGGGGATGTCGATCTTCGCCACGGAGATGCGGTAGAAGAGGTCTTCGCGGAAGGTGCCTTGCTGCACTTCCTGGGCGAGGTTTTTCTGGGTGGCGAGGATGAAGCGGATGTTGACTTTGTGCGATTCGCTTTCGCCGATGCGGCGGGTTTCGAGCTTGTCGAGCACGCGTAGGAGGAGGGGTTGGAAATCGAGCGGGAGGGCGTCGATCTCATCGAGGAGGAGGGTGCCGCCGTCGGCGAGATCCAGGGCGCCGGGGTGGGGGGGCTCGCAATCGCCCCTGCCGAAGAGTTCGCGCTCGGCGCGCTCCACGGTCATGCCGGAGCAGTCGATGACGATGAAGGGTTTGTCTTTGCGCAGGGAAAAGTTGTGCAGTTCCTGGGCGAGCTCTTCTTTGCCGGTTCCCATTTCGCCGGTGATCAGGACGGTGGCGTCGGTCGGGGCCACGTTTTCCGCGAGGTAAAACACATGGCGCATGGCCGGGGAACGGCCGATGCAGGCTCCGAAGTGTTCGCGGGTGCTCACGGGCATGTCCTGTTTTTCGGCGACCACGGGCACAATGATGCGGGTCTTGCCCAGCTGGATCTCGGTGTTGGGCGCGAGGCGGGCCGAGGTCACGCGCACGCCTTCGATGCTGGTGCCGTTGGTGCTGCCCAGGTCGATGACTTTGAGGCCTTTGTCGTCGATCACGAGCTCGCAGTGGTGCTTGGATACGGTGGTGTCGGCGATGGAAAGATCGTTGTTGATGCCCGAGCCGATGCTGAAGACGCTGCGGGTCATCACGAATTCGCGGCCCTGGAGAGGCCCTGCCGTGACGAGGATGCGCGGTTTCTGCCACGCCCCCTGGGGAATGTCGGAAGGGGAGGGGAGCACAATAGTCCGCTGGGAATGGTTGTCATTCTGGTCTGTCATAAAGCTGCCTCTTTAGGTTAGATTGAGGGGGAGTATAGATGAAAGCGGTGAACGAGGCAATCAAAAAGCTCGCACAGCGGGGAAATGTATCCGAAAAGCGGCGGCCGGCGCTTTTGGCTTGTTGAAAGGCGCGCGCTCTGCTATCTTCACGACCGGTATGAAAAAGTAAATCGAATTCGGAGACGCCGATGAAAAAAGACGTAGGAACCGCATGGCAATCTGTCAAAACCGGATGCGCGCGAATCCGTTCCCTCCTTGTTGAAGAGCGGCTGTTCACGCTTGAAACGGCGCTGCTCTTCTTTCCCGTGTTCACCGTTTTCCTCGGTTGCGCCGGTTTTCTGATCGGCCGCCCTGTGACGGGGCTTTGGTTCTACGGAGCCCTCTCCGCCACCGCCGCGCTGCTGATGCTGGGCGCGGCGTCGCGCCGCGACGGTCTGCGGCGGATCGCCCTCTTCGCCGCGATTGTGGCGGCCTGCGCCTTTTGCGCGAGCCTCTTTTTGTTTATCGACGGTCTGGGCAATACCGATTCCATTCTCTACCACGCCCCCGGCGCCATGCTCATGGCCGAAGGGTGGAACCCCGTGCTGTGCTCCTCCGTGGAAGCCGTCCGCGACCGCTACGCCATGCCGGCCAACGGCGTGTGGACCCAGCACATCGCGCTCCTTCCCAAAATGAACTGGGTCTTTGCCGCCTCCGCCTTCCGCGCCACGGGGTCGATGACGATGGGCACCCTCTCCTGCCTGCTCCTGATGATTTCGGCCGGCTGGTGCGCCTTCCGTTTTTTCAGGATCTTCTTCCGCGCAAACAGCCGCGTGACCGCCGCGCTCTTCGCCGCCGGCATCGCTTTTTCCGCCAAGGCGGCCAACTCCCTCGCCGGCTGCAACGATTATTACCTCTACGCCGGCCTCGTCATTCTCATCTTCTCTCTCTTCGCCCACCTGAAGACCGGTTCCGTGCGCGACCTTGTTTTCGCCGCGCTCGCGCTGCCCTGGTGCTGGTGCGTGAAGATGGGCGGCATTCCCTGGTCGTTCATGATTCTGGCGGTCTTCTTCGCCGTGCTTGCCGGGCGGGTTCTCTCGGGGCGCGCCACGATCGCGCTCTTCACAGCGCCGGTGGTCTGCGTGGTCTGCGCCGTGATTGCGGGCTTCGTGATCGGCTTCTCCCCCTACATCACCAACTGGGTCAACTACAGCAGCCCCTTCTACCCCGAGCACACCTTCTCGGCCGCCGTCAAAGCCCTCCCGGAGCACGACATCACCGGCACGCTCACGGGCAATGCCGATGCGGAATCGATGGGCCACCTCTCCCGCTTCGCCTACGCCTGGATCTCCAAGGAAGGCACCCTCGCCTGCCTTCGCCTCTGGCATGGAAAAGGGTTCAACCCCGAGTTTTACGTCTTTGGCGGCGTTGAAGGCATGGGCGGTTCCATGCGCCTGCTGCTGATCATCTCCTTCGCCGGCCTGCTCGCCGCCCGGCGCAGCCTGCTCGACGCCGTCTACGCCCTCCTGCTGATCAGCGTGATTTTCGTGCCCGTTAAATTCATCGGCTACGCCCGCTACACCCCCCAGGTCTGGGTGCTGCCCTTCATCGGCTGCTTTGCCGCCGCCTGCCTTCCCGGAGCGTGGGCCGCCCGCCGCCCGCCCTGGCTCCGGCGCGGGCTCTTTTTCGGCGTGAGCGCCGCGATGGGGTGTTTTACGCTGCTTGCCGCAGGCCGTTGCGGCGTGATGGTTCTCTGCAAGCTCGCCAACGAGGAAAGCCGCCTGGCCGCCATTGAAAGCGCCCGTGAGAAACCGGTCGAAGCGGTTTGCGTGGTCAGCCAGTTTCACTTTGAAAAGCTGATGGCCTCCCCTCAGGCCGCCGAAAGCGAAGCGGCGCGCTGCTGGTACGGCGAATACGCTCTCCAGCGCTTCGATGTGCCTTACCGCCGCCTCCTCTCCTCGAAAGAAGCCGTGGAGACCACCGGGCCGCGCCTCTTCATGCTCTTCGAAAACCTGCTCTTCCTGCGCACCCTCGATCCCGCCGACTATACCGCGACGCTGACCGGGGAAATCACCGCCACCCTGACCAGCCGCCGCGGTTTCGCCCTCCCCGTCGGCACCGTGCTTTCGCGCCTTCCCGGCTACATCTGCCGCGCCACGGCCTTCAACCTGGGCAACCTCCGCCGCGGCCTTCCCGGCGCGGGCGCGCTCGAGGCCGCCTCCGCCCGGACCACCCGCCTGCCGGAATATTGAAAAAAGAAAGGAACCGCTTTCGAGGCGGTTCCTTTTGCGTGAAAACCAGGCGGAGCGTTATTTCACTTCTTCGAAATCGCCCGGTTTCCAAAGGTTGTTGAACGCGGCTTCCTCCGGGCCGTAAATGCGGAAATAGGTGAACCAGCCCTTTCCGGGAAGGGTTTGGATCCAAACGTTTTCGCGGCCTTCGGGTGCGGTCGGCCCGAAATAGAGATCAATGGATTGGCCTTTGGCGCCTTTCAGCTCGATCAGGGAGCGGAGCGCGGCTTTGTCCTGCGCGGTCTGGATTTCGCTGCGGGTTTCCGTGTCGTAAACCGTAACCGACCAGAAGAGCTTGGCGGGCACGGGCAGGGGAACCGTCAGGCGGTAGGTTTTGGAGCCGTCGAGATACTCATTTTTGGCGTCTTTGGAGCCCAGCCAATAGAGGGAACCCTGGCCGGCGGCTCTGCGAAACATGGCGGGAGATTCGACCATGGCCTGGTAGAACCATTTTTCCCGCGCTTCGAGATCGGCGTAAAACGGGGTGTCGAAGGTGCCGTTTTCAGGGCGCAGGGTCGCCCACTCCCAGGCTCTGTCGCCCCAGACCACGCGGTCTTTCCGGCGGTCGGCAAAGGACTGGACCCGCATCTGGTCATTGGCGAGGACGGCCGCCTTTTCGAGAATGCCCTTCATGCGCGCATCGGGGGCGAAGGGCTTGCCTTTGGCAATGCCCAGCGCGGCGAGCTCGCCGTAATACATGCGGTAGGCTTCGAAGGCGGGTTCGCGGTCGATGAAACGGTGAAGCTGAGCCCAGTATTCAAGCGTTTTTTCGATTTTGACGGGGGTGAAGTCGACGCTTTTATCGGTGATGTCGATCCATTGCGCGGTTGTTTTTTCCGGATTGCCGAGCGGGTAGATCTTCACGGATTTCATCAGCGCGTTGGCCTTGGCCATATCGCCCCCCGCCGGGAGCGCGCGCAGAAGCAGCATCACGCGGTTGGCCGAGGCTCTTCCCGCATGGTATCCTTCCGGGATTTCACCGGTGTGGTGAGGCGGTACGAGCAGGTGTTTTCCGCCTTTTCCCGCGTCGGGCCCCGGAATGCCGTAATCGAGCACCCAGCGCTGGTTCATGTCGTTGGCCGCGCCCATGATGGGGCCGGGCGGCAGCTCGATCACAATGGGGCCCGCCGAAAGGTTAACGGGGACAAAGGCATAAGGCGTATCGGAATTCGCGGTGAAGACGCGCTGTTTGGGTGTGCCCTGCATCAGGGCGGCGCTCGTGTTGGGGTAAACGCCCACGCCGGGAAGCGCATCGTAGCCATAGGCGAACGCCACGGTGGGATAGAAAAATTTATAGGCCTGAATGGCGCGGTTCAGGTCGGCGGCGTCATACGCGTGCCGGGAGGTTGCTTCCGTGGGGTATCCCCGGCGGAAGTGATTCGCCGCCGGATCCATGGAGCAGGCCGTCAGCATTAAACCGGAAAGAAGAAAAGACCATGCAACGGGTTTGTTCATAACGAGTTCTCCTTGTCGGCTGAAGCGACGGCGCGTGATGCGCATCGTCATTTCTTCAACCCGAGTTACATGATACCTTAAACGAGGAGAGTTGTCTATAATAATAAAACTGTCATCGATTTTGTCGTTTGATTTTAAATAACATCAAGCGGGTGAACGGATTATAAAATAAAAAAACCGCCCTTTCTTCGGGACGGTCCTTTTTAAGTGGCTCCGGCGGTAGGATTCGAACCTACGACCAATTGGTTAACAGCCAACTGCGCTACCACTGCGCCACGCCGGAATCATCAATTTCGCAGACAAGCCCGTTGGAAGTGGCTCCGGCGGTAGGATTCGAACCTACGACCAATTGGTTAACAGCCAACTGCGCTACCACTGCGCCACGCCGGAATGGGTTGTTGCGAAAACGGGAAGGACTATAGCAGAATGCCGAAAAACCGTCAATCCACTTTTTAGCAGGATGCGATTTTTTTTACTGGGCTCTTTCGGCGGTCGGCGGCTGCCGGTTTTTGAAGAGGGAAAAGACAGGTTAAAACGTCAAGTGATTTGTTTTATTTTTGAAAACGCCGCCGCTTTTACAATAATATTAAAATTTCAATGCTGTTTTACCTCCCGCTATTTTTCATCTTTGTTCTTTTATTTACATTTTATTGATACTCAATGAGTTTGTTTTCCGTGGCGAACTCTTTCCGGGGTGGTTTTGGAATCTTTTTTTCCGGGTTTATTTTTTATTTTCTTTTGAAAAGAATGTTTGAGGCGTCAATAAATTTATTAAAATCGTGCTTCCCAAAAAGAAACGCGTCTGCTAGTATACGGGCAGATGGATGATTTAGGCCGCGCCGGCGGCGGCGCTTTGCGAATAAGCGGGGGATCCGTTTTCAGATGTCACATGAACAACACAAACAAAAACAACATATAATCCGAGGCAGGCGGGGCACGGCAACGTGCCCCGCCTTTTTTCTTTGTGAAAAGCCTGCAAAAGAACATTGTCAAACCTGCGGCGAATGTGTACAATCCAACGCGTAAACAATGAAAAGGGGAGCGGGTGCTTCCCGCTGTGGAGCAAGTGATGACGCGTAAAGTGAGTTATTCCCCCCGGGGCGTCTGCTCAACGAGGTTTGATCTCTCGGCGACGGATGGCATGATCAGCGGGGTGGCGATCGAAGGCGGGTGCGAAGGCAACCTCAAGGCGGTTGCCGCGCTGCTCGAAGGGATGCGTGTGGCCGACGCCGTCGGGCGCCTGCGCGGCATCACCTGCGGCGGCAAGGGCACATCCTGCCCCGATCAGCTCGCCGCCGCGCTTGGCGCCTTGCTTTAACGGTTTACAGGCAACACACATCAACGCTAACATGAAGGAGAGATCCATGGCTTCATTACGCACGTTCGCTCAGGTCGGTGGTTTGGCATTGGCGGTTTGCGCCGTTTCACTTTCACAAAACACATTCGCGATGGGCGAATCCAGCAAGAAAGGCACATGCATGAAGATCGACAACGCCGATTTCTATAAAGACGGCAAATTTGACCAGGCCAAAGCCAAAGATACCTATTACCAGCTCATGAAGAATTTCAACTTCCCGGTTTACGAACGCCTCCTCAAAGAGCCCGGCTTCTTCTGGGTGCTCGATTTCGCCCAGGGCGATTTCGCCAGCATCGGCATGGGCGGCGTGTTCTGGATCAACGAGCCCGGTTCCGCCTACCTCGGCCATGAAATCTTCCTCCTGCCCTGGCAGAGCATCGCCGAGCACCGCCACCTGCCCACGATGATCGAGGGCAAGAAGATCCCCGCCAAGGGCGAAACCTGGCAGGTCCGCTATGGCAGCGTCTACGGTTTCAGCGAAGTGGGCGAGCCCAACCTCGACCAGTTCCCCGAAGTGAAAGCCCGGATCGCCAATAGCCAGCTGCCCCACCTCAAGAGCATGCACGTTGAAAAATGGGAAGCCACCGGCGATGCCCACGTGCTGCCCAAGCTCGAAACCTGGCACTTCATGATGGGCGGCCCCGAAGGCGCCATCGTCACCGAATACGGTTCCTTCCACGACATGCAGGGCCTGCGCTTCAGCATCCCCAATGCATCTCTCTGACCCGCTGAACGGTGAAAGGATTTAAACGCAATGACATACATTCATACCGGTATCCCCGTCAGCGAGAAGCTCGATGACATGGTCTTCGTGGAACCCTTCCGCGTGTGGGTCACCGCCGCCGACAAGGATCCCTACCAGATCGAGCTGCTCTATTTCGAGCCCGACAGCCGCGCTCCCGCCGCCATGCAGGATCAGGTGCACGTGGCGTATATGGTCGACGATATGGACAAGGCCCTTGAAGGCAAATCCATCCTCTGGGACAAAATGGATTGCGGCAACGCCTACATCGCGTTTGTGTACGACAACGACACCGTCGTCGAATTCATGCAGATGAAATAATTCCGGCGCGGCCGCCCGCCCCCCCCCCGGCGGCCGCAACCCCCTGGAGAAGTGTGATTATCATGAAAATGAAAAAATTCATCAACGACCCCGCCAACCTCACCGCCGAGCTCCTCGAAGGGCTCGCCATGGCGTATCCCGTCGTCAAAATCGTCAACGAGCGCATCGTGGTGCGCGCCGAGCCCAAATGCGATTGCAAAGTGGCCGTGATCACCCTCGGCGGCACCGGTCACGAGCCCGCCCTCAGCGGCTTCGTGGGCGAAGGCATGCTCGACGCCAGCGTGGCCGGCGACATTTTTGCCGCGCCCGGCGCCCCCAAGCTCTTCGAGGCGATGGAGCTCTTCAAGCGCGAAGCGGGCATCCTCCTCGTGACCCTGAACCACAACGGCGACCGCATGAGCGCCAACAAAGCCCTTCGCATGGCCGAAAAAGCCGGCATCAAAGTGAAGGAAATCGTGGTGCATGAAGACATCGCCCAAGGCGCCGATACCCCGATTGAAGACAAACGCGGCCTCGGCGGCTGCATTCCCCTCATCAAAGTCGTCGGCGCGGCCGCCGAAGCCGGCAAAAGCCTCGACGACGTGCTCGCCATCGGCGAAGCCTTCAACGCCGGCATCGCCACGCTTTCCGTGGCCCTGCGCGTGGCCACCCACCCGCAAAACGGCGGCGTGATCGGCGACATCGCCGAAGACGAAATGGAGATCGGCATGGGGCAGCACGGCGAAGGCGGCGGCGGCGTGATGAAGGTGCAGAGCGCCGACGACACCGCCGCCATCATGATCGACCGCCTCATGAAAGCCGTCGGCATACAGAAGGGCGACCGCGCGATGCTCATCGTCAACGGTTCCGGCGCCACCACCCTCATGGAGCAGCTCGTGGTCTTCCGCAAAGCCGCCAAAGTGTTGGAGGCGGCCGGCGTCACCGTCGCCGCCGGCATGGCCGACGAAATCCTCACCGTGCAGGAAATGGCCGGCTTCCAGATGATCCTCTGCAAGCTGACCCCCGAAGCCGAAGCCGGCATCAAAGCCAAAAGCAACAGCCCCTACTGGGTCTGCAACGGATAACCGAAATGACACTTGACCAATTCAAAAACGTCTGGCTCACAGCCCAGGCTGAAATCAACGCCCAGGAAAAACACCTTTCCGAGCTCGATGCCGCCACCGGCGGCGACGGCGATCACGGCACCGCCATCGTCGCGGCCATGAAAGCCATCGTCAAAGCCGAAGGCTCCGATTTCAAAAGCCTCATCGCCGACATGGCCGAGCGCCTCTCCACGGAGGTCAGCGGTTCCACCAGCTCCCTCTACGGATCCTGGCTCGAAGGCATGGCCGAAGCCGTGCCCGCAGGCAAAGTGGAGCTGAGCGCCGCCGAGATCGCCGCCCTGTTTGAAGGCGGGCTGGAGGAAATCCAATGTGCCACGAAAGCGCGCGTGGGCGACAAAACGCTCATGGACGCCCTCATCCCCGCCACGGAAGCCCTCCTCGCTTCCGACGAAAAGGGCCAGGACGCCATGCTCAAAGCCGCCGCCGCCGCCGCCAAGGCCGGTTCCGAAGCCTCCGCCAACATGCAGGCCCGGTTTGGCCGCGCCCGCAACCTCGGTGAACGCTCCATCGGCGCGATCGACGCCGGCTCCGCCTCCATGGCCATCATCTTCGGCGCCTTTGCCAAGTGATGCCCCGCTGCCGCCGGAGCGACACCCGGCGGCAGTCTCCCCATGTTAAACAGAAAAGGATGAAACAATGGCTGATTTAGACGATCTGCGCGAAGGAGCCGAATTCGGCCTCGGCGTCGCGCAAAAAAACGAAGGCTTCTACCTTAAAGGTTCCGCCAACCTCGATTGGGGCATGAAAAACCGCCTCAGCCGCATCTTCAACCCCGCCACCGGCCGCTCCGTGATGCTCGCCTGCGACCACGGCTTCATCATGGGCCCCACCTCCGGCGTCGAGCGCATCGACCTCTCCATCGTGCCCCTCCTGGAGTATGCCGATTGCCTCATGTGCACCCGCGGCATCCTGCGCGCGCTCATTCCGCCCACCTGCCCCAAGCCCATCTGCATCCGGGCCGACGCGGGCACCAGCATCCTCACCGAGCTCAACGACAACGTGGTCATGGATGTGAAAGACGCCGCCCGCCTCAACGTCTCCGCCATGGCCGTGATGCTCGCCATCGGCGACCCCGCCCACGAAGCCTCCACCATCGCCAACCTTTACCGCGCCGTCGACAAAGGCGCCAAATACGGCATACCCATCATGGGCGTCACCGCCGTGGGTAAAGACATGGCCCGCGATGCCCGCTACTTCGGCCTTGCAGCCCGCATCTGCGCCGAAAACGGCGCCCACATCGTCAAGACCTACTACACCGAAGGCTTCTCCAAAGTCACCGCCTGCTGCCCGGTTCCCGTGGTCATCGCCGGCGGCAAGAAGCTCCCCGAGCTCGAAGCCCTCCAGCTCGCCCACATGGCCATCAACGACGGCGCCGCCGGCGTCGACATGGGCCGCAACGTCTTCCAATCGGAAGCCCCCGCCGCCATGCTCCAGGCCGTCAACGCCGTCGTCCACAAAAACATGAAACCCGAAGAAGCCTTCAGGCTCTACACCGACCTCGCCAAGGCCGGAAAATAGTGGATTCATGGGCGGTCGTCTCATCACGGGGCGGCCGCCTTTTCTTTTTTATGAACGCACTTTCCAAATTTTTCGCTCATTTCAAAGGCAGCCCTGTCACCCTCGGGCTGTTTTTGAGCAACACCGCCGTGTTTCTCGCCATGACCGCGACCGGCATCAACCCCCTTTCCCCCGATGGCGACGCGCTCATCTCCTGGGGTTCCAACTTCGGCTCCCTCACCCTCAACGGCGAATGGTGGCGGCTCCTCACCAACTGTTTTTTGCACTTCGGCCTCCTGCACCTCGCCATGAACCTCTACGCCCTCTCCTACATCGGCATCCAGCTGGAGCGGCGCATCGGGTCATTTCTCTTTTTGAGCGGGTATCTGCTGTGCGGCGTTTTCGCCAGCGTGTGCAGCCTGTGGTGGCATAATGGCAATATGAACAGCGCGGGAGCCTCCGGCGCCATCTTCGGCCTCTTCGGCATTTT
This sequence comes from Kiritimatiellia bacterium, assembly GCA_031553315.1. Classification (GTDB taxonomy): domain Bacteria; phylum Verrucomicrobiota; class Kiritimatiellia; order RFP12; family DVOR01; genus JAVBLT01. The sequence goes on from JAVBLT010000059.1 coordinate 28,434, forward strand.
TTACGGCCTGCTCTTCACCAACCTTTTCGGCGTGTTCCAAAAAGGACCGCTCTTCAAAAGCTTCCTGACTTTTTTGGGGCTGAACCTCATGTTTGGCCTGCAAGGCGGCATCGACAATTCCGCGCACATCGGCGGGCTCGTCTTCGGCCTCATCTGCGGCGGCGCCTATTACCCCGTGCTCCGCCGCCGCGTGGCGCACCTGCACGGCATTTTCGATATGGAACCGAAGGCCGATGCCAAGCTCTGGCCGGCTCTTGCCGTGCTTTGCCTTGCCCTCGCCGCCTTCGCCGGAAGCCGCGCGCTGATTGACCGGATTCCTCGCGACCTCGTGGCGTTTATCCGCCACATCTATGCGCTTCAAGATCTCGATTCCCGCATTGAACGCAACGCCGAGCGTTTCGACCGCCACGAAACCGATGCCCAGCGCCTGACCACCATTCGCCAATTGATTGCCGACCAGGAGACGATCCTAAAAGAAATCGAAGCCATGGAAAAAGTCAATCAAATGGGCAAAGGCCTGAAAATCGCAGACATGAAGCGGGATCAGCTTGAGAAGCTCCAGCATTTCAAAGCCATTGAAAAGGCATTGGAGAATAAAGAAAAGGTCTTGACCGATGAATGATGAAATCGAGCGCAACCTCGGCCCCCAGCCCTTCGCCCACATCCTTGAGCGCGAAGGCCTCACGCCCCATCGCCTTGTGGAAACCAACCCCGTGGCGATCACCCACAAGCTCGTCGGCCGCGGCGCCAAAGGGCGCAGGCTCACCCGCCACTCGCAACAGCTTCTCCTCGAAGCGCTCAACAAAACCGCCTCGCGGAGCTATGCCTTAAATGAACTCTTCACCTATTAAAGCCACGTTGATCTGCCACCCGAAATGCTCGACCTGCCGCAAAGCACGCAACTGGCTGATTGAAAAAGGCATTTCCTTTGCGGAGCGCCGCATCGTGGAAGCCACGCCCTCAAAGGAAGAGCTTGAAGGGTGGTGGAAAAGCAGCGGTTTGCCACTGAAGCGTTTCTTCAACACCAGCGGCCTGATTTATCAGCAGCTGAACCTCAAAGAAAAGCTTCCGGCGCTTTCACCCTCTGAACAGCTTGCGCTTCTCGCCTCCAACGGCATGCTCATCAAGCGGCCCCTGCTCATTCACGGCAATACCGTGCAGGCAGGCTTCAACGAAGCCGCGTGGCAAAGCACGCTTGCCCAGGGAAGCACCCACTAGAACATGTTTCGAATGAGATTTCCGCTTTCTCTCAGCCCCTTTTCAATCGAAAATCGCGCAATCCCTCTTCACCTCGGTTGACGGTTTACGCATCGGCTCTCCTTCTTTGAGCGACCATCTCATTGTGCGATTTACTTCGCAATTCACTATCGCAATTTTTCATTGGCAAATACGGCGAAAGTGTGATATCATTTCTTCGATTTTCGCGTCATTCGGATGCGGAAACGGTCCGGTGCTTCCGTCGGCGATGGCTTTCGGCTGACTGCCTTCCATGCGGCGCACCACACAGAAATAGGAAAAAAAATGCCTAAGATGAAGACCAAACGGGCCGCCACCAAGCGGTTCAAAATGTCGGCCACGGGTAAAGCAATGCGCACGCAGGCGGGCAAATCCCACCTCAACGGCTATAAGTCGCGCGGTCGCAAGCGTCAGCTCCGTGGATCTGTTGTTGTCGACGAACCCATGCAGAAAACACTCGCCCGCATGCTGCAGGCCTAAAAGGAGATTGACCCATGCCCAGAGCCACGAATGCACCGGCTTCAAGAGAACGCCGCCGCCGGCGGTTGGAGCTCGCCAAAGGTTTCTACGGCGCCCGCAGCAAGCAATTCCGCCTTGCCACCGAAGCCGTCGACCGCGCCCAACGCCTCGCCACCCTTCACCGCAAGCTGCGCAAGCGCGAATTCCGCGCCCTCTGGATCGCCCGCATCAACGCCGCGACCCGCGCCCAGGGAATGACCTACAGCCGCTTCATCGAAGGGCTGAACAAAGCCGGCATCGAAATGAACCGCAAGATGCTCTCCGAAATCGCCATTCACGATGAAAAAGCCTTCGCGGCCCTCATCGAAAAAGCACGCGCCGCACTCGCGTAAAACCGCAGGCGCCTCTGCACGCCGTCCTTCCCCGCAGCGCGGGGAGGATGGCTGTTTTGTTTCACACAGCAGGAAGGATGTTGTCATGACGCTTCAGGAAGTGATCACCGCCCACGCCCAATCCATCAACGAGCTCGCCGCCGCCGCCGATCCCCAGATCCTTGAACAGATCCGCATCCGCTATCTCGGGCGCAACGGCCTCATCCCCGCCTGCGTGAAAAACATGAAAGCCGTAACCCCCGCCGACCGCCCCGAATTCGGCAAACGCCTCCAGGCCTGGCGCGAAGCCCTCGAAAACGGCCTCGCCGAAAAAGCCTCCGCCGCCAAAAACACCCCCGCCGAAGCGAAACCCGCCTTCGACGCCACCCTCCCCGGCCGCTGGCACAGCGAAGGCACCATGCACCCCGTTTCCCGCGTCATTGAAGAAGTCGCCGCCATCTTCAGCCGCCTCGGCTTCACCGTCGCCGACGGGCCCGACATCGAGACCCGCTTCAACAACTTCACCGCCCTCAACACCGCCCCCCACCACCCCTCCATGGACCCCTCCGACACCTTCTGGTTCACCGGCGACCTCCTTCTTCGCACCCAGACCTCCCCCGTCCAGATCCGCGCCATGCTCGGCAACAAGCCCCCCCTGCGCATCATCAACCCCGGCCGCTGCTACCGCCGCGACACCACCGACGCCCCCCCCTCCGCCAACTTCCCCCAGATCGAAGGCCTCTACGTCGACACCCGCCCCGTATCACTCGCCGACCTCAAATCGACCCTCGCCTACTTCGCCCGCGAAATCATGGGCCCCGAGATCGGCGTCCGCTTCCGGCCCCACTTCTTCCCCTTCACCGAGCCCAGCGTAGAAGTCGACTTCACCTGCCACATATGCAAAGGCAAAGGGTGCCGCGTCTGCAAAAACAGCGGCTGGATTGAAATCGCCGGCGCCGGCATGGTCGATCCCCGCGTCTACCAATTCGTCGGCTACAACCCCGATGAACTCTACGGCTACGCCTTCGGCATGGGCGTCGAGCGCATCGCCATGATCAAATACGGCATCCCCGATATCCGCTGGCTCTACGAGAACGACATCCGCTTCCTCTCCCAAATGGCATAAACAGAGAATTCCGCCATGAAACGCCCCTATCAGATCCTCCCCTCCCTCCTCGCCGCCGACCAGGCCAACCTCGGCGACGCCTGCCGCCGCGTACTCGCCTCCGGCGCCGACGCCCTCCACCTCGACGTCATGGACGGCCACTTCGTCACCAACCTCAGCTACAGCCCCGACACCTCCTCCATGGCCCGCCGCCTCCTCCCCGGCTTCCCCATCAACACCCACCTCATGATCACCAACCCCGAATTCTTCGCCCCCCGCTTCATCGCCGCCGGCAGCACCACCGTGCAATTTCACGTCGAAATCCCCATCGACACCCTCGCCCTCCTCGCCCACATCCGCACCCTTGGCGCCCGCGCCGGCCTCGTCCTCAACCCCGACACCCCCCCCCAGCGCGCCTTCCCCTTCCTCGCCGCCGCCGATGAAATCCTCTGCATGACCGTCTTCCCCGGCTACGGCGGCCAGACCTTCATCCGCGAAGTCCTCCCCAAAATCGCCGCCATCCGCGCCGAAGCCGACCGCATCGGCCACCCCGAGCTCGACATCATGGTCGACGGCGGCATCGACCACGAAACCGCCGTCCTGAGCGCCCGCGCAGGCGCCAACCAATTCGTCGCCGGCAGCTTCCTCTTCAAACAGGCCGACATGGCCGCCGCCATCGCCGAAATGCGCCGCCGCCTTCAAACCCAAGTTTGATTTTGTGCTATAAACCAACGAGTTATTTTTTTCTTAAAAATAAATTTTTTTTCCTGTTGCCAACCCCCCATACAAATGGTACATTGCAACCCGTTTCGCAGCACGGTAGGCGGCAACGCCAAACCCCAAGCGAATAGCTCTTTGAAAAGTGGAATCGCTCAATGGCATCTCTTCAGGCTCTTGGTCTGGAAGGGATGCGCAAGAACAGTAAGATGCTTGTGCCGGATCAGGACCTATCAATAAAACCGAGAGATGAACCCGAAAGGATTCATCGGCT
>JAVBLT010000029.1:0-43286 GCA_031553315.1 Kiritimatiellia bacterium
GCCGCCTTCCACGCCATCCACTGGTACGGCTTCAAATCGCAGGGTTCCGCACTCATCTCCGATTTCTCGCCCAACTACCACGTCAACGTGGAAAACGCCTTCGCCACCGCCCCCGCCGTGGCCGCCTACACCCGCGCCCTCACCGGCCAAGTCACCCTCGCCGCCCACAGCCTCGGAAACATGATCGCCTCCTCCGCCATCTGCCACCACAACGCCAGGGTCGACGACTACATCCTCCTCAACCCCGCCGTGCCCCTCGAAGCCTATCATGCACAAACCGACCCACACCCCAACCTCGTTCATCCGGATTGGCGGCCCTACGTCAACGCCACCCCTTCGCAGGAAAGGCTCCTCTGCAGCGAATGGTACACGCTGTTTGAATCAACTCCTGAGGACCCACGTTATAAACTCACCTGGCGCGGCCTCTTCTCGGATAAAAAGAATACACGCTTTCACCAGTTTTACAGCACCGGCGAAGAGGTCGTCAACAACCCGCCCGAATCGCTTTGGGAGATCAATCTCACACTGGAAAACGGCTTGACCTTTGAGACCCCTGGAGATTATGCTTGGGCCACACAGGAACTTTGGAAGGGCCGCAGTTACGAACTTTGGGGCGATGGTTGGTTTACCGGAAGCCGCCTCATGGGCTGGGGCTTCAACCGAAGAGGCTACGAACACTGGCTAGACGTCTTTAGTATTTTCGGTATGCCCACACCCGAAGAAGCCGGACGCGACATCGCCAATGCCGATCTTATCCGAAAACCTTTTTTCCGCAAACGCCCCGCCGAACTCTTCTCCGACAACGATGAAATTGCTCGCAACTACGCACAGACGCACCGCTTCCGCCTCCTTGCCCGCGCTATCCCAGCCCGAACCTCCGGTGCCGGCGGAACAGCCGGAAGCGGATTCACCACATCCACCGACATGAATGATGCAGAAAAACGCAATGGTTGGTTCCGAGTTGAAGGGAAAGACCCCGAAAATTGGAAACATAGTGACATTCGTAATATGCCGTTCATTAACGTAAAACCCCTTTTTCAACAAATTATGACCCAGTGCAACTTGAAAGGAAACGCCCCATGAAACATCTGCTTTTCAGTCTCAACCTCCTTCTGCTCAATAGTTGTCTCATTGCCAGTTATCCCATGGGAAAAATCACCCTTGCCGTAACCGATGAAGAAGGAAAACCACTTACAGGTATTGAAGCGGGAACCTCCTGGTCACGTAATACAACCTCAAATCCTTTTGATGGACAAACCGGTACAGGGCAAGACGCAATGGTGGATAAAGACGGGAAAGCAACCTTTTCCGATTCGGCTCATCGTAGGGTTGGCTATGGCGCGGATGCTCCAGGCTATTACAAGTCAAGAGGTCAATATGAATTCATTAGGCCTAAACACGGCAAATGGCAACCCTGGAACCCGACCGTGACCCTTCGCGTGCGCAAGATCGGCGAACCCATCGCCATGTATGCCAAAAATTATCCGCGCGTCAACCTCCCCGCGCCTGAACTTTCATACGACCTCATCAAAGGCGATTTTATGCCCCCCCACGGCAAAGGCGAAACCGCCGATTGCACATTGACCTACACGGTTTCGGAAGAAGGCACGGCAGACACACTGGATTACCGGCTTGATCAAAAACTCACCCTGACCTTCCCCGGCGACTTCAACGGCGTCACCCCCATTCCCGACAATATGATTATCAAAGAATCCGACTTCAAACTTCCCCGCCGCGCCCCCGAAAGCGGCTACGATTCTCCCACGCTAAGCGTCACCCAGCTTGTCACCTTCATCAAGGTTCCCAGAAATATAAACCCCTATGAACAATCAAGAAGAGAAACCACGACCCGCGTCCCCGATTGCGAAAACGTCTTCTTCCGCATCCGCAGCGAAAAGAATCCCGACGGCACCTTCAAATCCGCCCACTACGGCAAGCTTCGCGGCCCGCTGACAATTGAGCGATCGCCTGAAAAAGACAAAGAAGGCAACCGCAAAATCTTCCTCCGCAATTTTTCCCACTACGTCAACCCCACCCGCAACGACCTCAACATGGAATACGATGCGATGCATAATTTCAATCTCTCCTATCCCCGCGAACCTTCGTCGACGGGTTGGTGGATTCGCAAATACGGCGACTATGAACGCCCCGTTCGCGAGCCTTAAGAAGCAGTCATATGCTTACTTCATGTCCAATCCATCCAGTGAATCCGCGTGCCGCCTCCCGCGCCCTCCTCCCCGACGACGACCGCAACGGCCTCTGGGATGAAACCGACCTCACCGCCGCCGTCAACAAAGAACGTTTCAACTTCTGGCGCAATGATGACCGCGATGGGGGGCGCAAGGTTCTTATTTAGAGAGTTTTGACATATGGGTAGTTTTGTTATATTCTGCTTTGAAATGAAAGGGTTTTTCTATACTCCGAGAGCCACGTTTTCAGCGTTCTGTCGTTGACTGCGAAGATGAATGCGATTTTCACTTTAGAAAGCAATCTTTCTTTACAGGAGCGAATGGCTTTTTCTCTGATTTCTTGCGGAGGTTTTATTACAAAGAGCGGTTATTTCAATTAAAAACGCTCTAATTCGTAATTTGGGATTATTCATCTTTGCAATGTGAGGTCTTTCGCGGTATAGTCTGGGGAAAACCTGAATGGAGGAGCTTCCCATGAATGACGACACTCTTTGCCTTCACGCCGGTTATACTCCCGGAAACGCCGAGCCCCGTGTGGCGCCGATTGTGCAAAGCACGACCTATGTCTACAACAAAGCGGCCGATATGGCGGCTGTTTTCGACGACCCCACGAAAAGCCTTGTCTATTCGCGGTTCGCGAACCCGACGGTGATGGCGGTGGAGGAAAAGATCGCGGCGCTGGAGGGCGGGGCGGGGGCGATGTGCACGGCTTCAGGGCAGGCGGCGATCATGATGTGCCTGCTGAATCTCTGCGGGGCGGGAGATGGCTTTGTCTGTTCTTCGAAGGTCTATGGCGGGAGTGTGAATCTGCTGGCGGTGACGCTGAAGCGCCTGGGGATCCGGTGTGTGTTTGTGGATCCCGATGCATCCGAGGATGTGCTTGACCGGGCCTTTGATTCGGGCACGAGGGCTGTATTTGGGGAAACGCTGGCGAATCCGGCGCTGACGGTGCTGGATATTGAGAAGTTTGCCCGCGTGGCTCACCGGCACGGCGTGCCGCTGATTGTCGACAATACGCTGGCCACGCCGGTGTTGTGCAAGCCGCTTGGCTTCGGCGCCGATATTGTGGTTCATTCGACAAGCAAGTATATGGATGGCCATGCCGTGCAGGTCGGCGGCGTGATTGTGGATGGAGGCGCCTTTGACTGGTCAAACGGCCGTTTTCCGGAATTCACCGGGCCGGATGAATCGTATCACGGAATATCTTACACGAAAACCTATGGCCGGCTTGCGTTTATCATCAAAGCCCGCATGCAGCTGATGCGCGATTTCGGCGCTTATCCCGCGGCGCATTCGGCGTTTTTGCTGAACCTGGGGTTGGAAACGCTGCCGATGCGGATGAGGCGCTATTGCGAAAACGCGTTTAAAGTCGCCCGCTTTCTTGAAGGAAACGCAGGTGTGGAGCGGGTCAATTACCCGTGGCTTGAGGGGTGCCCGGGATATGCGTTGGCGCAAAAATACCTCACCGGCGGAAGCGGTGTGATTTCGTTTGTGCTCAAAGGCGGAGGGAAGGGGGCGGAGCGCTTTATGGATGCGCTGGCGTTGATTTCAAAAGAGGTGCATGTGGCCGATATCCGCAGCAGTGTGTTGCACCCTGCGGGCACCACGCACCGTCAGCTTACGGCGGAGCAGTTGCTTGCGTGCGGGGTCGATCCGGGCATGATCCGCCTTTCGGTGGGTCTCGAGGATGCGGACGATATCATCACCGACCTTGAACGGGCGCTTTCGGCGCCGTAACAAAAAAAGACGGCGACTCCGTAAGGGAGCCGCCGCCTTTGATTGAATCAGCCTGGGTTGCGCTTATTCGCCCCAAACGATGGTCGTGTAGCGGGTGTAGACGTAGAGGATGTTGAAGATTTCATAGTCCACGCGGTTGACTTTTTTGATGCCGCCTGCGGCCATGGCTTTGCCGATCGATGCATCGCCTTCCGTGAAGAGCACGATGCCTTGGACGGTGGCGGTGCCTTTCTTCTCGGCTTTCACGCTGTTATCCACATATTCGCCCGAAGAAAGGGAATTGATCATGATCGGGGCGCAGATGGCGCCCTTGGAAGGAATCACGCCGCAACCGGTCATCATGGCGGCGACCGCAACAAACATACCAGCCCATGCCATTTTTTTCATGTAAATGAACTCCTTTTATATGCGGACGTCATTGTCCTGCATACGCCACAGTATGCCACAAGAAAGATGCGGGTGACAAGAAAATACAGGAAAACCGTTGTCGTTTTATTGAAATCCGGTTATCTTTCCCGGTAAATCAACAGGAGGTGCCGAATTGGAAAAGCCCGGACGTTTGCTTTCGCTCGATTTGCTGCGCGGTTTCGACATGCTGGCGCTTGTGGCGCTGCATCCTGTGCTGACTGCGCTGTTTCGCGTGTGGCAAGCGCCCGAATGGGTGAGCTATCATGCCGGGCATGCGCGTTGGGAGGGGTTCACGGCCTGGGATCTTGTGATGCCTCTTTTTATGTTTACGGCGGGAGCCGCGCTGCCTTTTTCCATGCGCAAATACCGCGCCGGAGAGAAGCTGACTTGGCGTTTTTGGGCGCGCCTGGTAAAACGCATGGCGCTTTTGTGGCTGCTCGGCATGGTGATGCAGGGCAATCTGCCGAGCCTTGATCCGGGCCGATTCCGCCTTTACAGCAACACGCTTCAGGCCATCGCGGCGGGGTATTTCATCGCCACTCTCGCGTTGCTTACGCCCAAAATCCGCGTGCACGGCATCATTGCGGCACTCCTTTTGGCCGCCTTCTGGGCCGCCATGCGCTACGGTTCGCTTGAGCTTGGCGGCGTGGTCTACGGCAACGGCAGCTATGCCCCGGCGACCAATCTCGCCGAAGGGATCGACCGCGCGCTTCTCGGCGGCTGGCGCGACGGCGCCGCGCGCCTGCCCGATGGTTCCATCCGCTTTGCGCCCTGGTACACCTACACCTGGCTTCTCTCTTCCCTCACATTTGGAGCCACCGTCCTCTTCGGGTCTCTCGCCGGCGAGCTCCTCCAAAGCCCGCGCTTCACGCCGCCCGCCAAAACGTTTCTCCTTGCGGCCGCCGGCCTGGGTCTCTGCCTGGCCGGCTGGCTCTGGAGCTTCGAGCACCCGGTGGTCAAGCACCTTTTCACGTGCTGCTTCACGCTTCTTGCCGCGGGGTGGAGCATGCTGCTGCTGGCGGGGTTTCATCTTTTTGCGGATGTGCTCCTCTGGCGGCGCGGCGGCGGCCTCCTGACTCTTTTCGGAACCAACGCTCTTTTGGCTTATTTCCTCGGCGAATACTGCGGCGGCCCGCTTTGCGCCTTCGCCGACCGCTTTCTTTTCGGCTTGAGACCCATTGCGGGCAACGCATGGTACGGCGTGATTCAGCAGATTGGATCCGCGCTGCTGCTCGTTGCGGTGCTCTGGATTCTGCGCCGCGCAAACCTTTTTCTTCGCGCCTGACCGTTTTTTTTGAAAAACAGACGCTTGCATCGCTATTAATAAGTAGGTCTGTATTTCAAAAAAGGTGAGCGATGCATATCAAGGTAAAAACAAAAAAACGATTCCGGTTTGGAGAGAAGGAATGCGACTCCCTGGGGAACAGGAAAAACGTCAACTGGAAAATCGTGGTGATCTCGGGCAAGACCGGCAGCGAAGAGTTTGATTTTGATAAGAAGGCGCTCATCGTCGGGCGGCACTCGAGCTGCGATATCGTGATTCGCGAAAAAGGCGTTTCCAAAGCTCACTGCTGTTTAACCGATGCCGGCGGCACGGTGGTCGTCAAGGATATGGGCAGCACCAACGGCACGCTCTTGCGGGGGCTGGAAATCAAAGGCCCGATTGCGCTCTCAAGCGGGCAGAGCGTTCAGATCGGGGATGTTTTTCTCAGAGTTGTCCGGGTGGAAAACAAGGCGAACGCGGCGGCGGTGAAAAAACTCTTTACGGCGCGCTACGCCATGTGGTGTCTTTTGGCACCCGTTTTGAGCTGCCTGGCGGGGATGCTCTTCGTTGAGCTGACCACGGAAAAACGGAAGTATTATGATTTCCCTGCGGAAGAGCCTCGCGAAGCGGCGGAACCCGTTCAGCCTGAACCGGCGATCGTGCCGGAAGCTCCCGAGGCACCGGTTGTCGTTTCCGAACCCGTTGTGCCGCCTCCCGTTGTAGCAGTGCGTAAAGATCCGAGAGCGCCTTTGCCAGCTCCAGCGCCATCGCCTCTGCAGCCGGCTTTCGTTGTGAAGCCTTCCGAGCCCGTCGCCCCGGATGCAATCCGGGTGGTGGTGGAAACGGTGCCCGAATGTTCAGTGTTTTCAGATGAAAAACAGGAGGAACCGGTTCTTTCAATCGATGAAATGATCGATGCGGTGCACGAGGCGGATAAGCTTGTATTTCAGCACCAAACGCCCATGTTTTACGGCAATGAAATCACCGGGCAAGTGATTCTCTTTATTTTGGATACATCGGGCTCAATGAGCGGAGAGCGCATTCAAACGCTGAAAAGCGAGCTGGCCACCATGCTCAAGAACCTGGAAGGGGTGATGGTTGCAACGAAAAATCCGCCAAAGCAAAGCGCATCGCCGCAAAAAAAAATGACGGTGTATGAACGGCAAAAACACCTAATGAAAACGGATCAGGCCACACATCACCCCTCCGAGGGACCGCCGAAGGTGGGGCTCATCTTTTACGATTCAAAGATCGACGATTCCTGGGCCACGCCGCTGCTCGTAACTGAAAAGGTGCCGGAGCGCACAACCAAAATCGAGAGAATCTGCGCTTCCGGCGGAACAAATATGGAAGATGCCTGGAAAACAGCCTTTGCGGTCATTGAAAAAGAGAACGTCGACACCGTCTATTTTTTAACCGATGGCGAAGGTTCTCCAAAGACCTTGGAATTGATTAAACACAATTGGGCAAACGACAGTGCTTATGTGCCCTGCGTGATCAATTGCGTTGGGATCTATGCAGATCCGGGGCGGTTTGCGGGAGGCGCCGTACAGGGGAATGACAAAAAAAAGCGGTTTGATTTGCTGCAGGAAATCGCCGCGTTTGGCGGCGGGGTTTATACCCAGAAATGAGACAGAACGGCGCAAGAACCGGCAAAATGGCACCCTCCGGCATCGCTCGGCAGAGAAAAGAAGAGGCGGGCGCCGGGAAGAATCCTTCAAAAAAATGTGAAGCGGCGTTTCACGCGAACCCACTGTTTTCCGGTAGAAAAAGAAGAATTTACGACAAGTGAAGGTCTTGATTTGAACCACAACAGGTAGTGGTTATCCAAAAAAGAAATACAATATATTGTGTCTTCTGGGTTGACTCTCCCGGGTGATTCGGTCTACACTATCCGCGTTCCTCTTTGCTATATTCATTCTTGGAGTGTGCGATGATTACCACGATTCAGAAACGCGACGGCCGGTCTGTGCCCTTTGATCTCTCGAAAATTTCAACCGCCATCGGCAAAGCGCTCGAGCAGACCCGCGAAGCCGAGCTTGCCTCCATGAACGACCTTGAGCGCGGCGCGCTGGCCAGCTCGCTCGCAGTCAACGTGGCGCGGCTCTTCGCCGGCAAAACGGAATCGCCCGATATCGAAGCCATTCAAGACGGCGTCGAGCGCGTGCTCATGGAAGCGCACCTGCCTGAAACCGCCAAATGCTACATCCTCTACCGCGCCGAGCGTTCCCGCATCCGCGAGCGCAACACCCTGCTCATGCGCACACTCGACGACATCGTGCACGCCGATGCGAAAGATTCCGACGTGAAGCGCGAAAACGCCAATGTCGATGGCGACACCGCCATGGGCGCCATGCTCAAATTCGGTTCCGAAGCCTCCAAGCGCTATTACCTCAACACCATGATCAAACCCGAGCACGCCCGCGCGCATGAATTGGGCGACATCCACATCCACGACCTCGATTTCTACTCCCTCACCATGACCTGCTGCCAGATCGACCTCGTGGGCCTGCTCCAGCGCGGGTTCAGCACCGGCCACGGCTTCCTCCGCCCGCCGAAAGACATCCGCAGCTTTTCCGCCCTCGCCTGCATCGCCATTCAATCGAACCAGAACGACCAGCACGGCGGCCAATCCGTGCCCAACTTCGACCGCGCCATGGCCCTGGGCGTGCGCTACACCTTCGCCAAGCAATACAAGCTCGCCTTCGCCAGCGCCATGGAGCTGCTCGCGCCCGAAACGGAAATCCCCCCCGCCATGCCCTTCCCCAACGCCATCACCGATGTGGCCGCCGTGCGCGAACAGGAGCGCGAAACCCTTGAGAAAACCGGCCTCGCCGCCGCCGTTGTTGAAAAAGTGCTCGCCTACGCCGAAAGCAACGCCCTCAAAACCACCGAAAAATCGACCTATCAGGCCATGGAGGCCCTCGTCCACAACCTCAACTCCATGCACAGCCGCGCCGGCGCACAGACCCCCTTCAGCTCCATCAACTACGGCACCGACACCTCCCCCGAAGGCCGCATGGTCATCCGCAACCTTCTGCTGGCCACCCAGGCAGGCCTGGGCGACGGCGAGACCCCCATCTTCCCCATTCAGATTTTCCGCGTGAAAAAAGGCGTCAGCTTCGACCCCGGCGACCCCAACTACGACCTCTTCAAGCTCGCCTGCGAAGTCAGCGCCAAACGCCTCTTCCCCAACTTCGCCTTCCAAGACGCCCCCTTCAACGCCCAGTTCCACGACCCCGCCCGCCCCGAAACCGAAATCGCCTACATGGGCTGCCGCACCCGCGTGATGGCCAACGAAGCCGACCCCGCCAACGCAATCACCTGGAGCCGCGGCAACCTCAGCTTCACCAGCGTCAACCTCCCCCGCCTCGCCATTCAGAGCCGCGGCGACCTCCACGCCTTCTTTCGCCAGCTCGACGCCATGCTCCTGCTCGTGAAAGAACAGCTCCTCGAGCGCTATGAAGTGCAATGCCGCAAACGCGTGCGCAACTTCCCCTTCCTCATGGGCGAAGGCATCTGGCTCGGATCCGAAACGCTTGAGGCCGACGACGAGATCCGCCCCGTGCTCAAGCACGGCACCCTCAGCATCGGCTTCATCGGCCTTGCCGAAACCCTCAAAGCCCTCATCGGCAGCCACCACGGCGAATCGGAAGCCGCCCAGGAGCTCGGCCTCAAAATCGTCAAACACATGCGCGCTTACTGCGACGGACTCTGCCGCGAAACCGGCCTCAACTTCTCCCTCCTCGCCACCCCCGCCGAAGGCCTTTCCGGCCGCTTCGTGCGCATGGATCGGCGCCGTTTCGGCGAAATGCCCGAAATCACCGACCGCCCGTATTACACCAACAGCTTCCACATCCCCGTTTACCACACCATCTCCGCCTTCAAAAAAATTGACCTCGAAGCCCCCTACCACACCCACACCAACGCCGGCCACATCACCTACGTGGAGCTCGACGGAAAAATGGCCGACAACATCGAAGCCTTCGAGCGCATCATCCGCCACATGGCCGCCGCCGGCGTGGGCTACGGCTCCGTGAACCACCCCCTCGACCGCGACCCCGCGTGCGGGTATCGCGGAATCATCGGCGACGTATGCCCCAAATGCGGCCGCCGCGAATCGCAAGGGCCTCGTTTCGAGCGCATTCGCCGCATCACCGGTTACCTTGTGGGCACCCTTGACCGTTTCAACAACGGCAAGCGCGCGGAAGTGCGCGACCGCGTGAAACACACAAAAGGCCTTGAATGATTTATCTGCGCATCGCCGAATTGGTTCCCGAGTCGGTTGTAGACGGCCCCGGATTCCGGTTCGCGGTTTTCGCCCAGGGGTGCCCCCACCGATGCAAGGGCTGCCACAATCCCGAAACGCACGCCCCCGATGGCGGCACGAGGATGTCCGTCCTGGCCGTCATCCGCGCCATTCGCAAGACCATGCACACGCTCGGCGGCGTGACCTTCAGCGGCGGCGAACCCTTTTGCCAGCCGGAGCCCCTTGCCTTCATTGCCCGCTGGTGCAAACGCAAACACCTCTCCGTGATGTGCTACTCCGGCTACACCTATGAGCGCCTCTCCACCGACCTCTTCGCCTGGCGCCTCCTCAACGAGATCGATCTGCTCATGGACGGCCCCTTTGTACTCGCCCGCCGTTCGCTTGATTTGCGCTTCCGCGGCTCCTCCAACCAACGCTTCATCGACCTGCGCAAAATCCGCGCCGGCGCCTCCCTCCAGGAAGCCATCATCCATTGACCGGCCTTCCATTTTTTTACAGAGGCGTTGTGAATTTATAAGCGGTTTTTTTTATAATTTTGATTGACTCTCTAAACGCGAATCCTGTACACTCTCCTCGAGGTTGCAAACTGTTCATTTTTTCATACTGAAAGGGCCTTTTATGAATCGTGCCGCTCTGATTACCCTGTTGGCCATACCTGTTTTTTCCTTCAACGCCCAAGCTGCGGCCACCGCTTATACCCGCGCGCTCAACGCCGATGGCGCCTGGTTCGCCGCAGGCGCCTGGAACGGATCCACCTGGATCAATCCCACAGCCGGCAATACCGCCACCGCCGCCATTACCACGAGCGGCGGCAACCCGCTCACGCTGACCCTTGACCAGGCCGTCACCCTCAACGGCCTCTCCCTCGCCGGCGCCGCCGACCTCACCCTTGCCGGTCAAGCCCTCTCAGCCACCACCACCGGAGCATTCGCCATTCCTTCCGGCAAAACGTTCGCGATCCAAGCCCCCTTTTCCTGGACAACCTCGGGAACCGTCACCCTTTCCAACGGGACTCTGCTTCTTTCGGGCCCCACTCAAACCCTCGCCCTTGCCAGCGTCATTCAAATGAATGGGGGCTGCCTCGAATTTGCTTCAGGCACGGTCTCAATCAGGAACGACGCCACCAATGGCAATGCCCTCAACATGACCAACCCGGCGAGTGAAATCCGTTTCACCGGCAACGCAAACGTCACCATTTCCGCTAAAAACGCCGCCATCCTCACACAAGGCGGAGCCGCCACAGCCGCTAAAAAAGCGACCTTCCGCCTCAAAGACTCAGCCAAAGTGACGATTTCCGGCGGTGCCTTCTACATGGGAGCCTCCACAAAAAACGCCCAAAGCGACTTCATCCAGGATGGCGGCGAATTCAATATGCTCTCATCCGGTTTCCGGATCGGCCACAATTCCCCCTCAGACTACGGAGCCGAAGCCACCTACACCATGAACCGCGGCAACCTCAACGTGCCCAACACCGATCTCGAAGTCGGCCGCGATTGCGCCGGCGCGCTCATTGTCAATGACGGCAACGTGCAAGCCCGCCGAATTTACGTGGGCATAAACACCCAAACCGGGCGCGTTCAGTTCAACGGCGGCACCATCACCCTTGGCCCCTCCGGAATCAATACCCCCAAACCCGCCAACGCCACCCTCGACCTTGGCGCCGCCACCCTCGCCACGTTCCCCACCAACAGCTGGGCGATGACGGACTTTGCGAGCGTGGGCCTTACCAGCGCCACCCCCGGCACCATTTTCGTCCCCGCCGCAGGCCAGACCATCGCCCTTTCCTCGCCGCTCACCGGCGCCGGCCGCCTCGTGCTCGACGGCGAAGGGACGCTTCTGCTCAACGCCGCCTCCGCCAACACCTTCACCGGCGGCCTCGAAATCCGCAAAGGCACGCTCGCCATCGGCGCCGCCAATCAGGTTCCCGCCTGACCGGCAACCCTCACCCTCACCGCCGGTTTCGGGCTCGAGCTCGCCGGAACCAGCGCCATGACCGTGAGCGCCCCCGCCACCGCCCTCACGCTCAACGGCGGCATCCTCGGCATGAAAATCGCCCACCCCACCGGCTCGGATCACCTTCAGGTGGCCGCGCTCGCGCTTGGCGCGGCCGACACCACGCTCAACCTCGCCTTTGGCAATGCGCCCCCCGGCGTTTACACCCTCGTCACCGCCGGCTCGCCCATCGAAAACCCGGAAAACATCACACACCTCAACATCCCCCGGATTCCCCCTGAAACCGCCACCGAAATCTCAATCAGCGAAGACGGCAAATCGGTGATCCTCACCGTCGCCAGCCTCAAATCCCTCGCCTGGCAGCAAAGCACCGGTATATGGTCCGTTACGGCTCCCGATCTCTGGAGCGATCTCAACAATCCCGAGCGCCCCCGCACCTATTCCGACGATTACAGCGTGAATTTCAATACCCTCGGCAGCGGCGAGGCCACCGTCAGCGTCGCCGGAACCGTCTCGCCGCTCTTCATGGCGTTCAACAACCCTTCAACCGCATATACCTTCACCGACGGCGGGTCGGGCAGTATTGTCATCCCCGCCGCGATTGGCCTTGAAACCGCCGCCGGCGGGCAGCCAGTCGCCATCAACGTACCCCTCACACTCAGCAAGAGCCTTTTCGTTTCGGAAAACAGCGCCCTCACGCTCGGAGCCGCCTTCGGGGGCGGTTTTACCCCCGCCGCAGCCGTCTACAACGCCTCCCTCACGCTTCAACCCGGATCCACGCTCACGTTTGCCAGCGGCATCGAGCAAACCATCGACGCAGCCTTCAGCGGCTCAGGCACCATCGTGAAAACCGGCGGCGGCACCCTCATCCTCAACAAAGCGCCGGCCGCCTTCTCCGGCCAGATTCAGGCCAACGGCGGCCTGATCAAGCTCAACGCGGCCTCCTTCTTCCAAAACCCCGCCTACCTCGCGCAAGACGCCTACCCGCTGCTTATCGGCGACAACGCCTCCGTGTTTCTCTACGCGGGCGCCATCCAGGCCACCGCCGGCATGGCCGGAAGCAACTTCGCCCGCCTCGCCACAGGCGCCACACTCCAGCACGAGGGCTACAACCATAACCAGCAAAGCCGGATCCGGGTCGACGGCAATGCCAAAATCATCAATGGAAGCGGTTACGCCTGGGTGGCTTACCCCGCCGCCGTCTTCGAAGTCACGGCCGGAACGGCTGAATTTTCTGAAAACGCGGTCAATACCAGCGGAGCCGCCTTCACATTGGCGGGCGGGAACAGCGCCAGCGACCGCGTCACCTTCGACGTCGCCCCCGGCGCCGGCTTCACCTTTACCGGCAGCATCCATATCTACGGCAACACAACCCTCACCGGCATCCGCAAACGCGGCGGCGGCGCCATGACCATTGAAAAGGAAAGCACGCGCGCCCTCACCGTCGCCAACAACTATGCAACCGGCGTTTTCTCCTTCGACCTCCCCTTCGACGTGGAAGCGGGTCGGCTCACCCTCAACCGGACCAACATCACCGGAACAGGCACCTACACCGCCTTCAGCGGCGCCGTCATCGGCGGCAGCGGCGTCATTGGCGAAGGCGGCACGCTCGCGGCCCAACCGGGCGGCGTCATCGAAACCGGCCTGACCGCCGCCAACCTCACGCTTGAGGCCGGCGCAACCATCGCCGTGACAGCCGAACCGGCCACACTCGCAACCACCGGAGCGCTGACCCTCCCCGACCCCACCCTGATCAACGCCGACGCCGTCAGCCTCGGCGCCTACGGAAAATTCTGCGATGTGCTCACCTGGGTCGGCGAAGCCCCCGCCGCAGGCTTCGCCCTGACCGGCGCAAAGAGGAGCCATTTCTACCTTGTGAAAACCGCCTCCTCCCTGCAACTCTGGCGCCGCACCGGCATCCTGATTTCCCTGCATTGATGGAAACAGGCGCAAAACAAACGCCCCCGCCTCGTTGATTTCCATCTCTATCGCCCCCCCGCGGCGAAATCGCCTTCCTCGCCGCCCGGAAGGCTCCCGGGTCGATCGCGATAAATACAACCGCGCCCTCTCCAGGCGCGTTGAAATTCAGCTTCAAAAATAATCCGTTTTCAGGTATCCTTTTCACCTTTCCTTTCAGAAAGGCCATTTTATGAACAGCGATACCGTCAAAGCCGGCTACCAGCATGCGCCCCACCGTTCGCTTCTCCGCGCGGCGGGAGTCACGACCGAAGAATTTAAAAAGCCCTTTATCGCCGTGTGCAGCTCTTACACCGATATCATTCCCGGTCATGTGCACCTGCGCGAAGTGGCCGGCCTCGTCAAGGCCGAAATCCGCGCCGCGGGCGGCGTGCCGTTTGAGTTCGACACCATCGGCGTGTGCGACGGCATCGCGATGGGGCACAGCGGCATGAAGATGTCGCTCCCCAGCCGCGAGCTCATCGCCGACTGCGTGGAAACCATGCTCCGCGCCCATTGCTTCGACGCGGCGATCTGCATCCCCAACTGCGATAAAATCGTCCCCGGAATGCTGATGGGCGCCCTGCGCGTCAACATTCCCGCCCTTTTCGTCAGCGGCGGCCCCATGCTCGCGGGCAAAAACCCGCTGACCGGAAAAGCCTCCGACCTCAACACCGTGTTCGAAGCCGTGGCCGAATACAAAAACGGCAAAATCACCGAAGCCCAGCTCGATTCCATCGAAGAAACCTCCTGCCCCGGCTGCGGATCCTGCTCCGGCATGTTCACGGCCAACTCCATGAACTGCCTCTGCGAAGGCATCGGCATGGCATTGCCGGGGAACGGAACAATACCGGCGGTCGACCCCGCGCGCAAGGCGCTCTGGAAAACCGCCGCCCGCCGCATCGTGGAAATGGCGCTCGCCGAAGGCCCCAAACCGCGCGACATCGTGACGCTTTCCGCAGTGGACAACGCGTTCGCGCTCGACATGGCCATGGGCGGCTCCTCCAACACCGTGCTCCACACCCTCGCCATCGCCCGCGAGGCCGGCCTGGTCTACGACCTCAAGCGCATCAACGGCATCTCCAGGCGCTGCCCCAACGTCTGCAAAGTCGCCCCCTCCTGCCAGTATCACATGGAAGACGTGCACGCCGCCGGCGGCATCCCCGCCATTTTGAAGCGCATCGCCGCCGTCGACGGGTTGCTTGACCTCACCGCCCAAACCGTTTCCGGCCAGACCATCGGTGAAATCGCCGCCGCCGCCGAAGTGAAAAACGACCAGGTCATCCGCCCCCTTGAAAACCCCTACAGCCGTGAAGGCGGCCTCACCATCCTGCACGGCAACCTCGCCGAACAGGGCGCGGTCGTGAAGCGCGCAGGGGTCTATGAATCGATGCTGGTCTTCACCGGCGAGGCGATTTGCTTCAACTCGCAGGAAGAAGCGTGCGACGGCATCCTCGCGGGCAAAGTCAAGCCCGGCCATGTGGTCGTGATTCGCGGCGAAGGCCCGCGCGGCGGCCCCGGCATGCAGGAAATGCTCGCCCCCACCGCCTACATCATCGGCGCGGGCCTCGGCGAATCGGTGGCGCTCATCACCGACGGCCGCTTCTCCGGCGCCACCCACGGCGCGTGCATCGGCCACGTGTCGCCCGAGGCTGCGGAAGGCGGCCTCATCGGCCTGCTCAACGATGGCGATACAATCCATATCGACATCCCCGGGCGCACCCTCGAAGCCCGCCTCTGCGAAGCCGAAATCGCCGCCCGCCGCGCCGCCGCCAAACCCTGGCCCCCCCGCGCCGTCACCGGCTGGCTCCGCCGCTACGCCAAGCTCGTGGGCAACGCCTCCACCGGCGCGGTGCTGGAGTAGAGCCGTCATTCTCAATTATTTAAAAACATCAACGGGTGCGGGCTTGCTCTTTTGAAGGAAGTGGGGTAAAATCACCCTTATTTTTCACTGGAGAAGCAATATGGCAGAGGAAACGCTTTTTGAGCCGAATCAGGAGCGGATTCAGGGTCTGGTCCGGCAGTTGTTAATCGAGCTGGGCGAAGATCCCGACCGCGAAGGGTTGCGCGGCACGCCGGGGCGCGTGGCCAAATCGCTGGCTTTTCTCACGCGCGGTTACCGGCAAACCCCCCGCCAGGTGCTCAACAAAGCCGTTTTCAGCTCCCCCGCCAACAACATGATCATCGTGCGCGACATCGAGGTCTACAGCCTCTGCGAACACCACATGCTCCCTTTTTACGGCCGCTGCCACGTGGGATACATCTCGTGCGGCAAGGTGCTGGGCGTGAGCAAAATCGCGCGCATTGTGGATTGTTTCGCCCGCCGCCTGCAAATTCAGGAACGCCTCACCGAACAGATCGCCGAAGCCATTCAAGACATCTCCGGCGCCGAAGGAGTCGGAGTGGTCATGAACGCCAAGCACCTCTGCATGATGATGCGGGGCGTGGAAAAACAGAATTCCGAAATGGTCACCTCCACCGTGCTGGGCAGCTTCCGCTGCAGCCCCGAGGTGCGCGCCGAGTTTATGAGCCTGGTCCGATAGAAAGAGGTTTTTTATGCTGGAGAAGGGAAAAATCACCCTGTGGCTGGCCGACAACCGCAAACGTGTGACGGATGAATGGTTTGAACTGCTGCGCTTCGAGAGCATCGGCGCCGATCCGGCCAAGCTGGGCGATTGCGCGAAGTGCGCCGCCTGGCTCAAAAAATACCTCAAGGCGCTCGGGTTCGATGTGGAGCTCGTGCAGCATGAACTCGCCTCGCCGCCGCTCGTGGTGGCCGAACGCATCGTGCCCGATTCCGCCCATACCGTGCTCTTCTACGGCCATTACGACGTCCAGCCCGTCGACCCGATCAGCGGGTGGGAAACACCGCCCTTCGAGCCCGCCATCCGCGGGAACCGCGTCTACGCCCGCGGCGCCCAGGATGATAAAGGCCAGCTCTTCTCCTTCCTTCAGGGGCTTCGCGCCGTGATTGAGCTCGGCGGCAAGCTCCCCTCGGTGCGCATCGTGCTCGAAGGCCAGGAAGAGAGCGGCAGCGAAGCCATCTCCGCCCTGGTTTACGATCTGCGCGAGCGCATCGCCGCCGATATCCTCATGGCGTGCGACACCGGCAAAGATCCCTCGGGCCGCCCCGCCATCGTGGCCGGGCTGCGCGGCGTGATGCACTTCACGGTGAAGCTCACCGGCCCCGCCTACGACCTCCACTCGGGGCATCACGGCGGCATCGCGCCCAACCCCGCGCAAGGCATGGCCGAGCTGCTTGCCTCCCTTCACCTGCCCGGCGGCTCCATTGCCGTGGAAGGTTTCTACGCCGCCGTCACCCCCCCCTCCGAAACCGAATTCGCCCTTGCCACCGAGCAGCCCTTCGATGAAAACGCCTACCGGGCTGAAGTGGGCGTCGACGCCTTGGGCGGCGAAGAGGGTTTGCCCGCCGTAGTCCGCGGCAGCTTCCGCCCCACGGTGGAAATCAACGGCATCCACTCCGGCTACGGCGGCCCCGGTTCCAAAACCGTGATTCCCGCCGAAGCCATCGGCAAAATTTCCGTGCGCCTCGTGCCTCAGCAATCGCCCCGCGAAATCTGGGAGCTCCTCAAAAAACACCTTGAAGACCGCTGCCCGCGCGGCATGAAGCTCGAGCTCAGCGACCTGAGCGGCTGCGAGCCCGGCTTCCGGCTGCCCGTGGATTCCCCCGTCACCCGCATGGCGCAGGATGTGCTGCGGCAGATCGACCCGCGCGGCGCCGTCTTCCACTGGGAAGGCGCTTCCATTCCCATCATTGCCCGCCTGCGCGACATAACCGGCGCCGCGCCCCTGCTCGTCGGCTTCGGCATGCAGGAAGACCGCATCCACAGCCCCAACGAATCCTACAGCTTCGAGCAGTTCCACCAGGGCGCGCTCTGGGGCGCGCTGATTCTCCAGACCTTTGCGCAGGAGTAGGCCATGCTTGTGATCCGCACCAAAAAAGAGATGAACGCCTGGTCGCGCGCCCTTCGCGAAGCGAAACAGACCCTGGCGCTCGTGCCCACCATGGGCTACCTGCACGAAGGCCACCTCTCGCTCATCCGCGAAGCCTTGAAACGCACGCCCCATGTGGTCGTGAGCATCTTCGTGAACCCCACCCAGTTTGGCCCCAACGAAGATTTTTCACGCTATCCCCGCAAAGAGGCCGACGACCTCACACTCTGCGCCGAAACCGGCGCCGCTGCGGTTTTTTTGCCTTCCGCGGAAGAGATGTACACCGCAAACGCCACAACCTGGGTCGATGAAACCGCGCTTTCCCTCCGCCACTGCGGCGCCGACAGGCCGGGGCACTTTCGGGGCGTCTGCACCGTGGTGAGCAAGCTTTTCAACATTGTGCAGCCCGATTTCGCCGTGTTCGGACAAAAAGATTTCCAACAGACCGCCGTGATCCGCCGCATGGTCCGCGACCTGGATTTCCCCATTGAAATCATCACCGCCCCCATCATCCGCGAGGCCGACGGCCTCGCCAAAAGCTCCCGCAACACCTACCTTACCCCCGAAACCCGCCCAGGCGCCCTTTCACTCTCACAGGCGCTCTTCGCCGCGAAAGCCTCGGGCGAGCGCGACAGCGCCACGCTCGAAGCCGCCGCCCGGAAACACATCGAAGCCGCCGGCTGGTCCGTCGACTACGCCACCGTGATCGACAGCGAGACCCTTGAACCTAAAATCACCGCCGAGCCACCCGCCGCCATGATCGTCGCCGCCCGCCAAAACGGCATACGGCTCATCGACAACCTGATTTTGAGCTGAGATTTTGGAGAAATTGAATGACAAAGCCGCTTTTTGCCCTCACCCTTCTCGCCATCGGCGCGCAAGCGTTCGCCGCCGAGCCTCTTTCCCTTAAAGGCGCATGGCGGGTTTCTCTCCAAAACGACCCCGCCGAGCACACCGTTACGCTTCCCGGAACGTTAGGCGACGCCAAGCTCGGCGCCCCCGCCCAAACATCCCTTTACGGCTCGCTGACCCCCCGCCACTCATACATCGGCAAAGCCGTCTACACCCGCGAAATCACCGTAAGCCCCGCCCTCGCCAAAGAGCCCTGCGAGCTGTTTCTCGAACGCGTGCTCTGGAAAAGCACCCTTTCCATCGACGGCCAAACCATCGGCACCCGCGATTCCTTCTCCACACCCCACGTCTACCCCATTCACGCCGACCTCCTCACCCCCGGCAAGCACACACTCGCCATCGAAATCGACAACTCGCTCATCCACCCCATCGGCGAAAAGGGTCACGCCTACGGCGATTCGATGCAGACGCGCTGGAACGGCATCATCGGCGAAATCACCCTGCGCCCCGCCCACCCCCTGCGCAACGCCCGCGTCTTCGCCCCCTGGCCGCTCACCGACCAAAGCTTCACCGTCGAAGTGCCCGAGACCTTTGCCGCCAACGACAAAACCGTCAGCGTAGACGAGCTGCGCACCAAGGTGACCGGTGAAACCAAAAGCCTTCGCCCCGGTTTCAAAAACATCTCCCTGCGCCTCTCCAGACCGCCCGAACCGTGGAGCGAATTCAATCCCGCGCTCTACACGCTCCGGCTCACCGATAAAACCCGCGATTTCACCCACGCCATCCGCTTCGGCTTCCGCACCTTCCGCACCGCCGGCAACCGCTGGTTCGTCAACGACCTTCCCCTCTTCATCCGCGGCAACCTCGACAACTGCCACTTCCCCCTCACCGGCTACCCCGCCATGGACAAGGAAACCTGGATCCGCATCCTCACGGTGCAGAAAGCCGACGGCCTCAACGCCCTGCGTTTCCACTCCTGGTGCCCGCCCGCCGCCGCCTTCGAAGCCGCCGACGAGCTCGGCATTTACCTCTCCCCCGAAGCCGGGATTTGGATCGACGGCTGGATGGTCAACAAAGGCTTTCCCTACCTCAAAGGCCTCGGAAAAGGCCCCGAAAGCGTCGACGCCTTCGTCCGGAACGAGCTTCGCCGCATCCTCGACGCCTACGGCAACGCCCCCTCCTTCTTCTCCATGAGCGTGGGCAACGAGCTGGGCAGCTCCGATTTCAACGCCCTCGGATCATGGATGAAAGCCTGCCGCGATTACGATCCCCGCCACCTCTATGCCGCCTCCACCGCCCGCGCCGTAACCCCTCACGACGATTTCACCGCCACCCACAACTACCCCGGCGCGGGCATGGTCCGCGAGCGGCACCACGACAACCCCAACTGGGACTACGAGACCCAATATGCCAAAACCAAAGTCCCCGCCATCGCCCATGAAATCGGCCAATGGCCCGTTTTCCCCAACTGGAAGGAAATCGACAAATACACCGGGCTCCTCCGCGCCTGGAACCTCGAAGGCCTGCGCGACGAAAGCATCGAAGCCGGAACCTTCCGTTTCAGCGAACGCTTCGCCCTCTCCTCGCTCAAGACCAGCCGCCTGATGTATAAAGACGAAATCGAAAGCTTCATGCGCACCCCCTCCTGCGCGGGCATTCACCTCCTCGGCATTCAGGACTACTCCGGCCAGGGCGAAGCCCTCATCGGCTGGCTCGACAGCTTCTACGACCGCAAGCCCGGCGCCGAAGCGCTCGTGCCCATGAAAGCCTGTTTCGGCCCCGTGGCGATGCTCGCCCGCTTTCCAAAATACACCTGGCGCGCCAACGAAACCTTCACCCCCACCCTTCAAATCCACAACTACGGCCCCGCCCCCATCAAAGCCGGAAGCACCGTTCCCTGGCAATTCGGCATCCGCAAAGGCATCCTCACCCTCGCGGAAGACGTACCCTGCGGCACCGTTAAGACCGTCGGCACCCTGACCTTCCCCCTCACCTCCGTGGCGGCGCCCTCGCAGCTCGAATTCAGCTTCGGCGAAAACCGCTGGCCCATCTGGGTTTACCCTGAAACCATCGAAAGCGCCATCCCCGGGCACATCGTTTTCACCGATTCCTACGCCGAGCTCGCCGCCGCCGTGAAGCAAGGCCGCCGCGTGGTCTTCAACGCCGCCCAAGCCGGCAACCCCAAAACCATCGTCAACGCCTCCTTCAAACCCGTCTACTGGTCCACCACCTGGTTCCCCGGCCAGCGCAACACCACCCTCGGCCTGCTCGTCAACGAGCGCCACCCCGCCCTCAAAGGCTTCCCCACCGAAGAATGGCAAAACTGGCAGTGGTACCACATCGTCAACAGCGGGCGCACCTTCCGCCTCAACGGCCTCTCCGCCGGCTACGAACCCATCGTCATGCCCATTGTCGACTTCCACCGCACCTGTCTCGCGGGCGCCATCTTTGAGCTCCGCACCGAAAACGGCGCCAGAATCCTCGTGAGCGGCTTCGATCTCAACGGCAACCGCCCCGAAACGCAGCAGCTCCGCCGCAGCCTGCTCGACTATGCCTCAAGCACCCACTTCCAGCCCCGCGAAACGGTCGACGCCGCCTGGCTCGAAGCCACCCTGGCCCCGCCCGAAGCCAAAGCGACGCCCCGCCCGAAGGAATTCACCGCCGCGCCGCTCTACATTGAGCCCGCCGCCTTCCTCACCGCCAAGG
Source organism: Kiritimatiellia bacterium (assembly GCA_031553315.1). Taxonomy (GTDB): domain Bacteria; phylum Verrucomicrobiota; class Kiritimatiellia; order RFP12; family DVOR01; genus JAVBLT01. The sequence goes on from JAVBLT010000029.1 coordinate 21,290, forward strand.
GCAAAGACACCCCCTGGAAGAAAACCCTCGACCGCGCCGAGCTCGCCAAAGGCGCCTACGCGCTCTCCGGCAAAGGCATCCGCACCTGGAGCGACGCCGACGGCTCCTACTGGGTCGGCGAAAAAATCACCCTCACCCTGCGCGACCTCCCCCAGATCCGCGGCCAGCTCTGGGTGCGCTTCCGAGACCCCAACAAAAACGGCCGTTCCGGCGCCGGCGCCTTCGAAGGGCGCCCCTTCACCCTCCCCCTCCACCAACAGGAAAAAGACGGCGCCTACTGGATCAAAGCCGCGGTGGATATGGAAGACGCGCTCGACAATGTGATGATTTTCGAGGTCGAAAAAACCACCGGCCCCAACCTCATGATCGACCGCGTGGTTTACCTCCCCAATGAAGCCGTTCAGTAGAGCCGTTTTCGAATGAGATTTCCGTATTTTCCGAAGATGGTTTTGTTTTTTGACAAACGCTTGAGGTGAGCCGTAGCAACGCTACGGTGACCTGAAAGCGTGAAGTTCAAAAACAAAAAGCATCGAGAAAAAGCGGAACGCTCAATTGCAACTTGCTCTAGTCAGAAAACGTTTTTGAGCCATCCCGCGATGCCGCCGCGCTTGCTGATCGCCTGATCGAAAAGCCACTCCACAACCTCCGAGGAACCCACAGCCCTCCCCCAGACCGCATGGCCCGCGTTGGGATATTCGGTGTATTTGGGAGATCCGCCCACGCGTTTGATCCCTTCGATCATCCGCCGGGAGCAATCCACAGGCACATTGCGGTCTTGATCGCCGTGGAAGGCCCAAACGGGCACGCGGGCAAGGCGGCGGAGGTTGGAATCGTCGCTCGAGGCGCCGCCGCCGCAGATGGGAATGGCCGCGGCAAAAAAGTCGGGCCAGCGCATGGCGGCATCCCACGCGCCAAAACCGCCGAGCGAACCGCCCACGAGATACACCCGGCCGGGGTCGACCTCGCCTTTCTCAACGAGCTCCGCGCAAAGATCCTTCATCGCCCGCAACGATCCCGAGGGGTAGCGCGGAAAGCGGTATTCAGGGTTCATGGCCAGCGTTTTGACCCACCAATCGCGCGGCGGGCACTGAGGCGCCATAAACACCGCCGAGCGGGGCTTCTTCCAGAGCGTTTTAAGAAACCCCGCAACGGTGCCGTCGAGCTGGGCAAGGTTGTTGGTGCCGCAACCGCCCGATCCGTGGAGAAAGACAACCAGCGGGAGCGGCTTTCGGGTTGCCTCCATCTCCACCCGGTAAATGCGGTAAGGCAGCACGCTTCCCACGGCGTTGGTGTACACGGCGGGCGTGAAAATATCGTGAAGCGGAGCCTCGCCCTGCGCCCGGGCAAGACCGGCGAAAAGGGCGCACGCCATCCACAGAAAAAATAGGGGCATCATGACCTCCGGGGGTGCCAGGTTTCGATGATCCATTGCATGCCGCCGGCGGGGCGGCGGTAGCGGCAGGAAGAGGCGGTCGGGGAGGAAGAGGAAACGGGGGGCGGCGATTCGCGGCAAGAGTAGTCGACCGTTTGAAGCGCAAGGCGCTCAACGGGAATGCCCAGAATGGCGGCCTGGGCGCAAAACGCATCGAGCCCGGCGCCGAAAACGAGCGATTCATCGAACCGGAGCGTGGAGCGGGCCAGGAGATCGGCGTGCACGAAAAGCGCGCCAAGGCCGCCGGCCGACGTTGGGAAATGGGCAAAAGCCGGGCGCGCGGGGGAGTGGTAGAGATGAGCGCGGTTGGCGCCGATGAGGACATCGCGCACGGAATCTTTGGGCTCGAACTGCTCGCGGCAAAAGAGGAACCAGGTGGGGCGTTCGTAGTTGTAAGCATCGAGAAACGCATTGCAGCGGGCGGCAAGGGTGGGATCGCCCGGCGCCGTTTGAAGCATAACGTGCAGACAGCCGGCGGTCGCGGGGTTGCGCAGGAGGCATCGTTCGTAACGCTCCCGGTCTTCCACGGGGGTGATCACGCAACATTCCGGCGCAAGGGGCGAGGTCATGCGGTTCCTCCCGAGCGCTTCACCGGCACATCGCCCCAGCGTTCGAGCGTATCGGCGATGAAGGCAGTGCAGGTTTCATGGACGCTTTTCGAGGTTTCTTTTGTGGGTACCAGCACGGGGCCGCAGGCGAAACGCACCGGTTTGGCGGTATCGACGGGGCCGAAATCTTTCGTGTATTTGCCCACGCCCAGAAAGCCGCATTGCAGCGCGATGGGCACAACCGGCACACCCGCGTTGATGGCAAGCTTCACGCCCATGCTGTTGAATTTGGCGGGATCGAAAACGGAACAGCGCCGCCCTTGGGGGAAGAGAATCACCGAGCGGCCTCCGCGGAGGTAGCCGGTGCCTTCGTCGATCACTTTGCGGAGATCCTCGCGGGGATTTTCCCGGCCAAGGGCGATGGTTTTCTTCGTTTTGAAGGCCACGCCCATGACGGGCAGGCGCAGGAGGCTTTCTTTAAGGACGATGGCCAGCTCATCATAGGCGAGCAGCGTGGCGGGCAGCACAAAGGTTTCAAAAAGGCTCATGTGATTGGCCACATACACCACGGGACCTTTGTAGGCGTTGCGGTTTTCAAAGCCCTCGTAGCTGAGCTCCGTGCCGTATCGCTCCACGCACCACTGAATGTAGCCGCCCCACTGGGCCCACATTTCATTCGTGAAGGTTCCTTTACGCGCATACCGCGAACACTGCACCATCGCGTAAAACAGGGAGCAGCTGAAGGTGAAAGAAGTCCAGAACCCGTTTTTCCGGCGGGGCGGCAAAGCCCCGGGCGGGGTGCGGTATTGGCCGGTGGCGAGGATTTGTTTCTGGAGCTCGGCGGTCGTCATGCTTATTCGCCTGCGTTTACGGAGGGGATGCGTGTTTTCAGGGGCGGGGGAAAGATGCCCTTGAGGGCGTTTTCACACAGCTGGCGGGTATCGGGCGGGAAATCGTTCTTGACGATCCACTTGAGGAAACCGGGCTCGATTTTGGCAAGGTCGATCAGCTTTTCGCCTTTTTTCTTGCCGAAGTTGACGACGACTTCGCCATCGAGCCAGCGGAAGCGGCCCGCCCGGTCAACGTTGAAGGGGTCGACGGGGTTGAAGAGGGTATCGATGGCGGCCATGTCGCGCGGGAGATCGGGGTAACGCTCGAATTCACCGAGGACCACGTCGAGCGTGGCCTTCACATCGGCCAATGCGCCGTGGGCGTCGGTGTGTTCACGGCCGCAGTAGAAGCGCAGCGCGGCGCTGAGGTCGCGGGGCTCGCGGGTGTGGAAGATGCGCTGGGCGTCGAGCAGGCGGCGGCCTTCAGGCTGGAAGGCGATGCCCGCGCGGGTGAATTCCTCGGCGAGGATGGGGATGTCGAACCTTCCGGCGTTGAAACCGCAGAGGTCGGAATCGGCGCCGAAAAAAAGGAAAACCTCAAGGGCGGAATCGACAAAAGAAGGGCTGTGAGCCACATCGGCATCGGTAATGCCGTGCACGGCGATGGATTCCACGGGAATGGGCATGCCGGGATTGAAGAGCCAACATTTTTCACTCCTCGATCCATCGGGATCGATTCTCAATGCGGCCAGTTCAATGATGCGATCCGCCCGGGGGCTGATGCCGGTGGCCTCCACATCGAAAACAACGAGGGAGCGGTCAAGTTTGATCGGAAACATATGCTGCTTTCTTTTGTTTTTCTACAACGTGGAGAGCATAGCATATTTTCGCGGGAGAGGCAAGCGCGGGTGTTTGATCAGAACAGGGTTCGAATGAGATTTCCGGATTTTGCGAAGGTGATTTTGGTCTTTGACAACCGCCTGAGGCGGGCGGTAGCAACGCCACGGCGACCTGAAAGGGTGGAGCTCAAAAACAAAAATCACCGGGAAAAAGTGGAAAGATCGTTCGAAACATGCTTTAGAAAAGAAGCAGCGGTTCATCGAAACCCTGATAGGCGAGAAGGCTGTCGGAAAGGGAAAGAGCGTCGAACTCTTCTCCGGGCGAGGCTTCTTCCCGCGAGAGCATGATGAACGTTTCGAGGGCGGCGGGCGGTTTCGCGACGGCTCGCTCTTCGCTTTGAAGGGTGAAGAGGCCGGCTCCGGTCACGGCCAGGAAGAGCGCGGCCGCGGAGAGCGCGCGGCGGAGGAGGCGCATGCCGCGGTGGCGGCGGCAACGGCCGGCTTCGGCTTCGGCGGCGAGGCGGATGGCCGCCAGCACGTGGCCGGAAGGTTCTTCGCCGGCGGCGAATACAGCGTGGAGGGCGGCGCCGACCGGCGCGAGAAGAGCGTCGATTTCAGCTTCGGCCGGGATGTGGGGCTGCTGAATTGTCTTCATACATTCATTTCCTTTTCCAATGCCTTGCGGATTTTCAGGACGGCATCGTGCATTCTTCCCAGGGCGGTGTTGAGGGGGATCTCCAGGAGTGCGGCAATTTCGTTGAACGAAAGGCCGCCCTGCATGCGCAGGGTGAGCACTTCGCGTTGCACGGGGGGCAGGTTGGCAATGGCGGCGCGGGCGATTCGTGCGGTATCGTCGGCATGCATGAGTTCGTGGGGCAAGGGGTCGCCGGCGCGGAGAGTCTCGCGCAGGGCGCCGTTTTCGCTGGTCTCGGCGTCGAGGCTGACGTGTTCACGGCGGCGGCGGAAGTGGTCGATGACCAGGTTGCGGGCGATCCGCCAAAGCCAGGCGCGGAAGGAGACGTCGCTGAACTTCCCGGCGTTTCGGGCCACGCGGATCCAGGTTTCCTGAAAAATATCGTCGGCATCGTCGCGGCTGCTGACTTGCCGGCAGAGCCAGGTGAAGAGGGGGCGTTTGTAACGGTTGACCAGGAGGTCAAACGCGCGGGCGTCGCCCTTGCAAAAGGAGGCCATGAGCTGCGCATCGTTTCTCGCTTCGGTTTCCATATGTTTCAGTGATCCACGAGGGTGTAAACGCTGCGCGGGGGCGTTTATTGGCAACATCAGCGGATGTTTTTGAGAACGGCGAGCTCGGCGGCGCAAAAGGCTTCGAACACGGCCTGGGTGGAGCCGGCGGAGCGGGCGGCGCCGAGCAGGCTGGTGTTGCGGATCATCATGGCGAGGCGGCTGAGGGTGTGGATGTGGCGGCGGGCTTCGCCGCAGCAGACGAGGCAAAAAAGATCGGTGGGCGCGTTGTCGGGAGCGCCGAAGTGAACGGGCTGGCGGGCGGCGCCGATGACCATGAAAGGGGCGCCGATGAGGTAGGGATCCTGGTGATGGGGGTGAAGGAGGGCGATGCCGCCGGGCATGGCGGTGGAGCAGATGGCTTCGCGTTCTTCGAGCTGGCGAAGGAGGTCGGGGGGATCGTAGAGGCAATCGGTGGCGGCGGCGAGGTCGACCATGTCGCGCAAAACGCCGTGCCGGGTGCGGGCGGCGAGGTCGAGGGTGATGCGATCCGGGGAAAGGAGCGCGGGAATGAGAATATCATCCTGCGGTTTTGCGGTTTGGGCGCGGGTGCCGAGGGTGTGTTCTTCGGCGAGGGGGCGCTCCTGAAGGGCGAGAAGGCGGCGGGAGGCCCAGGCGTCGAGCTCGTCGCGGAAGAAAACGGGATCGTCGCCGCGTTTGCGGTGGGGAATCTCGTCGAACTTGACCAGGCGGCGGATGGTCGCTTCGGGAATGTGGTACAGGCGGCAAACCTGGGCGACGTTTAGGGCTTCGTGCATCGCGCGGCGCTTTCTCAGGGTTTTTTAACGGCGGAGACCTTCAGCGTGCGGTCGCCCGAGATCACGGCCAAAACACCCTCGCGGGGAATGGGCACGACTGACATATAGACGGTCTCCTGCACTTTCAGCTTGGTTCGGGTGCTGCTTATGATGGGCAAGGCCAAACCTTTATTCACGTCGACCCCGATAATCCGGCAGATGTTGTAATACTCGGGGCTGTAGACCATGATGACAATGAAGTTGGAGAAATCAATCCCGGGGCGGATAATGGGCTGGTTGAGGGTGAAAATGTTCCAGAACGTATCGAAATCGTCGGCGTTGTCGATCATGCCGATCCCCTCGTGAAAGAGGCCTTTCACTTTTTTGAGGTTCTTCACGGGCACCGTGCTGGTCCAGCCGAAGGCGGAGGTGTTGACGTGGCCGGTGAAGGCATCGTCGCGGGGCTTCACCTGGGTGGTGAAGCAGCCGCAGTGAAGGGTCAACGCAAGGATGACAAGGGACGGGAACGTTTTCATGGGGCGGGTGCCTTAATGTTTGAAGCTGCGCTGGCCGGTGTAAACCATGGCCACGCCCGCTTCGTTGCAGCAGTCGATCACATCCCAGTCGCGGAGGGCGCCGCCGGGTTGGATAATGGCGGAGACGCCTTCGCGAATGCCCACTTCGGCGCCGTCGCGGAAAGGGAAGAAGGCATCGGAAACCATGCAGGAGCCGATGAGGCCGCCTTTGGCTTCGGCGGAGGCATGGGAGCAGTATGCCCGCTTTTCAGGGTCGGCGAGCTCGTTGAAGGGGGTGTTGAATTTTTCGTGGGAGATGCGGTCGGCGAGCTTGCGGTAGGCTTTGTCGCGGGCTATTTCCGCGACGCCGACGCGATCCTGCTCGCCGGTGCCGATGCCGATGGTTGCGCCGTCTTTCACATAGAGCACGGAGTTGCTGGTCACGCCGGCCTCCACGAGCCAGCCGAAGAGGAGGTCTTCGTATTCCCGCGCGGTGGGCAGGCGGCCGATGCGGTGGATGCGGCCTTCCTTGTCGGCCGCTTCGGCGGGGAGGAGCTGAGCCGCGGTGCGGGCTTCGGGCACGAAAGACCACTGGGCGATGAGGCCGCCGTCGATCATCGATTTGAAGTCGACGAAGCGGCTCGCGGCATAGGCTTCGAGCCGACTCATCGCGCCGATCTTCATGATGCGCAGATTCTTCTTCGCCTCAAGCACGGCCATGGCCTCGGGAGTGAAATCGGGCGCGACGACCACCTCGGCGTAATTCTTGGAAATGAGCTCGGCGGTTTCGCGGTCGACGGTGCGGTTCAGCGCAATGCATCCGCCGAATGCGGCCAGAATGTCGGCCTGATTCGCGCGGAAGTAGGCCTCGGCGATGGTTTTTCCCTTGGCCACGCCGCAGGGGTTGTTGTGCTTCACAATCACGGCGCAGGGCGTCTCGTCCAGATAGCGGAGAATGTTGAGGGCGTTGTCGGCGTCGGTCAAATTGATTTTGCCGGGGTGCTTGCCGAACTGGAGGAGCTCGGGATCCGAGGCGAGCCAGCGGCCCGGCTGAATGGCGGTGACATCGCCCAGCGTGAGGTTGCCGTTGACGAGCTTATACATGGCGGCCTCCTGGCCGGGGTTTTCTCCGTAGCGCAGGCCTTTTTCCACGCCGTCGATCGCCCAGGCCACCTTTTCGTAGACCAGGGTCTGGCGGGAATCGCCGTCGACAAACGCGATTTCCAGGCGGGGGGTGAAGGAGTCGTCCATAATCGTCTTATACGCAGCTTTGAGATCGGAGGCAGCCATAGTCGTTCGTATCCTTGGTTTAACGCTGAAAAAGGTATGAAGAAAAGATAGCGTTTTGCGGTCGGAAAGTCCAGAATGAAGTGTCGTGATTTTGAGTTGGCTTCAGAATGATGTTTTTTCTTTCCAACGGCGCCGTTTTCCGCTATCCTGAAGCACACATAAAGTTTGTTGTTTTACCGGATGCTTTTGAAGGAATCGAGCATGAGTGGACGTAGGATCGTATGCGGTGTTTCAGTGGCGGCCGCCTGGCTTCTTATTTTGCTTTTCCTGCCCAAGTGGGTGCTGTTCGCGATTTTGCTGGCCGCCTCGGCGCGCTGTCTTTTCGAATACCACGCCCTTCTGAAAGCCGGAGGCCGCGCCGCCCTTCTGCCCGAAGCCACGCTCCTGGGATCGCTGTGGCTCGCCGCCGCCTACGCCTGGCCCATCGGCGTGGCTGCGCCCCTGGGCGCCCACACGGGCGAAATCATCCTTGCGGCGATGCTTTTTTTCCTCCTCGCGCGGATTCTTTTCGATTCACGCATCACCGCGCCCATCGAGATCGCCGGCGCCACCCTGCTGGGCTTCCTCTACATTCCCTTCACGCTGGGCTTCTTCATCCGCCTCGCCCAATGGGGCGCCACCGCCCCCTTCGAGCTGACGAATCAGGGCGTGATGCTCGCGGGCTACCTCGCCGCCGTGGTCAAAATGAGCGACGTGGGCGGCTATTTCCTCGGTTCGCTTTGCGGCCGACACAAGCTCTTTCCCCGCATTTCCCCCGGCAAAACCTGGGAAGGCCTCGCGGGCGGCCTGCTCTTCTCCGCGCTCACCAGCCTGGGCTTCGTGTGGGCGGCGCACCACTATGCCGGCGTCGGCGCGCTCACGGCGCTTCGCCTGCTCACATTCACCCAGGCGATTGCCTGCGGCCTGCTTCTGGCCGGAACCGGCGTGATCGGCGATCTGATTGAATCCATGATCAAGCGCGCCGTGAAGCAGAAAGACTCCAGCGCCCTCTTCCCCGGCATGGGCGGCTTCCTCGACACCTTCGACAGCCTCCTCTTCGCCCCCGCCGCGCTCTACGCCTTCCTCCTCTTCGCAACCCTATGAAACGCATCGTCATCCTCGGAGCCACCGGCTCCATCGGCGAAAGCACCCTTCGCGTGGTCGAGGCCCTGCCCGGCCACTTCCAGGTTGTGGGCTTGAGCGCCGCCGCCAACGGCGGCAAACTCCTTGACCTTGCCCGCCGTTACCGCGTGAACCGCCTCGCGCTGACCGACGCCGCCGAAGCGCGCCGCGTTCAATCCGCGGCTCCCGCCGGAACAACCGTGTGGGGCGGCGCCGAGGGCCTCGAAGCGCTGGCCGCCCTCCCGGAGGCCGACATCGTGGTGTGCGCGGTCGTCGGCATGGCCGGGCTCCGCCCCACCGTCGCGGCCATCGAAGCGGGTCACGCCGTGGCCCTCGCCACCAAAGAAGTGCTTGTGGCCGCCGGCGAGCACGTGATGCGCCTGCGCGAAGCGCGCGGCGTCGACCTGTTGCCCGTGGACAGCGAACACTCCGCCATCTTCCAGGCCCTGCAATCGCCCGCCTTCGAGCCCGCCTGCGTGCGCAAAGCCGGCACCCCTTGCGACCGCCACGCCGAGACCCGCGTGCACAACCTCATTCTCACCGCATCGGGCGGGCCCTTTTTCTTTACGCCGGAGATCGACTTTTCACGGGTGACGCCCGCCCAGGCCCTTCGCCACCCGAGGTGGAAAATGGGCCGGAAAGTCACCATCGATTCCGCCACCCTCATGAACAAAGGCCTCGAAATGATCGAAGCCTGCCGCCTTTACTCCCTCCCTGAAGACAAGGTCGATATTTGGGTGCACCCGCAAAGCATCGTCCACTCCCTCGTGCAATTCACCGACGGCGCCTCCCTCGCCCAGCTTTCCCCGCCCGACATGCGCCTGCCCATTCAGTTTGCCCTCACCTGGCCCGAGCGCGTGGCGGCTCCCATGCCGTTGCTGACCTTGGCCGACATGGCTTCGCTCACCTTCGCCGCGCCGGACGAGGCCCGCTTCCCCTGCCTCGCGCTGGCCCGCCGCGCCGTTCGCGCCGGAGGCGGTCTTCCCGCCGTGATGAACGCCGCCAACGAAATTGCCGTGGAAGCTTTCCTTGAAGAAAAAATCGGCTTCCACCAAATTCCGCACTGCGTGGAAGCCGTGATGGATGAATTGAAGGGCGAAGCGCCCGCCTCAATCGCCGCGATCATCGCGCTTGATGCCGAAGCCCGGCGAATGGCCCGCGCGAAGTGTTAGAGGGGTATCTTTTTACCCTCTGAATCAACCCTCACGAAGGTAATCTCGGTTTCGAAAACAACCTCCTCCGCGCGGTCTTCGTGCAGGCGGCGGCTGAATACCATCACCTGGTACGTGACCGACGTGCGCCCTTTGCGGAGAACCTCCGCCTCAAAACGCAACGCCGAACCGCTGTGCACGCTTTTATGAAATGAGACCCGGCTCATTCCCACGGTCACGAAGCGGCTGGCCGGAAAATCCAGCTCCGCCGCCAGCCAGGCCGTTTCATCGACCCACAACAGCATTTTTCCGCCGAAGAGGAACCCGTATTGATTGAGGTCGCCGGGCATGACCAGCCGGTAATTCGCGGTCATATAGGCTCAGTTTCCGGGAAGCGTTTGTTTGCGGTTCGAGGGAGGCGGCCAGCCGAAGCGGTTGGGCATGTCGCCATCGCCCAAAACAAGCATCACGAAAATGAAAAGGTTCAGAAAAGGAATCAGCAGCACCAAAAACATCCAGGCCGAAAAGCCCAAATCGTGAAAGCGCAGCGTCATCGCCGAAGCCAAAAGCCAGAGCAGACCGCCGAAGACCGCCAGGCCGGGCAGGCACCAGGCGAGGTGCGTTTTAAAGGCAAACCAGGCGTCGCCACAGCTTTCGGGCTGAAAAAAGTAAAAAAAGGCCGCGATCAGCGCCGCGATTTCAAGGCCGAGCACAACCGCGCGCAAAAAGAATTCACGCCGCCGGATGCGACCGGTGAAACTGATCCACGAGGGCAACCGGTAACCGTCGGCGGCCATTTCCGCAATGATTTTGCCAAATCTGTCCATGAGTATCCTGCTGAAATTTCTTAACTAAGCGGGGAAATATACTCGAAAACGGCACCATTGTCACGCCTTAAAACGGGGAAAACCACCCCCCGCCCCCACCCGGAGACCGGAGGTCGAAACGAGGGGGTCCGCTATTTTTCCGGGTTATTGTTATTTGCTTTATTTTTCCTCTCTTTTCGGGTATCATGCGCACGATTTTTAACACATTTAATCGGGTGGAATCCGTATGGCAATTTCTGATGTGACCAATCCCTGCGAAGCCGCGCTCAACGCCTGGCTCCAGGAGGCGTATGCCAAGGCTTTCGGCGGCGAGGCCGCGCTGCGGGCGCTTCCCGCGAAGGATGCCGCGTTCGGCGATTTTCAGTGTAACGACGCGATGAGCCTGGCAAAGGCGCTTAAGTGCAATCCCCGCCAGGCCGCCGAGGCGCTGCTCAAGGCGCTTCCCCTGCCGCCGATGGTGCGGAAGGCCGAGATCGCCGGGCCGGGCTTTATCAACATCACCCTTTCCCCGGAATGGCTGGCGGAGCAGTGCGCCGCGTTTGGCGCGGGTTCCGACTACGGAATCCCTTCGCCCGGCAAGGGCAAGACGGTGGTGATCGATTACTCGAGCCCCAATGTGGCCAAACCGATGCACATCGGCCACATCCGCTCCACGGTGATCGGCAATGCCATCGACCGCCTGCTCCGCGCCCTGGGCTACACGGTGATCGCCGACAATCACCTGGGCGACTGGGGCACCCAGTTCGGCATTCTCATCATGGGGTACCGCCACTTCCTGACCGATGCGGACCGCGCCGCGCTCACGGTGGAAATGCTTGAAAAAGTCTATGTGAAAAGCTACAACCGCACGCAGGAAGACGAAACCTGGCTGCAAGCGTGCCGCGACGAGCTCGTGAAGCTCCAGCAGGGCGACGCCGCCAACCGCGAGGTCTGGGAAACGTTCATCGCCATCAGCCGCGAGGAGTTCGATAAAATTTACCGCCGCCTCGACGTGTCGTTCGACCTCTACCGCGGCGAGAGCCATTACCAGCCCATCCTCGAGGAAACCGTGCAGGCGCTGATCGACCGCGGCATCGCCACGCCAAGCGAGGGCGCGTGGATCGCCGACATGAAAGACGAAGGCCTCCAGGTCGCCATCGTGCGCAAGAGCGACGGCGGCTTCAACTACACCGCGACCGACATCGCCACCGTGCGCTCCCGCGTGCGGGAGTTCGACCCCGCCCGCATCATCTATGTGACCGACGAACGCCAGCAGCTCCATTTCAAGCAGTTTTTCGCCATTTGCCAAAAGCTCGGCTGCACCGCGCACGCCGCCCTGGAACACGTCTGGTTCGGGCTCATGCGCCTGCCCGAGGCAACCTTCTCGACCCGCCAGGGCAACGTCATCAAGCTCGAAGCCCTGCTCAACGAAGCCGAAGCCCGCGCCCTGGCCATCGTGGAAGAAGCCCACCCCGATTGGCCCGACGCCGACCGCCGCACCCTCGCCGCGCAAATCGGCATCGGAGCCGTCAAATACGCCGACCTGAGCCACGACCCGCAGGGCATGATTGTGTTCACCTGGGAAAAGGCGCTCGCGCTCGAGGGCAACTCCGGCCCCTATCTGCAATACGCCCACGCCCGCATCCGCAGCCTCCTCGACAAATACCGCGCCCAGTTCCCCGAAGCCCCCGACCCGCTCGCCGCGCCCATTCTGATCACCGACCCCCTGGAGCGACAGCTCGCGCTGACCATGCTCCAATTCCCCGGAGCCGTGGCGCGCGCCGGCGAACAGTGCCGCCCCAATGTGCTCGCCGATTACCTCTACAGCCTCTGCCAGCACTACAGCCGCTTCTACCAGGCGCTGCCCGTGCTCAAAGCCGCCGACGCCGTGCGCGCCAGCCGCGCGCACCTGTGCGCCGTCGTGGCGGGCATCCTCAGGCGCGGCCTGGGGCTCCTGGGCATCGCGGCGCCGGATCGCATTTAAAAGGAAGGAACGCAGTATGAATTTCGCATGGATAACGGCAGCCGCCGCATCAGGCGCATGGAAGGCCTTCATGGATTCCGATGCGATGGGTCAAGGCATCGTGATTGTGCAGCTGGTGATGTCGGTCATCATCTGGGGCGTGATTCTCGCCCGCCGCCAGCACCTCAACGACATGGAGCGGCGTACCAATTCCTTCGTCAAGGCCTTCGCCAATGAATCCGACGTGCTCAACCTCTACCTCAACCGCCGCCGGAACCAGGGCTCCGCGATGGAAGTCATCTACGAAAAGACCTGCGAACGCATGGTCGACCTCATTCCCTCCGAACAGCGCCTCGCTCTCCAGAACAATCCCGACGCGATCCGCCTCTCGCGCTCGCGCATGAACCTTGTGGAAACCACCAGCGAACACAACCTCCAGGAGCAGATCGTGAAGCTCCGCAAAGGCATGGGCTGGCTCGCGATCGGCTCCTCCACCGCGCCGCTCCTCGGCCTTTTCGGCACGGTCTGGGGCGTGATGCTCGCCTTTCAGGCCATGGCGCTCAAAGGTACCGCGCTCATCAGCGAGCTTGCGCCGGGCATCTCCTCGGCCTTGCTCACCACGGTCGTGGGGCTCATCGTGGCGATTCCTTCGACCATCTTCTACAACATGCTCAATGACCGCGTCAACAAACAGATTGTGCAGCTCGAAGGCTTTACCGACGAGCTCACCGGGCAAATCGCCTTGCGCTACCAGGCCGGCGAATCATAAGGAGGCGCGATGAAAAAACGCAGACGCGGCGGCAGCGAGACCGGTAAATCGCTCACTGAAATCAATATGACCCCGTTGCTGGATTTGACCTTCCTGCTGCTCATCGCCTTTCTCATCACCTTTCCGGCGCTGGAGCAAGGCGTCGCCCTCAAGCTTCCGCGCGCCAGCGCCGACCCGCTGCCCACGGTGAAAAACTCGCAAACCGTCTCGATCAACGCCGCGGGGAATCTCTTCTACAACAGCAAAGCCGTTTCGCTCGACGACCTTTCCTCCGCCCTCGCCCAGCTTGCCCGCGAAGACCCCGAAGCCTCCATCCTCATCCGCGGCGACGAAACCATCGCCTACGGCAAAATCATGGAAATCGTCAAACGCATCCGCCGCGCGCACCTCACCCGTTTTGCCCTCGTCAGCGAAAGCGAATAATTCAGGAGCCCCAATGGAGAAAAAAACCTTTTTCCGCCCTGCCGACTGGTCTGCTTTTTGGACGGCGACCCTCGTTTCCTTCGGCGTTTATTTCTACACATTGGGACCCTCCGTCGGCCTTGAAGATTCCGGCGAGCTCGCCGTCGCCGGCGACCACCTCGGCGTGCCCCACCCTCCCGGCTATCCGATCTGGACGATGATCGCCTGGTGTTTCTGCCGCCTCTTCGGCTGGGTCACCTTCCGCGGGCAACCCTCCCCGGCGTGGTGCATCTCCCTTGCCTCCGCCGTGACCGGCGCGCTCGCCGCCGGCGTCACCGCCATGCTCATCGCCCGATCGGGGTCCGACATGCTGCGCGACACCGCCACCGAAGACCACCCCTCCAACCCCAAACGCGACAACTGGATCTGCTGGGCGGGCGGCGTCGGCGCCAGCCTTGCCTTCGCCTTCAGCCCCGTGATGTGGTCGCAATCGGTCATCGTGGAGGTCTACGCCCTCGGAGCCCTCTTCCTCATGTGGGTGCTCCTGCTCACCTACCGCTGGATGCGCCAGCCCCTCGACCGCACGCTCTGGCTTCTGGCCTTCGTCTTCGGCCTGGGCCTCACCAACTACCAGGTGCTCCTCCTCGCGCTGATCCCCCTCGTGGTCATTGTGCTTTTCAAAAACGCCCGCCTCTTCCGCGATTTCGCCATCGCCGGCATTCCCATTCTCCTCACGGTCTACATCCTCAGCCTCGGCGCCCTCTCCTCCGCCGACCACTATTCGACCGAGGGCGACGCCGTAATCGCCCGCCACTGGCACAACACCGCCGCCGCCTCGGCCGACGTCCGCTCCCTGCTGATGTACGCCTCCGCCACCCAGCAGCAGGCCCTCGCAGCCCGCGCCCGCGCGGTCGACGACTCCCTCCGCCAGGCCGAAGCCACGCTCGCCGCCCCCACCCCCGACCGCAAACGCCTCGGCGAGCAAATCGCCGCCGCCCAGGCTCAGCTCTCCGCGCTTCGGACAACCGCCGCCGAGCTCGCCGAGGCCATGAAAAAGACCGTTTACCAGGATGACCGAAAAGCCGTGGTCAGCGCCACACTGGCCGCCGCCGACGGCTGCCTCGACCGTTTCTCGCTGATCGACCCGCAACAGCCCGCCGACACCCTTCGCCCCGCCATCGCCGGGCTCCGCCTCAACCAGAAAAACATCTTCATCACCCGCACCCCCTCCCCCGCGCTCCTGTGCGGCGGAGTCGGCCTGCTCGTGATCGGCGCGCTCGGTTTTCTCCGGCTCTGCCGCAAGGCCCGCGCGCAGGCGGAGACCTCCCCTCGCCGGGGGATCCCCTTTCTCGGCATCGCCGCGGCCGGCGCTCTTCTTCTGCTCGCGCTTCCGGAGGGCGGCCTCGCCACAGTGGCGTCGCTTTCCGATGTGCCCCTCGTTTCACCCCGCTGGTACGCCGCCACCGGCGCCATCCTCGGTTTCCTGATCGTGACGGCTTTCGCGTTTGCCTGGCTTTTCCAAAAAGAGGCGGCCGGCTGGCGCGATTCCACCGTGCGGCCTTTCCTGATTGCCGCCGCCGCCGCCCTGCCGGCATGGGTTGTCCTTCTCATCGCCCTGCCCGCGCCCGGCGGCGTGCCGCCCAACTTCCACGGCACCCTTCTCAGCTTCGTCACGCCCTGGGGCGTCACCTTGGGCGCGCTTGCAGCCCTCTGGTGCATGGTCTGGGGGAGCCGCCGCGGCATCATCTTTGCCGCGGCTTCCACGGTTGTTCAGCTCACCCTCACGGTCATGATGCACAAGGGGCTCCTGCTCGGCCTGGAACACCCCACGACCTGGTGGTTCGCCTGGCCTTTCTTCTGGAATTTCGCGTTGCTCCTCCTGGCGTGGCTCTGCCTTGAAAACGGCCTCAGCGTGGCGCCGACGATCTTCTTCGCCCAGCTCGGCGTGTCGTTCTACGCCTACATGCCCATCGTTTCCGATCTGTTGAACCCGCCCATGAACTGGGGGTACCCCCGGACCTGGGAGGGCTTCAAGCACGCCATCTCGCGCGGCCAATACGAGCAGATCAAACCGACCGACATCTTCACCAGCCATTTCATCAAGCAGCTCGGGGCGTATTTTTCCGACGTCCGCATGCAGTTTACCCTGCTTGCGGCCCCCCTCGCCCTCCTGCCCTTCGCCCACTGGAGCCTGGGCAAAGGCAAAGTGCGCATGTTCAACTTCGCCGCCATCCTCTTTGTGATCTGCGGCGTCTTCGTCTTCGCCGCCGAGCTCATGAACCGGGAACCCGTCGGCCGCATCGACAAATACCTCCTTGCCGCGATCGGCATCTTCTCCCTGCTCGGTTTCATCTACATGGTGCTTGACGAGTTCGACAGCCTCCTGCGCCGCGCCTGGGACGAACGCGCCATGCTCACCGGCTGGATCACCGGCTGCGTGATTCTGGGCGCCCTCGCCTTCAGCACAGCCATCATGGCCCAGATCATCCTCGCCGCGTTCACACCGGAAAACGGCATCCCCACGCTCACCGACACGCTCATCGCCGCCTCAGGCGCCATTCTGCTCGGCCTCCTGCCGCCCTTTCTCTGGGTCTTCCGGGGGCGCCGCGCCCTCGAACAAGGCGCCGGCCTGCGGTCGGGCTTCGATACCGTCAGCCGCCAGTGGCTCATCGGCACCGTGCTTGCCTTCCTCGTGATGAGCGTGATGCTCATCGCCCTCGCCAACCCCCGGGGCGATATCCAGGACGGTTTCATCCAAAAAGTCAAATTCATCAGCTCCCACGGCATCTTCGCCCTTTGGATGGGTTACGGCCTCATCTTCGGCCTTGAAGCCGCCGACCGCTTCTTCAAATGGCTCCGCCTGCCCCGGGCCGTCGCCCGCTTTGCCCGCGTGGCCGCGCTCGGCCTCGCGCTTGCCACGGCCCTCATTCCCGTCTGGGAAAACTACATGAACGACAACCTCGTGCTCCTCATGGGCGCCGCCGAGCAAAACGGCCACGACTTCGGCTGGCAGTTCGGCTATTACCAGCTCGAAGGCGCCAAAGGCATCACCCCCGAGCTCGAGCGCGAGGAAGAACCGCTCCCCAACCCCTTCTACCCCGAAGCCATGCCCAAGGATGCCTTCTTCTTCGGCGGCACCGACCCCGGGCGCTTCGTGCCCACATACATGATCTACTCGGCCAACGTCCGCCCCGACGTCTTTCTCGTGACGCAAAACGCGCTTGCCGACAAGACCTTCATGAGCGTGACCCGCGACCTCTACGGCGACCGGATCTGGATCCCCTCCGAGTGGGACAGCGCCCGCATTTTCAGCACCGTTTCCGACGAGCTCCTCAGCGGCAAGCGCGGCGGGGCCGACGTGAAGGTCATCAACGGCCGCCGCCAGGTCAGCGGCGCGCAGGGCGTGATGGAAATCAACGCCGACCTCGCCAAAGTCATCTTCGAAAACAACAAGAAAAAACACGCCTTCTTTATCGAAGAGAGCTACGTGATCCCCTGGATGTATCCCTACCTCACCCCGCACGGCCTCATCATGCGGATCAACGCCGAACCCACCGCCATCTCCCCCGAAAACGCCCGCGATGATCTCGACTTCTGGGACTGGTACACCCGCCGCCTCACCGACCGCCCCGAGTACCGGCGCGATTTCGTCGCCCAGAAATCCTTCTGCAAGCTCCGCACCGCCCTCGCCGGCCTCTACAACAACCACCGCATGACCCGGCAGGCCGAGCGCGCCTACATCGAAGCCCTCTGGCTCTACCCCGTGGGCCCCGAAGCCATCTTCCGCTATCTCAACGACGTGCTGATCCCAAGAGAAGCCGCCAACGCCCCCGACTTCCTCGAAAAAAGCATCGCCTTCATCAGCGCTTATCACCGCCGCGACCCCAACAACGCCCAGGGCGAGCGTTTCACCGCCTACCTCAACGAGCTGCGCCGCGAGCAACTGCTCATTGAAACGCTCACCGCCAAAATCGCCGGCGGAACCGCCGCCACCGCCGACGTGGCCGCGCTGGCCAATCTCCAGTACAAAGTCGGCAACGCCGAAGCCGCCAAAAGTTACTGGAAGCAAATCGCCCATGCGCCCGACCTGACCGCGGATCAATGCGTCAAAGGCGCCGTGACCCTCTCCCGCCTCAACGAAATCGCCGCCGCGATCCCCCTGCTGAACCGCATTCCGCCCGCCGCCTACCCCGCCCTCGCGCAAGACGAACTCTTCGCGCTCGCCACCCTCGCCGGCCGGGCCAACCGCTCCGAAACAGCCGTGGATCTCCTCAAAACCTACCTCCGGCGCGATCCCGGCAACTGGCAGGCCCATATGAACCTCGCCATCGCCTACTGGATGCTCGGCTGGGAAAAAGAAGCCGTTCTGGCCGCCGAGCAAGCCATCGACATCGGCCAAAACGCCGCGGCGGAGTTCCTCACCCAAAACCAGGCGCTCAAGCCCCTCCTTCAGCGCCTCGCCGAACGC
The DNA here is from genome assembly GCA_031553315.1 of Kiritimatiellia bacterium. GTDB lineage: Bacteria > Verrucomicrobiota > Kiritimatiellia > RFP12 > DVOR01 > JAVBLT01. The sequence continues at coordinate 39,383 of JAVBLT010000029.1, forward strand.
AGCCGCCAAAGCCAGCCCCGCCCCGGCGCGGCCCGTTAACCGAAAGGCACGACCATGCGCATTGTTTTCCTCGGATCCGCCGACCTTTCCGCCATTATGCTCAGGCGCCTGATCAAAACGCCCGGCCTTGAAATCGTCGGCACAGTCACCCAGCCCGACAAACCCGCCGGGCGGAAAAAATGCCTCACCCCCTGCCCCTGCAAGGCCGATTTTGAAAAAAGCGACGAAAACCGAAGCTTTTTCACCCCCGAAAATATCAACGCCCCCGAATCACTCGAGCAGATCCGCGCCTGGCGGCCCGATGTGATCGTGGTCGTGGCCTACGGTCAGTTTCTCGGCAAAGCACTGCTTTCAATCCCGCCTTACGGCTGCCTCAACATTCACCTCTCCCTCCTCCCCCGCTACCGCGGCGCGGCGCCCATCCATGCCGCCGTGCTCAACGGCGACAAGGAAACCGGCGTCACCGCCATGCTCATGGATGAAGGCATGGACAGCGGCGACATCCTCATGGTCGAGCGCACCCCCATCCACGCCAACGAAACCGTCGAAGCCCTCCATTTCCGCCTCGCCGACCTCGGCGCCGACCTCCTCGTGAAGGTCCTCCCCCTCTGGGTCACTGCCGACGAAAAAAAACGCCTCACACCCATCAGGCAAGACCCGGCCCTCGTCACCTTCGCCAAAAAAATCAAAAAGGCCGACGGCCACATCGACTGGGCCGCCCCCTCCGACCTCATCCTGCGCAAAATCCGGGCCTTCACCCTCTGGCCCGGCTGCACCGCCGCCATGCCCCCCACAGGCAAAGACGCCGGAAAAATCCTTAAAGCCCTCTCCGCGGAAGGGTGCTGCGCACTCGCCGAGACCGAAGCCGCCCAAGCGCCCGGCACCATCCTCCGCTGCGATTCCAGCGGCCTCGTAGTCCGCACCGGCGACGGCGCCATCAACATCGCCACGCTCCAGATTGAAGGCGGCCGCATCCTCACCGTGGAAGCCTTCATTTGCGGCCACACCCTTCAAGCCGGCCAATGCCTCGGAAGCCTCCCATGCTGACCGCCGATTTCAACTACCCCCTTCCCGAAGAACTCATCGCCCAGCGCCCGCCCGAAGCGCGCGGAGCCTCCCGCATGATGGTCCTCGACCGGGCCCGCGAAGGCCTGGCCCACCGCCATGTGGGCGACATCCCCGAATACCTCAACCCCGGCGACCTCCTCGTGCTCAACGACACGCGTGTGTTTCCCGCCCGCGCCCTCGGCCGGTGGAAAGACACGCCCGGAGCCGCCGAGATTCTCCTGCTCGATCCCCTTGAGCCCGAAACCCGCACCGCCTCGGGTCATCAATCGGCCTGGCGGTGCATGTGCGGCTCAGGCCGCGGCCAGCGCCTCGGCAAAACCATTCTCCTCGCAGGCGGCGCCCTCGAAGCGCGCATCGCCGCCAAAGATTCCGAAGGCCATTTCCACATCCGCTTCACCTCCGCCGAGCCGCTCATGGATATTCTGGCCGAACACGGCCTCACCCCCGTGCCGCCCTACATCCGCCGTTCAGGCGATCCCGAAGAGACCCGCCTCGACCGCGAACGCTACCAGACCGTCTACGCAGCCAAAACAGGAGCCGTCGCGGCGCCCACCGCCGGGCTCCATTTCACCGAAGACCTCCTGGCCGGGCTCGAAGCCCAAGGCATCCGCCGCGCCTTCGTGACCCTCCATGTGGGGCCGGGAACCTTCAAGCCCGTGAAGGCGGAGCGCGTGGAAGATCACAGGATGGATGCCGAGACCTACGAGGTTCCCGAAGCCACCGCGCAGGCCATTGCCGACTGCCGCGCGCGCGGAGGCCGCGTGATTGCCGTGGGAAGCACCAGCGTGCGCACGCTCGAAACCGTGGCGGCGGCCAACGGCGGGCGCATCGTGCCGGCGCGCGGGCGCAGCTCGATCTTCATCTACCCGCCCTACTCTTTCCGCGCCGTCGACGCCATGCTCACCAACTTCCACCTGCCGCAATCGACCCTGCTCATGATGATCAGCGCGTTTGCCGGGCGCGACCGCATCCTCGCCGCCTACCGCGAAGCCGTGGCCGGGCGTTACCGCTTCTTCTCCTACGGCGATTGCATGCTCATTGTGTAAAGGCTTGTTTTCCGGCGGGAAATCGGCTATTCTTCTCAGCGACCATCGGGGTGCGCCTTTTGCGCTGAGAGAGACCCGTTGAACTTGACCCGGACTGTACCGGCGTAAGGAATGGCGCAGATCCGACCTTCTTTTCCGCCCGGTGTTATTTTGAAAGAGGAAAAGAAATGACCCAGCTCGAAGCCGCCCGCCAGGGCATCGTCACGCCTGCCATGGAGCAGGTCGCCCGGGATGAACGCGTCAGCCCCGAAGCCGTGCGCGAAGCCGTTGCCGGCGGGCGGGCCGTCATCCCGCTCAACCCGGCGCACGCCAACGTGAGACCCGTTGGGGTCGGTCGCCTCTTCAAGACCAAAATCAACGCCAACCTCGGCCGTTCGCAGCTTCGCTCCGGCAAGGGCGACGAACTCGAAAAGCTCGCGTGCGCCCTCGCCGCCGGCGCCGAATTCGTGATGGATCTCAGCGTGGGCAGCGACCTGGCCGATATCCGCAAAGGCATGCTCGAAGCCTCCCCCGCCCCGCTGGGCACCGTGCCGATCTACGAAACCATTTCCCGCCTCGACGGCGATATCCCCGTGATGGAGCCCGCGCTCCTGCTCGATGTGATTCGCGAACAGGCCGAACAAGGCGTCGACTTCATGACCCTTCACGCCGGCCTCCTGCGCGCCCACATTCCCCTCGCCCTCCGCCGCAAGATGGGTATCGTCAGCCGAGGCGGCGCCATCATGGCGGAGTGGATGCAGAAAAACGCCTGCGAAAACCCGCTCTATACCCACTGGGATGAAGTGATGGAAATCCTGCTCAGGCACGACGTCACCGTTTCCCTGGGCGACGGTCTCCGCCCGGGCTGCCTCGCCGATGCGAGCGACGACGCGCAGTTTGCCGAGCTTGACGTGCTGGGCGAGCTCGTCCGCCGCTGCCGCGCGCGCGGCGTGCAGGTGATGGTCGAAGGCCCCGGCCACGTGCCCTTCAACCAGATTCAGATGAACATGGAGCGCCAGCAAACCGTATGCGACGGCGCGCCCTTTTACGTGCTCGGCCCCGTGGTGACCGACATCGCCCCCGGCTACGACCACATCACCTCCGCCATCGGCGCGACCGCCGCCGCCACCTACGGCGCTTCGCTCCTCTGCTATGTGACCCCCGCCGAACATCTGGGCCTGCCCGATGCCGACGAAGTGCACCAGGGCTGCATCGCCTACCGCATCGCCGCCCACGCGGGCGACGTGGCCCGCGGCCTCCCCGGCGCCCGCGAGGCCGACGACAAGATGGCCGATGCCCGCTTCAACTTCGACTGGAACGCCCAGTTCGCCGTTTCCCTCGACCCGTGCGCCGCCCGCGAACGCTGGCTCCGCACCCGCAATGAAACCGGCGCCGCTCACGACGACGACCACTGCTCCATGTGCGGCAAAGCCTTCTGCGCCGTGCGAACCTCAAAGCGCATCCGCGAAGGTCTGTGAGAAACCGGCCTAGTACATAGTAAACTTTAAAATATCGGGTGTAGTCGTTTCAATTTTATACGAGCATCCTCTGTTGTGAATTGCCATTTCATCGGGGTTTGTCTGGCATTGCGCTCGCAGTTCCACGCGGCAACCATTTCCCTCATAAGCTCAATCGTGGGGATTCGATCGGGGAGACACTGGCGTTTGAATACGCTCAGTTCGATTTCAGCAATGTTGAGCCAACTGCCATGTTTGGGCGTATGGTGTATTTCCAGCCGGCGAGCCAAACGAAGCGCCTCTTCCGCCGGAAAGGCCTGATATAAAGAGGAAAGGGCGTGGGTGTTTAAGTTA
>JAVBLT010000015.1:0-35965 GCA_031553315.1 Kiritimatiellia bacterium
TGATGCGACTTTGAATCAACTCATTGAAATAACGAATATTAAATGCTCCGTGCCCACATTGAGCAAAACGCTCAAGCGCCTCGATTGGCGCTTTAAAAAAAACGCTTCAACCCCAGGAACAACAACGCGAGGACGTTCAGAAGAAGCGTAAGCTCTGGTTTGAGTTGCTTCCCGCGCTGGATCCCGAGCGTTTGATTTTCCTGGACGAATCCAGCGCGAAAACCAATATGACCCGCCTTCGGGGGTGGGTGCAGGGCGGCAATCGCCTTTTTGCACACGCTCCGCACGGGCATGGGCGTACGACCACCCTGATTGGAGCGGTGTGGCTGGATGGTTCAACGGCTGTGATGGAGCTGCCGGGAGCCATGAATGGCGCTGCGTTTCGCGCTTATGTTGAACACATTTTATCACCCAAATTACGCCCGGGCGATGTCGTTGTGATGGACAATCTCAGCACGCATTTTGATGTTCATGCGCGAAATCTGATTGAAGGCCGTGGTGCCCGCGTTCTTTTTCTTCCGCCTTACAGCCCCGATCTCAACCCGATTGAGAAGATGTGGAGCAAGGTCAAAACAACGCTCCGGCGCTTGGCAGCCAGAACGAAGGAATGGTTGTCGGCGGCAATTACGGAAGCGATTGCAGGCATTAAGCAGAACGATACCAAAGGATTTTTCGAATCATGCTACATTAGGAAAATTCATTAGAAACTTGCTCTAAACGTAGCCGAGCTCTTTGAGGATAAAGTGGTTCTTGAACCAGTTGGGCTCCACTTTAATCGAAGAAACAATCGTGGCTTTCACGCCGAACATTTCGCCGATCTCGGGCTCGGCGGCGCGGCGCATGAAGCGGAGGGTGCGGCCTTTGGGGCCGATCACGAAACCCTTCTGTGTGGGGCGGTTCACGAAAATGGTCACGTGAATGTCCCACTGGTCGCGTTTGGGGCCGAGCTCGATGATCTGGTCGACGCGGATGCCGAGCTGGTGGGGGACTTCCTGAAAGAGTTTTTTGATGAATTTTTCGCGGATCACATCGGCAATGGCGAGCTTGCGGGGGAAATCGGTCACGATGTCTTCCGGGAAGAGGTAATCCTCGGCGGGGCGGGCGGCGGCGAAGAGTGCCTCAAGTAGCTCGGGGCAGCCCTGACCCTTGTAGGCGGAGAGGGAAAGCCAGGTCACGGGGCGGGTCTTTTCGCGCTGGGCCTGCACGGCTTCCCACATGGCGTGAAAGGGCGCGGGGTTGAAGGCGGGCGCGTCGCTCTTGTTGAGAATGAAGAACATGGGCTGATCCATGTTGACGGCGCGGCGCATCCAGCCTTCGTCTTCCATCTGCGGTTCGAGCGAAGCATCGAAAACCACCGCCACGAGGTCGGTGCTCTCTGCGGCGGTCCGGGCCATGCGGTTCATGAGGGTGCCGAGGTTGGTCTCGGCTTTGTGCAGGCCGGGGGTATCGAGAAAAACGAGCTGGCCGCGCGGTTCGGTCAGAATGCCGCGGACGGTGTTGCGGGTCGTCTGCTCCACGGGGCTGACGATGCTGACTTTTTCTTCGACCAGGCGGTTGACGAGGGTCGATTTGCCGGAGTTGGTCCGGCCCACGATGGCGACGACCGCGCAATGCGGCCCTTGGGGCTGGGTGGTTTCTGTTTCCATGCGTTTACTTCTTTGAAGCTCCTTTTGGCGCGGCGGCGGCTTCCGACCCTCCCGCGCTGAACGATGCCGCCCGCTCGGAGGCGATCACCGATGCCGATGACCGCAGCGACGTTGCGCTCCGATCGCCGAAGCCTGAACCCGGGGGCGCCGCCGGGCGCGGCCGCGACGCTCCCAGCCCGAACGCGGAGCCTGAGCCGCCCGCCGGCTGGGCGGTTCTGCCGGAGAAGAAATTGTACCCCTTCGAAATCTCCGGCGATTTCATGGAGGGCGCGCCGGGATAACGGAAGGCGGGGCTGATCGCCTGATCCTGCACGGTGAGCATGTCGAGCGGGTTGGAAGATTGCGTGATGTCGGCCGGTTTCGCGGAGCGGGAGGGAATGGGCGATGCGAAAGGCGTCGGCGCCAGCGCGGGCATGTCGGGGAGCCTGGCGCCGTTGGGCGCGGGCGAACGGTTGAGCAGGTGGCGCAGATCGGCGAGCGCCTGCTCGTTGCCGTTGGCGCGGCGGCTATACGCGTCTTCCTTTTGGATGACGGGCGCCTGTTTGACGGCCTGTTCGCCGCCGTCGCGGTAAAAATCCTTCACGTCGTCAAACGTGAGGGGGCCGCCCTTGTTGTAGGCGTCGAGCCCTTTTCCGTAGAGGAGGTTGGGGTTGATGTTGGCGGGGATGTTGTTTTGGGCGTGCAGGGCGGCGGCCGCGAAACCGATCAGTAAAACAGTGCGTGCTTTCATCATTGGATCTCCTTTCCGGGCGTGAGGATGAGGAATCCCGGGAGCCCTGAGATGGAGAAGGCGTCGAGCATGGCCTTGGCGGAGCCTTCGTTGGGGCGCTCGGCCTGAACGTTGACCACGATGGAACCGGCCAGTGCGGCTTTCACGCGTTCATTGCGGAAGGTGGTCTTCTCCATGGCGAGACAATTCTTGCACCATGTGGCCCAAAAGTCAACGACAAGCATTTTATTTTCCGCCTTTGCCTGTTCCACCGCCTTCTCCCACGCCGCGCGGTCGCCGGCGGAAAAGGCGTTTTCGGAAGCGGTTTCGGCAGGCTTGGCCGTGAAGCCCTCAAACGCGGTTTTGCCATACCACAGCGCCAGGAGAATGAGCAGCGCGCCGAAGATCTGCTTCACGCGCACCATCCACATGCCCGGCCTGGGCGCGATGGAAAGCCCTGCGCCGGCAATCGGCCACGGCAGCGCCATGCCCAGCCCCAGCAGAAACGGCAGCAGCAGCGCTGCGGTGCGGCCCTGAGCATAGTAGGCGCCGGTGAGCAGCAGCACCGCCAGCACCACTGGCGCCACGCAGGCTCCCGCCAGCAGCGCGCTCACCGCCCCGGTCGCAAAGGCGGCGGCAATTCCCTGTTTTTGCTTCGCGGGGTCGGGCGATGAAAAACGGCTGAAATCAATAAAAAACAAATCGAAAAGCGAGAGCGCCAAAACCGCAAACAACGCCGCCACGCCCAGATTGAACCACGGCGAGGCCTGAATCGCGCCGAAAAAGCCGCCGGTCAGCACCACCGCAAGCCCGAGCGAGCCGTAGACCGCCGCAATGCCCAGCCCGTAGGCGCCGCCGCGAATCGCGCCCTGGATCCGCCGCCCTTTCCCGCCGCCCGCGCCGATAATCGCGAGGCTCACCGGGATCATCGGCAGCACGCAGGGCGTGAGGTTGAGCAACACTCCCCCCAGCAGCACAAAGAAGAGCGCCAGCCAGAGGCCGCGCTGGCGCACAAACTCCGCAGGGTCGCTCAAAAAACCTTTAAAACCGGTGGCGGAGGCGGTATCGCCCTTCAGAAAGGCGAGAAATTCATCGGCGTTCATGTAGCCGCCGCCGGTGCGCACGGAAAAGCCTTCGGGAACCCACGCGGCGGGATCGGAGGGGGCGGCGGGGGGTGTTTCGATCAGCGCCACGTTCCCCAAGGCATCGGCGCTGTAGGCCAGGGTCTTGGGGAGATGGCACTGGTCGGCGTCGCACGCCTGGTAGCTCACCGAAAAAGCGAAGGGCGGGGAAACTCTGTAATGGAAAAACACGGCGCCTTCATAAGCGGCGATTTCACCGCCGGTCAGCGCGTCGGGAATCATCGCCGGGGGCGAGGCCTCAAGGGGGGAAACGGTCTGGCCGTTGACGGCGACCGCGAACCCTTCCCGATACACGTGCCCGCCCGGTGGCAGCGAAAACGCGACTTCCAGCACATCGCCCTTCATGACGCAAACCGGCAAAAAGGCCTCTTCCCGCGCGAAAAGCGGCGCAAGAAAAAAAGAGGCGGCAAGGAGAAACAGGGATGTGAGGCGATTCATGAACAACACTCCTTTCACGGGGTTCGCCACCAGGCGAGGAACTCCACGTTGCCCTCGGGGCCCAAAAGCGGCGACTGTTCCACGCCGAGCCAGGCGAGGCCGAGCTCTTCCACGCCGAAGCGCCGGATCTTTTCGACGACCTCTTCGCGCACCGCCGCCTCGCGCACCACGCCGCCGGGAACCCGATCGCGCCCCGCCTCAAACTGCGGCTTGATGAGCGAAACGATCTCAGACCCCGGCGCGAGCACCGCTTTCATCGGCGGGAGGATCAGTGTGAGCGAGATGAAGGACACATCGGTCACGCCGAAGCACGGGACTTCGGGCAAATCGGAGGGCTGGAGGTAGCGGGCGTTGAACTGCTCTTTGACCCACACGCGCGGATCGCTCCGCAGGCGGTAGTGAAGCTGATTGGTGCCCACGTCGACCGCCAGCACGCGGGCGGCGCCGCGCTGGAGGAGGCAATCGGTGAAGCCGCCGGTGGAGGAGCCCACGTCGAGGCAGATTTTTCCGGCCACATCGAGCGGGAAGGCGGCGAAGGCGCCTTCGAGCTTTTCGCCGCCGCGGCTCACAAAGCGGGGTCTGGCGGCGAGGGTGAGCTCGGAACCGGCATCGATCCTGTGGCCGGGCTTGGTGGCGGGGTGGCCGCCCACGCGTACGCCGCCGGCCATAATCAGGCGCTGGGCGAGCTCGCGGCTCTCGACAAGACCGCGGGCGACCAGCAGGGTATCGAGGCGTTCTTTAGCCATTAGAGCACCTGAACCAGCGCCTCGATCGCGGGTTTCCACTGTGCGAAATCATCCGTATGCGCCGTTTCGAGCGGGGAGTGGTTGCCGCCGGTGGGCAGCAGCAGCGGCAAAACCGGGGCGGGCAGCCCCTGTTGGGGAAAGGCTTTGGCATCGGTGCCGCTGTAGTTGTACACCTCGAGCTGAACGGGGGCGGCGGCGAGGCAGCGGTCGCGCAAGGCGGGGCTGAGCACCGCGGAGGCGTCGCTGAGGGTGAGCACGGGGCCGCGGCCGAGGATCACGCGCTGGGCGGCGGAGGCGTAGGTGGCGTCGAGCGCCACCACAACGTCGGGCCGGGTCTGGCGGGCGAGCACGGCGGCGCCGAAGCCGTTGACCTCTTCGAGGGCGGTCACGCCGAGGATCACATCGAAGCGGTCGTTGAGCGGGGAGGCCTCGTTGAACCACTGCGCCAAAAGGGCGCAACCGAGGCGGTTGTCGAGAAAGGGCGATTCGATCACGCCGTCTTCGCGCACGCGAAAGCGCTTCGGCCAGCAGATGCGGTCGCCGGGGCGGATCCGGGCGGGCGCGGCATCTTCCGGGCGCAGCTCGCAGATCAGCGGCTCGGCGCGAGTCCACTCCTCGCCGGGATCCTCAATGGTCACGGGCCAGAGGCCGGTGCGGGTTTTGAGCGCGGCGGGCTGACGGCCTTCGAAATGCGGGGCGCCGAGGGTCACGATTTTCAGCCGGTTGCCTTCGGGCGGCTCGCTCACGGTGAAGCCGGGCGAATCGGCGTGGGCGGTCAAAAGCAAAACGGGTTTCCCTGCGGGTGGGCGGCGGGCCGTGGCGGCATAGGCGCCGATCCGTGAAACCGAAAGCCCCTGCTTTTCCCAGGCAGAGGCGAGCAAGTCAAACACTTCGCCTTCGTCGCCCGGTGTGCTGTGGCAGGCGCAGAGGCGCTCCAGCAGGGCGCTATTGAGCAACATTGGTCACCATGCGGTAGTAGTAGAGAAAGGCTTCGATGATGTCGCGCTGGGTGATGTCGGCCATGGTGTATTCGGCGCCTTCGGGGCGGAACATGCCTTCGTAGCGCACGATGCGCTGATTGCGGAAGATGCGCACCTCCGCGCGGGGCAGAATGCCGCTGTTGACGAAGTGCCTCACGATGCGGAAGGAGATTTCCTCGATGCCCGCATCGCGCTTCACGCTGAGAATGGTCGAAGCGGGGGCCTCGCGCAGCACGGCGTCGCGCCCGAGCCGCACGAGTTCATCGGCGATTTGCTGAAGAGCGGGCGCGGCCACGTTTTTGAGGAAGCGCTCGAACATGGCGTTTTCCTTTTCGGCCCGCGTGCTGCGCTGCACGCCGGAAAGGATGTTTTCGAGCTCTTTTTTCCACTCTTCCATAGAAACCTCCATCAGTCCAACAGGTGCACCAGCAGGCCCGAGCGCAGTTTCGGCTCGAACCAGGTGCTTTTCGGCGGCATGATCTGGCCGGCGTCGGCAATGGCCATCATCTGCTCCACCGTTACGGGATACAGCGCGAAAGCGACCTGGGCTTTGCCGGAATCGACCAGGCGGGTCAGCTCGCCGGCGCCGCGGATTCCGCCGGTGAAGGCGATGCGCGGGCTGGTGCGCGGGTCGTCGATTCCCAGCACCGGCGCGAAGAGGCGGTCTTGAAGGACCGACACATCGAGGCGGCTCACGGGATCCGTATCGGGCTCGGGCCAGCGCAGGCGGTGCCAGCGGCCGCCGAGATACATCGCGCAGGAGCAGGGCTCGAGCCCGGAGGCATCGGCGGCGGGCTCCAGCGCGAAACGCGCGGCGGCTTCTTTCAAAAAGGCTTCGGGCGAGAGGCCGTTGAGGTCGGCGATCACGCGGTTGTAGGGCAGCACATTCAGCTGCGAGGCGGGGAAGTTCACGGCGAGGAACCAGTTGAACTCCTCTTCGCCGGTATAGCTTCCCGCGGCCTTGCGGCGCTCTTCGCCGGCGCGCACGGAGGCGGCGGCGCGGTGGTGGCCGTCGGCAATATACGAAACGGGCACGCCTTTGAACGCCTCGACCCACGGAGCGGGATCGCCGGGAGCGCGCCAAACGGTGTGGCGCACGCCGTCGGCGGCGGTGAAATCGTAGAGCGGGGCGCCGGCGCAGGCGAGCTCCGTCATGGCGGTCAGCGCGGGGCGGTCGCGGTAGGTCAGGAACACGGGGCCGCTGTTGGCGTTGAGGGTGAGGCAATGGCGGGTGCGGTCGTCTTCCTTATCCTGGCGGGTCTTCTCGTGGCGGAGGATGACGGCGTTGCGGTAGTCGTCGATCGAGCAGCAGGCGACGACGCCGGTCTGGCTGTGCGCGCCCATCACCTGCCGGTAAAGGTAAACGGCGGGATCGGCTTCCTGGAAGAAGACGCCTTCGGCGACAAAGCGGTCGAGGGCGGCGGCGCCGGCGGCGTAGACTTCGGCGGCGTGAATATCGACCGTTTCGGGAAGATCCACTTCGGGGCGCGACACGTGAAGAAAGCTCAGCGGGTTGTCCCGCGTGAGCTGGCGCGCTTCGGTCGTATCGACCACATCATACGGAACGGCCGCCACTCGGGCGGCCTGTTCGGGTTGCGGGCGCAAGGCCCTGAAAGGTCTGATCTGCATAAAAAGGGCTTAATAATACACATTCAGAATCGGGCAGAAGGGTACCGACGAGGACCGGATCACATTGACCAGGCCGATCTGGTAACCGTGCATGGCATCGGTGCGGTTGATCAAACCGATCTGCACGCCCTTGGTGCTGCCCGCCACGTTGACCAGGCCAATCTGCACGCCGGTGGTCGAGGTGGTGGCGTTCCAAAGGCCAAGCTGAAGACCGGAAAGCTCGTTGGCCTCGTTGAAAAGGGCAAGCTGGAAGGCCGCCGCCTGGTCGCGCGCGCCGCTCTTGAGGATGTTGAACTGAAAACCGTACATGTTGGTCGTGTCGCCATGCAGGCCGATATCGATGCCGGTCAGGGAGTCGCAATCGCCCCAGATGTTCAGGCGCAAGCCGATGATATCCGTTGAACGGGTGCCGTTGAACGCGAAGAAAACAGGGTCCGACGACTTTTCCGGATCCAGCGTGGGCTCAATCTGCGCGACGGCCGACCCCATCATCAACAAACTCGCGAACATGCCATACAGTGCTTTTTTCATACGCAAAAACCCTTTTCCCTTACCGGGCGATTACCATAGCGGATTCTCCGACTATTTGTCTCCACTATACCGCAACTTATCCGCGAGTGCAAGCTGCTTTTACAGGAAAGTGAAAAACGGCGCCTATCCACTGCCGGATAGACGCCGCCGCGTGTTGTGTTCTGTTGTCAGGAGATTATCTTACATAAAGGTGTTAAAAAGTTTTATTTCTTTTCAACGCGGCCTATTATACAGAATGCGCCACGGGATGCAAGCGGGAAATGACAAAAAAACGCAGTGCGTACCGCCGAACACAGTTTTACCGTTCCAGTTTTCGATCGGTTTTGATTGTTTCCGCCCCCTGAAGGAAACCGCTGACCCAGGCGCCGGAGGCGGAGGAGGGTTTTAGAGCATGTTTCGAATGAGATTTCCGGATTTTTCGAAGGTGAATTTTGGTTTTGACAAAACGCTTGAGGTGAGCCGTAGCAACGCTACGGCGATCTGAAAGGGTGAAGTTCAAAAACAAAAAGCACTGAGAAAAAGCGGAAAGATCAATCGAAATATGCTCTAGCCAGGCCAAAACGGCAGGGGCGCCGGGAGTGAGCTTACAGAGGCCGGCGCCGGCGATGCGGCCTTTGATCCAGGAAAGGTGCCGGGCCTTGAGGGCGGGGGTGTAGGTTTGGGCGTTGGGAATGTGGAAGCGGTAAAAGGCGACGGCGTCGATTTTTCGGAAATGGATGAAACGGATGGGGCCGGGGGGGGGATTGAAGCGGTAAGCGGCGGCGAGCTCGGCGGCATAGAGGGCGGTTTCGTGGGTGGTGATGAGATGGCCGGGCGGGTCGGGGAGGAGAATTTCGCGGTCGGGGGCCTGAAGGAGGTCGCGAAGGGTGGCCCAGCCGGCAAGGGTTGTGCGGTTTTCGATGCTTTCGACGAAGAGATCGATCAGCTTTTCCTCCGTGGGCCCGGCGATGAAGCGATCCGCTGTGGCGGTCGAAAGAAGGAGGGCAAGCGCGCAAAGAGACATGCCGGATTGTTTCCTTTAGGATTGTATGGGGAGCGTGATCATGGGCGGGAGGGGGTGGAAGGCGCGCAGGCGGATGCGCTGGCCGCAGGCGTGATCTTCTTCGAAAGTGGGGGGGAAGGTGAGCTCAAGGCGGGCTTCGGAGGGGAGGTGGCGTTCGCAGAAGGTGAGGATGTCGCGCTCCATGCCGAGGAGGCGGCGGTCGCTGTAGAAGATGATGCGGTCGGGCTTGTGGCGGACGGTGAGCGCCTCGATCACGGCGCCGTAGGCCTGGGCGGTGTCGGGGCAGCGGGAGAGGCTTTCGGCGAGGGGGGGGATCTGGCCGGTGAGGGTGAGGCCGGTGTGGCCGCAGGTGAAATCGTCGGCCTTTGCGCGGCAGATGCTGAGGCCTTTTCCGCCGCGGCGCTGGAGGAAGATGAGGGTCTCGGGGAGGATGGAGGGCTGCTGGTGGATGTGGCCCTCGGCGGCAAGGCGGATGTTGCTTTGGATGACGGCGGTGAGCTGGAGGGCTTCGCGGAAATGGGCGGCGAGATCGAGGTCGCGCAGCTCGGCGGAGGCGTATTCGGCCTGCGCTTTACCGTCGGCAACGGGGCATGGAAGGCCGAGGACGGCGTAACGCAGGGCGGGGCAGATCTGGCGGATGCGGGCGGCGAGGGTGCGGAGGTTTTTGAGGAGGGCGCCTTCTTTGCAGGGTTCGTAGCCGGAATCGAGGCGGCCGCCGGTGAGGGTGTGGACGGCCCAGTGAAGGGTGGTTTCTTCAAGACGCAGGAGGAGGGTGAGGCTGGCGCGGCGGTTGAGGCTGTAGGCGAGGATGGGCTCGGAAGCGTCGCCGGGGGGGATGCTGTGTTCTTCGCGGAGCTCGCCGGCGGCGAGGAGTTCGTCGACCACTCGGGCGATGTCGGCAAGGGGCAGGCCGATCCGGTCCGCGAGCTCGCCTTTGCTCATCGCGCGGGGCTCCAGCAGGGCAACGCGGACGAGGTCGGCATTGAGCTGCCGAATCATTTCTTTATGTGGCATACGGTTCCTTTAAATCCCGGGCGCCGGCGGGCTTTGCCGCCGGGGCGCCTCGTAACGCGGGGGAGTATAGCAGAATAAAGGAAGTGGATGCAAGTGAAAGCAGGGGGGGAGGATTCGTCAGCGGTTCGCGGCGGGCATTTCTTTGGCTTTTGGCTGAAGGAGCTGTTCGCAGAGCTGCCAGCATTCGATTTGCATGCGGGGAATGTGGAAGAGGCCTTTGTAGAGGTTGCCTTTGATGGTGGAACAGATGCGGCCGTCGCGGGCGAGGTAGCCGAACCAGTCGCCGAATTCGGGGTCGGGGAAGTGGGCGTAGGTCCAGTCGTGGGCGAGGGTGTGCATGCGGGCGTATTTGGGGTCGCGGGTGAGCTGCCAGGCGAGGAGGGTGGCGATGAGGGTTTCGTTGTGGGGCCACCAGAATTTCATGTCTTGCCAGTATTCGGAGACGGGGTGGTGGAAGACGTCGCGGTAATAGAAGAGGCCGCCCATTTCGGTATCCCAGCCGCGCTCCCAGCTCCAGTCGAGCATGTCGAGGCCGGTTTTGATGTAGTCGGGGCGGTTGCGGAGCTTGCCTTCGTGCATGATGAACCAGGCACCTTCGATGGCGTGGCCGGGGTTGAGGGTGCGCGGGTCGGTGTGATCGATGATGGAACCGTCGGGGGCTGTGGTTTCCATCACGCAGCGGAGATCGGGCTTGAGGTGGTAGCGGGTGATGTCGGCAATGGCCCGGTCGATGATTTCGGTGGCGCCTTCGAGGTTGATGGATTCGCGCAGGCGCTGGCAGGTGACGATGTTGATCATGGGGTGCCCGAGGCCGCGGGTGGGGCGCAGGGCGGTGAACTTGGCGGGAGAGTCGACGTGGTTTTTGTAGACGGCGTAGGTCTTTCGGGCGAGGTCGGCGTATTCCTGCGAGCGTGTGGCTCGGGCGTATTCGCCGCAGGCGATGGCCATGAAGGCTTCGCTGAAGGCGTAGCGGCGCTTGCGGATGGGCTGGCCTTCGCGGGTGAGGTGGAAGAACATGCGCCCGTCGGTATCATAGGCGTGGGCGCGGAGGAATTCGAGGGTGCGGCGGGCTTCGTTGAGCCAGAGGGGGTTCGGCCCGAGGGTGTTGTGGAGGTAGCCGAGGGTCCAGGCGAAGCGGCCTTGCTGCCAGACGCCTTTGTCGGTGTCGATGAGGCGGCCCTGGCGGTCGAGGGCGGTCATGATGCCGCCGTGTTCTTTGTCGGTGGCGTGGTCGAGCCAGAAGGGAAGGGTGTCGTTCAAAAGACCGTCGCGATAGACGGTTTTGAGGTGCTGGAGGCGGGCGGGGGAGAGGGGGGGTGCGTCAAACGTTGAGTCTGAAATAGGTGTAGTCATTGCAGTGCCTTGGTGCGATTTCCGGATTATCCGCGGTAGCCGCCGATGGCTTCGAGCTGTTTGAGGCAGCCGGCTTTTTGTTCGGGGGTGAGGGGGGTGAGGGGGAGGCGGGGGGGGCCCATGTCGAGCCCGTGTGCGGCCATGAGGGCTTTGCCGCCTGCGACGCCGCCGTGTTGGACGAGGATGTCGACGATGCGGCAGACTTTGTCCATGCCTTCGGCAACGGTGCGGAAGTCGGCCTTTTTCACGGCGTCCCAGATGCGGTGGTAGAGGGGGGCGGCGTAGTTGTAGGTGGAGCCGATGGCGGATTTTGCGCCGCAGGCGATGGCGCCGGCGAACCATTCGTCGATCCCCCAGGTGATGTCGAACTTGCCTGCGCAGGCGCGGATGCAGCGCTGGTACATGTAGAGGTCGGGGTAGTTGAATTTGATGCCGGCGAGGTTGGGGATGCGGCCGTCGGCCTTGATGAGGAAGTGTTCCATGTCGAAGGCGACGCCCGACATGGAGGTGTGGTAGTAGTAGAAGGGGAGGCGGGGGGCGTGCGCGACCACGGCGTTGATGTAATCGATGAGCGCGTCGATGGAGGCGGGTTTGAAGAAGTTGGGGGGGACGATGGAGGTGGCGTCGAGCCCGATTTCCTGGGCGTGGGCGGCGAGCTCCCGGGAATCGGCAATGGAAAGGGCTCCGACGTGGGCGATGAGGAAGAGGCGGCCTTTGGCGTGGGCGGCCCAGGCGTCCATCACGGCTTTGCGCTCGGCGACCGAGCAGCTGATGCCTTCGCCGGTGGTTCCGCAGATGTAGGCTCCGGTCACGTGCTGGCTGGCGAGGAGCTCGATCTGCCCGGGGATCCGGGCGAGGTTGACCGAGCCGTCGGCATTGAAGGGGGTGTGGGGGGCGGCGATGAGGCCTTCGAGTTTGCGGATGTTCATTGGGGGGCGCTTTCTGTGGGTTCCGGGGGGGGGTCAAGGGTGAAGGTGAATGGGGCCACGGGGAGGGCGGAGGCGTTGGCGAGGGTGCCCAAAGGCACGGGGGCCCAGTTGTAGCGGGCGGCGGTGATTGCGCCTTCGCCTTTGATGAGGAGCTCGCGGTCGTTGCGGCGGGTGACGCTGAGCGCGGGGATGAAGGTGGCGCCGTCGGCGCTGGTTTCGAAGCCTTCGGCGCTGATTTCGGGGGCGAGGGCGGGGCCGGTGAGGGCGATGCGGATGGCGCCGTCTTCGGCGGTTGCGGTATCGGCGAAGGTGAAGGCGGGGGCGGAGGCGTTGTTGTACACGAGGCGGAGGGCTTCGCCGACGCAGCGCCGGGCGACGGTGGCTTTGTCGCGGGGGTGGACGTCGTTGGGGCTGCCGGTGTCGGTAGCGACGATGAGGCCGGCATGGGGGTGGTTTTTGGCGGCGGCCTGCTGGGCGGCGCGGAAGGCCATCCAGGGGCGGTTCATTTTGGGGAGCTGGATCTGGATCACGGGGAGCTTGGCGTGGGGGGCTTCATAGCGGAGGGTTTCGAAGAGCGCGGCGAGGCCGGCGGCCATGTAGGCGTCGTCAAGAGGGGTGTCGGGGGCCATGTTGGTTGTGGCGTTGGATTCGCCCTGGTACCAGATCACGCCTTTGAAGGGGAATGCGCCGCCGCGGCCGCGGGTGAAGAAGAAGGGCTCAAAGGCGCGGTTCCAGATCATTTCGGGGGCGAAGGGGTGAAGCATGGTGGCCAGGTCGGGGCGCCGGGCGGCGTAGCGGAGGTTGCCTTTGGCGCGGTCGCGGCACCAGGCGGCGGGGAAGGCTTTGTTTTCATACCACGGGGGGCGGAAGGTGACGATGGGTTTGAGCTCGGGGTGCCTGACCATGGCCCAGGCCGGAAGGAAGGCTTCCACGGGGGCTCCGCCCACGGCGATCTGAATGATGCCGACGGGCACGCGGGGGCGGGCCTCGCGCAGGCCCTGGCCGAAGATCACGCCCAGGCCGGAGAGGCCGCCCGCGTTTTGCCGGGTGACGGCGGCCCATTTGCCGCTGAATGATTTTGGCGTTTGCGAGAGGGCGAGCATGGGGTCTTTCCAGCTGCCGGGGTCGGTGGAGAGGTCGCAGACCCAGGGGAGGAAACGGAGGGCGGGGTCGGTGCCTTTTTCGATGAATTCTTCCTTGCCTTCGCATTGGTTGAGGGCGAAGAGCATGTTGGATTGGCCGGCGCAGAGCCAGACGTCGCCATACAGCACGTTTTTGAGCGTGATCACGTCGTCGCCGGCTTTAACGGTGAGGCTGGAGGGCACGGCGGTGGGCTGGCGGGGGGGGAGGGTGAGCGACCAGGCGCCGCGCCAATCGGCCTTGACGGCTTTTCCGCCGCTGACGACGGTGCTGTGGGGTTTGGCGGTGCCGCGCAGGGTGATGGGGGCGCCGGCGGGCAGGACCATGCCGTCGCCGTAAAAATAGGGGAGGGCGAAGGGGATCTCGCCGGTGAGGTAGGGGGTGATGGCGGCGCGGGTGGCTTCGGCGATGAGTTTGGCGCCGGTGGCGTCGGGGTGGAGGCGGTCGGGGATGTGGGTCTGGCAGATGGCGGCGAGCGGGGTCTGCATGTCGATCCCCACGGCGCCGGCGAGCTCGGTCACGCGCTCGAGATCCAGCTGCATGAGGAAGGGTTCGGCGCTGGTGTAATGGGTCTGGCCGGGGCCGAGGGGGGAGAGCTTGGTCCAGATGAAGATCTTGGGTTTGGAGGGGAGGGCGGCGTATTCGCCGAGAAGGGCGCAGTAGTCTTCAACGAACAGGCGGTTTTCGTTGTCGGAATATTGCTTGATGTACTCGCCGCAATCGTTGATGCCGAGGTTGCAGATCACAACGTCGGGATTCCACGCGAGGGCTTCGCGGTTTTCGGGGGTGAAGATGTAGGCGCGCTTTTCGGGGCCGCGGTCGGTGTGGCGGAGAATGCCGCGCCCGGGGCTGCCGAAGTTGCGCACGGCGTAGGTTTCGCCGAGGAGGTTCTGAAGCTGGGCGGGGTACGATTCTTTGTGCGGTTTTTTCAAACCGCTGCCGAAGGTGATGCTGTCGCCGATGCAGGCGACTTTGATTTTTTCGGCGGCGGCTCCGCAAACCGTGACCCAACTCATGACAACGCAAAGAATCAAATGCTTCATTATAGCCTCCGAAGAGCCTTTTTTTGGTGACTGAATGATAAGTATACCCGGCCTCGCGCCAAAGTAAAAGCCTTTTTACGCGCAGGCTCGTTTTTTATCCAACTCACCGGAGTATACACGCTTTGGCGGGTGCAGTTAAAGAAAAAAAGGAGTCGCTTTTTGATTGAGCGGAAAGGGGGGCTGTGATATGCTTCTTTCCATCGGCGCTGATTTGGTTGAAGCCCTCCAGCTTGCAGGCGCCGGTTGGAAGACGCCGTTGCTAAAAAGGAGGAAGCGGGCGCGGCGCGATTCCTGAAGGAGGAATTGCGCTTTTTTGTTTTCACCGCCTTATTTAAGGAAACAGGGAGTTTGAAATGAGCAAGGTCATGTCGCGACACGTCTACACCTCGGAATCGGTCTCGGAAGGCCATCCCGACAAAGTCGCCGATCAGATTTCCGACGCGATTCTCGATGCCTGCCTCGAAAAGGATTCCAACGCCCGCGTGGCCTGCGAAACCGCCTGCGGCACCAACCTTGTGGTCAATCTGGGCGAAATCACCTGCAAGCGCTGGAGCGAAATCAACCCCCAGGCCATCGCCCGCGCCGTGGTGAAGGATATCGGCTACGACGATCCCTCCGAGGGCTTTTCCTTCGACACCTTCAACTATGTGTGCTCCCTTCACGGCCAATCGCCCGACATCGCCCGGGGCGTGGATCGCGCCGACCCCGAAGAGCAGGGCGCCGGCGACCAGGGCATGATGTTTGGCTACGCGACCGATTCCACCCCCGAGCTCATGCCCGCGCCCGTGATCTACTCCCACCGCCTCCTCGAGCGCCTCACGCTCCTGCGAAAAACCGGCCAGATCCCCTATCTGCGCCCCGACGCCAAGGCCCAGGTCAGCGTGCTTCACGAAGGCGGCAAGGCCGTGGGCATCACCCACGTGGTGATCTCGCACCAAACGCGAGACGTGCCCCTCGAACAGATCCGGAAAGACCTTCTCGCCGTGGCGCACGATGTGCTCGGCCCGACCGGCCTGCTTCAGCCCGGCACCGTCTTCTTCACCAACCCCACCGGTAAATTCGTGGTGGGCGGGCCCGCCGGCGATTCCGGGGTCACGGGGCGCAAGATCATCGTCGACACCTACGGCGGCATGGGATCCCACGGCGGCGGCGCCTTCTCCGGCAAAGACCCCTCCAAGGTGGATCGATCCGCTTCGTATTACGCCCGCTACGCCGCCAAAAACATCGTCGCGGCAGGCCTTGCCGGCAAGTGCGAGATCCAGGTGGCCTACGCGATCGGCATCGCCCGGCCCGTCAGCATCAACGTCTCCACCTACGGCACGGGCCGCGTGAAGGAAGAGGCGCTGAGCGATCTTCTGCTCAGCGGCGGCCTTTTCGATTTCCGCCCCGCCGCCATCATCCGCCAGCTTGAGCTCAAGACCCCCAAAGGCTGGAACTACCGCGGAAGCTGCAACTACGGCCACTTCTGCGGCAAAGACGTGCCCTGGGAGCGCCTCGACAAAGTGGAAGCGCTCCGCTCCGCCTTCACCCGCTAAAACAGCTTAAGCCCCTCTCCGGGGCTTTTTTGTTGAGTGTGCGGCCTGCGTGTGCTATAGTCTACCCGCTTCTCAATGTGCGGAAAGGATGTTTTGATGACGGATTACAAGGTGCGCGATATCGGCCTGGCCGAGCTTGGCCGCAAGGCCATCGGCATGGGCGAGCGCGAAATGCCCGGCCTCATGGCCACACGCGAAAAATACGGCACCTCCCAGCCTCTCAAAGGCGCGCGCATCATGGGTTCGCTCCACATGACCGTGGAGACGGCCGTCCTCATTGAAACGCTCAAAGCGCTGGGCGCCGACGTGCGCTGGTGCTCCTGCAACATCTTCTCCACCCAGGATCACGCCGCCGCCGCCATCGCCGCGGGCGGGACCCCCGTCTTCGCCTGGAAGGGCGAAACGCTTGAAGAATACTGGTGGTGCACCCGCCGGGCCCTCACCTGGCCCGACGGCCGCGGCCCCGATTTGATTGTCGACGACGGCGGCGACGCCACGCTCTTCCTTCACCTCGGCCACCGCGCCGAAAACGGCGATGCCGCCTTCCTCGACCAGCCCGCCGGGAGCGAAGAACAGGGCGTGATTCACGCCCTCGTCAGGCGCGTGCTGGCCGAAGCGCCCGGTTTCTTCACCCGGGCCGTGAAGGGGTGCCGCGGCGCCTCGGAAGAGACCACCACCGGCGTCCACCGCCTCTACCAGCTTGAAAACGAAGGGCGGCTGCTCTTCCCCGCCGTCAACGTCAACGACTCCGTCACCAAATCCAAATTCGACAACATCTACGGCTGCCGCGAATCGCTGGTCGACGGTATCAAGCGCGCGACCGATGTGATGATTGCCGGCAAACACGCCTTCGTCTGCGGCTATGGCGACGTGGGCAAAGGCTGCGCCGAAGCCCTCAAGGCCTACAAAGCCGAAGTGTGGGTCTCCGAGGTCGACCCCATCTGCGCCCTTCAGGCCTGCATGGCCGGCCTGCGCGTGGCCACCGTGGAACAGGCCACAGGCTGGGCGAACCTCTTCGTGACCACCACCGGCAATTGCGACATCATCACCGCCGAACACATGGCCGCCATGCGCGACCAGACCATCGTCTGCAACATCGGCCATTTCGACAACGAGATCCAGGTCGCCCGCCTCAAAGCCTTCCCCGGCATCCGCCACATCACCGTCAAACCCCAGCTTGACCAGTTTATTTTCCCCGACGGCCACTGCGTCTACCTCCTCGCCGAAGGGCGCCTCGTCAACCTCGGCTGCGCCACCGGCCACCCGGCCTTCGTCATGTCGGCCAGCTTCACCAACCAGGTGCTCGCCCAGCTCAAACTCTGGCGCGAGCCGCTCGAAAAAAAAGTTTACCGTCTCCCGAAAGCGCTCGACGAAGAAGTCGCCCGCCTCCATCTCGCCCAGCTCGGCGCCACCCTGACCGAGCTGACCGAAAAGCAGGCCGCCTACATCGGCGTGCCCGTGGAAGGCCCCTATAAACCGGATTATTATCGGTACTAAGGAACAGAACGGATGAATGTTTTTGCCAAATACCTGCTTGCCGGCCTCGTGGCGCTGAGCGTTTTCCTCTTCTCCTGGCTGGGCGGCGGCACCTTTCCCGCGTGGCTCAGCTGGTGGACGCCGTGGGTCACGCTGATGATCATCGAAGTGCTCGTGATCCTGCCCGAAGTGAAGCGCAACGAAACCATCATGCAGGCCCGCAGCCGCGTCTGGCACAGCCTCATCCGCGATCCGCTTCTCTACTTCGGCATCCTGCTCACCCTTTTCCTCGTGATCCAGTGGCTCAACGGCCCCCGCACCCTCTTCTGGGATGCCCAGGCCCGCCAATGGCTCCATACCCCGCCGCCCATTCCCTGGCTCCCCTCCTGCATCAACCAGGGCGAAGGCCGCAGCGTGCTCGACTGGTTCCCCCCCGCGATCGCCGCCGCCCTCGCCGCCCGCCACGGCCTGCTCAAGCCCACCAAGCGCCTCCTGTGCCACTTCATCTGCTGGAACGCCGCCGCCCTTTGCCTCGCGGGCCTCATCCAGCTCTGGAGCGGTTCCGATTTCCTCTTCACACTCTGGGAAACCACCGTGACCGCGCAGCACTTCGCCTCCTTCGGCTACCCCAACCACGCCGCCTCCTACTTCCCCGCCGCGATGGCGCTCTCGCTCGGGCTCTGGCTCTGGTCCGTGGAACACCGCGATTTCATTCACTACCCCCCGCACCTGCTGCTCATTCCCGTTTTCCTCTGCGCGGCGGGCGGCATCCTCTCGCTTTCGCGCGCGGGCGCCCTTTTCACCGTCCTCGTCGCCCTTTTGGGCGGCCTCTACGCCATGATCCGCTACTGGGGCGGCTGGTCGAAAGCGATGCGCATGCGCATGGGCAGCGCATCGTTCGCCCTTCTGGCCGCCGCCACGGCCTGCGTGATCCTCCCCGAAAAAATCGCCGTGCGCGACGAACTCATCGCGACCGACTGGAAGGCCTTCATCGAGCACCCCATGCTCGTGCGCAGCGGTTATCAGGGCGAAGCCGCCTGGGAAATGTACAAAGACAACCCCGCCTTCGGCCTCGGCGCCTGGGGGTACCGCCGCACCATCCACCGCTATGTGAAACCGAAAGACGTGAAGAAAACCCGCAGCGACGGCCAGGCCAACGTCCATAACGACTCCTTCCAGTTTCTCGCCGAGCACGGCACCCTCGGCTTCGGCCTCATGCTCGCCTGCGCCCTCGCCCTCGCCGTCCCCTTCTGGGTTCAGCTCCTCAAAAGCCCCGCCGACGCCATCACCGAAGAGCAGCGCGCCCGCCCCTGGCCCCTGCGCATCAACGTGCTTTATCTTTACGCCGCCCTCGCCACCCTCATCATGGCCATCCACAGCTTCGCCGACCTCATTTTCCGAAGCCCCGCCTGCATGATCGTGTGGGCGCTCTGCTTCACCTTGCCCGCCGGCTTCGCCTTTCAACAGGCAAAAACCAAAACCGAACCCTCAAAAAACACATCAAAGAGGTAACCCATGCGTAAGGGAATCATTCTCGCCGGCGGCGCCGGCACCCGCCTTTACCCCGCCACACAGCTCATCTGCAAACAGCTTCTGCCCGTCTACGACAAGCCGATGATCTACTACCCCCTCTCCACCCTCATGCTCGCGGGCATCCGCGAGGTGCTCATCATCTCCACCCCCGAGGCCACACCCCTCTTCGAGCGGCTTCTGGGCGACGGTTCGCGCATCGGCATGAAGCTCGCCTACAAAGTGCAGGAAACCCCCAACGGCCTCGCCCAAGCCTTCGTGCTGGGCCGCGAGTTCATCGGCGAAGACCCCGTCTGCCTCATTTTGGGCGACAACATTTTCTACGGCCGCGGCTTCAGCTCCATGCTCAAAGAAGCCTCCGCCACCCCCGGCGCCACCGTCTTCGGCTACACCGTGACCGATCCCGAGCGTTTCGGCGTGGTGGAATTCAATGAGAACCGCCAGGCGATCTCCATCGAGGAAAAACCCGCGCGGCCCAAATCCAATTACGCCGTCACCGGCCTTTATTTCTACGACAACACCGTGGTCGACATCGCCGCCAACCTCGCCCCCTCCGCCCGCGGCGAATATGAAATCACCGACGTCAACCGCATCTACCTCCACCAGGGCAAGCTCAGCGTGCAGCTCCTCGGCCGCGGCTTCGCCTGGCTCGACACCGGCACCCACGACGCCCTCGCCGACGCCTGCGCCTTCGTCAAAACCATCCAGGACCGCCAGGGCCTCAAGATCGCCTGCATTGAGGAAATCGCCTGGCGCATGGGCTTCATCACCTACGACCAGATGCTTCAGGCCGCCCAGGCCGTGAAGAAATCCACCTACGGCGAATACATCTTCAACCTCACCCAAAACAGCTTCTGAGGAGGCCTCATGGAAATCATCGCCACCGAAATCCCCGATGTGAAAGTGATCCGCCCCCGCGTGTTCGCCGATGACCGCGGCTACTTTCTCCAGACCTATCAGGATGCCGCCTACCGCGCCGCCGGCATATCCGCCCATTTCTGCCAAGACAATGAATCGTGCTCCTCGCGCGGCGTTCTGCGCGGGCTCCACTACCAGACCGCCCCCCACACCCAGGCCAAGCTCGTGCGCGTGATCCAAGGCGCCGTGTGGGACGTCGCCGTCGACATCCGCAAAGGCTCCCCCACCTTCGGAAAATACGCGAGCCGCCTCCTCACCGGCGAAAACAAGCTCCAGTTTTACATCCCCCGCGGCTTCGCCCACGGCTTCGTAGTCCTCGAAGACCACACCGTCTTCGCCTACAAGTGCGACAACGGCTACGCCCCCCAGGCCGATACCGGCCTGCTCTACAACGACCCCGCCATCGGCATCCAGTGGCCCGACCTGGGCATGGAACCCATCCTCTCCGCCAAAGACCTCCGCCAGCCCCGCCTCAGCGAAATCACCCCCTGGGAGGGCGCGTAACATGAACATCCTCATCACCGGCGGCAAAGGCATGCTCGGCCGCACCCTCATCCGCCACTGGCAGGGCGCGCACACCTGCATCGTCGCCGACCTGCCCGAGGCCGACATCACGAACCGGGAGAGCATCGCCGCCGCCGTCGCCGCCGCCAAGGCCGATGCGGTCGTGCACTGCGCCGCCATGACCGCCGTCGACGCCTGCGAAGACGAGATGGAAAAGGCCTTTCGCATCAACGCCATCGGCACCGCCAACGTGGCCTATGCCTGCAAAATCAACCACGCCCGCCTCATCGCCATTTCCACCGACTACGTGTTTGCCGGCGACCTCGACCGCCCCTACATTGAAACCGACCGCCCCGCCCCCCGCACCCTCTACGGCCTCACCAAACTCAGCGGCGAAGACGCCATCCGCACCATTCTGCCCGGCAACCACATCATCGCCCGCATCGCCTGGCTCTACGGCTTCGGCGGCCCCAGCTTCGTGCACACCATGCTCAAGCTCGCCGCCCAGGATCCCGCCCGCACCCTCAACGTGGTCAACGACCAGATCGGCAACCCCACCAGCACCGCCGCCGTCGCCGCCGGCCTCACCGCGATTCTCGCGCGCCCCGAGCTCTCCGGCACCTTCCACCTCACCTGCGAAGGCGAAGCCACCTGGTACGAGTTTGCCAAAGCCATCTTCGAAGAAGCCGGCTACCCCGATGTGAAGGCGCGGCCCTGCACCACCGCCGAATACCCGCGCCCCGCGCCGCGCCCCGCCAATTCGCGCCTCGAAAAGGCCGCGCTCCGCGCCGCCCACCTCCCCCCAATGCCGCACTGGCGCGATGCGCTCAAAGCCTTTCTCAAAGACCCCGTGG
Organism: Kiritimatiellia bacterium; assembly: GCA_031553315.1. Lineage (GTDB taxonomy): Bacteria > Verrucomicrobiota > Kiritimatiellia > RFP12 > DVOR01 > JAVBLT01. The sequence continues at coordinate 21,121 of JAVBLT010000015.1, forward strand.
AGTAAACCGCCATGTCGAAAACCTACCGCATAGCCCTGATTCCCGGCGACGGCACCGGCCCCGAAGTCATCCGCGAAGGCTGCAAAGTGCTCGACGCCGCCGCGAAAAAATTCGGCTTCACCCTCGCCTACACCCGCTACCCCCTCGGCGGCGACCACTACATGGCCACCGGCGAAACCCTCCCCGAAGCCACCCTCGCCGAAATCCGCGCCCACGCCGCCATCTACCTCGGCGCCATCGGCCACCCCGCCATCACCCCCGGCATCCTTGAAAAAGGCATCCTCCTCAAGCTCCGCTTCGACCTCGACCAATACATCAACCTGCGCCCCGTGAAGCTCTATCCCGGCGTGGAGTGCCCCATCAAAGGCAAAGGCCCGAAGGAAATCGACTACACCGTCATCCGCGAAAACAGCGGCGGCCTCTACACCGGCATCGGCGGCACCTCCCGCCCCGGCACCCCCGACGAAACCGCCACCCAGACCATGCTCTACACCCACGCCCAGGTCGCCCGCTGCCTCCGCTACGCCTTCGAATACACCCGCAAACACGGCAAAAAAGCCCGCGGCCTCAGCGAGAAAAACACCCTCGCCCTCGTCGGCAAATCCAACGTGCTCACCCACATGTACGCCCTTTGGAACCGCCTCTTCGCAGAAATCGGCCAAGAATACCCCGATGTGACCCGCGAGTATTATCATGTCGACGCCACCTGCCTCTACATGGTCTCCTCCCCCGAAATGTTCGACGTCATCGTCACCGAAAACATGTTCGGCGACATCATCACCGACCTTGCCGCCATCACCCAGGGCGGCCTGGGCATCTCCGCCGGCGGCAACCTCAACCCCGGCGGCGTGAGCATGTTCGAGCCCATCGGCGGCACCGCCCCCTTCTGGACCGGCAAAAACGCCATCAACCCCCTCGCCGCCATCGGCGCCGGCGCCATGATGCTCGCCTCCCTCGGCGAAACCCAAGCCGCCGCCGCCATTGAAAACGCCATTGCCGCCGTCACCCCCCGCATGAAAAGCCAGCTCGCCAACGAAATGGGCTTCACCACAACCGAAATCGGAGACCTCGTGGCCGAAGCCGCCGCCCGGTAACACTTTCACTTGCCTCAGCCGCCTAAAACCGTTATACTGCTTTTTTTATGTGAAATGCGGCCTTTGTTTGTGTGCGCAAAAGCCTGAAATCTCGGAGAATGACAAAATGAAATTACGCTACATCGCAATCGGCATCGTCCTGACCCTGACCATCGGCGCCCTCGTCATCGTCGGCCACTACATGGCCAAAAGCCGCGCCATCGCCCGGATCTTCGAAGCCGCCCGCGCCGCCTATCAGAAAAACGATTTCGAAGCCGCCCGCACCCATCTGCTCACCTTCGCCGAAAAAGACAAAACCCGCGAAGAAGTGTATAAAATGCTCGGCGAAATCGCCGAAAAGCAAGGCAATTACGGCGACGCCGTGGAATACTGGAAAACCGCCGCCGCCCTCAACCCGCTCGGATACGACAGCATCATCCGCCAGGCCCGCGCCGCCGCGAAAGACACCGACGTGGAAACCGCCTTCCGCCTCCTCGACCCCCTCTACAACAGCGCCAAGCTCGACAAAGACAACCTCTTCTTCTACGGCTTGGCCGCCGGCTCCACCGCCCGCGAGGAACCCCTCGCCAACGTCATCAAAGCCCTCCAAGACCAAAAAGCAGAAGGCGATGCCCTCACCGCCCTGCGCGGCATCCACACCATGCTCTCCCGCAAGCCCGACGAAGCCCAGACCCTCCTCGAAGCCGCCGCCGCCGCCCAAGACCCCGAAGTCCGCCTCGTTGCGCTCCGCGGCCTCATCGCCCTGAGCATGTATAAAAAAGACTATGACCGCTGCGAAAAACTCTTTGCCGACGCTCTCGCCATCGACCCCCGGCAGATGGCCTGGCCCTACGCCCAATACTGCCTCGAGCGCGGCCGCCCCGAAATCGCCGTCGACTACCTCCAGAAAGAAGTCCAGACCCGCCCCCGCAACATCATCTCCAACCTCCAATACGCCGAAGTCCTCACCGAAACAGGCAACGCCCCCGGCCTCAAAACCCTGCGCGAAGCCCTCCCCAAAGACGACAACGCCTACGTCGAGCTCAGCGCCTACATCCACGCCCTCGAATGCTTCGTGCGCGACGACCGCACCGGCCTCGCCACCCAGATCAACCGCGTGGGCCGCTTCAGCAACCGCCCCCTCTACCGCCTCATGGATCTCACCGTGGAAGCCACCGCCAAAGAACCCGACCTGCAAAAGCTCACCGTCATCGCCCGCGACTACATGATGGCCGTGCCCACCGAAGCCACCCGCAAACGCGTCATGCGCCTGCTCACCCCCTGGCTGCCCGAATTCCTCAACCGCAAAGACCTCGCCTCCGCCGGCCTCATCGCCCAAGTGCTCCTCGAGACCCGCGAGCTCAACCCCCAGCAGGCCCTTGCCGCCCGCCGCACCGTCCTCGCCGCACAGATGGAAGCCAAAGACATCACCGCCGCCATCTCCGCCGCCCGCGCCGTCCTCCAAGCCGAACCCGCCGACGAACAGGCCCTCGCCGCCCTCGTCGAATGCCTGCCCCAGACCGGCCGCATCGACGAAGCCATCCAGCTCCTCAAACGCCTGCCCGACTCCCCCCTGCGCCGCGTCAACGAAGCCCTCCTCGCCGAACGCCAAGGCAAAACCGCCGAAGCCCAGGCCATCTGGAAAACCATCCCCCTCGACACCCCCACCCTGCGCCTGCGCTACGCCACCTTCCTCGCCTCAAAGGGCGACGCCGCCGCCCTTTCCGCCGCCCTCGGCGATCTCCAGACCAACCCCGAATTCGCCTACGACGTCGCCAAGCTCAACCTCATCGCCGCCTACCGCCTCAAAGACCCCGCCCGGACCGCCCCCGCCAAAGCCGCCCTCCTCGCCACCCTCGCACCCCAGGCCAAATACGCCGACCGCTACGCCGAAACCGGCCTCCTCCTCGCCTCCGCCGGCGAGCTGGCCGAAGCCGAAGCCATGTGGCGCAAAGCCCTTGACCTCAACCCCACCCACCGCCTCTCGCTTGTGAACCTCTCCAACATCCTCGCCGCCCGAGGCGACCACACCCAGGCCGAAGCCCTCGCCGACAAAGCCCTCAAAGCCTATCCCGACTGGGAACCCGCCCGCGACTGCCACAACCGCCGCCAGCAGGAAGCCGCCCTCCGCGCCGACGCCGCCAACGCCGCCCTCCGCGCCGAAGAACGCGCCCGCCTTGAAAAAGAAGCCCAGGAAGCCAAAGCCAAAGAAGCCGCAAAATGATGAAAGACTACTGGATCCGTTACGCCACCCGCGCCATCGTCACCCTTGCGGCCCTCTACAGCCTCTACATCGTCTGGAAGCTTCCCTCAGGCGAAGTCTCCGACGGTCTCGCCCTCTGGGGCCTGGGCCTCTTCGTCGGCTGGACTGCCTACCGCTCCCCCGTGCCCCAGGCAAAATGGGCCGACGCCGCTTTCCCCTGGCTGACCGCCGCCGCCGCCGCAGGCATCCTCTTCCTCCTACCCGGCGAGATCTGGACCGCCGTCGGCGTGACCCTCATGCTGGCCGCCCTCTGCGGCTTCATTGGCCGCGCCTGCCTGGCCCTGCGCCTCCTGCCCGCCCTCGTGGTCTTCATCGTGCTGATTCCCCAGCTCACCCAGCTCGCCTTCTGGATCAGCATCCCCCTCAGCCAGATCAGCTCCATCATGACCGTCGCCGTCCTCCACCTCTTCGGGTTCGACGTCGCCGCCGACGGCGCCATGATCACCATCGGCAAAGACCAGATCGCCGTCACCGCCGCCTGCAGCGGCGTGCAGCAGCTCGAAGCCCTCGCCTGCATCGGCTGGGTATTCGTCCGCCAGTTTCAGCGCGACCCCTGGATCCGCCTGATTCATGTGATGACGCTGGTCCCCGTGCTCCTCCTGGCCAACACCATCCGCCTCATCGTCACCATCCTCCTCTTCCGCGCCTTTGGCGAATGGGCGCTTTCCGATTCCGTTCACACCACCCTGGGCATCGGCATGGTTCTGATTTCCGCCCTGATGCTCTGGGGCATCGGCGCCATGCTCATTGCGGGAACCCCAAATGAAACAAAGCAAAATCCACAATCTGCTTAGAGGCGGCGGCCTTCCCGTCGCCCTCATCCCCCTTGCCCTCCAGGCGGGCTACATCCTCAGCGTCTGGCGCTGGGCGCCGCTCGACGCATTCAGCCCCGTCTACGCCGTCCTGGCCCTTTTCGCCGCCATCGCCGTCGCGTGGGTCAGCCGCAAAGCGCCCATGCGTTTTTCACCGTGGGGAGCCCTCCCGCTCCTCCTCGGCCTGGGCGGGTGCCTCTTTTTCACCCACGTGCAATCCATACACTTCCCCTACCTGATCTGCGCCATCGCCGTCATTGCCGGGTGGGTCTGGGCCGCCTTCGGGTGGGAATGGTGCTGGCGGCTGACCCCCGCCTGGCTTTTGCTCACACTATGCCTGCCCTCCGTGCCCTTTGAGCTCCAGCACCGCATGTCCCTTCTCGGCCTCACCTTCGGCGGCGCCTGGCTTCAGGCCATCGCCGGCGCGATCGTGATTTGCGCCGTCTTCCCCGCCACGCAATGGCTGCCCGTGCCCCCCGCCAAAGCGCTCCTCTTCGCCGGCCTGCTCGCGCTCTGCACCCTCGGCCTGACCCTCCGCTTCAAACCGGTCCAGACGGGTACCCCCGCCTTCCTCGCCATCGAAGATTACCGCCGCGCCGGCTGGGAAGGCCACCGCTTCGACCTCACCGACTTCGACCGCACCTTCTTCGGCGACAACGACGCCATCCGCGCCACCTACATCAAAAACCGCCAGACCGTCGGCGTGCTCGCCATCAGCCTCAAAGGCAGCATCCACCAGATTCACCGGCCCGACGTCTGCCTCCGCAGCGGCGGCTACGCCATCGACCGCTACGAAGCCGACCTCTTCCCCCTTTCCGGCGGCGGATCGCTTTCCGGCGTGCTCATGGAAATTGCCCGGCCCGGCGAACACGCCCTCGTGCTCACCTGGTTCGCCAGCCCCGAGTGCTCCATCGGCCACTACATGGCCTTCCGCTGGCGCTGGAATCAGGCCGACGGCTGGTGGAGCTACATCGTACAGACCCCCATCCTCTTCAACGACCGGGCCGCCGCCGAAAAGCTCCTGCTTGAATTCATCGAAACCTTCCGCAAAGACCCCGGATCGAAAGAATAGCCCCCGCGGGCAATACCCGGCCCTTTCCCTCCGTTTATAACGGCGGATTTATCCTTAACCCCGCATGGAGGCGCGTATGAAACGAGTGACGGGCATTCTTTTGTTGATCGCACTGGCCGGCGGAGGCTGGTGGTTCTGGAGCGGGCGCGAGAAAAAAAACGCGGCCGAAGCCCCCGTCTACCGCACCGCGCCGCTTGAAAAGGGAAGCGTCAGCAACCTCATCCGCGCCACGGGAACCGTCGAGCCCGAAGATTTGATCGACGTGGGCGCGCAAATCGCCGGGCAGATTCTCGCGTTCGGCAAAGACACCGCCGGAAAAGAGGTCGATTACTGTTCCACCGTCAAAGAAGGCGAGCTGCTCGCCCGCATCGACGACGTGCCCTACACCGCCGAGCTCAAAGCCGCCCTCGCCATGGAAAGCAGCGCCAAAGCCTCCCTCGTCCGCGCCCGGGCCGACCTCGAGCAAGCCAAAGCCAAACACCGCCAGACCGACCGCGATTGGAAGCGCGCCCAAACCCTCGGCGTGGGCGACGCCCTCTCCCAAAGCGTTTACGACGCCTACCTCTCTGAAAACGAAATCGCCCGCGCCGCAGTCGGCGTCAGCGAAGCCGCCATCGACGAAGCCCGCGCCGCCATCGCCCAGGCCGAAGCCCAGGTTGAAAAAGCCCGGCGCAACCTCAGCTACTGCGAAATCCTCGCCCCGGTCGACGGCGTCATCATCGACCGCCGCGTCAACATCGGCCAGACCGTCGTCGCCAGCATGAACGCCCCCAGCCTCTTCCTCATCGCCAAAGACCTCCGCAAAATCCAGGTCTGGGTCCCCGTCAACGAAGCCGACATCGGCATGGTCAAACCCGGCATGGCCGTCACCTTCACGGTCGACGCCTTTCCCGGCCGCACCTTCTCGGGCGAGGTCGAAAAAGTGCGCCTCAACGCCTCCATGAGCCAAAACGTAGTGACCTACACCGTCGAAATCGCCACCGCCAACGCCGACAGCCTCCTCCTGCCCTATCTCACGGCCAACGTCCGCTTCCTCATCGCCGAAGAAAAAGACGCCTGGATCGTACCCGAAACCGCGCTTCACTGGAAGCCCGCCGGCGCCGAGCCCCCCCCCGGGCCCCACATCTTCGCCATCGGCCCCGGCGGCAAGCCCCAGCCCATCGCCGTCACCCCCGGCGTCAGCGACGGCTCCTACACCGCCATCCGCGGCCCCGGCCTCGCCGAAGGCCTCCAGGTCATCATCGGCATCGCCACCCCCGAGCAGGTCGCCGCCGCCGGCGCCTCCAACCCCTTCATCCCGCAAATGCCCAAATCGCTTCGCGGCGGCCGGCAGCGCGGCGGCCCGCCCATGTAAGAGAGGAGCCCCTCTATGCCGGAAGCCTCCGCGCCGCTCATCGAGCTCAAAGACCTCCGCAAAACCTACCGCCTGGGCGATCTCGCCGTGCCCGTGCTCAAAGGCATCACCCTCCAGATCCGGCGCGGCGCCCTCCTCTCGCTCATGGGTGCCTCCGGCTCCGGCAAGAGCACGCTCATGAACATCCTCGGCTTTCTCGATTCCCCAACCTCCGGCCGCTACATCCTCGACGGCCGCGACGTCACCCGCATCTCCCCCAACGCCCGCGCCGACCTGCGCAACGACCGCATCGGCTTCGTCTTCCAAAACTTCAACCTCCTCTCCCGCACCAGCGCCCTTCACAACGTCATGCTTCCCCTCGCTTACAGCCGCCGCCCCGCCTCCGCCAAAGAGAACCGCGCCTGGGCCGAATCGCTCCTTGAGCGCGTGGGCCTCCAGGATCGCATGGCGCACGAACCCTCCCAGCTCTCCGGCGGGCAGCAGCAGCGCGTGGCCATCGCCCGCGCCCTCGTGAACCGCCCCTCCATCCTCTTCGCCGACGAACCCACCGGCAACCTCGATTCCGCCACCGGCGCCGACGTGCTCCGCATGTTCCAGCGCCTCAACGAAGAGGAAGGCATCACCATCATCCTCGTCACCCACGATGCCGGCGTCTCCCGCTACGCCAAAGAAATCTGCCATATCAAAGACGGTCTCATCGTCTCCGGCCGCTTCGAAGGAGACCCCGCATGACCCACGCCCGCCTTCTTCAGACCGCCCTCACCGCCCTCGGGCGCAACATCCTGCGCTCGCTCCTCACCATGCTCGGCATCGTCATCGGCGTCGCCGCCGTCATCGCCATGATGGAAATCGGCCAAGGCGCCGCCACCGCCATCTCCACCGCCATCTCCAACATGGGCACCAACATCCTCAACATCCGCCCCGCCGCCGCCACCACCGGCGGCGTCAGCTCCGGCAGCGGATCGCGCATCACCCTCACCAGCGAAGATTGCGACGCCATCCTCCACGAATGCCCCTCCGTGATCGCCGCCACCCCCCTCCTTTCCCGCCGCGGCATACAAGCCGTCGCCGGCAACAAAAACTGGCCCGCCTTCTCCGTCTACGCCGGCAACACCGACTACTTCATCGCCCGAGACTGGGCCCTCCCCGCGCGCGGCGCCCTCTTCACCGAGCGCGACGTGCAGACCTCGGCCGCCGTCTGCGTCATCGGCAAAACCATTGAAACCGCCCTCTTCGAAAACCAAGACCCCATCGGCGCCGAGATCCGCCTCAACAACGTCCTCTTCCGCGTCGCCGGCGTGCTTTCCGTCAAAGGCGCCAACCTCATGGGCATGGATCAGGACGACATCATCGTCATCCCCTGGACCACCCTGCGCGACCGCCTCTCCCGCTCCGGCGCCTCCGCCACCGGCTCCTCCCTCTCCAGCGCCTCCGCCTCAGGCGGCGTCAACACCCTCAGCGGCTTCTACCCCGATTCCACCGCCGCCCTCTACCCCTCGCGCAGCGAAAACCAGGCCGCCAACCACCCCCTACCCGTCCGCTTCAACAACATCGACACCATCATCGCCAGCGTCGCCACCCCCGCCCGCGTCCCCTCCGCCATCGCCGAAATCACCGACCTTCTGCGCCTGCGCCACCGCACCCCCCCCGGCGAGGAAGACGATTTCACCATCATGGACATGTCCGAGCTCCTCAAGACCTTCACCTCCACCTCCGCCCTCATGACCAACCTCCTGCTCATCGTCGCCATGATCTCCCTCATCGTCGGCGGCGTGGGCATCATGAACATCATGCTCGTATCCGTCACCGAGCGCACCCGCGAGATCGGCCTTCGCATGGCCGTCGGCGCCCGCGGCGGCGTCATCATGGCCCAGTTCCTGGTCGAAGCCGTCCTCCTCTGCCTGCTTGGCGGCTGCATCGGCATCGCCCTTGGCCGCGGCATCTCCATCATCATCTCCCGCGTGCTCCACTGGCCCATCGCCGTCTCCATCCCCGCGATCCTCATCTCCGGCGGCGTCAGCGCCCTCATCGGCATCATCTTCGGCTTCTACCCCGCCTGGCGCGCCTCCCGCCTCGACCCCATCGAAGCCCTCCGCCACGAATAGAGTTTACTTCGAAACTCCATACCGATATACTCTACGCAACTCAGTGCTATGAGGAAGGATTTTACATGAATTCGCTTTCCGCATCGATAATCGAGCAACGCGTACTTGGGCTGATGGACGAAATCCGTTCTCAGGCCGCTGAAGAATTAAGATTAAGAAACGACGAAGCAAAGCTCAAATCCCTCGCCTTTCTTTTTCTTTGCGTTCGCGTCATGCTTGATTTGCCCCCGGAAGAAGCGTTCGACTGCCTCGTTGACGGCGCGCAGGATTTTGGCGTCGATGCGATTTACTTTGACGAAGACTGTACAGACGAAGTCGTCATCACAATTTTCCAGGCGAAATATCGAAGCAACCCAAACGCAGGAGAAGCGAATTTCCCTGAAAACAGCATCCGACTTTTGATTGACGCCGTCAGATGCATCTTTAACCCCTCCTCCGCCCTGCCGAATTTAAATGATCGCCTGAAAGCCAAAGTAGAAGAAATCCGATCGCTGATCAGCAATGGCGCCATACCAAAAGTTCGCGTCATCGCCTGCAGTAACGGAATTAAATGGACTGACGGCGCGCAGCAGATTATCGATTCCTTTCCTGTTGGCGATCAGCTTACCTGGGAATATGTAAATCATGATGTGCTATTGAAAATTCTCCGCCGCACCGAACCGGTCGACACGATTCTGCACATGGCGGGAGAAATGCTTGTTGAGGATATGAACTACCGCAGAACCTGTATCGGGCGGATGAGCGTGGTTCAAATTAAAAATCTTGTTGAGACCTACGGGGAAAGACTTCTCCAAAAAAACATCCGCCGTTATCTTGGCCTTCACGGAAACCGTGTTAATGAAGCCATTCGCGACACCCTTTGCTCGGACGACTCCGACAACTTTTATTTCTACAACAACGGCCTCACATTGACTTGTCGACAGTTTTCCTACAATAAATACGACAGCAAAAATTACATGCTTCAGGTTAAAAACCTTCAAGTCGTCAATGGCGGCCAAACCTGCATGACCATTTTCAAGGTACTCGACAATTTACCGGAGTCCGTTCTTTTCTCACATAACGCATCTGTTCTGGTTCGAATTTATGAAGTGCCAGATGAAGACGGCATTGTTGCGCGAATCACCCAGGCAACCAACTCGCAAAACCCCGTGGATCTCAAAGATCTTCACGCCAACGATGAACAGCAGATTCTTCTTGAAAAAAGCATTGAAGAATTAGGGTTTTCCTATCGCAGAAAGCGCGCTGAAAACTCTCTTAAAAATACAGAATTCACACCCGGTATTGTTGCCGAGGCAATCCTTTCAGCATGGCATCACAAGCCGCATCAGGCTAAATTCTTCTCACGCGAACATTTCGGTAAACTTTACAAGGACATCTTTACAACCACATTGAACGGGTCACAGGCCATTCTTGCCGTTTTACTCTACCGCATTGCTGAAAATCGCAGAAGAAACCCACAGCAGGCCGACCCGCTTTTTGTCCGCTATTCATCTTGTTTTTCCACCATGTGCATGGGTCGTTATCTTCTTGCCGACCTCCGCCTTCCCAACAGCGCCGCGCTTGATCATACCAATTTTCTCCAGGCTAAAAACCGGATCGAAACTGAAGGAATATCGTATTTTCAACGATCGCTCGCCGACATTGAAAACGCCCTCAGCCAGCTTTACCGTGATTGGCAACACCTTTCTCTTCAACAGCTTTCCGCGACATTTCGTCGTAGCGATTTGATCGAACGCCTCGACTCAGAATCACTCTGCCCCCCTCTTTAAAATGACCTTTCTCTCTGAAATTGAAGCGCGTTTTATGGCCTATTATGCCGAATATTCGCTCGACCCGCCCGCCGCCGCCGAAATGCACGCCCTCAAGCTCGAGCATACCCGCCGCGTGGCGGCCGATGCCGCGCGCATTATTGAGGGAGAAGCCATCCCCGAGCCCCTCGCCTCCCTCGGCCTCGCCGCCGCCTGGCTGCACGACATCGGCCGATTCCCCCAGTTCCGCCGATACAACACCTTCAGCGACATCAAATCCGAAGACCACGCCCGCCTCTCCCGCCGCGTGACCGAAGAGCAGGCCATCCTCGCGGAGATCCCGACCGCAGACCGCGAAAACGTCCTCACCGCCATCGAGATCCACAACCGCAAAGAGCTCCCCCCCGGCCTTTCCACCGAAGCCGCCCTCCTCGCCCACCTCGTGCGCGACGCCGACAAGCTCGACATCTTTTCCCTGCTCGACCACGCCATCGCCCAGACCGCCTACCTCCCCCAACACCCCGAAATCTACTGGAACCTCCCCTACAAAGCCCCCCCCTCCCAGGCCGTGGTCGCCGCCATCCTCGCCGCCCGCCCCATCGACTACGCCCAGATCGGCTCCTTCTGCGATTTCGTCTTCATCCAGATCGGCTGGCTCAACGGCGGCCTCCACTTCCCCACCGCCCTGCGCCTCGCCCGCGAACGCCGCGTGATCGAGACCCGCGAACAATTCCTCACCGCCCTCCTGCCCGAATCAGCCCCCGCCATCCGCGCCTGCTGCGACGCCGCCCGCCGGGCTTGACGCCTCCCCCAAAGTCGTCCAAAGCGCGGTCAGCGGTTCCTGAAATCCGTCAAATGCCCCAGCACCGAACGGAACCCGCGCCAATAGAACCGCAGATCCTCCAACGGGTGGCGCGTGCGCGCCAGGCGGCGAAGAATCGTCTCCGGGTGCAGAAACGCACTGTAAACCTCGCGGATCGCCGCCTTGATTTCCGGCTCCGGCAACCCGCCCCGCATCACATTCATCCGCATATCGTAATCGTCCCAGTTTTCCGAAAGCAAACCGCCCGAAGCCTGCAGCTCCCTGAAAAGCGGCGTGCCGGGGTAAGGAATCACCATCGTGGCCTGGAGCGTGGAGGCATACCCCCGGCGCAGCAGCATCCGGCCCAGCGCCACCGTCCGGGCCACATCCTCCCGCGATTCCCACGGATAGCCGAACATCAGCGTGATGTGCACCTCCAGACCCGCCCGCGAAGCCAGCTTCGCGCCGGAGACCGCATCCTCCACCTTCAACGCCTTGCACAGCCGGTCCAGCGTGCCCTGATTCGCCGACTCCACCCCGAACAGCACCAGCCGGAAACCCGCCGCCTTCATCAGCGCGTAATCCTCCGCCCCCAGGCAGCCAAAGCGCATATTGCAATCCAGCGTCACCCGCTTGTGATACCCGCGCGCGATCATCCCCCGGCAGAACGATCTCAGCCACTCCCCCGCCGGAAAGCAGCCCGTGTCGTCCATAATCTCCCGGATCCCCAGCGCGATCAGCTCCCCGATCTCATCCAGCACCCGTTCCGGCGAACGGCGGCGGTAAGAAGGGTAGAGCGTGGTCCACGAGCAAAACGTGCAGCGGCCGTGCCAGCAATCCCGCCCCGCCATGATGTAAGAGCCCGGCGTACGGCGGAAATTCCCGTTCTTCTCCGCGTAAAGCCGCCAATGCGAAAGCTCCCGGTCGATAAACGGCGCCGCATCCAGATCATGATCCAGGCGAAACGGCTCCGGCGCCATCCGCACGCCCCGCAGATAAATTCCCGGCTCAAGCGCCTCCCCCCGCTCCAGATGATTCGCCAGGTTCAGCAACAGAAAATCATAATCACCCCCCGTCAGCACCGCATCCACCGGGCACGCCCCCAGCGCCTCCAGCGGCAGCGCCGTGGCATGATCCCCCGCCAGCGCAATCCTCACGCCCGGCCGCCGCGCCTTGCACGCCGCAATCCACGCCCAGTGGAAACGCGCGACCGGAGCCTTCGTTTCAACCAAAACCAGATCCGGCGCCGCCTCATCCAGCCGGGCCTCAAACACCTCCGGCGACCAGCCCTCGGCGATGCCGTCGAGCCACAGCGCCTCATGGCCCGCCTGCTTCAGCAGCGCCGCCGCCTGCGCCGGAACCACCGGGTAGATATACGTCGGAGCCGAAAACCATTGAAATTGACGGTTCTGCCCCAGCAGCGGCACACCCTTTTCACTCGGAATCGGAGGATAAACAATCGCCACGCGCATAAAAACGTCCTTCTTTTGTTAGACCAACCCCCAAAGTGTACCACACCCCGCGCCGTTTGACCACACCGCACACCCCTTTTGAGAAAAAATCACCGTGAACGAAAAAAAATGACGCGCTGCGCATCGGAATTCCCCGAAAAAACGTCAACCGAACAACACGCTTTTTGTTTCGGCTTCCTGATTAATATGTTTAAACAAAACGCGGTGTTAAAAAGAATATAGTCAAGTGAATTTCATGATGAAATTTTATTTGAAAAAAGTGAACAAACACTATTGACAAAAAACTCACCCTGCCGTATAGTATGCCTCATCGAAACGATAAAGTGTTTTTGTTTGACTGATTAAAGAAAGGGTTTCTGTTATGAAAAAGATGTTTCTTGTTGCAACCGTGGCGATGATTGGCAGCATGGGTTTTGCTTTCACGCACGACTCCATTTCCGACCGTCGCGCAGATCGCGGCGAAGTGACCGCCGTCGTCGGCGGTTTTGGCGGCGACCTCGCCAACTCCCTCACCTTCTACGCCGACGCCTACGTGACCTTCTCCTTCGTGAGCGAACAATCCAACATCGCCAACTGGAATTCCGACAACATGACCTTCACCATGTACGGAATCAATCAGGAGCTTCAGGGCTCCAACTCCACTTGGCTCGACGCCCGTGAACAATCCACCAACGGCGTGATCACCTTCAACCAGCTCATGAGATACCGCGAATCCGTCGGCTTCGCAATCTCCGACGGCACCAAAACCATCTACAGCACCCCCGGCGTGAACAACTCCGATCCCCAGAGCAAAGTGGCCTTCCACCTCGAAGGCGACACCCTCTACATCGGCTTCTACGTCAACGGCTACAGCCAGAACTCCATCGACAAGGCCGACGTCGTCTACGCCATCACCGTCAACAGCAGCGGCCCCGCCGCCGGCCAGCCCCTGCCTGGCGTCCTCGCCTCCGTCCTCATCGGAGCCGGCGTCCTTATCCGCCGCCGTCGCCGCAGCTAAGCAACCGCAAGCGCGGTCAAGCTCAACAAAATCAGGCTCATCGCATACGCGGCGAGCCTGATTTGTTTTTACTTTTCGACTCGTTTAGAGCACCGTTCGATCGAAGCTTCAAAAACAGGGAAGCCGCATTCTCAAGCGGCCGCTGATCGCGTGGTTCGTCAAATAGAAAAGACACTCTACGGTTTTTTTGAGCATCGTTGATTTCTCAATTGCTGGACACTTCGTTTCTTCTCCTTGCCGTGAGAGCGGTTCGGGTGAGCCGGTATTCCGGCGAGCCCCGAACCGCTCTCACGGGCAGTGCGTTGCGTACGGTAAAGCCGGCGAAGGGCGCGCTCGATTTCTCGGCGAAGGGTAAAGAGGTTGGCGGTTTTTAAAATAATCTCCAGCCGTTCAATGGCTTCAGGTAAAAAAACGCCGCTGGATTTCACGCGCTCGAAGGGTGTTTGTGCGCGGTCATAACGCTTGGAAAAGCCTTTGCCGTCGACCTTTTTCTCTCTTGAAATCAGGCGTTTGCAGGGGCGAAAGAGGTTGGTGTAGAGGCTCCACGCTTCGCAAAGCCGTTCAAGATCGCCTTTCAATTCAAAACAATCGATGCGGATCTCGCCGAAGAGCTCGCGCACGATGGAGGCGTTTTTCTGCTCCACGCGATCATTGTCGTTTTTGTGATAGGGCCGCGAACGGGTGAAAACGTAGCCTTTTTCGATGATGAAGCGGTAAACGTGATGGTTGAGGAATTCGCTGCCGCTATCGCTGTGAATGCCTTGGGGGGCAAAGGGAAGGGCGGTGAAGGCGTGGTCAAGGGAAAGGCCGGTTTCGTAGGCGCCACGGTTCCAGGCAGGGCGGCACTCCGTCCACTGCGTGAGGGCATCGGTGACGGTGGTGACCCACATAAAATTGCCGCTCATCTCGCCGCCGCACAGCGCCACGGTGTCGACGCAGAGCTGCCCGGGCGTCGATGCATCCAGCTCGCGGTCGGGCAGGCACGGCGCAACCGCTTTGATTGCGTTAGAGCATGTTTCGAATGAGATTTCCGGATTTTGCGAAGGTGAATTTTGGTTTTGACAAACGCTTGAGGTGAGCCGTAGCAACGCTACGGCGATCTGAAAGGGTGAAGTTCAAAAACAAAAAGCACCGAGAAAAAGCGGAA
>JAVBLT010000058.1:0-2884 GCA_031553315.1 Kiritimatiellia bacterium
TCCGGATTTTGCGAAGGTGAATTTTGGTTTTGACAAACGCTTGAGGTGAGCCGTAGCAACGCTACGGCGATCTGAGAGGGTGAAGTTCAAAAACAAAAAGCACCGAGAAAAAGCGGAAAAATCAATCGAAATATGCTCTAAACTGAAAACAGCTTCGTTCCCTCCGCGTTGAACGCTTCCACGGAAAACGCCTTTTCATCGGCCTTGACCAGCATGACCGTGGCGCGCGCCTCCGAAGGCCCGCCGCCGATCAGAATCGGATACGGCCTCCCCGATTCCCGCGGCTTGACATACAGATGCTGATGCGTGTGCGCGCAAAGCATCGCATCGATTCCCGCCTTTGCCAGAACCGCATCGAAGCGCTCTCTCATGCGAATCGGCCCATACCACGCATCCTCCTTTTCATCCAGACACGTCGGCGGGATATGCACCATCACCACATGCCACTTCGCGGCCCGGTAAGCCTCCGAAGCGACCTCCTCCCGCAGCCACGCCTCCTGCTCCCTCAAATACGCATCGCAATCCAGAAAACCGCCGTAGACGGGTTCCGAATCGAGCTTGTCTTCACCGCAATCGAGCAAAATCAACCGCATGGCACCCAGTGAAAACGCCCCGTAAAACCGATCGCCGGCCAACGGCGAAAAAGACCGGCGCACCCGCCGCGCCATCGCCCCGCGATACTCATGATTCCCCCGCACAAACAGCGCCGGGCTTCCCCCCTGCGCAAGCTCGCCCAGCGGTTTCGGCAGAAAGTTCACCGCGTTTTCCTCCGATGCTGGGTCGGCCCAGCAATCGCCGTTAAACGCCACAAAACCCGGCTCCTCTTTTTCGACCTGCTTCAGCAGCAACGGAATCAAATGGTTGCGGCCGTGCAAATCATTCAGCACCGCGAAACACACCTTGCCGCCCGGCATCAGCGCCCGAAGGGCAATCACCCCCGCCCCGACGGCTTCTCCCATTTTGATGTCATACGGATGAAATTTGAGCACCGGCCTCGAAACCGCCTCAAACACCACCGGCCTGCTCCGCTCAACCCCCTCAAGCACGACCCTGTGCGCGGTCTCATTCACGCACACCAGACCATCCTGCGCGGCAAACGCCCGCTTCCATTTCCCGCGCGGCAGGTTCACATCCTGCGACCAGAAAACCTCCGCCGAGGCCGGCAACGCCGTCTGCCACAGCACCGCCAGCGAATCGCCCCCCGTCAGCTGCGCATACGGCTTCACCGTAAACAGCGAAAAAGGAGCCGCCCTGGCCTCCAAAGCCTTTTCATCCGCCAGAACAGCCCCGGCGCACAGCGCCCCGATCGAACCCAGAAAATGCCGCCGTTGAATCGTCATAAAACCTCCATGTGGAATATGACAAATAGGCTAACAGGAACACCTTGCCTTTTCAACAGCAAAAAAGCGGCGATGCCCGAAAGCATCGCCGCTGATCGTTTACTTCGTGGTTTTTATCGACTGGTCAGGACGACGTCGCCCGAGCCGGTCAAAGTGGTCGGGTAGAAGCCGCGGCCGATGACGGTTCCCGTGAGATTCGTCGAAGGCTGGATCAAGACGCCTTTGTAGGCCAGGGCCTTGCGGGTCGTGCCGTTGACGGGATACTCGGCGAACTGTTTTCCGCTGAAAAGACCGCTGCCGGCGTTCACGGCAAGAGAGATGGCGGCGCTGCCCGATTCCGCAATGAAAGCGCTCTTGAGGGGGTTGAGGATGAATGGAACGGGGGCTTGCGAAGCGCCCCAGAGGTCGGCCTTCACGGAGGTCTTCACGCGGTTGAGGGTGAAGGTGCTCCAGGGTGCGCTGAGGGGGTTGAACTGTTCAATGACGAGACCGCCGGGATAGAAATCGGCGAGCTTGGCTTTTTTGTCGTAGGCGGCGCCGGTGATCGCGCCGGTGGTGCGGGTGAAGGCGTCGGCGCGAGTCCAGTTATTGGTGAGGTCGGAGCCGAGGAAGGTACCGGCTGGGGCGATGAAGGGGCGAAGGGCGAAGCTGCCGCCGGCGTAGGCTTTGGGGGCGCTGTAGAGCACGACAAAGCTGTCGCCTGAGGCGGTCGTCAGCAGGGGGCTGCTGCCGCTGAAGGTTGTGCCGTCGGCCAGCACGCCGGCGTATTTGCAGGCGCCGCCGGAGGAGGCGGCGAGGGTGAAGTAGCCGCTGCCGTAGAGGTCGTCGCCCGCATCGGAGCCGTTGAGGGCGGCGGTGAAGTATTTCCCGAGGTGGTCGACGGCGGCGCCGGGGCGGGCGGGTTTGTCGACCCACATGTTGCGGTCGGCGGTACCGCTGATCGAACCTCCGGTGAGCGCCATCCAGGCCAGGCCGTCTTCAATGGCGAGGGCGAGAGTGAGGCCGGTGAGGCTGGCGTTTCTGCCGCGCTTGGCTTCGAGGCCGGTGACGGTGTCGCCGGCGAGGGGCGCTTTGAAGGTGTAGGAGCCTTCGGGGAATTCGAGCTTGCCGGTGACGCTGCCGCTGGCGCTGAGGGTGGCGGTGAAACGGCCGAAGGTGTCGCCGTCTTTCACGAGGCCGGTGTAGGCGCCCACGCGCAGCACCTCGGCGCCGGGTTCCCAGCGGATATCAGTGATCTCGGCCGAACCGCCGCCGGCAGCCGCAGTGAAGGTGAAGGTCACGGTTTGTGTGCCGGTGACGGGAATCATGAAGCCTCCTTCGGGCGCGGCGGCATAGGCGGGGGCGGTGGCGAGGCCGTCGGTTGAGGCGGCATCGAAGTATAGGGTGCCGGGGCCTTTGAGAGTGACCGACATCACCGCTTTTTTACCGTTTTCGAGCGTGCCGGTGCGCAGGGCGCCGAGGTCGCCGGCGGCGAACCAGGCGTTGCCCGGGGAGGTGAACGGCACGCGGGTGATATCCTTGCGATAGGTTGTGAGCGATTCGTT
>JAVBLT010000014.1:0-33186 GCA_031553315.1 Kiritimatiellia bacterium
ATTGATTTTTCCGCTTTTTCTCGGTGCTTTTTGTTTTTGAACTTCACCCTCTCAGATCGCCGTAGCGTTGCTACGGCTCACCTCAAGCGTTTGTCAAAACCAAAATTCACCTTCGCAAAATCCGGAAATCTCATTCGAAACCTGCTCTAATCAGCGCTTCCTTTATTTTATTCTTCAAAACCAAAATCTACGTTTTCAGCAATCCCTTCTTCCGGCTTGACTTTCATTTTTCTGTCGTCTACACTACGCCCAGAAAGTCACTGGAGCAGTCTTGAGGAAACACCGGGGCAATTGGATTTCAATTGAAACGGCATTTTTTGCATAAGTAAGGAGCAATCATGAAAGCATGCATCACGGTATGGCTGGCGGGGCTGACAATGGGTTTGAGCCTTCATGCCCAGACTCCGACTCTCGACGATCTTTACGCCTGTTTCTCGTTCGACACAGGCCCCGTTTCCGACTACCCCGCCGGTACGGATACCGTCGCCTTCACGATGGCGAACCTCAACCTTCAGCCCGCCCGTTTCGACAGCGGCCTCGCCCCCCTTTCGAAAATCGCCGAGAGCACCGCCATCCGCGACCTTATGGCGCCCGTCGCCGGAGCCTGGTCGCTCTCCTTCTGGTTCAAAACCGGAGCCGACGGCACGTGGTATTCCACCGCCGCCAACCGCCTGCCCTATACCTGGCCCGCCAAAAACGCGGGCGTCGCGACCGGAATCACCGCGACCGACGACCAGAAAAGCTTCCGCTACCTCCTGAGCTGCGGCGCCCTCGCCAACCAAGACGGCAAGACCGGCTGGAACGCCGGCTGGTCGCTCCGCGTGAACAAGGACAAATCCGTGACCTGCGATTTCTTCAACGGCGTCAACGCCGACGGCAGCGCCCTCCTCTCCCTCACCGTGCCCGATGCGTTCCAGGCCTTCGGCGACTGGGTGCAGGTGACGCTGGTCCGCACCTCGACCACCGCCGGCGATGTGATTCTCTATGCGTCGGCGCCCGACGGGCAAGGCGCCTACCAGACCCGCTCGACCCGTTACAACGGCGCGGCCAACGCCTGGGCGCGCGCCCTCTGGGGCGGCGAATTCCGAACCCACGAAGGCGTATGCGAAACCAACGGCGCCCTCGACGACCTCGCCTCCTGGCGCATCGCCCTCACCGAAAACGACGTGACCGCCCTCGCCGGAACGACGACCCACAACTATCTCACCGGCCTGCAGCACAACCTCACGCCCCGCCACCTCCACGTTTACTTTCCATTCGACGCCGACACCATCTCCGACCTCATCACCGGCGCAGCCCCCGTCTCCCTCGCCACCACGGCCGCCGCCTTCGCCGAAGGCCGCTTCGACAATGCCGCCGCGACAACCACCACCTTCAGCGACGCGGGCGCCGCGCGCGACCTCGCCTCGCCCCTGACCGGCCCCTGGTCGCTCTCCCTTTGGTTCAAAACCGGAACCGAAGGCGCGTGGAGCACCACCGCCGCCAACCGCCTGCCCCATACCTGGCCCGCCAAAAACGCGGGTACCGCGACGGGAATCACCGCAACCACCGAGCAAAAAAGTTTTCGCTACCTCGTGAGCTGCGGCGCGCTCGCCGGCGAAGCGAATTCGCATACCAGCTGGAACGCCGGCTGGTCGCTCCGCGTGAACAAAGACAAATCCGTAACCTGCGACTTCTTCAACGGCAGTGCCGCCGCCGACAGCGCCCTTCTCTCCCTCACCGTGCCCGATGCGTTCCAGGCCTTCGGCGACTGGGTGCAGGTGACGCTGGTCCGCACGGCGACCACCGCGGGCGACGTGATTCTCTATGCGTCGGCGCCCGACGGGCAAGGCGCCTACCAGACCCGCTCGACCCGTTACAACGGCGCGGCCAACGCCTGGGCACGCTCCCTCTGGGGCGGCGAATTCCGAGCCGTCGCGAGCATCGTCCAGCAGCCCGGCGGCGCTCTCGACGACCTCGCCTCCTGGCGCGTCGCCCTCGCCGAAAACGAAATTCGAACCCTGCTCGACGTTTCCACCTACCGGCGGCTCAGCGGCGCCGACAACCCCGTGAGCCGTCTTTTCACCTGGGCCGCTCCCGGCGGCGGTCTCTTCAGCGGTGAAAACTGGAGCCTCAACGGCGCCTCCGCCGCCTTCATCGCCAGAGGCCGCATCCGCCTCGAAGACCTGCCCGGCACAGCCGAAACCGCAATTTCTCTGGATTCCGGCGCCACCGCCCATGCCTTCTCCCTTGCCGCCAGCGACACCGCCTATACCCTCCACGCCCTACCCGGCGGCAGCCTCAGCGCCCGCACGTTCACCGCCGAAGTGAAACCGGGCATCGGGGCCGATGCCGCCAACGGCCGCCTCACCCTCGACGGCGGCGCCTACTCCTTCGACGCAATGAATCTGCGCGACGGCGTGCTGACCCTCACCGGCGGCGCCACCCTCTCCACCGCCAGCCTCACCCTGATTGACCAAAACCGCGGCAACATGACCGTGAACCACCAAAACGCCACCTTGAACATCACCGCGAATTCGACCGACCTCACCAAAAACGGCCCCTTCCAAATCGGCTACTGGGGCACCTACGATGGCGGCCAGGCCTACGGCGCCTACAACCTCTCCGGCGGCGCCCTCACCGCCGACAACGCCTGCCTCAGCCTCGGCGGCGACGGCACGAAAGGCGTCTTCAGCCAGAGCGGCGGCACCCTCGCCGTGCGCGGCATCGGCAACAATCAGCCCGGCACCTTCACCCTCACCGGCGGCACGCTCAAAGTGGGCGCGTGGGGCATCGCGGCCAACGTCGGGGCGCTCAACCTCGGCGCGGGAACCGTCACCGCCTACCCCGGCGTTTCCTGGACGTGCTCCAAAATCCCAACCCTCACCGACGCCTCGGCCGGCACCACCTTCTCCGCTCCCGCAGGCGCCGCCATCACCCTCGCCGGCCTTGCCGGAACCGGCAGCTTTTCGGTTGAAGGCAATCTCAGGCTCAACGCCCCCCACACGCTCCCGGCCGGCGCGTTCATCGGCGGCGGCGGCACCCTCACCGTGACCGGAGCCTTCACCTTTGCCGACGGTTCGGGTTTGAAAAAGCCCGAGGAAGGCTTCCTGACCATCGCGGGCGCCGTTGGGGAAACAACGGGGTCGATCGGGGTGACGTTTCCCGAAAGCGCCGCCGGGCGCCCTCTGCCCAAAGAAGGCATGGCTTTTCTTGCGGTGAAGGGAAATTGTGCCCTTGAAGCCGGAACATTCGCCTTTGAAAGACCCTTCATCTGCAAAGCCGCCGTCGGCGAAGAAAGCGGCGTCGCAACCACCGTTTTTTCCGTTTTCAATCCCCGCGGCGTCTGCATTACGCTCTATTGACCCTGGAGCGCCGCACGATTGCGTCTTTTGCTACGCATCTTCCGGGCGCCCCGCTTTTTTTTCCAACGCATTTCTCCTGTTTTCGGCTATACTGGCTGAAACAGGAGAAACTATTTTATGCGCCTCACACTCTTCGCCGCTCTTTTCGCCGCCGCCGCCGCTTTGGCCGAGCCCCGTTTTTCAACCGCCGGGTTTTACGCCGTGGAGGGCAGCCCGCGCACCGTGGCTTCCTTCAACCCCGGCTGGCGCTTTTATAAAGGCGACGCGAAGGGCGCCGAAGCGGTCGGCTTCGATGATTCCGCCTGGGCTTCGGTCAATCTTCCCCATACCCTCGACCTGCTCCCCCTCGAATCGAGCGGCTCCGACAATTACCAGGGCCCCGCCTGGTATCGCAAAACCTTCGATTTCACCCCCAAGGCCGGCATGCGCACCGTGATTCACTTTGAGGCCGTCATGGGCAAGAGCACCGTGTGGATCAACGGCAAGGAAGCCTTCCGCCACTTCGGCGGCTACCTCCCGCTCCATGTCGACGCCACCGCTTTTCTCAAACCCGGCCTCAACACCGTCGCGGTATGGGCCGATAACGGCAACGACCCGCTCATGCCCCCCGGCAAGCCGCAGGAACACCTCGATTTCTGCTACTACGGCGGCATTTACCGCGACGCATGGCTCGTGACCACCGCCTCCGCCTACCTCGCCACCCCCAACGAACCCGGCGCCGAAGGCTTCCGCTTCGCCACCGCCTCCCTGACCGATTCCGAAGCCCGCCTCGCCATCGCCGCCAACCTCGCCAACGCCGGAACCGCCACGCAGAGCCTCCGGGTTACGGCAACCCTCGCCGCGCCCGACGGCACAACCGCCTTCGAAGCCACCTCCGAACCCATCACCGTCGCGCCCGGCTCACACCCCAACGCCGCCTTCACCGCCACCGTGAAGAACCCCCTCGCCTGGTCGCCCGATTCCCCCCGCCTCTACACCCTCACCTTCCGCGTGACCGCCGCCGACGGCGCCTTGCTCGACGCCCAGGCCCACCGGGTCGGCATCCACACCTTCGCCTTCAACCCCAAAGAAGGCTTCATCCTCAACGGCAAACCCTACCCCGCCAAGCTCATCGGCGCCAACCGCCA
This sequence comes from Kiritimatiellia bacterium, assembly GCA_031553315.1. Classification (GTDB taxonomy): domain Bacteria; phylum Verrucomicrobiota; class Kiritimatiellia; order RFP12; family DVOR01; genus JAVBLT01. The sequence continues at coordinate 4,472 of JAVBLT010000014.1, forward strand.
CCAGGATTTCGCCCACATCGGCAACGCCCTCTCCAATTCCCTCCATTACCGCGACGCTCTCCTCCTGCGCGAAGCCGGCTGCCGCCTCATCCGCGCCTCGCACTATCCCCAAGACCCCGCCTTCATGGACGCGTGCGACGAGCTCGGCCTCTTCGTGGTCGTAGCCGTGCCCGGCTGGCAGCACTGGAGCAAAGACCCCCTCTTCACCGAGCGCATGACCGCCGATATCCGCCACATGGTCCTGCGCGACCGCAACCACGCCTCCACCCTCCTCTGGGAACCCGTGCCCAACGAAACCTACTTCCCCGAAGCCTTCTCCCACACCGCCCTCAAAACCGTCCGCGAAAACCTCCCAGCCCCCTACCCCGCCCTCAGCGGCTGCGGCGAAGAAGCCCCCGCCCAAGACCGCTTCGAGGTCATCTACCGCCACACGGTCGGCGACCACGACCGCTTCACCGCCTACACCCCCGAAAACGCCAAAAAATTCCTGCACCCCGAAGACGGCCGCATCTCCTACACCCGCGAATTCGGAGATTGCGTCGACGACTGGGGCGCTCAAAACTCCATCTCCCGCGCCCTCAAGCAATGGGGCGAAGAGGCCCAGATCAAGCAAGCCATTCACTACACCCACGCCCCCTACATCTACTCCAACATGGAAAGCCAGTTCCTCGGCCCCCGCAGCCACTTCGCCGCCACCCTCTGGCACGCCTTCGACCACGGCCGCGGCTACCACCCCGACAACTTCTACGGCGGCATCATGGACGCCACCCGCCTCCCCAAATACGCCTACCACGCCTTCAAAGCCGCCCTCACCGCCGAGCCCTTCGTGTTTATCGCCCATGAGCTGACCCCCTTCTCCCCGGCCGACGTCACCTGCTTCTCCAATTGCGACGAGGTGCGCCTCACCATCTTCGGCAAAGACCTCGGCACCCGCACCACCCGACCCGAAGGCGCCTGCATCCCCCACGCCCCCGTCACCTTCCAAAACGCCTACCACTTCCTCGACCTCAAAGACATGACCCGCGGCAACCGGTACAAAGACGCCCTCATCGTGGCCGAAGGCCTCGTCGGCGGCAAGGTCGTGGCGCGCGCCGAAAAACGCCCCGCCTACCGCGCCTCGAAGATCACCCTCACCGTCAACGACCACGGCCTCCCCGTCACCGCCGACGGTTCCGACCTCGTCACCGTCACCGCCCGCATCACCGACCGCGCCGGCACCCAAAAACACCTCGAGACCGAAGCCATCCGCTTCACCGTGGAAGGCCCCGCCGAAATCGTCGACGACGGCACGATCCACGTCAACCCCCAAATCACCCAATGGGGTGAAGCCACCATCCTCCTGCGCGCCGGTTCCGAGCCCGGCCGGGTCACCGTCCGCGCCGAGCTCGACCGCCGCGCCCGCCAGGCCTACCCCGGAGGCAGCGTCAGCTTCACCACCCGCGCGCCCGCCCTGCCCCAGCTCGGGCAGCCCGCCCCGCCCGCCGTGAAAGGGCCCGTGAGCGCCGCCGTCACCATCGTCAAAGAAGAAGCCGCCGATACCCGCGCCCTGCGCGAGCAGCTTGAAAAAGCCACCGAAGAGCTCAACCGCATGAAACTCGAAGAAGTCGGCCGCCAGCAGGCCGCCTTTGAAAAGAATGTGACAAAGAAATGAAGCTACCCCTCCTCCTCTGCCTCCTTGCAGGCTCACTTTCCGCCGCGCCCGAAACCTTTTCCGTGACCGACTTCGGCGCGGAACCCGGATCGGGCAACGACGCCTCCGGCGCCGTCCGCAAAGCCCTCGCCGCCTGCAAAGGCAAAGAAGAGGCCGTGCTCGCCTTCCCCAAAGGCCGTTACGACTTCCACGCCCCGGCGGGCAGCACCTGGGGCTTCCAGGGCATACCCGTGCGCGGCCACAAAAACCTCACGATCGACGGCCAGGGCAGCCTTTTCGTCTTCCACGGCATGGCCGGCATCTGCGGCATTGAAAATTCCGAAAACATCACCGTCCGCAACTTCACCGCCGACTGGGACTCCCCCTACATCGCCCAGGGCGAAATCGTCGACGCCCAAAACGACCATGTCGACATCCGCTTCGAAATGCCCTATGAAATCACCGACGGCACCCCCGTCTTCATCGGCGAGACCTGGAAGCGCGGCATCGACGGCTACACCCTCCTCTTCGACCCCAAAACCTGCGACATCCTCCCCCAAACCCGCGATTACCCCCTCGGCTACACCGAAAGCTACACCAAAAACGCCCGCGATCTCGGCGACAACACCATCCGCTTCACCTTCAAGCCCTGGATGAAACCCGCCCCCGGCACCCGCATCGCCATCTGGCTCGCCCGCTACATGATGCCCGGCTTCGACCTGCGCAGCAATAAAAACATCACCCTCGAAAACATCACCATCCACCACGCCCTCAGCCACGGCGTCGTGGCCTTTAAAACCGAAGACCTCACCCTCCGCCGCGTGGATCTCCTGCCCAACACCCAAAAAGACCGCCTCTTCAGCACCGTGGCCGACGGCTTCCACCTCGCCACCTGCAAAGGCCTCGTCACCATCGAAGACTGCGCCCAGGCCGGCGTCGGCGACGACTTCCTCAACATCCACGGCACCCACCTCCTCATCCGCGAGCGCCCCGGCGCCGCCACCCTCAAAGTGGCCACCTCCGGCAAAGGCGGCAACACCGGATCCTTCGCCCCCGGCGACGAAGTCTGGTTCGTGAAAACCGCCACCGCCCAGCGCGTCGGCTCCGCCCGCCTCCTCACCCGCGAGCGCGACACCCTCACCTTCGACGCCCCCCTCCCCCCCGAAATCGGCGAGGGCGACACCCTCGAAAACAAAACCTGGAACGCCCGCCTCGAAATGCGCCGCTGCACCATCACCCGCAAAAGCCGCGCCCGAGGCATCCTCGTGACCACCCCCTGCCGGGCCGTCATCGAAAACAACACCTTCCGCACCGCCGGAGCCGCCATCCTCATCGACGGCGACACCAACTACTGGTACGAATCCGGCGCCGTCGGCGACCTCACCATCCGCAACAACATTTTTGAAGACTGCCTCTCCTCCGCCTATAATGGCGACTGGGGCCAGGCCGTCATCTCCATCACCCCCTCCTTCCACCCCAAAACCGAGACCGCCGAAGCCTACCACCGCAACATCCGCATTGAAAACAACACCTTCAAAGCCTTCGACTATCCCATCCTCTACGCCCGCTCCGTGCGCGATCTCGCCTTCACCGGCAACACCATCACCCGCTCCGAAACCTTCAAGCCCTTCGCCTCCCGCAAAATCACCTTCTTCCTCGACGGCTGCCGCAATGCCACCATCGGCGCCAACCGCTACCTCGGCGACGTGCTGGGCAAAAACCTCAAAACCAAAAACATGGCCCCCGCCGACCTCAAGCTCGCCGACCGCGAAATCGTCATCCAAGACAACTGACATCGCCGGTTGCCTGCAAACAAAAACACCTTGCGGGGTTGACCCGGCAAGGTGTTTTTTTTGTTTGTCGCTTTCGGGAAGGTTACCCGTGGCGCTTTTCGAATTCGGCCATGAACGAGGTCAGCTTTTCCACGCCGGCCAGGGGGAAGGCGTTGTAGATGGAGGCGCGAATCCCGCCGACGGAGCGGTGGCCTTTGAGGCCTTTGAGGCCCTGGGCGGAGGCTTCTTTCACGAAAAGATCCTCAAGCTCTTCGGTGGGCAGGCGGAAGGTGATGTTCATGTCGGACCGGTATTCCTTCATGGCGGTGCCGCGGAAGAAGGCGGAAGCGTCGATCGCGTCGTACAGCTTTTGGGCTTTGGCGCGATTGTTGGCGAAGAGAGTTTCGGCACCTTGCTTTTTGATCCAGCGGGTCACGAGGCAAAGGATGTAGATGCCGAAGGTGGGGCAGGTGTTGTAGAGGGAGTTGCTGGAGATGTGGGTGGCGTAGGAGAGCATGGCGGGGAGGGTCTTGACGGCGCGCTCGGCGAAATCCTTGCGCATGCCGACGACGGCGAAGCCGGAGGGGCCGAGGTTTTTCTGGGCGCCGGCGTAGAACATGGCAAACTGGGTGTAGTCGCGCGGGCAGGAGAGGATGTCGGAAGACATATCGGCGCAGAGGGGAGCGGCGGTGGCGGGGATGTCTTTCATCTGGGCGCCGGAGATGGTTTCGTTGGTGGTGATGTGGCAGTAGGCGGCGTTGGGCGACCAGTTGAGCTCGGCTTCGGTGGGCATGCGGGTGGGGATGTCTTTGCTGCAATCGGCGATGACGTTGACGTTGCCGACGATGCGGGCCTGTTTGACGGCGGCCGTGCCCCAGGAGCCGGAATCGATGTAGTCTGCGGCGCGGCCGTCGGTGAGGAAGTTCATGGGGAGCATGGCAAACTGCATGGAGGCGCCGCCCTGGATGAAGGCGAGGTCGTAATCGGGGCCGAGCTCCATGAGCTCTTTGAGGTTGGCGATGGCTTCGTTGTGGATGGCGTCGTACTCTTTTCCGCGGTGCGACATTTCCATGATGGACATGCCTGTGCCTTTGTAGTCGAAGAGGTCGGCCTGGGCTTCGAGGAGCACGTCTTCGGGGAGGACGGCGGGGCCTGCGCTGAAATTGAAGATGCGTGACATGGGTGGGTGCCTTTCTTTCTCGGGTTATGTGTTCCAGGGGGGAGTGGCGGGGAGAGCCGCCATGAAGCGCCCGGCGAGGTCGTCGGCGTAGGCCCCGGCATAGGTTCCGGCGAGGAAGCGGGGATAGGCTTCTTCGCAAAAACGCTGCCAGGAGGCGTCTTCGTCGTCGGGGAAAATGGGGTAGAAGAGGATGCCGGTCTCTTGGGCGGCGCGGCAGTCGGCGGGGGCGTCGCCAATGAGGATGGCGCGGCCGGGGGCGTAGAAGCCGTGGATGGCGGCGCGGAGCTGGGTGGCTTTGGAGCCGAGCTCCTGGCCGCCGATGAGCTTCACGAGGCGGTCGATGCCGTGGTGGCGCCACTCGCGCAGGAGGGAGGCTTCGGGGGTCTGGGAAACGACCATGGTGTCGCTCGCGGCCTGCATGAGCCGGAGGGCTTTCACGGCCCAGGGGAAGGGGGGCACGGGGGTGTAGTGCGCGGCGAGGTCGGCGTTGGCCTCGTGGCTCCAGGCGAGGACGCGGGCCAGCTCGGGGCTGCCGGTGTGGCGGGCTTCGACCTCGAGGGTGGGGTTGCCGAGGGCGAGGCCGCTTTCGCAATAGCGGCGCAGGTCGGCGGTTTTGGGCAGGGGGATGCCGGCGGCGCGGGCTTCGGGGCGGGAATTGAGGGTCTCGAAGTTGAGAAGCAGCGCCTGGAAGCGGTTGACGCCGCGGGTCTGGGAATAGAGGTTGACGAAATCGGCGCATTCGCGGAAGAGCCCGGCGATGGGTTCGAGGCGCCAGTGGCGGATGATGGTTTTCTGAATGTGGCTGTGCTGCTTCACGCGCATGGTGTCGAACACGCAGCCGTCGGAATCGATACCCACGAAGGAATCGTGGGTATGGGGGTAATTCTGCAGGTCGCTGGAGGTGGTGTGCATTAAATGAGCTCGCATTTGCCGCCGGCGCAGGCAATGGTTTGGGCGACGGTGGTGTTGTCGCGGTTTTCAACGAGCTGGGTGTAGTCCACGGGCAGGTAGCAGCGGGTGAGGTCTTCCCACTGTTTGCAGAGATCCACGCGTTTGAGGCAGCGGGTCATCTTGAGCGCGTCGCCGCCGAAGTAGTTGTCGGCGAATTTGCGGGCGCGGCGGGCCCAGTCGAGCTTGGCGAGGCGGACTTCTTCAATGGCTTCGCACACGCGTTTGGGGTATTTGCCGGGAGGCTCGGGGTCGAGGCTTTCGCCGCGGCCGAGGGCGCATTCGCAGGCGGCCCAGAGATTGTCGTCGAACGCGTGCATGCCGTCGACAATCAGCCCGGACGACATGATGGCGCCGACGCCGTAGGTCTCGACGATCTGCTCGGCGGTGAGCACTTCGCAGAAGGGGGCCTGGGGGTAGTCGAGGTCGCCGCCGTCGGGCAAGAGCGAGATGCCGGCAAAGGCGGCGCGGTTTTCGTAGATGTAGTCGGCCACGGCGGCCCACTCGTGATCTTTCACGGAGATGGTGTTGGAGACGTTGTGGCTGAGCCAGGGCCGGGCGCAGCGGTCGAGGGCGCGGCCGGCATCGACCCAGTTTTCCTTGGTGAGCCTGACCCGGCGCAACAGCTCGATGGCGTCGACATCCTGCTTGGTGAGCGCGTCTTTGGAAGGCTGGATGCAGAACGTGAGGACCACGTCGGTGCCGTTGGGGTTCCAGATGGATTTTTCCACGGCGCGGGGGTTTTGCGCGCGGAAGAAATCGACCAGCAGTTCGTCTTCATTGGCCTGCACGCGGCGGAGGTAGCGGTGGGCGTGGTGGGGGTGGATGCCCGAAGAGGTGCCCAGGATGCAGCTGGTGGTGCCGGCGGGTTTCACGCAGGTGGCGCGGGCGCAGGGGTTCACGCCGATGCGGGGCGCGACCTTCTCGTTCACATCAAGAATAAACCGGGCCATTTCGCGCTGGAGGCCGGGGTCGAAGGCCACGTCGGGGTGTTCCATCATGCCGGTCATCGACACGCCCAGGAGGCTTTCGTTGCGGGCGATGCGGGTGGAGATCTCGCCGAGGTAGGGAAAATCGGTATAGTCGGCCTGAAGGGTGCCGAGGATGGCGGCGGCCTCGCAGGCGGTGCGGAAGGTGGCGGCGTCTTCGATTTTGCCCATGTTGATTTCGCAGAGGTTGCAGAAGGCGAAGCCCGAAACGCCGCCGATCTGCGGGTAGAGGCCGATTTCCACGCAGGGGTTGAAGGTCATTTCCAGGCTGTCGGTCCAGATGAAGCCCGGCTCGCCGAATTCGCGCACCGATTTCATGAGGGAAAGGAACTGTTCGCGGGTGGTGCTCTCGCGCAGGAGGATGGCGGAGTTGTTGGAACGGGCGCGCTGGGGGTTGTCGAAGAACCAGTTGCCGGTTTTGGCTTTGGCCATGAGATCGTCGCCGGGCGAGAAGAGGCAGATGGTGGCGCTGCGGCGGACGCCGCCGGAGAGGACGGCGTCGGAGGCGTGCATCATGATGTCGTAAGCGTCGACCGTGCGCAGGCGGTCGCCGCCGGCGGCGATTTGGCGGTCGAGGAGCGCGCGGATCATGTCGAGGCTTCGGCGGAGCGGCTCGGGGCCGGGCGCGCGACCCATGCCCGAAGAGATCGGCTGCCCCTTGGGGCGGATGAGCGAAAAATCGAAATCGACCATTTTACCGGCGTATTCCGGAAAGGGCTGGCCGGCGGTGAAGTAGGAGGAGAGCAACACGCCCAGCGCATCGGCCCAGCCTTCGATGGTATCGGGGATCTGAAAGGCGGCGTGCGCGCCCACCGGCTGGGCGATGCCCGGAAGCTTGGCGACGTGGTGCTCCTGCACCGAAAAGCCCACCCCGCAGCCGCAGAGCAGCAGCCAGAGCGATTCCTGGAAGAAGCGCGCCCGGTCGCAGTAGGAGGTGGTGCAGTTGTAGATCCTCGCGTGTTTGCGCAAAATGGGTTCGCCGCCAAACTGCATGGCCCGCTGGCTGCCCAGCACGAGGCGGTTGTGCATGGCCGAGGCGCAGACGGCGAGCAGGTCTTCGATCTCGATTCCTTTGGCGCGGAAATGGCGGCGGTGCATGTCGATCACGCGGTCAACGGCTTCATCAAAGGTTTCACGCCGGCGTTTTTCGGGCAGATAGCGGCTGTATTTGGAGGTGAAAACGTAGTCTTGCAACGATGCTGTGCTCATAACTTCCCCATGAAAATGATTGCGCTCCATTATATAGTAAATTCACCCCGAAAAGTCTACTTTATTTGGAGGATAAAAAAACAAACGGTTTTAGTGTGCCCATTTTTTTGAATGGATCCGGGCCTGTTTCCCCCCTTTACCCGTTCTGTTTTGAGGCCGCCTTGAAAAGCTCGCCCAGCGGCCGGGCGACCCATGCGTCGTCGGCGGGGGTCCAGGCATAGACCCGGCGGAATTCGCGCAGAAGGCGCTTGAGCTCGAGATTGTCGTACGTGCAATGCTCGGGATACAGGGTCAGGTAGATGGCCATCACGGTATCGTCGGGCCTGAAACGGCGCGCCAGATCCGGCGGCACGGCGAAACCCTTTTCGAGGCAGCGCAGAAAGCGATCGTCGGCCCACGCCTCCGGGGCGAGGTCGCGTTTGCGGTAAGGGCGCATCCGGCGCAGGCGGGCGCCGTTGATCCACCAAAGCATCGCCAGCACGATCGCGAGGATTTCGACCAGCCGGCAAACCCAGGCGGAGATCATTGCCCCGCCTCCAGCAGGTCGAGCATGGCGCGGGCGGCGCGGGCGGAGGCGCCGGGAGGGCCGAGGCGTTCGTTGACCTCGGCCATCGCGGCGAGCATGGCGCGGCGGGGGGGGGAATCGGCGAGCAGCGGCAGGAGCGCGGCGGCGGCGGTTTCGGGGGAGAAGCCGTATTGGAGAAGCTCGGGCATGATTTCGCGGCCGGCGATGATGTTGGCCAGGCCTACGAAACGGATGCCCCGCGCCATTGTTTTCGCGAAAAGATAGGTGCTGAAGGTGGCTTTGTAGGTCAGCACGGTGGGGCAGAGCAGCAGATTGGCCTCAAGGGTGGCGGTGCCGGAGGCGATGAGGGCCGCGTGCGATTGAAGCATCACATGGCGGGCGAGGCCGTCGATCACCGCAAGGCGGGCGGGCTTTTCGGGCGCGGCGGCCAGGGCGCGCTCCACCTCGCGGCGCATGTTTTGGGTGGGCACGGGAATCACAAAGCTGCAATCGCCGCCCTTTTCGCGCTCCACGCGTACGGCGGCGGCGAGCATCACGGGCAGAATCCGCTGAATTTCGGCGCGGCGGCTGCCGGGCAGCAGGCCGATGCGGCAGCCGCCTTTCCACGGCAGGGCGGGCGGCGGCTCGGCACGCGTCTCCTCCGCGCGGTCGACCAGCGGATTGCCCACGAAGACTGTTTTCAACGGGGTGGGCGCGTAGAGAGCCGGCTCAAAGGGAAAGATGCAGACGAGAAGGTCGAAGGCCTTGGCGATGGTGTGGATGCGGCTCTTTTTCCAGACCCAGACTTTGGGGGAGATGTAGTGCGCGGTGCGCAGGCCGCTTCGCCGCAGGGCGAGCGCCGCGCGGGTGTTGAAGCCCGAATAATCGATCGTCAGCACCAGATCCGGCTTCCAGTCGCGGCCATAGGCGATCACGGCCTTCATGGCGCGGCGGAAAAAGAGAATATTGCGGAAGACTTCGGCCATGCCCATGGCGGCCATCTGGTCGGTGTGATAAAGCAGCCGGGCGCCCTCGGCGCGCATGGCGTCGCCGCCCATGCCGCGGAATTCGAGGGGGCGGGGCGAGGCTTCGCGCATGGCGCGCATGAGCGCGGCGCCGTGCATGTCGCCGGAGACTTCGCCCGCAAGGATCAGAATCTTCAAAGGCGCGTTCATAAGCAAATCAACATCCTGGCTGGGGATAGGCGGGGGCGGGGGGCAGGCCCGAATCGAGCCCGATCATGGCGATGCCGAGGCGGTCGGCGGCGGCCACGACCTCTTCGCGTTCGAGCATAATCAGGCGGCCGGCCTGATAGGCCACGGCGGAAATGCCCGTTTTACGGAGAATTTTGATGGTTTCGCGCCCGATCACGGGAATATCGAAGCGCATGTCGTGGTCGTTTTTGGCCACTTTTACGCAGACCGCGCCCCGGCCGCCGAGCTTCGCGCCGCGGCGGAGGGTGGCGTTGGTGCCTTCAAAGGCTTCCACGGCGAGCACCATGCCTTCTTTCACGAGGATGGTCTGCCCGATATCGAGATCGCACACGCTCATGGCGATGCGGTGGCCGAATGCGATGTCGCTCATTTCGCGGGGGTCGGGCGCGCGGCGGGTGAGCACGCCCGCTCCGGGCAGGTGCGCGGCCATGAAGCAGGAGGCGGGCAGGGTGTGGACGCCGTGCCGCTCGACCAGCTCCAGGAGGCGGCCGAAAATGGTGTGGGCGTTTTTCACGGAGAGATCGCGGAGAATCTTGCGGGAGAGCGCGTCGAAACGGGTGGTGAAGAGCGCCACGGGGGTGACCTGGCCGGCGAGGACGATGTGGTGAATGCCGCTTTGAATGATCCAGTCGAGGCCGCTCTGAAGCTCGCCCACGCCGAACACTTTGCAAACGTCGGCGAAGCGGCGGAGGGGGTGGGCGGTGATGCCGCGCAGGGCGATGACGGCGATTCGTTTGACGCCCGCCGCGCGCGCGCCTTCGGCCACGCACATGGGGTAGGTTCCGCGCCCGGCGAGGATAATCACGGATTCGGGTACGGCAGGCAGGCTCATGGATTATTCGAAGATGAAGACGATTTCGTTCGGGGCGATGCGTTGCTGTTCCCGCGCCAGCCATTCGATGAATTCGGGGGAGGTTTTAAAGCGTTCCTGATTGAGGCGGATTGCTTTGATTTGCCGGTCGCAGGTGTCGATGTCCCGCAGAAACTTCATCTTTTTGTCTTCGATCCCGCGCAACAGCTGAATCTGCGGTATGCAAAAACAAACGCCGCCCAAAACAATCACCGCGGCGGCGAGAAGATAAGCGATTTGAGCCAGGCGTTTGAAGAACTGTTCCATACGTTGAGCGAACCCGAAAAAAACATTAAATAATCCACACTGGTGCGAGTATAGGGAGAATGTGGCTCTTTTGTCAACCCCTTTTACAAAAAAATGTTCATTTTCCGTAAAAATGAAAAAGCCGGCGGGTTTACGCCGGCTTCGGCGGCGCGAATCAGCGCGGCTGCTCCGGTGTGAGCACAACGGGGAACGAGCGCTTGAGGCGCAGTTTTTTCGCGGCGGGCTCGGTTTCGGGAACAAGCCCGGCTCCGAAACCGGTGACCGTGCCTTCGGGGGTGCGGATCAACACGCCTTTGAAGGTGGCTTTGGCTGTTCGCAGCAGGGGCGCGCGGGGGCCGGGCAGGGCGATGTAGCCGTTGAAGCCGCCGTTGAACCGCCCGGTGCCGCGCGAGACGGCGAGCGAGGCGCAGGCGCTGTTTGGGGCGCTGTAATCGTAATCGGCGCCGGCGCGCGCGGGCAGGGTGCGGCGGGTCGGGATGAAGGCTGTGCCGGCGGCATTGAGGGCGGCGGGGATGCCGCGCAGGAGGGCATCCCACCGCAGATCGCCGGAGGGCTCGGTCGCGCGGCTTTCGTACCAGGGAATGGAGCCGGGGGCGGCAAAGAGGGCGAGGGCGGAGGGCGGGGGGTCGAAACGCCAGGCGTAGCCGCGCAGGCTGAGGGGCGCGGTGCCGTAACCGCCGGGGCTGTGGTCTTCCCAGGCGGCGAACCAGCCGCTCGCATCGTCGGTGAAGATCTCGACGGTGTCGGCCTCGGGCGCGAACCAGAGGAAGGCGGCGAAGAGGTCGCGCGCCCGGTTGTACGGCATGAAAAGCGGGGCGCCGGCAAGGGGCTGGCCGTTTTCCGGGTAAAGCAGGAGGGGGGCGCTGAGGGAGAGGGCTCTGCCGTCGGGCAAGGCGGCGGCGGCGCGGAGAGTTCCGGCGGTGCCGATGCTGAGGGTCATGCTGCCGTAGCCGGCGGATCCGGTCTGCATGGCGGCGGTATAGGCGCCGCGGAAGAGGGCGAGGGCGCGCTGGGCCTCAACGTCGCTCCTGTCGCCGAAACGGTTGGCGCGCGCCTCGATGCGGTAAACCACGCCTTCGGGGGAGCGGGCTTCGCCCCACGCCGCCCCTTGGCGGAAGGCGAGGGTAAGCGCCCAGCCCGTGCGGGTGGAGAAGGTCGCCGCGGCGGTGCCGTTTTCATCGGGGGCGAGGCTGGCGGAGCCGAAGCTCACGCGGCCCGCGCGGTGAAGCAGGATGGCGGTGGCGCGCCCGGTGCCGGAGCTGATGGTGGCGGAGAGGGTTCCGGCAATGGTGTAGAGCCCGTTTTCGGCGCCGGCAAGCGGGTCGTAGGCGAGGCCGTTGTAAATGCCGGAAACGGGGAAGGCGGGGCCTTGGGGGGCTTCGGGGAAGAAATCGCGCCACACGGCGTAAAGCGTGTGGTTCGCGGGGGTGGCCAGGAGGGTGCCGGGGCGGGCAAAGGCGCCTGTGCCCTCGGCATTCAGGTTCCAGCCGGCGAAGACGGAACCGGGGCGGAGGGGCGCGGGCAGCGCGCCGTAGGGGGAATCGAAAACAAGGGAGAACCGGTTGGTGCCGGGAAGGGTTCCATCGCCGGGGTCAAGGGTCACGGTATAGGCATTGGCGCTCCAGCGGGCGGTGAGGGTGTGGTCTTGGGCGGTGGCCAGGAGGGTGGTTCCGCCGGTGATCCGGGTCTCGCCGAGGTACCAGCCCGCGAAGGTGTAGCCGGTGCGGGCGGCGGCGGGCAGGAGGTAGGCGGCGTCGAACACGGCGTTGGTGGCGGCGGGGGGTGTGCCGGGGGCGCCGTTGAGGTCGAAGGTGACCTGGTAGCTGTTGGGCGACCAGCGGGCGGTGAGGGTATGGTCTTGGGCGGTGGCCAGGAGGGTGACCCCGCTGATGATCGGGGTCTCGCCGAGGTACCAGCCGGAAAGGGTGTAGCCGGTGCGGGTGGGGGCGGGCAGGAGGTAGGCGGCATCGAACAGGGCGTTGGTGGAGCCGCCGGTGTCGAAGGTGACCTGGTATGTGTTGGCAGACCAGCGGGCGTGGAGGAGCTGGTTGGTGGCGAGGGCGGCGAGGGTGGAGGCGGTGATTTGCGTGCCGTTGGTGAGGGCGGTGAACCAGCCGCCGGTTGTATAGCCGGTGCGGGGGGTGATTGCCGGAAGCTCGGCGTAGGCCAGGCCGTTGGTCACGGTGATGGGGGCGCAACCGGGCTGGTCGAAGCTCACGGTGTAGACGGGTTCGAATTCGCAGGCGCCGATGTCGACGATTGCGATGTCTTTGGCGGTGCCGTTGATGATGCGGCCGGGGGCGACGCCGGCATTGTCGCCGGCGTCGGCGCAGGGGGATCCGGGCAGGAGGCGGAAATCGCCGTTGGCGGCGTCTGCGAAGAGCGGGTCGGCATCGACGCTGTTCACGGCCCATTCGGGCAGGGGCGCGGTGCAGGTGTTGGCGAAGAGCATGTTGCTGTAGAGGTCGGCGTGGTTGTCGGGCGCGTTGCCCCAGACGATGGTGTTGCGCAGGTTGCAGTAGGAAACGCCGCCGCCGGTTCCGGAGAAGGTCTCGTTGGCGAAAACGGTGCAGTTCTCAAGGAGCGAGCCTTGCGCGCCGCCGCCGGCGAAGGCTTCGTTGCCGGTGATGAGGCAGTGGCGCGCGATGGAGTGAACGGCGCCGCCGCCGTTGGCGGGGGCGTTGTTGCCGGTGATGCGGCAGTCGACGAGGATCGCGCGGGCGGCGCCGCCGCCGCTGCGCTCGGGGGTGTTGGCGGTGAGCACGCAGTTGGTCAGCAGGCCGCCGAGGGCGCCGCCGCCGTTCATCGCGTAGAAAGTCTCGCCCTGCGGCTGGCCGCCGGTGAGGGTGAAGCCGGAAAGGGTCACGCTGTCGGCCCAGGTGGAGGGGGCGTCGAGATCAAAGGCTTCGAACTGATCCCAGGTCATGAAGGAGGCGCAGCGGGTGCCGGGTGTGCCTTGGATGACGGTGGTTTCGGGTCCGTTGACGCTTTGAATGAGGAGGATGGCGCCGGTCGAGGCGATGGGGGCGTAGGTGCCGTTGGTCACGGTGATGGTCGCGCCGAAGTCGGCGGCGGCGATGGCGCCTTGAATGCTTTTCTTGGCGGTGACCCAGGTGAGGCCGTCGCCGGAATCATCGGCTTGAGCGGCGTCGACGTAAAGGTCGTTGGGCTTGAAGACGGCGGCGAGCTCGAGGTCGGCGCCGGCGATTTGCACGGTGATCGTGCTGTTGGTGGAGATGATTTTACCGCCGCGCGCCCAATAGGCGAAGGGGCGGCCGGCCTCCACGGCATTGAAGGAGACGTACTGGCCGTTTGCGGCCACCTGGTAGAGCGGCAAGACGGCGCCGCCGGGATTGGGCACGCTGACGGTTGCCACATATCCCTCCACGCCGCCCTCGAAGGCGCCCATATCGACCGCGGCGCCTTGGATGCGGGGATTGCCGGCGAGGTCGGTTTCCGCTGAAACGGCGGCGCTGTCGCCCGTGTCGATGCAGGGCGAGGCGGCGCGCAGGCGGTAATCGCCGTGGGCGGCGCTTACGAAGAAGGGAGCGTTGGTGATGTTGTTGTCGGCCTGCGTCACATCCGGGCAGCAGGAATTGCGGGCCGTGGAAAGCGCGGCGTCGGCATCAAGCGGGGCGGTGTTGCCCCAAACGATGGTGTTGACCATTTCCGCGGCGGCGGCGCCGCCGCCTTGCACGGCGGCGGTGTTGCCCGCGAGGGTGCAGCCGTTGAGGCTGGAGGAGTAAGCGCCGCCGCCGCTGAGGGTTGCGGTGTTGTTGGTCAGGGTGCAGTTGTAAAGGGTGCCGCCGCGCACGCCGCCGCCGTTGTCGGCCCAGCCGCCGGTGATGACGAATCCTTTAACGACGGTGTTGGTCTCGCCCGCCCCCCCGAGGTTGGCGCAGCGCGCGGCGCCGTTGCCGGCGATGGTGCAGGTCTGCCCGTTCACGCGTTTGGCGATGGTGAGGGGCAGGTTGTAGCTGTTGGTGACGGGTGCGTAGACGCCGCCTTCGGCGAGGATGAGGGCGTTGGTGTGGGCGGCGGCTTTGGCGGTGTCGATCGCGGCCTGGATGGATTCTTTGGGGGTCTCGGGCGTGAGGCCGTCGTTGCCGTTGCCACCGGAGGGGGCGACATAGTAAACCGGGGCGCTGCCCGTGTATCGGTAGGCGCCCATATTGGCGCCGTTTTCGCCGGTTCCGGCGCAGGGCGAGGCGGGTTGCAGGTGATAATCGCCGTTGGCGGGGTCTACGAAGAGCGGATCGGCGCTGATGTTGGTGCTGTTGTCGTTGTTGGGGTTGAAGGGGGTGATGCAGGAGTGGGTCGGTCGGCACTCGGCGCTGTAGTTCGGGCTGAAGCTGCCGTCTCTCACGGTGTTGTCCCAGATGATGGAATTGCGGATGGCGCAGTTGCTCGTGCCGCCGGGGAAGTTGAGCATGGTTCCTGAGTTTCCGGCGACGGTGCACCGGTCGAGGTCGCACTTCAGCGCGCCGCCGACGAAATGTTCGGCGTGGTTGCCGGTAATCAGGCAGCGGGTGAGGGCGCTCATGTAGGCGCCGCCGCCGCGGGCGGATCGGCAGTTGCGGATCACGCAATCGGCAAGGGTACCGCCGACCACGCCGCCGCCGTCGCTGGGCGAGGGATCGGTATCTTGGGTGACGCCGTTTTGCAGGGTGAAGCCCACGAGCACGGTATTGGTCACGGAGAGCGCCACGGCATTGTAGCTGGCGAGCCACTGGGCCTCGGTCATGAGGGTGGCGCAGCGGTCGGATCCGCCGCCGTCGATAAACGTCACCTCGGCTCCGTGTTCAGCGCGGATGGTGATGGCGGTATCCGCCGTTGTGATGGGGCCGTAGACGCCGGGGGCCACGGTGACGGTGTCGCCGGGGCTGGCGATGTCAATCGCGGCCTGGATGCTCGTTTTGGCGTTGACCCGGGAAAGACCGTCGCCGCCATTGCCGGCGGGTGAAACAAAAAACTCGGTGGCCGGCGCAAAGGCCGCGCATAGAAGAACCGCTGAAAAAGAGATGAGGACGGGGTTCATTTTTTCCCTTTCGAAAAAGGATTGAGTAAAATCTTAATGTGCAAATAAACATTAAGAAGCCGCACAGCTTCCGTTTAATGTAGAAAGATAATATCCGTTTCAGATTTATTTGACAACAAAAAAAGCAGCCGTTCCGTTTTTTCAACCGGAGCGCGCGGCGTGGAGCGCGATCGCGCAGGCGGAGACCACGTTGAGCGAGTTTTTGCGGCCGTAGAGGGGAATGCGGACAACGGCGTCGCAGGCTTCGACGGTTTGGGGGTCGAGGCCGAAGCGCTCGCTGCCCAGGAGGACGACGGCGGGGTAATCCCAGGCGAATTCCGAAAGGGCTGGCGCGGAGGCCACCGTTTCGAGGGCGATGCAGCGCCTGCCTTCGCGGCGGAGGGTTTTCACGGCTTCGAGGGCGCGGTCGAAGCGCCGCCAGGGAACCCATTTTTCGGCGCCGAGGGCGGCGGCGGCCACGCGGGGTTCTTCGGGGGAGGGGGAGTAGCCGGTGAGGATCACCTCTTCGAGGCCGAAGCATTCGGCGGTGCGGAAAAGGCCGCCCATGTTCATGGCGGAGCGGATGTTGTCGGCCAAAACGGCAAGGGGGGGGAGGGAAACGGGCGCGGCGAGGGGGGAATCGGCGGTGAGAATGTCGACGTCGGTCACTTTGATTCGGGCGAGGGCGCGCTCCACGGGCACGAGGGCGGCCCAGAGGTCCTGGCGCGTCATCCCCGGTCTGAAGAGGCGGGCGAGGGCGTGGAGGCGGGGTTCGTGGGGGAGGGCTTCGAGGTCGCGGCGCAGGGCGGCGATTGAGGCGGGATCGAGGGCGGCGTCGAGCGCGAGGAGGCGTTGATGCAGCCTGCGCCAGTTTTTTTCATCGGTCACGGCGGTCTTCTCCCCCGCCGCGCAGCCAGCGGAAAAAACGCCAGCCGGCCCAGGCGATGAGCCCGGCGGCGAGGAAGTGCCGGGCGAGGAGAAAGACGACCGCTCCGCTCATGCCCGCGAGCCGCGCGAAGAGGGGAAAGGAGAAGGCCATCAGCCCGATCACACTGAACACGCTGAAGAAGAGGATCTTTTCTTTCAGCGGGTTTTTCGGTTTGCGGGGCTCGGGCATGGGGATGATCTTTCGTTTTTTTATTCTCACGCCGCGCCTCCGCGTGAGAATTCCCCGTTTTTACCGCACGCGGGCGCCGGGAGCGGCGGAGCCGTCGGGCAGGGCGGCGAAGAGGGCGCCGTCGGCATTGGCGGCGGCGAGGATCATGCCTTCGCTGAGGCCGAAGCGCATTTTGCGGGGGGCGAGGTTGGCCACGATGATCACGCTGCGGCCGATGAGGGCGGCGGGGTCGTAGCTGGCGCGGATGCCGGCGAAAATCTGGCGGGGGTTGGGGTCGCCGGCGTCGACCAGCACGCGGATGAGTTTGTCGGAGCCTTCCACGGCTTGGGCTTCGAGGATTTTGGCCACGCGCAGATCCACTTTGGAGAAGGTTTCGTAATCAATCTCGGGGGCGGGTGGCTCGGGGAAGGCGGTTTGGGTCTTTTTGACTTCTTTTTTGGGGGCGGGGGCGGGGGCGGGGAGGGCGGCTTTGCTGGCTTCGACCATGGCCTGGACTTGGGCGGTTTCGATGCGGGTGGCGAGGTAGGCGTAGGGGGCGATGGCGGTGTTTTCGACGACGTTCTGGGCATCGGCCCACTGCCAGGCGGGCTCGCCGAAGAGGGTTTCGGCTTTTTCGGCGTAGAGGGGGAGGATGGGTTTGAGGCAGACGGCCATGAAGCGGAAGAAGTTGAGCGTGGAGGTCAGGACGGCCTGGGTGGCGGCGGGGTCGGTCTTGACGAGGGCCCAGGGGGCTTTGGCGTCGAAGTATTTGTTGGCTTCGTCGGCAATGGTTCGGAGGAGGACCATGACGCGGCAGAAATCGCGTTTTTCGTAGGCTTCGGCAATTTCGGCCTGCTGGGCGTGGAAGTGCTTGAGGAGGGTGTGGCCTTCTTTGTCGATGGCGGTCATGGCGCCGGCGAAGTGTTTGTGGAGCATTTGGGCGCCGCGGGAGGCGAGGTTGGTGATTTTGCCGACGAGGTCGGAGTTGACGCGGTTGACGAAGTCGTCGAGGTTCCAATCCATGTCGTCGGTGGAGCCGTTGAGCTTGCAGGCGTAGTAGAAGCGGAGGGCCTGGGCTGGGAGGTGGGTGAGGTAGGTGCGGGCGTTGATGAAGGTGCCTTTGGATTTGCTCATTTTCTCGCCGTTGACGGTGAGAAAGCCGTGGACGAAGACTTCGTTGGGGGTGCGGTAGCCTGCTCGGTGAAGGAGGGCGGGCCAGAAGAGGCAGTGAAAGCGGACGATGTCTTTGCCGATGAAGTGGTAGACTTCGGCGCTGGGGTTGCCCCACCAGTCGTCGAAGGTCTGGTTGTGCTCTTCGCACCATTTGGTTACGGTGGCCATGTAGCCGATGGGGGCGTCGAGCCACACGTAGAAGTATTTTCCGGGGTGGCCGGGGATTTCGAAGCCGAAGTAGGGGGCGTCGCGGGAGATGTTCCAGCCGCGGAGGGGTTCGCCGAACCATTCCATGAGTTTTTTGGCGATGTCGGGGGCGGTGTGGGCGGGGATCCATTTTTCGAGGAATTCGCGGGAGGGCTCGAGCTCGAAGAAGAGCTGTTCGCTGTCGCGCATGACGGGGGGGCGGCTGCAGATGGAGCAGGCGGGTTCGACGAGCTCGGCCACGCCGTAGGTGGCGCCGCAGGCGTCGCACGAGTCGCCGTATTGGTTGGGGGCGGCGCATTTGGGGCAGATGCCTTTGACGAAGCGGTCGGGGAGGAACATGTTGTCGTGTTCGCAGAAGAGCTGGGCGACGGTTCGGGTGGAGATGTCGCCCTGGAGCTTGATTTTCTGGAAGATGTCTCGGCTGAGGGTTTCGTTTTCGGTGCTGTTTGTGGTGTAGTAGCGGTCGAAGCTGATTTCGAATTGGGCGAAGTCTTTCACATGTTCGGCGTAGCTTTTGGCGATGATGGCTTCGGGGGTTGTGCCTTCCTTGCGGGCGCGGATCATCATGGGGGTGCCGTGGGTGTCGTCGGCGCACATGTAGATGCAGGCGTTGCCGCGCATTTTCTGGAAGCGCACCCAGAAATCGGTTTGCAGGTACTCGACCAGGTGGCCCAGGTGAATGGGGCCGTTGGCGTAGGGCAGCGCGGATGTAACGATGATTTTTCTCTGCATGGGAATCCCCTCCTCGAAATTGACAAACCGGCCTTATGCTACACGCTTTACGCCGCGCTTTCAACACAAAAAAACGGGGCGGAATCGCTTCCGCCCCGTTTTTCCCGCGTGATGCCTTTAAAAGAGGGTGATCAGGGTTCCGGGCTTGCGCTTGAGGTACCAGGCGGTGGTGGTGTCTGTCACTTCCCGCTCGAGGACCCAGCCGATGGTTTTGCCGCTGAGGACTACGCCTTCGGAGCCGTTGAGGGTCACGGGGCCGGTGGCTTCGAGGATTTTGTAGCGCATGAGCGTGGCGCGGGCGTCGCCGCCGGGAACGACGGTGAGGGTGGCGGCGCTTTCGCCGAAGAGCATGGTGCCGGTTTTGAGCAGGCCGCAGGTGGAGCCGTCTTCGGAGAAGGTCACGAGGAGGCGGCTGCCGGTGAAGGGGCGGATCTGATCGGTGGTCAGGGTGCCGGCGCCGTTGAGGCCGCCTTCGAAGGTGCCCGCGCCGCGCAGCCAGCCGCCGGTGAAGGAGAGGCTGCCTGTGCCGCGGATGGCGCCGTTGGCGTTGACCTGGATCACGTTGGCGCCGGTCCAGGCGCTGGTGATCGCGAGGGTGCCCGCGTTGACGCTCACGGTTCCGTCTCCGGTCACGGCGCCTTCGAGCACGAGCTCGCCGGCGCCGGTTTTGCTGATGGCGGAGGCGGCGTTGAGCGGGGCGCTGAAGGTGAGGCGGGAGGTGGCGGAGGGAATGTCGATCACGGTGGTGCCGTTGTTGGCCTTGAAGCGATGGCCGCTGAAGGCGGCGGCGGCATTTTCTCCGGCCACGAGGATTCTGGCGCTGTTGTGGAACATGAAGGCATCGGCGGCGCTGGCGCTGACCACGCGGGCGCTGCCTTGGAGGGTGAGCTGGCCGGAGAAGGTCTCGTTGGCGGCGAACTGTTTCTCAAGGGTGCCGTTGACGGTGGCGATGTTGACGGTGTCGGCATGGGTCCAGCCGACGATGTCGTTGCCGTTGAGGATTACCTTGGCTCCTTCGGCGACCGTAAAGGAGGGGCCGCCGGTGAAGATGCCGTTACCGCTTTGTTGTTTGATGATGGTGAGCGTTCCGGCGCCGACGGTGTAGGCGGGCATGACCTGGGCGGTGATGCCGGCGAGGTTCACGGCGGTATCGGCGGAGGTGATCACGTGACCGGCTCCGACGATGCCGGCGGTGGCGAAGGGGAGGTTCAGCGTGAGGGTGGGGCTGTCGGCGAGGGTTGTGGTTTTCAGCACGGTGAGGGAGCCGGCGCCGGTCAGGGTGTAGTCGCCGCCGACGGTGAGGCGGTTGGCGAGGCGGGCCTGATCGAGGGTGAGGGCGCCGCTGCCGGGGGCGGTGAGGGTGGCGGAGTCGCGATCGGTGAAGGATGCGGGTTCGCCGCCTTGCTCGGCGGTCTGCCAGGCGCCGGGGGTTTCCCAGGCGCCGTTGCCGGCGGTCCAGTAGAGGTCCTGGCTGGCGATGGGGCGCACGTAGAAGGCCATGTTGCGGAGGGTGTAGGAGGAGGCGTCGAAGTTGGCGAGGCCGCCGGTGAAGATCCAGTCGGCGCTGGGTGCGCTGGCGTTGGCGCCGTCGGCGAGGATGTGGGTGCCGAAGGTGCCGATGCCCAGCTCGTTGGTTCCGGCGGTGGTCCAGCGGTTGAAGGCGAAGAGCGTTTCGGCGGCGTGGGTGGCGGTGGAGGTTTGGCCGGGGTCGTAGAGGCGGAAGATCTGCATGGCGCCGTAGGTGGAGGCGGCATTGATGGTATCGTCCCAGCCGTAGAAGGCGGTATCGGGGTCGGCGGGGAAGCCTTTGCCCGCGCCGGCGGCGGCGATGCCGCCGGGGGTGAATTCGATGATGCCGCTCACGCCGGGCCCGGTCACTCCGCGAACCTGGCTCACGTTGGAGGCCACGTTGAGGTTGCTCACTTTCTGCTGGGCGGTGAAGGAGGTGGGCACGCCGACCTGGGCGATGTCGGCGGTGAAGGCGTCCATGGAGACCCAGATGTAGCGCAGGTCGTGGGGGTTGTTGGCGTGCACGAGCTCGAGGTAGTAGCCGATGCGGTCAAAGGTTTCGGGAAGCCCGGCGGCGGCGTTGGCGTAGGCGATGGCGTTGCCGGTGGGCACATCGAGGGTTTTTACGCGGATGTAGCCGGCGAGCAGATCGGGGGCCACGTTGCTTTCGGGGCCGAGGGTGCGGGCGGTGAAGGTAAAGCCGTTGACGCGGCATTCGGCTCCGGCCGTCAGCTCATCGGCCAGGGTGAGGGTCACGGTGCGGGCGTCGGCCTCCAGCGCGGCGGCGGTCACGGTGCCGCCTTCGACGGTGAAGGCGGCGGGGTCGACGGTTTCTTCGGCGAGCTCTTTATTATAGGTAAGCACAATCTGCTTTTGCGCGAGGTCGAGGCTGTTGACGGCGCGGAGGATCACGGGGTCGCCGGCGGGGCCCGAATTGGGGAGCACGCGCTGAATGCCCGCGAGCCAGGTTTCGGCCAGTTTCTCATGGCCGACCCAGTTGGGGTGGAGCGCATCGAGGTAGTTTGCGCCGTCCTGGGGCACGGCGCTGTAGGGGTCGACCAGGCTGATTTTCGCGGCGGAACCGAAGCGGATGACGCCGGCGGCGTTGAGCGCGCCGGCGGTGAAGAGATCCTGAAGCAGGGCGTTGAAGGCGGGCACGGCGGCATGGCCGTTTTGGAACGGGAGCACGGTCGCGGCGATGATCTGCGATTGGGGGCGCAGCAGCACGATGCGCTGCACGAGCTTCACCCAGTTTTCAAACGCGGTCTCGGGTGCGAGGCCGCCGTTGAGGTCGTTGGCGCCGATCATGAGCAGAATCGCATCGGGGTAGCCGGTCACGTCGAGATAAGTATCGATATTCTCGAGCAGGCCGGTGCGGGCGCCGGCGCCGATTATGCGGGCGCCGCTCCAGCCGCAGTGGTCGGCGCACCCGGGGATGGTCTGCTCCGGCTTAATGGTGCGGGGGCCCACGAAATCGGGGCGGTAACCGGCATCGGCCAGGAGCCGGGAGAGCGGGCCGCGGTAGTTTTGACCGCCGGAGGAACCTTCGGTGATGGAATCGCCCAGCGGCATGATTTTCACGAGGGGATTGGCCTGCTCCATGCGCACCACGAGGGCGGTGCGGGCGGCGTTGAGCGTGAGTGCCTGGCCGGCCAACAGACCGGTGACCTGGGGAAGGGTGAAGCCGGCCGGAGCGATTTCCTCGCCCCAGCTGACGGCGGGGTATTCGCCTGCGCCAAGGAGGATGGCATCGGTCACGTTAAGCGTGAGGCCGGCCAGCGCAGGCACGCGGCCCAGCTGAACGGGGGCGATTCCGCCGGCCAGCGCGGCGGGAATGCTCACCGAGGTTCCGGCCGGGAAATTCAGGGTGCCGCCGGTTTGAATGGAACCGGTGAGAGCCAGGGGCGCGGGGCCGGTCTTGGCGAGGGTCGCCGCGCCGCGGATGGCGCCGGCATAGGTCTTGGCGGCGGTTTCCGTGGCATGGCCCACGGTGAGGGTGGCGGGCTCGGCGGAGGTGATCACCCCGGAGGCGTTGCCGGCGAGGTATTCGATTGCCTGGTCGAAGCCGCCGAGGTCGAGGGTGGCGTTTACGGCGACGGTGTTTTCAAGGATGCCGTTCCCGCCTGTTGTGTGGCGTTTGCCGAGCGCCTGGGCGCTGGCGAGCACGACCTTGCCGGCGTCGATCGTCAAACCGGGCAGGTAGTTTTCACAGGCGATGCGCATCGTGCCGGGGCCGGTTTTCACAAGAACGGTTCCGCAGCCTTCGAGGAAATCCTCGCCGGAGATGCCGCCGGTGAAATCAAGCTCCACGTCGGTGGCGGCGCTGTCGCCCACGGTGATTCTGCGGGTGGCGATCTTGCTGCTGGATCCTGTGAGCGCCCACGGCGAGGCGATGGTGGCGGTGCCGGGGTTGCCGGTCGCATCGTAAACGAGCGCGTCGTCCGCGCCCAGGCCGAGCGGGCCGTTTTGGATGACGGCGTTTCCGGCCATGCCGCCCACGGTCAGGGTGTGCGTGGTCAGCCAGGCCCAGTAGGCGGCGCCGGTCTGGTTGTTGTTGCGGTAGTTTTTGGCGTTGTTGAGGTCAAAGGTGCCGTTTTTGAGGGTGACTTTGCTTGCCCAGGCGTTTTTGCCGGTGCCGAGGGTTCCCTGGTGTGTGTTGAGCGCGCGCTCGACGACGGTGCCGCCTTCGATGACGAGGCCTCCGGTGAACGCGTTGCCGTTTTGCAGCGAAAGCGTGCCGCCGCCGCGCTTGACGAGCGAGGTCGCGCCGGTGATGGAGCCGTCGCCGGAGAGGGTGTAACCGGTGGCGGCGTTGTCGAAAACGACTGATGCGGGGGCGACGTTTCCGGTCACGGTCACGGCCGCCTCGGCGGCTTCGAGATCATAGAAACATGCGTTTACGCCGTTGGCGAAGGCGCTCGGCGCGAGCATGGAGGTGAACCAGAGGGTTTCGCCCGAGGAGGCGGACCAGGCGCCTTCGGCGGCGCCCCAGCTGAGCGAAGCGTCGGCGATGTATTGCTTGGTGGCGTCGGTCCAGGAAGCGGAATTGGAACCGGAATAAATGGCGATGCGGTGAAGGGTGTAGGTGGCAAAACCGCGGTTGCCTGCGCCCGAAGCCTGCCCGCCGATCGAGAAGGAGGTCGCCAAGCTGAAATTGCCGCGCAAGCCATTGTCGTGGCGGACGATAACGCCATCGCGGTAAATTTTGGTGTAATTGTCTCTGTCGCAAACGGTTAAAAATGTATGCCGCGAGGCGTCGTAGGGAAAGGCGGAGGATGTGCCGTTTGTGCGATAAGCATGTTGCCAGATGCCTTGCGCGCCGGCGCCGCCGCTGTGAAGCGAAGCGCCGATCTGGTTATTCATGCCGGAGCGGTTCAGCGTCCACAACACTTCATTCCGGTTTTCCGAAGTCGCATTCGAAACGGTCATCACCACGGTGAAGCCGTCTACATTCTGATCGTAACCGCCGACCGTGTAAGCGGCGCCCGCAGGCACGGCGATGGTGGCGCAATCGGTTCCGCCGAACGTGAGGGTGGCGCCTGAGGCGGTGTTGCCCGCGCCGGGGGTCAGCACCCAGGGCGTGCCGTCGGTCACCGATGCGCCGGAGGTCGGCAGAATGCCGCCTGCGGCGTTGGCGCGGGTGAAATTATCCCATTGGGCAACCAGCTTGAGATTGGCGGCCTGGGTCAGCGAACCGGTGAAACCGGCCAGAATCGGCAGAAGTAAATAATAGGCGCGCATAGTGGACCTGCTTTCATTTTTTGTTCATTTCCGGGAGAAATCCCCGCCCGCGACGCATTAGGGTTTTAGGCATTTTCCCTCATTACATCGGAAAGTGTAACATAACGTTCAGTCAGTGCGCAAGCAAAAAAACACAAACGTTCAGTTGTTTTTAAAGAAGCATGATTCTGAGGCCGCCGATCCGGCGGATGCGCAGCTCGCCGTTTTCGACCGTGAGGCGGTGGTCGGGGGCGTTCAACGTGAAATTTTGGGCAGAAAGCGCGCCGATGCGGGTGAAGACAACCCGGTATTGGCCTTTCGGAACCTCGCCGATCATTTCGACGATGACGGGGCCGCTGCCGGTCACCGCCACGCCGGCGGGGGTCTGGATGGGGTCGCCGCCGACGCCGACGATGGCGCCGCCCGCGAGGCGCAGGGGGTAGCCGGCGAAGGTGAGGCCGGGGTTGAGGCGGCCGCCCGATTCAACGAGGGTATGATAGGTATCGCTGGCGCGGGTGAGCGTGGCGGAGCCGCCGAGGCTGCCGCCGGCGCCGACCACGATCGATCCGGGCCAGGCGGCGGCGCCGGCGAGGGTCACGTCGGCCCTATCGCCGATGGAAAGGGTGCCCAGCGTGGTGCTGGCGCCGGTGAGGGTCAGGCGGCGGCGCTCCCCTGCCCCGCTCACGCTGAGGGCGGGGCGCCGGTTGCCGCTGGCTTCCTGAAACACGCCGCCGAAGGTGGAATCGGCCGTGAGCCTGAGGTCGACGGTGCGGGAGCCTTCGGCGTTTTCCCAGGCGGTGGAGACGAAGCCGCCGCCGGTGAGGCTGCGCAGGCGAAGCGCCCGGCCCGCGGCCGCGTAGCCGCCGCCAAGCACGAGGGAACAGGCGGGGGCGAGGTCGACGGCGGGGCGGCTTTCATCGGTGAAGGCGTTGCCGTTGGCATCTTTGATGATGAGATACGGGCCTTCGCCGCGGAGGGTGCCGTTGAAGGCGGGATGCCCGGCGGTGAGGTCGTTGCGGCTTTTGAAGACGATGGCGCCGCCGCCGCTGAGGGTTTTCCCGTAGCCGACGGTTCCGATGTCGCCGCGCTGGCCGAGGAGGGTGAGGGTGGCGCCTTCGTCGACGGCGAGGTTGCCGTGGTAGGCGGCGCCCACGGTGACATCGGCGCGGGCGCGGATGGTGGCTTCGGCGCCGCTTGCGTTGACGCTGCTCCCGGCGCCGCCGAGCACGAGGGTGCCTGTGCCGAGCGTGCCGCCGGAAAGCGTCACAGGCAGCTCGAACCCGGCGCTTCCCGCGTTCAAGGCGAAGCGCTCTGTGGCGAGCGAACCGGTTCCGCTGAAGGTGTAGGCGGTGGAGGCGGCGTTGATCTCGACGGCGGCGGGAGCGGCGGCGGCGTTGAGCGACACGGTGGCGGCGGCGATGCCGCTGAGATCGTCGAAGCGGGTTTTGCCGCCCTCGGCGTAGGTTTTGGGCTGGCCTTCGGCGAGCCAGGCGTTTTCGGCGAACCAGCCGCCGGAGCCTTGGTTTTCGCCCTGCCAGGTAAACTCGTCGACGAGCTTGACCCAGATTTCGAGCCGGCGCACGGCGTAGGCGGAGGAAAGCATTTTTTCCATGCCGGAGGCGCCGGTGTAGGTCCAGTCGATGCCGTAGCCGTTGGCGGAGCCGGCGTTGTTGAGGTGGGTGCCGAAGGAGCCGATGCCAAGATCCACGGGGAGCGCATCGCCGGCCCAGGTGAAGCGGTTGAAGGCGAAAAGCACCTCGGCGGCCTGGGAGGATCCGGCGGGAAGGATGCGGTGAATCTGCATGCAGCCGTAGGTTCCGTTCGCAGCGAGCGTATCGTTCCAATCGAGCGTGCCGGCAAGGATTTCGGCGGGTGCGCCGATCACGCCCGAGGCGGAGCCTCCGTAGCTGTAGGGCGAAAACTCGACGAAACCTTCCACGCCCTCTTCCAGCGCGGTTGCAACGCCGCGGTTGGCGAAAACCTGGAGCCCCGCCACGCGTTTCTGCACGTTGCCGGAGGCGGGAAGGGGCACGCCGAGCTGGGCAAGGGTGGCGGCGAAGTTGTTCATGGAGACCCACACGAAACGGGCGGGCATGCCGGGGCGCTGAAGCTCAAGGTAGTAGCCCACGCGGCCGACGGAGGCGATGTCGACGCCTTCGGCTTCGAAGCTGTAGGGCACGGCGGCGGCGTAGCGGTCGGCGGCGCCGATGGCGAGGGTTTTGAGCGGGGTGTAGCCTTCGAGCAGCGCGGGCGGAATGTTGGCCTCGGCGCCGGCGCCCTGGGCGGTGAAGGCGATGGCGGTCTCGAACTGCGCCACGCTCACTTCGCAGGCCTGCCGGGGCGCGAGCGGAGCGGCGGGGGTGTAGGCGGCGGTGCGATCGTCTTCCAGCACGGGGGCGCCGAGGGGTTCGCCGTTGAGGGTGGCGGCGGGGGCGGCGGCCAGGGGTTGGCTGAAACGCACTTTGACGGTGGAATCGCCCGCATTGAAGGCCTGCACGGCCTGGGGCGGGCCGGTGACCTCAAGGGCGGCGCTCAGGGCGGGGAGCCAGCCCTCGGCGACTTTTTCGCAACCGGAGAGATTGGGGTGGATGGAGTCCGCGAAGTCGCCGTACTCCAGCGCCACGGTCGCGCCGAGATCCACGAGATCCACGTTGGGGCCGAAGGGTTTCGCGCCGTCGGCGAAGAGTGCGCGGATGAGCGCGTTGTAGGGTTCCGTCCGGCTGTGGCAGACGTTGTCGCTGCGGGTGCGCAGGAGCGTGCCCACGAGGATCTTGCTCTGCGGGCGGAGCGCGGCCATGTGCTCCACGAGCTCTTTCCACTTGGGAAACACATCGGCCTGGTCAAAGGAACCGAGATCGTTGACGCCGACAAGCATGAAGATCACATCGGGATAACCCACGGCTTCGAGGGTGTTGTCGATGACCATGCGGATGGCGGTCTGGTTGCCGGTGCGCTGTGAAATGCGGGCGCTGTACCAGGCGGAGTGCCCGGCCCAGGGCCCGGTCTGAACGGTGCCTTTGATGCCGCTGCGAATGCCGGTGAACTCCACGTTGCGCCCTTCGCGGGAGAGTTTCTCCCAGAGCAGCCGGCGGTAGCTCGCGACAGCGCTCTCGCCTTCGGTGATGGAGTCGCCCACGGGCATCACGGTGAGCTTGCCGATCCCGCGGTCGACGACCACTTCGAGGGCGCCGCCGTTGAGGCGCAGCGAACAAAAGCCCGACAGGCCGGCATTGAGCGCGGCCACCGCCTCGGCGCTCACCTCGCCTTCGCTCCAGGCGAGCGGGAAGGGATAGACCCCCGTGGCGGCGGTGTAGAAGGCTGAGAGATCGAGCCTCGATCCGGCTTCAAACACCGGAGCCGAGGTCAGCGTGATCGAGGCTCCGGCGGCGACGGCCAGGGAAGCGCCGCCGCGCAGGGTCAGCCCGGAAAGGGTGAGGTTTTGGCTTGCCGCAAAGCGGCCCGATTCCACATCGAGCCCGATCGCGCCGCCGAAGATCACGGGCATTTCAGCGAAAGCGCCCGAAACCTTCAGCGTGGGCGCGGCGCCCTCGGCGGGGTTCAGAATCAGGCCGGCGTTGGCGGGCAGGCCGGCGGTCGGCACGGAAACGGGGCCGCGGAGCCAGGTCAGGTTTTCCCATGAATCGCCGTCGTTCACTGTGGCGGTATAATAATCGGCCATGCAGGCGGGGAGGTCGGCGGCGGAAACGGCGCCGCGGTAAACGGCCACGCGGGTGATGGTGAAATCGAGGCCGCCGGCGGCGACGCCGGGGAAATTGCCGAAATAAATGCCGTCTGGAGTCAACCCCGATGCCGATTTCAGCCCGCTCCAGCCTCCCGCCGGAGAAATAACGCCGTCGCCGATTCGGGAGAGCTGAAGGCCGGCCGTGCTCGAAAAGCCGGAAAAGGTCAGCTCGGCGGCGCTCGAAGTCAATCCGGGAAGCGAAACGAGCACATTGTTTTTCGCGTCGGTCCATACGCCGTTGGCCCATGCGCCCTTCACGCCGTTTTCCGCCGCCAGCGCCACGCCAATGCCGTTTGAGCCATTGCCGGCGTGCCAGATGGGTTTTGCGAGGGTGGCGGGCAGGTTTTTGACGGTCATGACGACGGTAAACGGATTTCTGTCGTACCCCATATTAACCGCGGCGCCGAAGCTGATGCGGGCGGGGGCGGCGGCGCCGGTCTGAAGGGAACCGTCGGCGTTGACGGCGGCATTGCCCGCGAGCTTCAGCCGCCAGGCTCCGCCGTCGATGCCGTTTTGGGTGGAGGAGCGCTTCGGCGCGAGCCCGGTCTGGGCGTCGGCCCCCGTGAAGGTATCCCACAGTGCCCACGGCTCGGCGGAAAAAGCCCGTGAAAAAGCGCCAAATAGAAGAACGGCAAATAGATAATTACGCATTGCTGGACCTGCTTTCGTTATTTCCATGCGGGGTGGATGTCATGGGGTTCGATAGACATCACGTCACTTCCACACCACATTATCAAACGTTCAGTCGTTTTGCAACCGAAAAAGCGCAAACGTTCAATCATTTTTAATCGCGCTAGAGCATGTTTCGAATGAGATTTCCGGATTTTGCGAAGGTGAATTTTGGTTTTGACAAACGCTTGAGGCGAGCCGTAGCAACGCTACGGCGATCTGAAAGGGTGAAGTTCAAAAACAAAAAGCACCGAGAAAAAGCGGAAAGATTAATCGAAATATGCTC
>JAVBLT010000045.1:0-40875 GCA_031553315.1 Kiritimatiellia bacterium
GCGCCTGGGAACACGCCAATTGCGTGAGGCGGGCGGCGAATTCACCGTCAAAAAGCACTTGACGCGAGGGGCGCACGGGCTTTTTTCGTTCCAGCGCCGCCTCGAGGCCGTATTTGACAAACCGTTCCTTGAGGCGCACCAACGCGCGCTCATCCAACCCCACCGCCGTGGCGACGTGTTCGACCGTCCACCCCGCCCGTGCGAATTCGCCGTGATCCAACAACAACAGAGCCCGAGCATAGAGCACCATACGCGCCGGCTTCACGCCATTTCTGCTGATTTTCTCCAGTTGGGTAATTTCTTCGCCAGTCAAAGTAATCGTATACGTTGTCATTCTGATTCTTTCGGTTTGAGTGTTGGAGGAAATGTAACACAACAAACACGACAAATCAAGATTTACTATGTACTAGAGCAGGTTAAGATTGAAACTTCTCAATTTTTCGAAAGGTATTTTTCTTTTTGGTGAATGCTTGAAGTGAGCCGTAGCACCGCTACGGCGACCTGAAAGGATGAAAGCAAAAAGAAAAAGAACAGAGAAAAAGAGAAGTTTCAATCTTGATATGCTCTATCCGCGGCTTTTCAAATACGCCTGCAATCCGTCCTGCCTGAGCTTGCAGGCGGGGCATTCGCCGCAGCCGGCGCCGGGAATGCCGTTGTAGCAGGTGAGCGTGCGGGTGCGGATGTAGTCGAGCGCGCCGAGGGAATCGGCGAGCGCCCAGGTTTGGGCTTTGCTCGTGTGCATGAGCGGCGTGTGAATGCGGAAGGCGGCGTCCATCGCGAGGTTGACGGATTCGTTCATCGAGCGGATGAAGACCTCGCGGCAATCGGGATAGCCGCTGTAATCCGCTTCGCCCACGCCGAGCATGAGATCGAAAATGCCCAGGCTCTTCGCATAAACCGCCGCGGTGAGAATGAAAAAGGCGTTGCGGCCATCCACAAACGAATTGGGGCAGGCTTCGCCGGCTTTCTGTTCAAAGGGGGTATCGCCTTCGAGCAGGGCGTTGCGGGTGATTTCGCAGTACCAGTCGAGCGAGAGAACTTTATGCGGGCGAATGCCCAGGTCGCGGGCAATCTCCCGCGCGAGCTCCACTTCTTTGCCGTGCCGCTGCCCGTAGGCGAAGGTAATCGCCGCCACATTTTCGCGGCCGCACTCGGCGATGGCCTTGAAAAGACAGGTCGTGCTGTCCTGCCCGCCCGAAAAGACGACCAGCATTTTCACCGGTTGTCGACCCGTTCGAGGTTGAGGTCGTGCATCATGAGGCGCTGGCGCGAAAATTCCTCAAAGCGCGTGCCCGGGCGGCCGTAATTGCAATAGGGATCAATCGAGATGCCTCCGCGCGGCAGGAACTTGCCCCACACCTCGATGTAGCGCGGGCTCATCAGGCGGATGAGGTCTTTCATGATGGTGTTGACGCAATCCTCGTGGAACCCGCCGTGATTGCGGAAACCGAAGAGGTAAAGCTTGAGCGATTTGCTCTCCACCATGCGCCGGTCGGGGATGTAGGAGATGTAAATCGTGGCGAAATCGGGCTGGCCGGTGATGGGGCAGAGGCTGGTGAATTCGGGGCAGTTGAACTTCACCCAGTAATCGTATTCCGTGTGGCGGTTGTCGAAGCACTCGAGGATGGCGGGGGTATACTGATCGGAGTAAATCGCGCCCTTCCTGCCCAGCACGGCGAGATTCTCCGCGCCGCGCGGCGGTTTTTCCGGTTCGCGTTCAAGAAAGGCCTTGCGGTCGGCGGCGATGGTTTCGGGCGTGGCCTTTACGGCGGCAGGTTCGGGGTTCATGCCGCGCTCAAGGGGCAGCTGCACGGCGGGCGCGGGCGGAGAAGGAGGCACGGAAGGCTTCGCCACGGGGCGGGCGGGAGGTCTCGGGGCGCGGGGCGGCTGATTGCCCGCATTATTGCGGCTTCGCGGCGGGCGCGGCGGCCGGGGCGCCGGCGTTTTTTTAGGGGCGCCTTCGGGGGGCGTTTCGGAGGTGGAATCGTTCTTTTCGTTCATACAAGCCCTTTTATCGCTAAAAACAGCCCAAGAATACCATAACCGCCCCGAAGCATCAAAGGGAAAAAGCAGGCGCGAACGATGAGGGCCGTTCTCGCCTGCTCAAACCACTCTATATTGATTAGAAGCGGCAGCGGAAGGTGATTTCAAAGGTGCGGCCGTCGTTGGCGAAGGCCTGGCAGTTGCGGGCGGATTCGATGCCTCGGTCGTCGAAAAGGTTTTTGATGCCGAAGGTGAGGCTGGCGGGATAGCGGGCGCCGGGGCGGGTCAGGGGAATCTCGGCGGAAATGTCGACGGTCTGGAGGGCTTTGGCGTAGTATTGGTCGCCCTGGGGAACGCCGCGGAGGGTCATGACCCAGTCGTCGCGCCAGCGGTAACCGGCTCCGAAGACGGTGCCGTAGAGCCAATCGGCCTGATAGGTGGTCCACACGGAGACGGCGTTGGGGGGATAGCGGTCAAACTTTTTGGCTTCCTGTTCATTGCTGTAGTCGATGAAGGTATAGGCGGCATAGAGCGACCAGTTTTCGGTGAGGCTGCCGGTGGCGCTGAGCTCCAGGCCCCGGGAACGGCTGGAACCTTCGAGGGCGTAGACGGTGGAATCGCCGGTGCCGGCCACGGCCACGGGGGTGTTGTCCTGGTCGATCTGGAAGAGGGCGGCGCTCAGCCAGCAGGCGTCCATGAGCTGATACCGCAGGCCGCCTTCATATTGAAGGGCGCGCCAGGAGCTGTTGAGCGGCTTGCCGTCGACGCCGTTATAAGCGAAGTTGGGCGCTTCGCTGAGGGAGACGTTGCCGAAGGCGATGATGGAATCGGTAATCAGGTAGGTGAGGCCGGCGCGGGGCGAAACGCTCCAGGCGTGGGTGTGGGCGGGGCTGGTGTGGTAATCGAAGCGGGAACCGAGCAGGAGGCGGAAATCGCCCCAGCTCATGGCGTCTTGAATGATGGCTCCGGCCTTGCTCAAGGTTTCGGAGGAGCTGGGCACATCGCCGAGCGAAAGCTCTTTGGTTCCGAAATAACTGCGGCCGGCCTTCCAGCGGCGAAGGTAATCGGCGCCCATGAGCAATTCGTGGCCGACGGGGCCCGTATCGAAGGTGGCGATGAGGTGCTGCGCGGCGAACCAGCGGCGGCTAAGGGTGTCGCCGGCGGCATATTCGTAGAAGGTATTGGGGTTGTTCCAGGCGGCGGAGCTGGAGGGGCCGCGGTAGTTGTAGCGGTTTTCGGTCTGCGCGAAGGAGAGGATGGTGCGGGTGCGCCAGGCGTCGTTGAAGCGGCCGTCGGCGTAAAAGGTCACGGCGTCGGTCAAAAAGGTCATGTAATCCTGCGGGCGCGTGGTCGTGCCGTCCCAGTCATAGCCCGGCCAGGGTTTGCCGTTGATGGTGGGAATGCCCTGATAGGCCGGCTGGTCGCTGTATTGCACGAACAGGTCGAGGCCGAGCGTGAGGCGTTCGGCGGCCTCCCAGAGAAGCGAGGGGGCGATCGTCGCGCTCTGCCCCGGGTTGGCGCCGGAGGGCGCCCAGGCGGGGTCGCGCCATTCGTAGGCCATCGGCACGCGGGCGTAGAGGCCGCGCTGGGCGTCGAGCGGCTGGTTGATGTCGAGCGAGGCGCGGTAGCGCTCGCCGCTGCCGCCGCCGGCGCGCAGCTCCAAATCGGCAAAACGGCCGGAAGGATCGGGGCGCCGGGGAATGAGCACCACGCTGCCGCCCGCGCCGTAAGCGCCGAGGCTCGAGGTCTCGCCGCCGCTGACGGAGCCGACGGGGCCCTTCACAATGTCGACCCGTTCCAGCAGCACGGGGTCGAGAAACGTGCCCGCGCCGCCCGTCAGGGGCACGCCGCCGAGAAACACTTCGCTGCCGCTGTAACCGCGAATGGTGTATTGACCGGCCGTGCGCGACATCACGGTCTTGCCGCCCGTGTAGATGCCCGGCTGCTGTTCGAGCAGATTGTCGAGATCCGTCGGGTTGCGGTCGCGGATGAAGTCTTTCGTGAGCGAATCGACGCTGAGAGGCAGCTCCTGGGGCGGCTGGGCGGTCAGCGTGGCGGAATCGGTCGTTTCCGCCCGGTAACGCGAAACCGCGGTGGCGGTCACGACAATCGGCGGGGGCTGATTCGTGGCCACGTTCGGGGAATTCTCTTCCGCCCACACTGCAAAAGGCAGAAACGCGGCGGCAAGCAATCGGTTTACAGTCATGTTTTTTCCTTGAAAATAGAAATCGAACTGTCACTGTTAACGCCTGACTGCGTTTTGAGGTTCACTCCAAGCCGCTTTTTTTTCAAGCCTTCTGAAAATTCTTGCCCAAACGGAGAAAAGCGTTTAGACTGTTTGACACTGGAACTGATTTTACGACATTTATTTCAGCAGGAAGAGCAGGATAAAAAATGACGTTGACAAAATTACGCGTGGGTATGGTTGGCGGCGGCGAAGAATCTTTCATGGGGCGCATTCACCGCCAGGCCATTGAGCGATCCGGTTGCCTCGAGCTCGCCGCCGGCGCATTCGGAACCACCCGCCAGCGCTCGTTTGAAACCGGCAAAGCCCTCAAGCTCAACCCGCGCCGCACCTATGGCGTCTATCGCGACATGTTCAAACGGGAGCAAACCCTGCCCGAAGGCGAACGGATCGACTTTGTGAGCATTCTCGCCCCCAACAACATGCACTACCCCGTGACCATGGCCGCTTTCGACGCCGGCTTTCCCGTTTTTTCCGAAAAGCCCATCACCAACAACATCGACGAAGCCATCAACCTCAAGCGCAAAGCCATCATGACCGGCGCCATCCACGCCACCGCCTACGCCTACCCCTTCTACCCCGCCGTCATCCGCATGAAAAAATACATCGCCGACGGCGGCATCGGCGCCATCCGCCGCGTGAAAGCCACCTTCTCCCACGGCTGGATGGGCGTGCGCCTCGAAACCGCCGGCCACCGCGGCGCTGGCTGGCGAACCGATCCCCGCCGCGCCGGCGCCGGAGGAGCCATCATTGACCTCTGCGGCCACTGCGCCTTCCTCACCGAACACCTCACCGGCCTCAAAATCACCGAAGTCTGCGTCGACGCCCGCCCCTGTGTCGCCGGCCGCATGATTGACGACGACGCCGCCGTGCTCGTCCGCTTCGACAACGGCTGCGGCGGCACCTTCTTCTCCAGCCAAATCGCCCTCGGCGAGGCCGGCGGCATCGAAATCGCCGTCTACGGCGACAAAGGCACCGCCCTCTGGCGCCAATCCGAACCCGAAAAGTGGCAGACCTGCGAGATCGAAGGCACCCCCAAAATCCGCGCCACCAACGGCCCGGCCGCCACCCAAGGCAAAAACCGCTTCCGCGAACCTTACGGCGACGACGAGGCCTACATCGAAGCGCTCACCGTGGCCTACCGCGACTTCGTCTCCATGGTTCTCTCCCGCCGCCTCAAGAAACGCCTCGCCAATCATTGCGTGAGCATCGACGACGCCATCCGCGTGGTCGCCTTCACCGAGGCCGCCATCCGCAACAACACCCCGCCGCCCGAGACCGTCCCCGAAAAGTGGACGCCGGTCGCGGTTCCCCCCGTGGAGCTGCTCAACTGACCCACGCCCCCCATTATGATTGAATTCCAAAACACCTCCGTCCGCTTCGGCCCCGAAGCACTCTTTGAAAACGCATCCTTCCGCATCAACACCGGCGAACGCGTCGGCATCGTCGGCCCCAACGGCGCCGGAAAAAGCACCCTCTTCCGCCTCATCCTCGGCGAACAGCAGAGCGACACCGGCGACGTGAAGCTCGAAGGCTCGCCCCGCATCGGCTATGTGCGCCAGTACCTTGAGCCCTCCTACCCCGGCCAGACCCTCCTCGCCTACTGCCTTGAAGGCGTGCCCGGCCTCCAGGAGATCGAGACCGCCATCCACGAACAGGAAGCCGCCCTCGCCGCCGCCCCCCCCGAAGACGAAAAAGCCCGCCTCCTCAAATCCCTCGGCGACCTCCACGCCCGCTTCGAGCACCTGGGCGGCTACACCGTGGAAGCGCGCGTGAAATCCGCCCTCGGCGGCCTGGGCTACGCCAATTCCGATTTCGACCGCCCCTTCGCCGCCTTCAGCGGCGGCTGGCGCATGCGCGCCGAGCTCTCCCGCGTCCTCGCCTCCTCCCCCGAGCTCCTCCTGCTCGACGAACCCTCCAACTACCTCGACCTGCCCGCCATCGAATGGCTTCAGCGCTACCTCCGCTCCTATGAAGGCACCCTCGTGCTCATCTCCCACGACCGCTACCTCCTGCGCAACCTGACCAAAACCATCGTCGAGGTCGACGGCGGCACCGTCACCCGCTACAACGGCGACCTCGACTACTACCTCCAGGAACGCGAAAACCGCTACGAACAGCTCGCCGCCGCCAAAGCCAACCAGGATCGCAAACGCGAACAGCTCGAACGCTTCGTGGAGCGTTTCAAAGCCAAAGCCTCCAAAGCCGCCCAGGCCCAAAGCCGCGCCAAACAGCTTGAGAAAATGGATGAAATCAAGCTCCCCGCGCGCAGCCGATCCGCAGGCGCCCTCCGCCTGCCCGCCGCCCCCCACGCAGGCGCCGAAATCGTCCGCCTCGAAGGCGTCGGCTTCCGTTACCCCGGCGCGGAGCGCGACGTGCTCCACAGCGTGGATCTGCGCGTCATGCGCGGCGACAAAATCGCCATCGTCGGCTTCAACGGCATGGGCAAGACCACCCTTCTGCGCCTGCTCGCCGGAACCCGCGAACCCGGCACCGGAGAGCGCGTCTTCGGGTACCACGTCGCCCCCGGCTACCAATCGCAGGAATTCGCCGAAACCGTCGCCCCCGATGAAAGCGTCTTCGCCGTAGCCAAAGCCGCCGCCGGCGACCTCCCCGAAAAAGACCTCCGCAACCGCCTCGGTGCCTTCGGGTTCGACGTGAACGACGCCGCCAAACCCTCCGGCGTCCTCAGCGGCGGCGAGAAGATCCGCCTCGCCTTTCTGCGCATCTTCCTCAACCCGCCCAACTTCCTCCTCCTCGACGAACCCACCACCCACCTCGACATGGAAGGGCGAAAAACCCTCGAAACCGCCATCCAGGCCTACAACGGAACCGTCGTCCTCGTCTCCCACGACGTCGACTTCGTCCGCGCGACCGCCACCTCCATCGTCGAAGTCTCCCCCCTTGGCGTCCGCCGCTTCCCCGGCGGTTACGATTACTACAAAGAAAAGACCGCCTCCGACCCCGGCGCCCTCCCCGCCGAAGCCCCCGCGGAAGAACCCGCCAGGCAAAGCTCCAAAGAGCTCCGCCAGCAACGCGCCGCCGAGCGCGCCAAACGCGCCCCCCTCGTCAAAAAGCTCAAGCACCGCGTCGAGCGAGCCGAAGCGGCCATCACCCGCCTCGAAACCGAGCAGGAAACCCTCACCGGGAGCCTTGCCGCCCTCGAAAGCGCCGAAATGGCCGCCGCCTCCAAACGCCTGCGCGACATCGCCTACGACCTCCACGTCGCCACCCTCGAATGGGAAGAAGCCGCCACCGAAC
Organism: Kiritimatiellia bacterium; assembly: GCA_031553315.1. Classification (GTDB taxonomy): domain Bacteria; phylum Verrucomicrobiota; class Kiritimatiellia; order RFP12; family DVOR01; genus JAVBLT01. The sequence continues at coordinate 7,490 of JAVBLT010000045.1, forward strand.
TCGAAACCCTCGAAACCAGCGATTAACCCATGCACATTCAAACCCCCGCCTTCGTCGTCGATGCCGAAGCCCTCGCCCGCAACGCCGCCATCCTCGCCGACGTAAAAGCCCGCACCGGCTGCCGCATCCTCCTCGCGCTCAAAGCCTTCTCCATGCCCGCCGCCGCCCCCTGCTTCAACGGCGCCCCCGACGGCACCTGCGCCAGCAGCGTCCACGAAGCCCGCCTCGGCATCGAGCGCTTCGGCGGCGAAACCCACGCCTTCGCCGCCGCCTTCACCCGCGGGCAGATGCAGGCCCTCATCGACCTGGGCACCGGCCACATCACCTTCAACTCCCTCGCCCAATACACCCAATTCCGCCAGCTCCCCGGCAACGAACGCGTGACCTGCGGCCTGCGCATCAACCCCCTTCACTCCGAAGGCGAAGTTGAGCTCTACGACCCCTGCGCCCCGAAATCGCGCCTGGGCATCACCCGCCAGGCCCTCGGCCCAAACCTCCCCCAAGGCATCACCGGCCTCCACTGCCACAACCTCTGCGAACAAAACGCCGAACCCTTCGTCCGCACCCTCGCCGCCATCGAAGCCCAATTCGGCGACCTCCTGCCCAAAATCACCTGGTTCAACTTCGGCGGCGGCCACCACATCACCCGCCCCGACTACAACCGCGACCTCCTCTGCCAAACCCTCACCGATTTCCAGCGCCGCCACCCCCGCATCACCTGCTACCTCGAACCCGGCGAAGCCTGGGTTCTCAACGCCGGAACCCTCGCCGCAACCGTGATCGACATCGTGGAGAACGACGGCTCCATCGCCATCCTCGACATCTCCTGCGCCTGCCACACCCCCGACGTCATGGAAACCCACTACCGCCCCCGCGTCTTCCGCCAGCCCGGCTGGACCGGCGCCTCCACCCCCGCCCCCCACGCCGAGCGCGGCCTCCCCCACGGCGAAGCCCCCCACCTCTACCGCCTCGCCGGCCCCTCCTGCCTCGCCGGCGACATCATCGGCGACTACTCCTTCGCCACCCCCCTCCGCCCCGGCGACCGCCTCATCTTCGAAGACATGGCCCTCTACACCATGGTCAAAACCAACACCTTCAACGGCATCAACCTCCCCGACATCATCCTCCGCCGCCCCCCCGCCGATTGCCAGCTCATCCGCACCTTCGGCTACGACGATTTCATCTCCCGCATCTAAAGGAACCCCGCCATGCCCTACCCCCGCTCCCGTGAATACCGCCAGCGCGCCTGGCACACCATCACCCAAGCCCCCAAAGGCTTTTTTGCCATCATCGGCCTGCTTGTGTTTTTTTCTATTTTTAATTTCATGGGTATCGGCATCCAGCAACTTTGCCGGCAAATTCCGATCATTGGCGCGTTTGCCGAAACCGTTGCCAGTTTAGCCAGTTTCCTTTTTCTGCTTTTGATCTTCCCTTTCTTTGCTCTCCCGTTTAGCCTGGCGCTGCGCTTCCAACGCGAAAAAGCCCTCCATTTTCGTGAAGAAGTCGATTTCATCGTTGCCCATTATTTCAAAATTGTCCGCCTGTTTATCGGCATAATGCTCACAGTGGGCCTTTTCTTTTTACCCCTCATTCTCATTATCCTGGCATCAATGTATTGCCTTTCCTGGGGCGAAAAACCTACCGGGCTGCTTTTTGCCGCCATTTTCTTCCTTGCACTCATCTCCTTCATTCCCTACATGATTTTCAGCATCCGCCTCGGCTGCATCCTTTTCTTCTTTCGCGACAACGCCCAGGCAGGCGTCTTTGCCATCATTAAAAAGAACTGGTTCACCCTGCGCGGTCACACCTGGCGCCTCTTCAAGCTCGACCTCTCCTTCATCGGCTGGGCTCTTCTCCTCGTGCTTCTTTCCATTCCCTTTTCATTCGTTGCGACCCAAGGCTTCCAGCCCCCGTCTCCCGAAAACGGCACAAACTCCCCCCTGTTGCTCGTGCAATTCATCCCCATGTTCCTTATGGCTCCCCTCAACGCCTGGATTCTCCTTGCCAACAGCGCCTTTTATGATGATTTAACCGGAAAGACGGAACTCGAATGAAGATTCTCACCATCACCCGCCAGCCCCAATGCGTTCGCGAGACCCTCCCCGGCGGCGAGTATCAGATTGTTTCGCGCTCCGGCCTCCACCAGGCCGAAAAGCTCCTCATCGAAGCCATCGGAGAGGCTGTAAAAGCACCCGGCCATTTTCTCTTTGCGGGCGGCCGCACCGGCGCCGCCGCCATGATCGCCGCCGATGCCTTCCCTGAAGCCTCCGTGACCCTCCATGCCGACGATGCGCACTACGCCAACGCCATCTACCGCAACCTGCTTTCCAACGGCTTCTTCCCCCTCGCGGAAACCGACCCCGGAATCGAGGTGTTCGGCGTTTTCGAAAACCCGCCCAACCCCTGCGGGCGCATCCGCGTGGCCTGCACCTCCTCCCTCCCCGAACGCGAATTCGACGCCGCCTTCATCACCCTCACCGACGGCGCCCAAAGCACCGAAAAGGTTCAAGAGCTCCTTGAAGAGACCGCCTCCCGCCTCCGCCCCGGCGGCACGCTCATCATCACCGGCAACAAAGCCGGCGAATCCTTTCTCAAACAGGTCAAAGCCCGCTTCGCCGGCATCGCCTTCACCAAGCTGAAAAAAGACTTCTTTATCCTCCACGCCGCCGGTCTGGGCGCCCCTACCCGCCCCCGCGATTTCACCGCCGCCTTCGAAGCCGGCCTGCCGCCCGCCGCCGACGGCACCGCCTTCACGCCGCTCACGTTCATCACCCGGCCCGGCGTCTTCTGCCACCGCCGCGCCGACGCCGGCGGCCTCGCCCTCGCCGAAGTGGCCGCGCAATCAGGCGCAATCGCCCCCGGCGCCACCATCGTCGACATGGGCTGCGGCTGCGGCATGGTCGGCATCCTCGCCCTGCGGGCGGCCCCCGGCGCCACCCTCGTCGCCGTAGATTCTTCGCCGCGCGCGCTCGCCGTGACCGCCCAAAACCTCGCCGCCGCCGGCCTCACCGCCCGCCTCATTCTCTCCTCCACCGGCATGCCCGGCAGCGCCTTCGCCGACATCTACCTCGCCAATCCCCCCTACTTCAGCGATTACACCATCGCCGAGCGCTTTCTCGCCACCGCCTTCCAGGCGCTCAAGCCCAAAGGCCGGCTCTTCTTTGTGGCGAAAGCCGCCGAAAAACCGCGCGAGATGATGTTCCGGCTCCGCTTCCGCCGCGTGATTCCCGCCGAGCGCCGAGGGTATACCGTTTTGCAGGCGGAGCGTTGATTTAACTTGTTTCGGGGCTGGTTGCCGTCTATAATCCGCGTTCAATTCATTTTCGAAGGATTCAGATGAAACCCGCACAAACCGCCACGCGGCCGGCGAAGACCAGAATCGAGCGTATCCGCACCCTGTTCACCCGCATTCTCGCCATTTGCATTTTTGTGAGCTGCCTTTTCTTCTACAACGGCTGGGACGCCACCGAAGGGCTGAGAATTTACGCGCTGATTTTCAACACCATCGGTTTTTTTCTGGCAGGCATCGGCGCGATTGGCCGCATCTGGTGTTCCGTCTACATCGCAGGTTACAAGACCCAAAAGCTTGTCACCTCGGGGCCCTACTCCATGACCCGCAACCCGCTTTATTTTTTCAGCTTCATCGGGGCGGTCGGCGTGGGGCTTGTCTCTGAAACGCTGACGATTCCCCTCTTGATCGCCATTGGCTTTGCGCTGTATTACCCGCCTGTGATGCGCGCGGAAGAGGCCCGTTTAACGGCGATCCACGGCCCGGCCTACCGCGATTACTGCGCGCGCGTACCGCTTTTCTGGCCGCAGCTCGACCTGCTCAGGGAAAGCAAAAACTACGCTGTCAACGCCAAAATCATCCGCGAGCATCTTGTCAGCGCCATCTGGTTTGTGTGGGCGCCCGTTTTCTTCGAGCTTATTGAGACCATCCACGAATTGGGGCTTCCCCACCTCTTTATTCTGTGGTAGTTACCCGAAGATCCGTTTGCGGAAGATGAAGAACAGCGCGGCCAGAATGCACAGCGCGGCGTAAAGGTAATCGGCCGAGGGTTTTTCGCGCATATAGATGATCGAAAACGGAACAAACACCGCCAGGGAAATCACTTCCTGAAGGATTTTGAGCTGTTCCAGCTTAAAATCGGCCGCATGGCCGATCCGGTTCGCCGGCACCTGAAAGCAATATTCGAAAAAGGCCACCCCCCAGCTGACGATGATCGCAATGACCCACGGTTTCGCCGAAAGGTTGCGCAAATGCGCATACCACGCGAACGACATAAACACATTGCTGGCCGCCAGCAGCATGACCACCTTGGCAAAATTCATCCTTACCGCCTTTTTACCTGACCTTTGCGCCGCCCCGATCCGATGATGCGCATCAGCGCCGTTTCCAGGAGCACCCATTCATCGAGCGATCCGGAAACCAGTTTTTCACGGAGCTCCAATGCGTAGTGGCGGCCGGCGCGAAGCTCCTGGAGGCTGTAATTGGCGGCCTGTTCCACGTTTTTTTTCAAGATAAACGGCGCGGCCTGAAACACGCCGCTCTGAAGGCTCTCGGCAAGCGCGCGACCCTCGGGCGGCAGCGACCAGCCCTGGGCGCTGACCCAGCCGCGATCAAGCCCTTCGCGCACGATGAGCAGGTCGGTCATCTGATTGAGGAGCATGGAGGCGAAGGCGATTCCCGCGCCGGTTTCCCCCCTGAAAGCATCCATCACCTCCATCGCCGCGCGCGCGGATCGCCGCCCCACGGCATCGCGTAGCTCCCAGATTTCGGCCTCGGCGGCCACGGAGGTGATTTGCCGCACATCGTCGACCGAAACGGCTCCGGGCGCATTGCGGTACACGCGGAGCTTTTCAAGCTCGGAAACAATGATCCGGGTATCGCTGCCCGTCTTGGCCAGAAAGTGCTTTTTCACCTCGGCGTTCATCGTGAGGCCGAAGCGTTCCAAAAGGGAGTCGAGGCGGGCGGCGGCGTTTTTCTCTTTTTCCCAAGGCTTTCCGCCGCTGCCGAGGTCTGAAACGGCGCCGGCGGTTTTGAAATATTTGAAGAAGACGGAGGCGCGCAGCACGGCAGGCGCGGTGACGAGCAGCACATGGCCTTCGGGCAGGGGATTTTTCTTCAGCGTCTCAAGAAACCGGGCGAGGCGCTCGGAGACGGCTGCGGATTCGGCGACCACGCGGTTTCTGCCGCCGGTGAGGAAGGAGGCGTTGTGAAGCCAGACCCATTTTCCGCCGCCGAAAAAGCCGGCGGTGTAGAGCGCTTCCTCCGCGCGGTCAATGGCCGAGAGCGCGTCGCCGATGACGGCGCAGGCGCCGTCGATGCGTTCAAGGCCAAAAGCCCGATCCGAGGCCGGCACGTTTTGATCAACCAACGCGCGGGCCTCTTCGCCGACCAGATAATCGTCGTCGCCGCAGATGAGGTGAAGCATGGCGGCCTTAAAGAATCTTCATGCGGGGAAGATCCTGGATGTCGACATAGCCGACAAGCGTTCCGGCATCGTCGACCACGGGGAGGTCGTCGATCTTGTAATGCTCGAAAACGTTGAGGACTTCAACCGCGAGCGCGCCCAGTTTCACGGAGACCGGCTTTCGGGTCATCACATCGGCAATGGGCGTATCGATCAGGCGGCCGCCCTTCATGAGCAGGCGGCGCAGGTCGCCGTCGGTAAAAATGCCGGCGAGCCCGCCCGCGGCATCGGCCACGCAGGCGCAGCCGGCTTTGGCGCGGGTCATTTCAACAATGGCGTCTTGCACGGTCGAAGCCTCGGGAATGCACGCCATGCGTTCGCCCGCGCGCATAATGTCCTTCACGCGGAAGAGCAGCGCCCGGCCGATGGCGCCGGCGGGGTGCAGGAGGGCGAAGTTTTCTTTTTTGAAACCGCGGGCCTCAAGCAACACCATCGCGAGGGCATCGCCCACCGCAAGGGTGGCGGTGGTGCTGGTGGTGGGCGCCATGTTGAAGGGGCAGGCTTCGCGCCCCACGTCGACGAGCAACAGGAAATCGCTGTTTTTGGCGAGCGAGCTTTCGGCTTTGCCGGTCATGCCGACGACTTTCACGCCGAGGCGGTGGACGGCGGGAATGAGCTTGATGATTTCGTCGGACTCTCCTGAATAGCTCAGCGCGAGCACCACATCGTTGCCCGAGACCATGCCCAGATCGCCGTGCATGGCCTGAATCGGGTTCATCATCACGCTCGTGGAGCCTGTGCTGGCCATGGTGGCTGAAATTTTTTCTCCGATGTGAAGGTTCTTGCCGATCCCCGTCACAACGATTTTTCCGCCCTTTTCGAGCGATTCGACCATGCAATCGACAATCCGGGCAAATTCATCCGAAAGCGCCGCCTTGGCCTGGCTCATGCCTTCGATTTCCACATCCATCACTTCGCGGGCTCGGGCCAGCATGTCTTCATGGGTCATGGTTCCTGGGTCTCCTTGATCGGTGTGAGCGTGCGCGAGTAGAGGCGCACGAGTTTCTCAATTTCAAAAATGAGGGCGTCGTCGAACACATAACGGTCGATTTTGCGGCCGTTGAGGTTCCCCTTCACGAGAATGGTTTCCACGGGCGGTTCATCGGGCTCTTTGGGCACTTTGAGGATGCCGTAGTTGACCAGCGTCTGATACACTTCGATCTGGCGTTTGTGGGGAACCCAAAAGGAAACGACCTCGCGCTCGCCCCAGGAATCTTCCTCATATTCGTAGGCGAAGGAGGTGTTGACGAGCTTGCTGCGGCCGCGCTCCACGCGTACTTCGCCTTTGTCGCGCATGGTGATGCGGGTGGTGGGGGCGCCGGGTTTGGGAAGGTAGAGGATCTCCATCCAGTTGAGCGGCGAATCATTCACGGCGATGTGCACGGGGCCGTTGGTGATTTCGTCCCACGATTGGCACCCCGGCAGGAGAACACCCGCCGCGGCCAAACAAAAAACGACAATGAGCCCATAAAATTTAATCATGGCGGAAGGGTATCAATCCACGGGCGCGATGTCAAGAAACACCGTGTTTCAGGGCTGTTTTCGCCGTTCGCGCGTGGAGGGGATCTTCAAAATGCCGCGATATTTCGCAATCGTGCGCCGGGCGACCTCGAGCCCGGCGGCCTTGAGGCGCTCTTCAATGGCCTGATCGGAGAGGGGGTGCGCGGGGTCTTCCCGGGCAATCATCAGGCGGATGCGTTCCTGAAGCGCGGTGTTGGAGAGCGCTTCGGCATCGCCGCTCGCCCCCACGCCCTGCGCGAAAAACGAGCGCAGCTCAAAGACGCCGCGCGGCGTCTGCATATACTTTCCGGCCACGGCGCGGCTCACGGTGGCCGGGTGCAGGCCCACTTTTCCGGCCACATCGACCATGCGCAGGGGGTGGAGAAACGCGGGGCCGCGCTCAAGAAAATCGTGCTGAGCGTCGATCACGGTCTGGGCGATGGCCTTGAGGGTGGTCTGCCGGTCGCGGATGCCGCTGATCAGCGCCGCGCCCGCGCGGATGCGGTCGCGGATATACGCGCGCGTTTCGGGCGCGGTGTGGGGATCTTCAAGCAGCTTCCGGTAATGGCGGCTGATGCGGATGCGCGGCAGCTCCCGGCCGTCGACCTCCGCCGCATACGCCCCCGAAGCCGCGCGCCGCACAAAAATTTCGGGTGTGACGTACGCCGCCGTGTCGGGGCCGCCGAAAAGACGCCCCGGCGCCGGATCCAGCGCCCGCAAATGGGCCAGCGCCTCCTGAAGTTCCTCCTCCGGCACGCCCAGCTTCGCCGCCAGTTTCTTCCAGCCGTGCCCCGCGATCTCCTCGAGGTGGTGATCAATCAGATCCAGCAGCAACGCATCGCCCCCATTCGCCAGCACCTGCAGCCGCAGGCATTCCGCCAGCGAACGCGCCCCGACCCCGGGCGGGTCGAACCCCTGAAGCACCGCAAGGCCGTGCTCCAGCGGCGGAAGATCGGAACCCAGGTTCATCTGCAAATCGGGGAAGGAGCCGCGGAAATAACCGTCGTCATCAACATTCCCAACGAGCGCCGTCAGAATTTCGCGCTCCCGGGGCGACGCCTCGAGCAACAGCACCTGCTCCATCAGGTGATCCTGGAGCGACTCTTCCTGGCGGACTGAATCCAGCAGCCATTGCCGCCGTTCCTGCGCTTCCTCCGGCGGCGGCGTATGCTCCAGATCCTGAAGAAAATAGTCACGCCATTCATCATCGGCCCGCAGCAGCGCATCGACCTGATCCTCCGCCGCCGGTTGCGGTTCCGAAGGCGGCTGCGCGCCCTCAAGCGAAATTTCCCCCGGCTGGGTCACATGCTCAATCACCGGGTTGCGCTCCATCTCGGCCTGAATCAGGCCGCGCAGCTCCAGTGCCGGCAGCTGGAGAATATCCAGCGACTGCCGCATCTGCGGCGACAGCACCTGTGCCTGCCGCATCTGTTGGGAGAGATCCATCAGGCACTCGCAATCGCTTCGGCCATGACCGTTTCGGCCGCTTCCGAACCTTTAAGGCGGGTGATAATCGCCTTCGCAAACGCAAAGACCGAGCCCGGCCCCCTGGCGGAGATAATCGGGCCGTCGATCGCGACGGTTTCTTCCGTGTAGCCGTCGCCCAGGCGCTCAATCAGCGCCGGCGCCGGGAAGCCCGCCAGCCGGCGGCCCTCGGCCACGCCCGCCGCCGTGAGCACCACCGCGGGGGCGGCGCAAATCGCGGCCAGAAGTTTGCCGGAATCCACGCAGGCCCTGACCATTTCCAGCACGGCGGGGGTCGAGGCCAACGCCTCCACCCCGCCCATGCCGCCGGGAATGATCAATCCTTCGAAATCCAATGGGTCTGCAAGCTCCCGGAGGCACAGGTCGGCCTCCACCGCAATCGTGTGCGCGCCGAGCACGAGCGGCGTGCGGTTGACGGTACAGGTTTTGACATTGATTTCCGCGCGGCGCAGCAGATCGAGCGTGCCGAGCGCCTCAATTTCCTCGAAACCATTTCCAAGCAGCAGAAGAAACATGGCAAAATCTCCTTTTTATTTCACACCGGTGCTGATATGCTCTCCACATCGGCATGATTCTAACACAGAGGAGAAAACCATGTCAAACCTCGCCCGGGAAATTACCTGCACCGCCTGCGGAAAGCACGCGCTCATCCGCCCCGAACCGATTTACGAGGGTTTCAAAAAAACCGGCGAGGCCTATGTCTGCACCGCCTGCGGCCACCGTTACCCCGATGCAGCCTCGACCCCTTTCTCCGCGCCGCGTCAATCTCCCGATCCTTTTTCCGCCGAGAAAACCGCCCTCCGGCGTGATCCGCTCGCGGGCCTTTTCGAGACCGACGAACCCCGCCGCCATTCCTGCCTTTGGTGCCGCCACTGCGTGACGGCCGCCTTCGATCAGCGCTGCGGCTTCACCAACCGCCACACCGACCCGCTTGATTCCTGCGACCGTTTCGAGCAAAAACCTTAGAACTAGGCGTCGGTTTCAGGAAAGAGCATGGCCTCGGCGTAGAGATCGGTGAAGGCGGGGTGGCGGCTGAGGTCGATGTGGCGGGTGCGGCGGCGGAGGGCTTCGGCGCGGCGGAGGGCGTGGTGGCTGAGAAGAACCATGCGGGCTCCGGCGAGGGAGGCGTTGCCGATAAAGGAGATGCGGTCGGGCGGAACGGGGGGGAGGAGGCCGGTGCGGATGGCGGAATCGCGGCGGATGTAGGTGCCGAAGGCGCCGGCGAGGAGGATGCGCTGGAGCCGGCGGGGTTCGAGGCCGGCTTCGGCGAGGAGGATGAGGGTGGCGGCGCGGATGGCGGCGGCGGCGAGCTGGTATTCGCGGATGTCGCGCTGATGGAGGTAAACGCCGGGGGCAAGCTGAAAGGCGGTCTCTTCTTCGGGGGTGAGGATGACGTTGACGCGGATTTCGGGGGCGAGGTCGGGGGGGAGCTCGTCGAAGGGGAGAATGCGGCCGGCGGCGTCGATCACGCCGAGGGTGAGAAGCTCGGAGATGGCGTCGATGAGGGCGGTGCCGCAGATGCCGCGGGGGGGGGCGTTGCCGATGGTGGAGGTGATGAGGCGGTTGCCTTCGGTGTAGACGTGGTCGATGGCGCCTTCGGCGGCTCGCATGCCTTGGCGGATGCGGGCGCCTTCGAAGGCGGGGCCGGCGGCGGTGGAGGAGGCGAGAATGCGGTCGGGGGTGAGGAGGATGATTTCGCCGTTGGTGCCGATGTCGATGAGGAGGGTGGGTTCGGCGAGGCGATCGAAGCCGGAAGCGAGCATGCCGGCGAGGGCGTCGCCGCCGATAAACCCGCCGATCTGGGGAAGCGAGGTGGCCTGGGCGGCCGGGGCGGCGTGGAGGCCGAGGGTGGCGGCGGGGTGGGTTTCGGCTTCGAGGAAGGCGGGGGCGAAGGGGATCTGGGCGAGGCCGGCGGGGTCGATGCCCAGGAGGATTTCCTGCATGGCAGTGTTGCCGGCGAAGGCGATGCGGCTGATCTGGCCGGGGGTGGCGCCGCAGGCTGCGCAAAGGCGGTCGATGAGGTCGTTCATGGAATCGGCGGCGGCCTGGCGGAGGGTGTGGAGGCGGGCGGGGTCGCGGCGAATGAGGGCGATGCGGGAGACGACGTCGTCTCCATATTGGATTTGCCGGTTGACGGTGGCGAGGGTGTCGCACACGAGGCCGGTATCGAGCTCCACGAGGGAGGCGGCGAGGGTGGTGGTGCCCAGGTCAAAGGCCACGCCCAGGGTGCCGGCGGCGGCTTCGTTGAGCGCAATGGGGTCGGGCGCCTGGCCTTCGGTGAGGATGCGCAGCGTGGCGTGGGTTTCGCGATCGGTGAGGGGGGGGATGAACACATCGGCATCGGAATCGGGTCGTGTGCAGCAGGCGAGGCGCCAGCCTTCGGCCATTTCTTCCGGGGTGAGGCGGTGGGCGGAGCGCGCGCCGGAAACCTGGCCGGAGAGAATCTTCACGCGGCATTTTCCGCAGGTGCCGCCGGCGCCGCAGGGTGCGGGGATGAGGAGGCCGGCGTGGAGGGCGGCCTGGAGGAGGGTTTCGCCGGGGGCGGCCTGAACCATGCGCCCGGCGGGGTGGAAGGTGATGCGGAAAACGGGTTCTTCGATCATATTTGGAGGCGGTTTCCGGGAATGAGGTGAATGTGGCGGAGGTCGCGTTCGCCGCCGATGGCGTCGCGCACGGCCTGTTCCATTTCGCGTTGCTTGAAACGGCGCAGCTCGAAGAGTTTGGCGCTGCCGGCGACTTCGACGTAGAGGGTGCCGGTTTCCCATTTCACGGGCCGGGTGCAGGCGGCGATCCCGGGCGGGAGAATCTGCGGCCAGCGGGCGGCCAGCGCATCGAGCCACGGCACGGCATCGATTTTCAGGCGTTTGAGAATGGTTTCGATGGCGGGGGCGAGGGTGGTGTATTGGCGGCGGCCTTCGGGGGCATCGCGATCCCACGGCAAGTACCCGGAGGCGGCGTCGGGGTCGTAAACGTATTCAAAGGGGGAATCGTCGGTTTTCATTTACTTTTTCCTGGCTATAAGGTAGCATAACGGTGTCAAAAGGCAAGGAAAAGGAACTTCTCGTCATGAAAAAAGGCAATATGCTGATCGCCCAGAGCGGCGGTCCTTCGATGGTGATCAATCAAAGCCTGATCGGTGCGGTGGAGGCGGCGCTGGCGAGTGACCGCATCGGCGGCGTTTTCGGCGCGCTCCACGGGATTCAGGGCATTTTGGATGAACGCTTTATCGATTTCCGCAAAGAGAGCGCCGAAACGCTCCGCAAAGTTGCCGCCACGCCCTCCTCGGCGCTGGGTTCCGTGCGCCGCAAGCCTTCGCCCGATGATTGCCGCGCCATTTTCGCGGTGCTGGCCAAGCTTGAAATCAGCTACTTTTTCTACATCGGCGGGAATGATTCCGCCGAAACCGCCCATATTATCAATGAAGCCGCCCGCGAGGCCGCTTATCCGCTCCACTGTTTCCACATTCCCAAGACGATCGACAACGATCTCCTCGAAAACGACCACACGCCCGGCTTCGGCTCCGCGGCCCGTTTTGTGGCCTGCGCCGTGCGGGGCGACGATCTCGACAACCGCGCCCTGGGCGGTGTGAAGATCGATGTGATCATGGGGCGCCACGCCGGTTTCCTCACCGCCGCCGCCGCGCTCGCCCGCCAGGATCCAGGCGACGGCCCCCATCTGCTTTATTTCCCCGAGCGCCCCTTCTCAACCGATGCCTTTGTGGCCGATGTGGCCGATGCGATGAAGCGCTACGGGCGCTGCGTGATTGCCGTTTCGGAGGGTATCGGCGATGAAACCGGCGCCTCGATCATGGCCCGTTTTTCCAACGAGACCGATTCCCACGGCAATATCCAGCTCAGCGGAACGGGCGCGCTCGGCGATCTCCTTGCCGGGCTTGTGAAGGAGAAGCTCGGCATCAAACGCGTCCGGGCCGACACCTTCGGCTACATTCAGCGCTGCTTCGTGGGTTGCGCCTCGGAGACGGATTCCGCCGAAGCCCGCCAGGCCGGAGCGGCGGCGGTTCAGGCCGCGCTTTCCGGTTTGGAGAGCGGTTCGATCGCCCTTCGCCGCGAACCGGGCGATGTGTATAAAATCAATTTCGAGCCGGTGCCGCTGCGCGCCGTCTCCAAAAACACCCGCCATCTCCCGGATGCGTTCATTGCGCAGTCGGGGCACGATGTGACCGAAGAATTCCTCGCTTACGCCCGCCCCCTTGCAGGGGCCTTGCCGGAGACCGCCCGTTTTAAACAATTAAACAATTGAACCGCACTCCCGAGAGGAGGCACCCCATGAATCGTTTGCTTCGCGTTTTGTTATCCGCCGCCTGGGCCATCCGCATCGCTGGAAGTCTTTCAGCCGCTCCCTTTGAAAGGTGGTTCGAGCATACGCTCCAAGACGGAAGGACGGTGAAGATCCGGGGTGCGGGCGATGAATATTCCGCCGCCTTCGAAGATGCCGCCGGCTACACCATCCTTTGGGATGCCCCGGCCGGCGTTTACCGGTATGCCGTGCGCGATGCGCAAAGCGGCGCCCTTCTTCCCTCCGCGCTGATTCTCGGAAGCGCCGACCCGGCCGAAATCGCGCAGACCGTTTCGAAACCGCACTTGCGCGACACCTCCGAAACCCGGCGCGAGGCCATTCGCGCCCGCATCGCCGCCGATCCCACCCGCGAGGCGCGCGAAGCGCGCTGGAAAGCCATCCGCCAAGCCACCGCCGTGCGGGAAAAAGCCGCCGCCGAGGGCAGCCTCAAAGCGCCGCCTTTCTCGCCCACGATCGGCACGGTGACCGGTCTCACGCTGCTGATCGATTTTCCGATTCTCGACGCCGGGGGAAACGTCACCAACACCTTGGCGCAAACAGCGCACCCGGCCATCACCGGCGAAGTGCTCAACCAGTTTATCAACGGTGAAAACTTCACGAGCTTCGGCAATGCGGGTTCCGTGAGAAAGTATTACGAGGATGTGTCAAACGGCAGACTGTGCGTGACCAATATTGTCATGGGCTATGTACTCGCGCCGCGGCCGAGAAGTCACTATGAGAATAACAGCGTCGACAACGGCACAAACGCGCGTATTTTGATCGGCGATATTTTCACAGCGTTGAAAGCCCGCCCTGATTTCAGCACCGTGATTTATCCTCAGCTTCAGAAAATTTCCCGCAGTGGAGACTATTTCAAGGCGCTCAATATTTTTTTCGCGGGGCCTTCGGGGTCTGTCTGGTCTTATGGCCTCTGGGCCCACAAATGGGTTCTGGAACCGGAACAGTTCAATCTCCTTCCCGTGACGGTCGACGGGGCGACGCGTTATTTTTACACCTATCAGATTTCCCCCATCACCTCCAATCCCGAAATCGGAACCTTCTGCCATGAAAACGGCCACATGGTCTGCGCCTTTCCCGACATCTACGACTATGGCTACGACAGCGTCGGCGGAGCCGGTTACTACTGCCTCATGGGCAGCGGCGGCGATACAGGCAACCCCGTGCGGGTGTGCGCCTACCTTCGCGCCGCCGCCGGCTGGGTCACCCCTCAGGCCATTCCCCGAACCGGCGCAGGCACGCTCGCCGTAACCGCCGGCGCCGATGCCGCCGATTCGGTCTGGAAATGGGCCAACCCGGCAAATGCAAACGAGTATTTTCTCATTGAAAACAGGAAAAAAATCAACCGGGATTCACAAATCAGCGGCGGAGGCATCTGCATCTGGCATGTGGATGAAGCGGGGGATCGCGACAACCAATCGCGCGGTTATAATTTCAATAATGAAAATTACGAGGTCGGCTGTGAACAGGCCGACGGTCTCTTCCATTTTGAAAACGATGCGCTTTCCAACGATTCCCTCGATTTCTGGTTCGCCGGCAATACCGCCGGTTTTTTCCAAAACGCCTTCAATGACCTCACGACCCCCAACGCCCGCTGGTGGAGCGGTGCAGCCTCCGGCCTTTCCCTTTCCGGATTTTCTGAAAAAGGCAGCTCCATGACCTTTTCCCACGGCCCCGCCGCAGCTTCCGTTTCCCTTGAGGAAGCGGTTGACTGGCCTGGAGCCTTCACCTCGGGCGTGGGCGTGGCGTGGGTGGGTGAGCGCTTCCCCGAGTTTGCCGCCGACGGCAATGACTACGCCCGCAGCGGAATAATCCGAGACTATCAGGATTCCGTTCTCTCCATGACCCTCACCGGTCCCGGCGAGCTTTCCTTCCATTGGAATGTTTCCAGCGAACAGGATTACGATGTTTTCACCTTTACCGAAAACGGCACAGAGCGGATCAGGGCTTCGGGGACAAGAGGCACTTGGCAACGCGCCGCGGTGGTGGTTCCCGACAGTGAGCCGAGGACCTTCGTCTGGCGCTATGCCAAAGATGGATCTCATTTCGACGGCATGGATTGCGCGATGCTCGACCGGCTTGTCTGGCGCGATTGGGATGCCGTTCAAAAACCGCTGATTGAGGATGTGACCGCCTTCTCGGAAAACAGCCGCACCATCGCGGCCGCGTTCCTGTTGCCCCGTGCCGGTTATGACGCAACTTCGGTTCTGGTGACGATGGAGATCTCCCGCCATGAGGATTTCTCAACCCTTGACGCCGCCGCAAGCGCCACATGGTCCGCAAACGAACCCGATGCCGTTAAAACGCTGACCGCCACCGGCGCATTCACGTCCGGGATCCCTTATTTTGTTCGCCTTGTCGCGCGAAACAACCTTGGCAAGACAGATGTGAGCGAAGCCGTTTCGGTGTTTTGCACGGTTTCGCTTGCCGAAAGCCTCGGCGCTTCGACCCGCTTCTTCGGCACAGGCGGCACTCAGCCCTGGGCCGTCACTCAAGGCATAGGGCACACCGGCAGTCAGGCGTGGTTCGCCCAGTCAGGCGCCATCGCCAACAACCAGCATTCCGAGATCGAAACCGCTGTTATCGGAAAAGGCACGCTGAGCTTCCGGTGGGCCTGTTCATCAGAAGAGGATTATGACGAACTTCTCTTCATACAGGATGGCGAGGTTAAGGCGTTTATCAGCGGTGAAGCCGATTGGCGGCCCGTCACAATTTCCGTCAATACCGAGGGCCTTCATCGCTTTGTCTGGCGTTATGAGAAAGACAGTTCGGAATCGGCAGGCGCCGACGCCGGTTATCTGGCCGCTTTTAAATGGGTTCCGATGGGAGCGCCGGTCTTCGATCTGCTGTTTGTTTCCGCCGCGGCCGACCGCGTGACCGTGAGAGCCGACGTGCAAACATTGGGAACGGCGGCCGCATCGGGCACGCTCATGCTGACCTGTTCCCAGGCTCAGGCAACCAAACAGCTTTCCGCCGCGGGCTCCCATGACCTTACGCTCACCGGCCTTGAACCGAACACGGTCTACACGGTGAGCGGCGTGTTGGTCAATAACCTTGGCGTGATGATGCAGCACGAGCAGCCCTTGATTGTGATGACGGCCTCCTCGGCGCTGGCCGCGCCTTCCATCGGCCTTCCGGGCGGCGGGAACCCGCTTGGCTTCGCGGTCGGCACGGGCGGCGTGGAAACCTTCACCGTGGCGATCACCGACCCGGCGACCGGCGTGTATTACACACCCTTTATGGCTGCAACCCCCGGCGGAGCCTACACTGCCGGAGCGGCCAGCACCCTCGCTTCGGGGGAGGCATCGCTGATTCTGGCCGTGCCCACGCAAGGCGCCCCGCGCCTCTTCGTGAAGGTCGTCGCCTCAAGCACGCCCTTCGCGGCGGGTGATCCGCTGCCGTAAAGGGCAACAAAAAAGCCCCGGAATCACCGGGGCTTTTTTTGTTTACTCAGTTTCGATTTCCGGTTCGAAATCCGGTATCAGGGTGTACGATTCGCAGCCCCAGCCGTCCCACCCGTCCCAACCGGAATCCTCGGATCCGGAGGTGTCGGGAATGTGAAAAAGAACCAGCGAGGCGGCATCTCCTTCCGCTGTGAGGCCTTGGCCGATGAGATAGAAATCCTCATTCTCCGACCAACCGAGCTCAATATAGGGAATCAGCGGGCCATAGGCGCGAACGAATGTGCCGCCAACACGTATTTTCGCTTCGAACAATCCCGTGCGGGGGTTGACGGCGAGCGTTTGGGAGCCGGAGGGGGCAATTTTGCCTTTCGCAACGGTAAACCAGGTTTCAGCCGTCGGCAGGAGCATCCCGAATTGCGAATAGGCTCCGAACAGGTTGCCGATCGAATCGTTTCGCGGCGTGTAGCGCTGGCCGTAAGGGAAAAACAGGTTCCCCGCGGGTTTCCATGTGAGGGGCTCTTCTTCGGTGTTGGCGATGATGCCGTCTTCCACGCGCAAAATGCCGGTGAGGGCGGCCTTGTATTTTGAGTCGGCAATCCACAGGGGAATGAAGCAGGCGGTGTCGCTTTCGGGCACCACGGGCGCGCTGGCCGAGAAGGTCTTGCCGTCGGGGAAGCGGCCGGCGAGGGCGGCGATGCTTTTTTTCGCGTTCAGGGTGACCTGGAAATAGGCGCCGCCGAGGGTGACATTGTAAATTCCCGCAAAGGGTGTGAAGGCGGTCGGCGCGAGGGTGATGCGGTCTTGCCAGAGGGTGGCCTCGCCTTCGCCGAGGGTGCCGGTGACCGCGCTTTCGCCAAATGAAAGCGTGAGCGCGAGCGGCGGGTATGTTTTGCCGCGGTTGATTTCCGCGGCAATCGCGTAGGGCGAGGCGAAGGCGGCTTTGAAGGTGTGCCTGCCGGTTTCGCAGCGGATGCTGCCGCTGACGGCGCCGAGCTTGCTGACGGTGAGGTCGATGCGCGCGCCGAGCGCGGCGGCGTTGAAGTCGGCAAGGCCCGAAAAGGTGCCGGTCGCGAAGTCGGGCAAGGGCGCCACAGTGATGCGGAAGGCGGAGGTCGCGCGTTTTTGGGTTGCGTTGGAGGCGTTGACGGTGATTGTGAAGGCGCCTGCTTTCGCGGGTATGCCGCTGATGATGCCCTGGCTGAATTTGAGCCCGCCGGGCAACCCGCGCACGGTGACGGCGGGGAGGGTTTCGGAGGCGACGCCGATCGGCAGCGTGAAGGGAATGCCGACCATTGCGCCGCAATCGGCAATCGCGGCGATGGCGGGCGGAGCGATTTCACCAATGGGTTTGAAGGAGGCGGTGAAGGTTTGATTCGCCTGGGGGGAAACCACGGTTCGGGTGGGGGTTTGGAGGCCGTCGTCCCATGCCGTGAAGGCGCAGCCTCTCTCGGGCGTGGCTTTGAGGGTCACTTTTCTGCCCGCCGGGCAATAGGCGGAGCCGGTGACTTTCCCGCCTTGGGAGGCGATGCCGCGCACATAAGGAATGGGGGAAAAGCGGGCGGTGATCGCGAGATCCTGCGTTACGGTGAAGGTTTGCCTGGCGGTGCGGGAGCCTGTGGACCAAGCTTCGAACTGCCATCCTTTGGCGGGGATGGCGGTGAGGGTGGCTTGGGTTCCGGCGGGATAATGGCCGCCGCCGGTGACGGTGCCGCCGTTGGGGTCGTTTTGGGCGATGTCGACGTGATGGAGGGTGGCCCCCTCGGGCTGGTAGATCACGTTGCCGATGTAGCTGCGGGCGGAAGGGCTGCTGCCTTGCCTGAAGCGCCAGCGCAAGGTGTGGGAGCCGCCGGCGAGGGGAATCGAAACGGTCTGTTTGCGCTGATTGCGCCAGTTGGCGACGACCAGATTGCCGTCGAGCAATTCGAGGATGCTGTCGCCCGCGCTGTCGTCGACCTTCACGGAGAAGGTGATCACGCAGTCGCCTCTGGCGGTGGTCTGGAGATAACCTTCCTGATTTTCCTTCATGGCTCCGGAGACGGCGGCCGAGCCGCCTTCGGGGGTCTGCGCCAGGCCCGACCATTTCGCCGAACCGCCGGTAGACCAGGCGAGGGTGGCGTTGTTGACGGCGCGGTCAAGCGGCATTGGAGAACCGCCTGCGTTTTCGATGGTCACTTGGCACTCTGCGGGGCTGCCCAGCGTTTGACCGACCGGATTTTCAAGCGCGAGGGTAAAGACTTTCCCGACTGCGCTGGCGTATATTTCAACGAGAATATTGGTTGTTCCCGGGCCGTTTGGCCAGCTGAGCTCGCCTAACGGGGCGGGGCCTACGACACTAAAATCGGTGCCGCGCACGGCGTTGCCGCCATCGGCCTTCACGCGGTAACCGACCGATGCCGGGCCCTGTGCGGAACCGCCGGTCACGGGGATCGCATACAGGAAGGGCATGGAGAGGGAAGACGCGATCCGCGTGCCGCTGGAAAATGAAACGGCGGAGGTGGCGGCGGAGGTGCCGACGCGGTTCCGGCATTGCACGATTTCTCTTTCATTGCCAAAAACAATCTCCGCTGTATTGGTCAGGTAGCTGTCTGTTTGCGCGGCGGCGCCTACACGTGCTTTGAATGAAATGGAGCCGCTTTCGCCTTTTGCAAGGTAGGTTGGAATTTCCCAGATCAGGCCGAAAGCGTTGGTGAAAACCGGAGGCGTGTCGCTTTCAAGGAAAGTGACGTTGGCCGGCAGGGTGTTGGTGACGGTGATTTTATTTTGCGTGGATTCGGTCACGTTCACATAGTTGATCGTGTAGGTGATTTCGGCGCCTTGGGCGACGGGGTTCGGCGAGGCCGTCATGGTGTTGACCTTTTGGCTGCCGGCGAGGGTGTATTCGGTGCCGGTATTGGCGCCGCGGTCAACGAGCATGTAGAGCGGCTCGCCCGCCTGCTGGATGACGGCGAGGCTGTTCGTGACGGGGCTGGCGGGTACAATCAGGGTACCGGGGGTGTTGGTGACGGCGTAGAGTGTGGCGGTGAGGCCGCTGAGGTTGTCGCTCGTTTGCTTTTTGCCGAACTGGAAGAGGCAGACGGCGCGGTTCGGAGTGGCGGGAGGGGCGAACCGGTACCAGTCGACCCGGTCGGTTCCGCGCAGGGAGGCGTTGAAGGTGCGGTTGGTCTGGGCGAGGGGGAGGGTGTGGGCTTCGGCGAAGGTTTCGTTGGGGTCGAAGGCGTCGGTGAGGTTGGAGGGCTCGTAGCCGCCGAGGTAGGAGTTGACGAGGCTCACGAGCTTTTGGGAGCGCGCATAGGGGTCGGGCTCGCCCGTGAGGAGAGAATAGAGCGAGATGCGTTTATCGACCACGCCGCCGGTGGCTTTTGTCCAGTAGATGCGCAGGTAGGGGGCGCTGCCGGATCCGGGGTTGGCCCAGTTGAAGATGGCGCGGTCGGGGTCGCCGCTGGCGCCTTTGAGGAAGTAGGCGCCGCTGTCGTTCATGAACGCGGTGAAGGGGGTGGCCTCGAGGGCTTCGTCGAGGCGGGCGCTGGCGGCGTTGTTGCTCATGTAGGCGAAGCCGATGACGGGGGTATACTCTTCTTTATCGAAATAGAGGGCGGCGTCGAGGTCGGTGATCCACCGGCCGGTGCCGGGGTCTTGGATGGCGTCGTCGACGGCGAGGGGGAGGTATCGGGTGATTTTTTCGATGAGCTTTTCGGCGCGCTTGTCGGCGTCGGCGCTGGCGTTCATGATGGAGTAGACGGAGAGCTTGACGTTGACGCCGACCCCGTAGAGGCGCATGTAGGGGGCGTTGCCGGATTTTGGGTTGCACCAGTCGAACGCTTTTTTATCGGCGGGGCTTCCGCCGGTGGTGCCGTAGATGAAGAGCGCCCGGTCGCTCATGAAGGTTTTGAAGGTGTCGGAATCGAGCGTGGCTTCGAGGCGGGCGGTCATGGCGTTGTTGCTCATGGAGCCGAAGCCGATGCAGGGGCAATCGTTTTCGGCCATTTGGGAATCGATGGCGCCGGTGTTGCTGGACCACTGGCCCGGTTCGGGCGGGTCGGTGGAAACCTCAAGCGCGCGAAGGGTTCCGCACAGGGCGGCCAACGCGATGAGGGCGGTTTTAAAGGCGTTCATGGGCGGCTCCTTGGTTACTGCCGGTTTTCTTTCGGGGGCATTTCGGTGAGGAGGGCTTCGGCGGGAGCGGAGCCGGGGGCGGCAGGTTGCGAGGATGGGTTTTTCTCTTCGAGCTTGCGGCGCTGTTCCTCGTATTGCTTCATCATTTTTTCGCGGTTGGCCTGGCCTTCGATCTGCTCTTTCTGGAGGAGAAGGGCGGTTTCGAGGCGGCGCTTGAGCTCGGCCTGGTTCATGGGGTCGGCGAGGGGGCTGCTGGACCAGCCCTCCGTCCACACGCCGGGCACGTTGAGGTAATCCTTGCGGCGCTTGGCTTCCTTCTGGGCTTCGTCGGCGTTTTTGAAGACGTGGGGCGTGAGGAAGACGAGGAGCTCGGCGCGGGTTTCGCTTTCCTTTACGGAACCGAAAAGGTAGGGCCCGACCCAGGGAATGTCTTTGAGAATGGGAATGCCGGTGACGGAGTTGTCGATTTTGACCTGCACGAGGCCGCCGAGCACGAGGGTCTGCCCGTTGGCGATGGCCACTTCGGATTTGAGCTCGCGGGTGTTGACCGTGGGCCACCAGGTGTTGTTGATCTGCTGGCCGTTTTCGACGACCTGCTCGAATTTTTCTTCGACGGTGAGGACGACTTTGCCATCGGGGTTGATGCGGGGGGTGATCTTCACGTTGAGACCGATTTCCTTCTGCTGGATATCGTCTTCATAGCCTCCGCTGACGCTTCCCGTGTTGTAGCCCACGTATTTTTTGCCGTTGTACATGTAGCGGAGCTCGGTGGCTTTGATTTCGGCCTCCTTGTTGTCCTGCGTGAGGAGCACGGGCGAGGAGAGGATCTTGGTGCGCCCGTCGGACTTGGAGGCCTCGATGACCACATCGAGGTTGAGGCTTTCAAAGGTGGCCATGTAGCTGACGCCTGATTTGACCACGGGATAAAGGTTGGTGGCGCCGTTGAGGATGCTGTTGATGAGGTTCATGGGCTGGGCGCCGGTCGTGCCGCCGCCCGAGGCGATCCAGGGGTTGCGCTGGTTGGGGTCGTTGGGGTCGATGTGTTTGACCCATTCGATGCCGGCCTGGAAGGAGTCGCTCAAGGCCACTTCGAGGACCACGGTCTCGATCATGACCTGCGCGACCTCGATATCCATCTCTTTGATGATTTCCTTGATGGCGCTGAGGTCGGAGGGGCTGGCCATGATGAGCAGGGCGTTGATGCGCGGGTCGGGGAGAATCTTGATGTTTTCCTTGTTGAGCTCGCCGAGCTTGCTTTTGGCGGAGCCGGAGAGGCCGGCGGAGGCGGTGCGGGCTTCGGGGGAGGGCGCGGGGGCCGGGGCGGAGGAGCCGCCGGCGGCGGTGAGGTTGGCGTTGCGGGCGGCGACGTTGGCGGTGGCGCGGGTGGCGTCTTCTTTTTTTGCGGAGGCGTTGTCGATGAGCTCGTTGAGGAGGTCGGAGATGCCTTTGTGGCCGTCTTTGGTTTCGGCGAGGGCGTATTGGAGGCGGACGATTTCGACGGTGACGTCGGGGGCTGTGGCCACGTCGAGCTCTTCAATCACGCGGTCGAAAAACATCATGTTGTTCTTGCGGGTGACGATGATCATCTTGTTGGAGCGGGTATCGGCCATGATCTGCACCTTGCCGCGGATCATGCCGCGGTCGGCGTCGCTGACGAGGGCATCCATGCTGCCGCTGGGGGCGGCGGGCTCCGGATCCTGGGAGCGGGTCACGCCGGGCAGGCGGGTGTTGACGGTGCGGGAGACGCTCTGGCTCATGCCGGGAGGGCCCGAACGGTTGACCTGGGGGGCGGCGATGCTCTTTTTGGCGGCTTCATCCTGCTTTTGCGATTCGGCGACGAATTCCTCGAGCTTGGCCTTGATGTCTTCCACTTTGGCGTGCTGGATGGTGCGGACGTAGACGTCTTCCTGCACGGGGAGGGCTTTGTCGATGAAGGCGAGGATGTCGATCATCCGGTTGATGTTTTCCTGGGTATCGGTCACGAGGAGCGAGTTGGTGCGCTCGAGATACTGGAGCTGGCCGTCGGGGCGCTTGAGGGTTTCGAGGACTTTTTGGGCTTCGTCGGCGCCGATGTTTTTGGGGGTGATCATCTGGCGGATGATTTTGCCTTCTTCGGGGTGGTGGCCGCTTTCGGGGAGCTCGAGAAAGGTCTTCATGCCGTATTGGCCGCCGGTCTTGAAGGGGACCACGAGGAGGAACTGTTCGCCCACGGGGATGAGCTCGATGCCGACGAGCTGGAGCTGGGTTTCGATGGCCTGGAGGTATTGGGCTTCGGTCCAGGATTCATCGTTGATGCTGCGCATGGTGACGTTGACTTTGGGGACGTCGGGCGCGGTGAGGAGGGTGCGGTTGGTGGTGCGGCCGTAGAGCTGGAGGAAGAGGTCGGCGGGGGCGTCGTAGAAGGTGAGCTTGGTGCGGCCGTTTGCGCTTTTTTCGGCTTCGGCGATTTGGGCGTCGATATCGACGGCGGTGGGGGCCGCCGCGGGGGCCGCCGCGCCGCCGGGGCGGGCGCCGGCGGGGAGGCGGCCGGGGGCGGTCGGCCGGCCGGCGGGGGAAGGGATGGCCGGGGTGCGGGTGGGTGTGCGGGTCATGCCGCGGGGGGGCTGGGGAAGGTCTTGCGCGGCGAGGGGTGCGGCAAAAATGAGAGCGGCGAGAGCGAGGATGCTGGCGGGGTGTTTCATGGAGGGGGTTCCGTTATTTGTCGCGGATGTAGGCGCAGTTGAGGGTAAAAGAGCCTTGGAGGCGGCCGGGGGTTTTGGTGTGGGGGCGGATGTAGAGCTGGCGGATGTCCATCATGGCGTCGCTCTGGGTTTCAAGATCGTAAAGAAAGCGGACGAGGGAATCGAGGCGGCCTTCCCAGTCGCGGCAGCTGATGCTGAGCTCGGTGATTTCGCCGACGTCGGTCTCGCCGTCGATCTTGCGCTGGGCGATGATCACGGCGTTGGTCTTGGCCATGTCGTCCATGAGGGGGAGCCAGTAGGTTTCGACGGCTTTGTTGGCGGGGAAGACGGGGATATTGGCGCGCTGCGCGGTGTAGCGGGCCTGCCAGTCGCCGCGCGAGGCGATCACTTTTTCCTGGCTGGCGGCGCGGGTTTCGGCGGCTTTGAGCTTGTTTTGGGCGGTTTGCCAGTTTACGCGCACTTTGCCGAGCATGAGGGCGAGGCCGCCGTAGAGGAGGATGGTCACCACGAGGAGGAGGATGGTTTTATCGCGGTTGCTGAGGGCGCTCATTCGTCGGATCCTGTTCCTTTGAAGGTGGCGTCGATGGAGAAACGCTGGCGGTTTTTCTGCTTGTCGAGCGCGAGCTGGGAGATCTTCACATCGGTGTAAACGCCGGTGGCGTCGAGGGCGTCTTTAAACTGGTAGACTTCGGAGGTTTCGGGGGAATCGCCCTGCACGGTGAGGCCGCGGGCGTGGTTGTAGGTGAGGGCCGAGAGGGTGATGCCCTGGGGCATGTCGGCGACGCAGGCGCGCAGGGTGTTGAGGGCGGAGCGTTCGCGCCGGGTGTAGCGCTCGATGAGCTCCACGCGGTTCTTGAGCTCGAGCACGGAGGTGTAATGCTTCTGCTGGAGGTTGGTGCGGCGGGTCACGCGGTCGGCCATGCGCCCGTAGATCACGGGTCCGGTGAAGAGCGCCGCGGCAATGAGCACCCAGAGGCCGCCGGCGGCGGCGGCGAAGATGAGCATCTTTTTCTTTTGGGCGGCTTCTTTTTCACGGGTGCGCCACAGGGCCGGGGTGAGGTCGAGGGCGGCGCTTTCCATGGTGCGCAGGGCGAGGCCGCGGGTGCAGGCGGCGAAGGAATCGAGCGGGGTGACCTGGGGTGCGGTCTGGGTGGCGGCGGCGATGGCTTCAAGCGCGGCGGGATCGAGCGGCGCGAGGGTGAAGATGTGGCAGGAGGCGATGGGGCGGGCGCCGAAATCGACCTCGGCGCCGAGGCAGGAGAAGAGGAGCTCGCGGGTGAAATCTTCGGCGCCGAGGGCGGGGCCGATGCCGCGGGCGATGATGGGGATGCCGTCGTCGAGAATCAGGATGTCGGTCTCGTTGGGGGAGACGACGAGGGCGATTTGGCGGCCTGTGCCGGCGAGGCCTTCCTGAAGGAGACCGCGCCACCAGGCGAGGATGGAAACGTCGACCCGGAGGATTTTTCCGTTGGTGTCCATGAGGGCGCCGTCCCACAAGGCGAGGGATTGGAGGGGCGCGGAGGCGGCGAAGACGATGAGGTCGGCGGCGGTTTCGCCGAGGACTTCGAAGCTGACGGCGTGTTCGTCGTCGTCAAACGGCGAGATCTTGTCGATTTGCAGAAGGGCGGCGTCGGTCAGGTCGCCTCGGGCGGCGGCTGGGAGCTTGAAGATGGTGCAGACCACGCGGTCTGTGGGGAGCGCGGTGGCGAGCGTGCGGCAGCTCAGGTCGGTGAAGGCCGTTTCGAGGAGCGTGCCCAGCGGGAGGGGTTCGCCGGCGGGCTGAGGGAGGGGTTCGCCGCCTTCGATGGCGATTTGTTCCGCTTCGGTGGGCCGGGTCGGCCAGGATTCTTCCTTGCCGGCAGACCAGGCGCCGCGTTCCTGGCGGAGCTTTTGGGCACAGAGCCTGTCGGCGCCGAGCGTCACTGCTATGCAATCTGAAGCCATACGTCGTCCTTCCGGAAAAATGAAAAAATCACGGTTCCTCCTGCCAGCGGAGGTAGCGCACCGGTTTTTTGGCGTCGCCGGTGTATTGAATGATGGCGGAGGCGCGGCGGGAAACGTTGCCCACGATTCCCTCCACTTCCACGCGGAAAATGCCTGTGTCGACGGATACATAGCGGCCGATTTCCGCCGGGATGCCGGGAATGCGGCTGATGAGGTCTGAAACGTCTTTGAAATGGTAATCCTCAAAGGCCGCGTCGCTCGCGGCGGAGGGTCTGTTCACGGCGCTTGCGGCGGTTCGCAGGGAGGCGGTGGCGCTGCCGCTCTGCACGGCCACGCCTTCGCGCTCTTCGATAATCGCGCCGGCGATGAGCTCGTCGATCTCGGGAATGGTCATGAGAATCTTGCGGGGCGCGGCGTTGACGTTGATCTTGCCGTCGCCATACGTGGTGAAAAGGTCTTCGATGCCGCCGACCGTGATGTGCTGATCCTCCGGGTCTTCGGGGTTCCAGACGCCGCCCTTGAGGATGACGGCGTTGTTGCGGTTGAACCCGCGGATGTAGGCCAGCTCGCCGACGGTATCGAGGGGGCCGTTTTTGGTTTTGTAGGGCACTTCGAGCGTGGTGTAGTAATCGTCTTCGGCGCCATCGGCGGAGGTGGGGGCGCTGTCGGCATCGATCCAGTCGTAAAACGAATCGACCAGAACGGATTGATCCTTCTCCGGCACCCCCGCGTTGGTCAGGATTGCCTCCCAGATCAAATCCGCCTCGTTGGCAAACGCCGCTTTTGTGAGCATATTGATATTCCAGCGCCCCGGTTCGGGCTCAAGGGTGACCTTGATCGCCGCATCGGCCTCGGCCGCTCCTTCGGAGGCCACATTTTCCGTGACGAACTGAAGATTGCCCTGCTCATCATACATCAGCTTCTGGAAAACTTCGGCCTTTTGCCCGCGCTGGAGGCGGATGGCCGGCGCGATCCAGCGGTCTTTCTCCACCTCTTCCTCGGTTTCGTTGCCGGTGACCTGGCGCTGGCGCTCCATCAGCATTTCGCTCAGGACAATGCCCGACTGCACCAGATAATCGGCCTGGCGGCGCGCGCGCAGCAACACCGCCATCTTGCCGTCGAGATAGGTATCGAGCGTAAACGACATCACAAGCAGGCTCAGCAGGGCAATCGTCCAGATCACGCCGATCAGGGCCGACCCGTTGCGAGCCGAATCACGCCGTTTTCCACGGAATTTTTGCAAAAAAAGACCCCGAAACATAGCACATCACTATAGCAGAAACGTCTCTGCATTCCAATTGTTAATTGCAGCTCAAAAAGAGAAACGCCGAAAGCGGTCAAAGATTGTCTGAAAATTGAGGAAAAGGGGAAAAAACGATCGCCTTCACTTATTTATTGCCGCACGCGAAGCGATGTGATACTCTCCCCGGCTTTCACACATCAAGAAAGTGGCACGCACATCATGGGTATATCGTTTGATTCGCTGGGTTTGAAAGAAGAATTGCTCCAGGCCGTGGCCGGGCTCGGGTTCCAGGAGGCCATGCCCATTCAGGCCGAAGCCATACCCAGACTCATCGCCGGCGACATTCCCGATTTCGTGGGCCTCGCCCAGACCGGCACGGGCAAAACCTGCGCCTACGGCCTGCCCATTCTCCAGCGCATCAACCCCGCCGTGCCCGTGCCCCAGGCGCTGATCCTCTCGCCCACCCGCGAGCTCTGCCTGCAGATCTCCGATGAAATGACGAAATTCGCCAGCCACCTGGGCGGCGTCAAAGTGGCGGCCGTTTACGGCGGCGCCAGCATCGAGGGGCAAATGCGCCAGATCCGCCGCGGCGCCCATGTGATCGCCGCCACCCCCGGCCGCCTCATCGACCTGCTCGGCCGCGGCGCGTTCGACCTCGGCGCCGTTGAGATCGTCGTTCTCGACGAGGCCGACGAGATGCTCGACATGGGCTTCCAGGACGAGCTCAACGCCATCCTCGAACAGGTTCCTCAAACCGCCAAAACCTGGCTCTTCTCGGCCACCATGCCCGCCGGCGTCGCCAAAATCGCCAGGCAATACCTGACCGACCCCATCGAGGTCACCGTCGGCAACCGCAATGAAACCGCCGCCAACATCACCCATCAGCTCTACCGCGTGCAGGAGCGCCGCCGCTACGAAAGCATCCGCAGGATCATCGACTACACCCCGGAAATGTTTGGCCTCGTCTTCTGCCGCACGCGATCCGACACGCAGGAACTCTCCGAAAAGCTCATGCACGACGGCTGCTACGCCGAAGCCCTCCACGGCGACCTCTCCCAGGCTCAGCGCGACGCCGTCATGCGCAAATTCCGCAGCCACACCGTCCGCATCCTCGTCGCGACCGACGTCGCCGCCCGCGGCCTCGATGTGGACGACGTCACCCACGTCATCCACTACCATCTGCCCGACGATCCCGCCGTTTACACCCACCGCAGCGGCCGCACCGCCCGCGCCGGAAAATCCGGCCATTCCATCGTCCTCGCCTGCCCGCGCGACACCCGCAAGCTCGCCGAGATCGAGCGCCACTGCCGCCTCACCCTCGAGACCTGCGCCATTCCCGGCGGCGACGCCATCCAGCAGCGCCATATCCAGGCCCTCGTCGACGATCTTCTCGAGGCCCGCCCCTGCGAGCGCCCCATCATCGCCCGCGAGCTCCCCCGCGCCCTTGAATCCCTCCAGGATCTCACCAAAGAAGACCTCCTCGCCCGCTTGCTCGACATCCGCCTGCGCCCCCTCATGGATCAGTATGCCGACGCTCCCGACCTCAATCCCCCCCCCCGCGGCGAACGCGAACGCCCCGAGCGCCGCCACCCCGGCGACACCCCCGTCGGCGGAGACCGCAGCTCCTTCAGCCGCGACCGCGACGCCGGGCGCGAAATGCAGCGCATCATGATCAACGTCGGCGGGCTCGACCACATCCGCCAGGGGGCCATCGTCCGCGTGGTCTGCGAGGCCGCCGGCATTCAATCTTCCGACATCGGCGCCATCGACATCAAACGCGAATTCTCCTTTTTCGACGTCGACAAACGCGTCGCCCCCCAGGTTCTCTCCACCCTCCCCGGCGCCGAGCTCG
Source organism: Kiritimatiellia bacterium (assembly GCA_031553315.1). Classification (GTDB taxonomy): domain Bacteria; phylum Verrucomicrobiota; class Kiritimatiellia; order RFP12; family DVOR01; genus JAVBLT01. Next base: position 35,500 of record JAVBLT010000045.1, read on the forward strand.
ACGGCCGCCGCCTCGAAGTCCGCCCGGTCGATTCCGAGCGCCCCCTGCGCTCCTCCCGCCCTCCCCGCGATCCCGAGTTCAAGCCCTACCGGAAAGCCCCTCCCCGCGACTCCAAAGGCGGCCCCAAATTCGGGAAAAAGCCCTCCGAAAAGCCCTTCTACAAAAAAATCAACAAACGCCCCCCCGAAAAATAATCCCCGTTTCACCTCAGCGAAAAGACCGCGCGGCCCAAACAGGCTGCGCGGTCTTTTTTTGCAGGGCTTGGCAAAGGGTTACGCCTCGGCGGCAAGCATCGGCTGGATTTTGGCTTTGATTGCGGAATGAAGGTGGCTGTTGCTTCCGAGGAAGGCCAGGCGGCCGTCGGGGCGGGTTTTGAGGGTTTCGCCGAGGCCTCCGGCTCGTTGGAGGATAAGGGCGCCGGCGGCGATGTCCCAAATGTAAAGGCCCGATTCGAAGAAGGCGTCGGTGGCGCCTTCGGCCACGAGGCAGATGTCGAGCGCGGCGGCGCCGAGAATGCGGGGGCGCTGGGCAATTTCGGCGATGGCGCGCATGTAGCGGAACGCGTGGGCGCCAAGATCCCATTTGTCGGCGCCGGTGCCGATGAGGGCGCGGTCGGCCGCGGCGGTTTGAGACACGCTGACGGGGTGGCCGTTGCACAGGGCGGGGGTCTCGAGGGAGGCTTCGTAGAGGCGGTGCATTTCGGGGGCGTAGACGCAGCCGGCGAGGGTTTTTCCGCCGCGGCGGACGGCGACGGAGGCGCACCACATGGGCAGGCCGTGGAAGAAGTTGACGGTGCCGTCGATGGGGTCGATGACCCATTCGTAGGCATCGGGGCCGGCGGGTTGGCGGCGGGAATCTTCTTCGCCGAGCATGGCGTGGCGGGGGAAGATGGCGCGGATGGCGCTTTCGGCGGCCTGCTGGGCCTCGACGTCGAGCACGTGTTTGATGTCGTTGCGGGATTGGGCGATGGTTTCGTGGCGGCGGTGGAGGTTGGCGAGGACGTGTTCCGCGGCGCGGCGGGCGGCGTGGACGCAAACGGCCTGGAGGTGAGCGGGGGAGAGGGTCATGGCGTGGCTCCGGGGAGGGCGGCCGTCTTGGAGAGAAGGGTGACGAGCCGCGGGGTGAGGGTGAGGGTGAGGTCGACGTGTTCGCCTTGCCGGCGGATGACGGCGTTTCGGCTGAGGTAGGCGGCGAGGGCGGGTTCCTGGCTGAGCAGGATGCCGAGGAGGGCTTTGAGGGCGAAGAGAGAATCGCAGACGCCGAGGCCTTTTTCGGAATCGAGCGCCTGAAAGCGCCCGTGCATGATCAAGGCGTCATCGGCGCCGGGGGTGAGAGAGAGGGTGGCCAGGCGGATGTTGCGGGCTTGCTCGATGGGTTTGGCGGTGAGGGCGGCGGTAATGGCGTGCTTGATGTTTTTCGCTTTCTTCCCGGGCTGGTCGTCGAAAAAAAGGTGAAGATCGGTCATGCGCCCGGCGGCGATTTCGCCGGGGAGCAGCGCGGGAGGCGGCGCCTGGGGGGCGGAGGGGGATGCCGCGGCGAGGGCGGTCTTTAAATCGGTTCCGCTTCGGGCGGTCTGAACCACGAGCAAGGCATGGGGGGAGAGCACAATGGCGGCGCCGTCTTCTTCAGGCGCCCAGGGGGCTTTGAGGGCGGCCGCGTTGCCGCCCTCGAGGTGGATGGCATACCAGCTCGGCGCGGCGAACAGGGTAAGCTCTTTTACGCCCTCCCACAGCGCGGGATTGAATTCGGGATCCAGGCGGAGCCGGGCCTCGAGCGCCTGGCCGAAGGGGCTGGCGCGCAGGGAGGGCACGTCGACCAGCAGCAAGGCCTGGGCCTCGGCGGGAACACTTGGAGCGGCGAAGGCGCCGGCAGCCGCCCAGCACGCCGCCAGCAGCAGGAGCTTCTTTTTCATTGGAGGGCTGCTTTTTTACGATTGCGCAGGCGGGCGACCGCTTTGTCGATTTCATCCTCGGCCAGGGTCACGCCCACGAAGGCGGCCACAACCATCCATTGCCGGAGGGTGGGTATGGCGAGGCGGAAGGCTTCGCGGAAGGCAGGCACAATGAAGAGGAGCGCCATCATGGCGGCGGAGGCGGCGGTGGCGGCGTAGAGCCAGGGGTTGTGACCGTTGCCTTTGGCGAAGAGGGAATCGGTTTTGGAGCGGAGGGTCACGCCGCGGAAGATCTGCGTGAAAGCGAGCGTGCTGAAGCCAAGGGTTTGACCGAGCTTGTGACCGCCCTGATGCACGCCGATGAAGTAGGCCGCGAGGGTGACGGCGGTGACGACGCAGCCCTGCACGACGATGCGGCGGATCATGTGGGCGTCGAACAGGCTGCCGGATCGCACGGGGGGCACATCCATCCCCGTGCGTTCGGCGGGGTCCACGCCGAGGGCAAGGGCGGGGAGGCTGGCGGTGGCGAGGTTGACCCAGAGGATGTGTACGGCGAGGTAAGGGGAGCCCCAGTTGAAGAGGGTGGCGAGGGTGAGCGTCATCACCTCGGCGGAGTTGCCGGCGAGGAGAAAACGGATGACCTTCTGGATGTTGCGGTAAATGCGGCGGCCTTCGCGCACGGCGGAGACGATGGTGGTGAAGCGGTCGTCGAGCAAGACCATATCGGCGGCCTCTTTGGCCACATCGGTGCCGGTGATGCCCATGGCCACGCCGATATCGGCGGCTTTGAGAGCGGGGGCGTCGTTGACGCCGTCGCCGGTCATGGCGGCGATTTCGCCATTGGCCCGCAGGGCTCGGATGATGCGGAGCTTGTCGCTGGGCGACACGCGGGCGAAGACCGCCACGCGATCGATGGCGGCGGTGAGGGCATCGTCGTCCAAATCAGCCAGTTCGGGGCCGGTCATCACGCAATAGCCTTCGCGCATCACGCCGAGCCGGGTCGCGATGGCGGCAGCGGTGATTTTATGGTCGCCGGTGATCATCACGGTGCGGATTCCCGCGCGGCGGCAGGCGGCCACGGCGGCGGCCACTTCTTCGCGGGGCGGATCGATCATGCCGGTCACGCCGAGGAAGCAGAGGTTTTCCTCAAGATCCCGATCCCGGGCGGGCGCTTCGCTCCAGGCGCGGCGGGCAAAACCAAGCACGCGAAGAGCCTGGGCCGACATCGCCTCCACTTTGGCCTGAATGGTTTGGCGCAGGGCGCCGGTCATCGGCACTTCGCCCGAAGGCGTGAGCAGGGTCGCGCAGCGGGGCAGGATGGAATCCGCGGCGCCTTTGGTGTAGGAGAGGAGGGTTCCATCGGGGAGGCGGTGAAGGGTGGTCATGCGTTTGCGGTCGGAATCGAAGGGCATTTCGGCCACGCGGGAGAGGCTTCCGCGAAGAGCGCCGATGGCGATTCCGCGCTCGCGGGAAAACTGGAGGAGCGCGGTTTCGGTGGGGTCGCCGAGCATGGAGTCATCGCCTTGCATCACGGCGTCGTTGCACAGCGCGCAGGCGCGGAAAAGGTCGTCGGAGAGAGGTTCGGCCTCGGTCACGGTCATGCGGTTCAGCGTCATGGTTCCGGTTTTGTCGCTGCAGATCACGGTGGCGCTGCCGAGCGTCTCCACGGCCGGCAAGTGGCGGATGAGCGCCTGTTTGCGCGCCATGCGCCGCACGCCCAGCGCCATCACGACCGTGGCAGTGGCGGGCAGACCTTCGGGAATCACCGAAATGGCCAGCGAAATGGAAATCATCAGCAGCGGGACAAGGGGCTGACCGTAGAGAAAGCCCACGCCGAAAATCAGCACGCAGGCCGCGAGACCGGCGGCGGTGATGGCTTTTCCGGCGGCGTTGAGCTTGCGTTTGAGGTTGGTGTCGAAGGGTTCTTCCTCTTCGAGCATCTTGGCGATGCGGCCGACTTCGGTCTCCATGCCGGTCGCGGCGACCACCCCCACCCCGCGGCCATACATCACAATCGAGGAGGAAAACGCCATGTTGAAACGGTCGCCAAGCGGCGCGCCCGGCTCCACGGCGGCGCCGGCGGCTTTCTCCACCGGCACCGATTCACCGGTCAGCGCCGCCTCCTGAATGCGCAGGTCGGCGCAGGTCAGCAACCGCAAATCGGCCGGGACCATGGAGCCGTCGGCAAGCGCGACCACATCGCCGGGCACAAGCTCCTCCGAGGGAATCATCACCGACTCGCCGCCGCGAAACACATGCGCCTGCGGGCTGCTCAGCTTGCGGAGCGCTTCAATGGCGGCCGTGGCTTTGCGTTCCTGAATCACGCTGATGACCACATTGACCACAATGATCAGCAGAATCACAGCCGCTTCGGACCATTCGTTGAGAAAAACCGAAAGCACCGCCGCCGCGCCCAGGATGACCATCATCAGATCCGTGAGCTGTTCCCGGATCATTTTAAAGAGCGGCTTGGGCGGTTTACGCGTCAACGCATTGGGGCCGCGGGTGCGCAACCGTTCGCGGGCGGCCTCGGGCGAGAGCCCCTTTTCCGAGGTTTCCAGGCGTTGCAACACCGTTTCAAGCGGTTCGGCATACATCCACTTCGAGTCGTCCAGCGGCATGGGGATCCCTTTCGTGAAAAAATGAGCGGTGAGTATAACTGTTTTGGCTTGCTTTTCCTACATTTTTTCTTAGGATGTTTCGCCATGCAAGCAGAAAACCCAACCCGGATCATCCAGATCAGCCTTGATCAAAAAAGCCTTGATTTCGATGCCATTGTGCCGCCCGGCACCCCCGCCGAGCTCGAAATAGGCTGCGGCCACGGCCATTTCCTCGTGGCCCGCGCGGCAAAAAACCCCCATATCCGCTACATCGGCATCGAGCGCATGATGGATCGCGTGCGCCGGATAGACAGAAAGGCCGAGGCCGCCGGCCTTGCCAACCTCACCGTGTTGCGCGTGGAAGCCGGGCGCTGTTTTTCCGCCCTTCTGCCCGACCGCCGCCTCCGAGCCGTCTACCTCTTTTTCCCCGATCCCTGGCCCAAGCGCCGCCACCACAAAAACCGCCTCTTCGGCGAGACCTTCGCCGGCGACCTCTTCCGCACCCTCGAACCCGGCGGCTTCATCCACATCGCCACCGACCACGAGGAATACTTCCGCCAGATGCGCGGCTACCTCCTCGCCGATCCCCGCTTCACCGAAACCCCCGCCCTCCAGCGCCCCGACGATGAAAAAACCTGCTTCGAGCAACGCTTCATCGACCAAGGCCTCCCCACCTACGCCTGCTCCTTCCAAAGATGACCATCGGCATCCACCGAGCCGCCGACCGCGATGCAGTTAGAGCATGTTTCGAATGAGATTTCCGGATTTTGCGAAGGTGAATTTTGGTTTTGACAAACGCTTGAGGTGAGCCGTAGCAACGCTACGGCGATCTGAGAGGGTGAAGTTCAAAAACAAAAAGCACCGAGAAAAAGCGGAAAAATCAAT
>JAVBLT010000021.1:0-65638 GCA_031553315.1 Kiritimatiellia bacterium
ATCTTCTGCGCCCGATGCCGTTTCCGCCTCCTAATGGGCTGATTTAATAGAAAGGATACGATATGATGGATGCAAAATTTTGGGCAATATTCGAGGCGCTCAAGCCCTCTCAACCAACCTTTGACGCATTTGCAAAAAAGACGGCCAAGGGGCTTATTCAACAAGCGGCGGATGAAAAAACGGGAATTGCTTATGACGCTCTGTTTGCATCAAATGAGGGAGTAAATAAGCAAAGGTGTATGATTGTGCTCGCGGTCGTTGAAAAAGATGCAATCACACGAGATGTAATCAAAAGCTTTTTAGAGCGTATTCCCGGAGGAGGTTTTAACCCCATTGATGGAACTGAGACGTTATGCGATTTTGTTTTTGATGCCTTTGAGCGAAAATCGTTAATAATTACAGGGATTTCCAATCCTAAATCAGTTATTCTCACGGCCGCCGATCCGGCCTCGGTTAAATTCATCGAAGACTTGTTTAAGCTTGGAGAACCTTTGAAAAGTTATTAATCAACTAAACAACCATTCCCTTTCACGACACAAAAAAGCCGCCTCGCACTACCTTTGCAAGACGGCTTTTTCTTTTTGCAAACCCGAAATCAAACCCCGCGCATAATTCTCAACATATTGATTGATTGCCCCTTTTCGCCCTTTCCATTCTCAACTAAGCAATCCGCCCTCAATCCGCGCTAACCCGCTCCCTGCCAGTGCTTTCCGCCCTTTTCCCGCTTTCTCAACTCCCCCTGTGCTTTTCACACCAACATCGAAGGGTGGATCAATGTAAATCAGATCAATTCGACCTTTGAATTCTTTCAGCAGGCTTGCCATGACAAGTTTATTGTCGCCCCAAATCAAACGGTTGCGAAAATCGGGATGCTGGACGGGGGTTTTCTTTTCAAGCTGCATCAGCTTTTGTTCAAACATATCAAGCTGACCTTCTGCGGATGCTCGTTGACGTGGCTCATCTACAGTTTCAATTTTCTGCATCGGCATCGCCCACCCCGCGATATCGACTTCGCGGCGATTGCCCCATTCATCATATTTCCCTTCCCACACCAATTCGGTCTTCATCCGTGAAAGCGGATGTGGATTCATCGGTCCCCAAGGTGTTGCATTATTCGTTTCATCCATAACAGAAAATCCTCAAAATCATTTCCGAAAATTGGTATAAAAAGAAGCGAAAACTCAATCGTTTGTGGGGGAAATCATAACATGCGACAACGATGAATACAATGTCAAAAAAACCGCCTCGTTTCCGGTGTTGGAAATGAGGCGTTTGAAGAAAAAAGACCGTTTTCCATCAATCGGCGGCGCGGAGGAGGAAGTAGCTTTTTTTGCCGGAGCGCAGGAGGAGGAGGCGGTTGTCGATGAGGTGGGCGGGGGTGAGGGGGAAATCTTCGCCGACGCGCTGGTTGTTGAGGCTCAGGCCGCCGCCTTGGAGGAGGCGCCGGGCTTCGCTTTTACTTTTCTGGAAGCCGCTGGAGGCGAGGATATCGAGGATGGAGTGGCCGATGATCGCCTGGCGGGGGAGGGTGGCGGAGGGGATGTTGGCGAAGATGGCTTCGAGGTCGGGGGCGGTGAGGCCTTCCAGGGTGCCGCCGAAGAGGACGGCGCTGGCTTTTTGGGCGATGGAGAGGCCTTTCTCGCCGTGGACGGCGCGGGTGAGCGCTTCGGCGAGGACTTTTTGGGGCTCGCGCTGTTCGGGATGGGCGGCGAGGCTGGCGGCGAGCTCCTGGATGCGCTCTTCGGGGAGGAAGGTGAAGATGCGGAGGTAGCGGATGGCGTCGGCATCGAGGGTGCGGAGGAAGAACTGGTAGAAATCGTAGTAGCTGGTTTTTTCGGGGTTGAGGTAGATGGCGTTGCCGGCGGATTTGCCGAATTTCTGGCCGTTGGCGTCGCAGACGAGGGGGAAGGTGAGGCCGTTGACGGGGATGTGGTTGCCGAGGGTGCGGTGGATGAGGTCGGTGCCGGCGGTGATGTTGCCCCATTGGTCGGAGCCGCCGAGCTGGAGGGTGCAGGCGTAGGTTTTGTAGAGGTGGTAAAAGTCGTAGCCTTGGAGGATCTGGTAGGTGAATTCGGTGAAGGTCATGCTGTCTTGCTCGGCGGTGAGGCGCTTTTGGACGCTGTCTTTGGCGAGCATGGGTTTCATGCGGAAGAGGGTGCCGATTTGGCGGAGGAAGGGGATGAGGGTGTAGTCTTTGTACCAGTCGTAGTTGTTGACGAGGAGGGCGGGGTTGAGGGGGTCGTCGAATTTAAGGAAGCGGGAGAGGTTTTCTTTGATGCCTTCGAGGTTGCGGTGGACTTGTTCTTCGGTGAGGAGGGTGCGCTCGGTGGCGCGGCCGGAGGGGTCGCCGATCATGCCGGTGGCGCCGCCGACGAGGGCGATGATGCGGTGGCCGGCGCGCTGGAGGTGGGCGAGGGTCATGATGGTGACGAAGTTGCCGGCTTGGAGGCATTCGGCGGTGGGGTCGAACCCGGCGTAGACGGTGAGGGGCTTTTCAAGGAGTTTTTCCATCTGGGCTTCGTCGCAGGTGCAGGCTTCGACGAGGTGGCGGGATTTAAGGGTCTGGAAGAGGGTCATGATGGGGTCCTTGAGGGGGTTGACGGTGGACGGTTGACGGTTAACGGTGGTGGTGGGGGCGCTGCCCCCGCGCGTGGCCTACGGCCGCGCTCCCCCGGCGATAAAAAGGGACATTAAAATGAGGCGGGGAAAAAGGACGGGCGATGATTCGCGGTGGAATCATCGCCCGTGCAGCTTATGCTAGAACCGGTTGGGTTTAGCGCTGGCCGGGGCGCCATTCTTCGTTGGCGGAGAAGGCGTCTTCGAAGGCGCTGGCGAAGGAGCCGAGGCCTTCGGCGCCTTTGAGGTCGGTGGCGCTGAGGTCGCGGGTGAGCTCGGCGATTTCGGCGTCGTCCATCGTCACGGCTTTGATGGAGAGGCCGATGCGGCGTTCGTCGCGGTCGATTTTGACGATGCGGGCTTCGACTTCCTGGCCGACTTTGAGGGCGTCTTTCACTTTCTCGATGTGCTGGTCGCTGATCTGGGAGATGTGGACGAGGCCGTCGACGCCGTCTTCGAGCTCGATGAAGGCGCCGAAGGAGGCGATTTTGGAGACTTTGCCTTTGACGATCTGGCCGATGGCGTAGCTGGAGGCGATGGTGCTCCAGGGGTCGGTCTGGGCTTGTTTGAGGCCGAGGGAGATGCGCTGCTGGCTGGGGTCGATTTCGAGGACGACGGCTTCGACGGTCTGGCCTTTCTGGAGGAGCTCGCTGGGATGGTTGACTTTGCGGGTCCAGCTCATGTCGGAGACGTGGATCATGCCGTCGATGCCTTCTTCCATTTCGACGAAGGCGCCGTAGGTGGTGAAGTTGCGGACTTTGCCGGTGATGCGGCTGCCGACGGGGTAGCGGTCTTGGACGGTGTCCCAGGGGTTGGCTTCGGTCTGGCGGATGCCGAGGGCGATTTTCTGGTCGTCGGCGTTGATGGAGAGGACGACGACGTCGACCTCGTCGCCGATGCCGAGCATGTCGGAGGCGCGGGCGACGCGTTTGGTCCAGGAGAATTCGGAGACGTGGACGAGGCCTTCGATGCCGGGTTCGATTTCGACGAAGGCGCCGTAGGGGACGAGGTTGACGACTTTGCCGCGGAGGCGGGAGCCGACGGGGTAACGGGCTTCGACGTCGCCCCAGGGGTTGGACTGGGCTTGCTTGAGGCCGAGGGAGACGCGTTCGCGGTCGAGGTCGATGTCGAGGATCATGACGTCGAGCTCTTGGCCGACTTTGAGCATTTCGGAGGGATGCTTGACGCGGCCCCAGCTCATGTCGGTGATGTGGAGGAGGCCGTCCATGCCGTCGAGGTCGACGAAGGCGCCGAAGTCGGTGATGTTTTTCACGCGGCCTTTGCGGACTTGGCCTTTTTCGAGGGTGGTGAGGAGGTCGCGCTTTTTGTCGGCCATGCGTTCTTCAACGAGTTCGCGGCGGGAGACGATGATGTTGCGGCGTTCGTCGCTGATTTTGATGATTTTGAAATCGGATTCGAGGTTGAGGTAGGCGTCGAGATCGCGGGCGGGGTTGACGTCGACCTGGGAGCCGGGGAGGAAGGCGTCGACGCCGTCGACGTCGACAATGAGGCCGCCGCGGACTTTGCTGCGGATGATGCCGTGGACGACTGCGCCTTCGGTGTATTTGGCGAGGACGGCTTCCCAGCGGAGCTTTTCATCGGCTTTCTGCTTGCTGAGCTGGACCATGCCGTTTTCGCCTTCGAGCTCGAGGAGGAGGACGTTGATCTCGTCGCCGATTTTGACGGCGGCGATGTCGGCGAATTCGCTGGAGCTGACGGCGCCTTCGGATTTGCAGCCGATGTCGACCAGCACTTCGTTGCCTTTGATGCCGGTGATTTTGCCTTTGACGATGGAACCGGGGGTGAAGCTCTGATCCTGGTTGTTGAGGGCTGCGAGGAGCTCGTCGTACATTGCGCCTGTTTTGGGCTTGTCAGCGATGGGTTTACGGATGGCCATGGGAACCTTTTTCGGTTGCTGTCCCTGTTCGCCCGCGAACGGGTGGCGAGGGGGGTTAAACAACCGGTTTGTTGCTGGGTTGTTTTGGGTTGCGGTCCTGAATTTCCGAGCCGGGCGGCCCGGCAGGGTGCCGGCCTTTTTCAATGAAAGGTGGAAGAAGTGTATCACATTGGCGTTTCGGTTGTAAATGAGTTTTATTAAAAATCGGGTTTTGGTTGAAGTGGCGGCGTTTTTCGGGTATGCTTTGGGGAAATTGGCTTTTTTAAGGAGTGTGACTGATGTGGATGGCGTTGTTTTTCATGGCTGTGCTGACGTTTCTGCCGGGGCTTGAGCTGAGGGCTTCGATTCCGTTTGCGTTTTTCGCGCCGGTGGCGCGTGAATCGGTGCCGCAGTGGCTGGGGGTGCTGATTTGTTTCGGAATCAATGTGCTGGTGGGCATTCTGGTGTTTGAGCTGATGCAGCCTGTGATGTGGCTTTTGCGCAAGTGGGATTGGTTCGAGCGGAAAATCTGGCCGGTGTTTTTGGGCAAGCAGGCGAAGCTTCACCCGTATGTGGAAAAATACGGCGAATGGGGGCTGGCTCTGTTTATCGGGGTGCCGCTGCCGGGCACGGGCGCTTACACGGGCGCGGTGGGGGCTTATTTGCTGGGGCTTGACCGCAAGCGCTTTCATGTGGCGAATTTCGCGGGGGTGCTGATTGCGGCGGTGTGCGTGACGGTGCTGTGCGTGTTGCTGGACCGGGGCGTGATTTCGGAGGACAGCGCGCTGCGCAGGGTTTTCATCAACGACAAGGCCGTGGCCGCCGAGGTGCACGCGGATGCCCCGCAGGAGCCGTAATGGGGTATTCGCTCTCCACGTCTTGGTTTTCAAACCGGCGCCTGCCCGCGGCGCAATGGCCCGATGCGGCCGCCGACTTGGGTTTCGACGCGCTTGAGCTGGGGTATTTCGTGCCTGAGGAACGGGTCGGGGCGCTGTTGGAGCGCGCCGGGGAACTGGGGCTGACGGTTTCGAGCGTGCATGCGTTTTCGCCGGTGCCGCTCGCGCAGCCGGCGGCGGGGCCGGAGATTTTCTCGCTGGCCGACGCGGCCGAGGAGGAACGCCGGGCGGCTGTTTTCTATCTGCTCAAATCGCTGGATCTCGCGGTGCGCGCGGGCGCGAAGGCGGTGGTGCTGCACGGAGGCCGGGTGCGGATGCGCCACGGCTGGCTGCGGCGGCCTTACGATTCGCAACTGATTGATCTTTTCCGGCAGGGGGTTGAAAAACCGGGCTCGCCTTATTATAACGAACTGATCGACACGGAGCGCACGCTGCGCCGCAAGGCGGCTGCGAAGACCGATGCGGCGTTTCGCCGTTCGCTCGACGAGGCTCTGCCGCATTTCGACGCCGCCGGGGTGAGGCTTTGCCTGGAGAATCTGCCGGGGCTGGAAGCCTATCCCGACCCGGACGAATTTCTGGCGCTGGCGCGCGATTACCGCACGCCGTCGCTCGCGTATTGGCACGACACCGGCCACGGCGAGCTCAAAGCGCGCTACGGCGACGTGCCTCCGGGCGCGGTCTTTCCCCGCCTGCTGCCGTTTCTGGGCGGCGTGCACATTCACGATGTGGCCGAGCCCGACCGGGATCATCACGCGCCGGGCGCGGGCGGCGTGGATTTCGAGGCGCTGCGCTTCCTGCGCGATGCGGGCGTGCCGCTGGTTTTCGAGCCGGCGCCGGGCGTGCCGGCCGCGGAGCTGAAGGCGGGGCTGGAGCTGATCAAACAGATTTGGAGGTAACGCATGGGAGAATCAGTCAACGAATTGGAGCTGGAACGCGAAAAACTGGCGCTGGAGCGCGAGCGCCTGGCTCTCGAGCGCGAACGCCTGGCCGACATGAAGAAGATTCATTCCGAAGAAGCCCTGGTCGCGGAAAAAAGCAAGGGACATTTCCGCGTGGCGCTGAGCACGGCGGTTTTCCTCTCGGTCATTTCGCTGCTGGCCGGCGGCATTCTGGGCATCGTGATCACCTCCTGGCACCAGGAACAGCGCGACCAGACCCGCCGCGAACAGGTGGCCCGCGCGCTGCGCGCGACGATGACGAACCGCCTCGACCGCGTGGAGGGCGAAGCCGCCGAGCCTCAGCAGTGGGCCGCCGGCGAAGGTCATGTGTGGGTGATTTTGAACTGAGGTCTTCCATGACGAAGCGTTTGATTCTTTTTTGCGCAATCCTTTCCGCCCTTGCCGCCCAGGCGGCGGGCGGCACCTTCCGCAGACCGCTCGAACGCGTGACCAGCATGGATCCGGCGACCGCCGAAGGCGTGCCCTCCATCCGCGCCATGGGCCTGGCCTACGAAACGCTCCTCGAATACGATTACCGCGCCCGCCCCTACGCCCTCCTGCCCGCAGGCGCCGCCGCCATGCCCGAAATTTCGCCCGACGGCAAGGTCTACACCTTCCGCCTGCGCCCCGAGGCCCGCTTCCACCCCGATCCCTGCTTCGGCTTCGAGGCCGACGGTTCCCCTAAAGGCCGGCAGGTCACGGCGGCCGACTATGTGTTCGCCTTCAAACGCCTCGCCGACCGCAAGCTCGCCTCCTCCGCCACCTGGATGGTGGAAGACATCCTCGGCATGAAAGCCTTCTCCGAGGCCTCCGCCGGCAAAGACCCCACCGACTACGCCCGCGAAGTTCCCGGCCTGCGCGCCCTCGATCCCCTCACCCTGCGCATCGAGCTCAAGCGCCCCTTCATGCAGTTTATCTGGTACCTTCCCCTCCACCACCTCGCCGCCACGCCCCCCGAAGCCGTGGCCTTCCACGGCGAGGATCTCAGCCGCCACACCGTCGGCTCCGGCCCCTACATCCTCGCAAGCTGGCGCCGCGACCACGAAATGGTCTTCGAGCGCGCCCCCGGCTGGTGGGGCTGGCGCGAAGGCCAGGCCGCCTTCGACCCCGCGGGCGCGGAAAAGCCCTTCGACCGCATCGTCTACTCCGTGATCAACGACGCCTCCACCCAGTGGCTCATGTTCCTCAAAGGCGAGGTCGATTTCCTCGGCGACATCGCCCGCGACAACTGGGAAGTGGTCGTGGATTCCAGCAACCGCCTTTTCCCCGAGCTCGCCGCCCGCGGCATCGCCCTCTACAGCACCCCCACCCTCGAGACCTACTTCATCGGCCTGAACATGGACGACCCCATCCTCGGCCCCAACAAACCCCTCCGCCAGGCTCTCGCCTGCGCCTTCAACTTCGACCGCTGGCACGCCTTCTTCAACGGCCGCGCCCAAAAGCTCACCACCATCGCCCCGCCGCATATCAAAGACGCGCTCTCCGAGCCCTTCCCCTACGATTTCAACCTCGCCCTCGCCCGCGAGCTCATGGTCAAAGCCGGCTACCCCGGCGGGATCGACCCCGCCACCGGCCGCCGCCTCGCGCTCACGCTCGACATCGGCCGCGCCTCCCAAAGCGCCCGCGAAATGGCCGAGCTCCTCGCCTCGTTCTTCAACGAAATCGGCATTGACCTGCGCCTCGAATTCAACAACTGGCCCGCCTTCCTCAAAAAGCTCAACAACCGCCAGGCCCAGCTCTTCAACATCGGCTGGGTCGGGGATTATCCCGACATCGCGACCTTTGCCCAGCCGCTCCTCTCGCAAAACGTCTCCCCCGGCGCCAACCGCGTGAACTACACCAATCCCCGCGTGGACCGGCTCTACGAAACCGCCATCGCCACCGCCGACCCCGCCGCGCAGACCGCCGCCTGGACCGAGCTCCAGCGCATCATCGCCGAAGATTGCCCCCGCATCCACACCCACTACTTCATCGAATACACCCTCGCCCACAAACGGGTGCTCAACTACCTCCCCCACAACTTCCCCTACGGCATGGAAAAGTACCTCCGCCACCGCGAAGGAGCCCCCCAATGAAGCGTTACCTCCTCCGCCGCCTCCTGGAAATGATCCCCACGACCTTCGGCGTGATCATGCTCACCTTCGTGCTTTTCTATGTGATCGGCGGCTCCCCCGCCACCGTCCGCCTCGGCCAGCACGCCTCCCAGGCCGCCATCGCCGCCTTCGACGCCCAGTACGGCTACGACAAACCCCTCTTCTGCGGCAACTGGTACACGGTCGACGCGCTCACCCGCCCCGCTCAGGATCGCCCCGCCGCGCTCGCCTTCCCCCTCCCCGAAGGCGCCTACCGCCTCACCCCCGAAGGCAGCGCCGCGACCGCCACCCTTGAAGCCATCGACACGGGCGAACGCCGCACCGAAAGCGCCCGCGGCACGGTCGCCGTCCCCAAAGGCTGGAAGCTCGCCGCCGTCGACGGCACGCCCGCCCGCATCCAGCGCCGGACCGATTCTTTCTTCGACTCCCAGTTCGTCCACTACATCGCCGGGCTCATCCGGTTCGACTTCGGCCGCTCCCAGGAATACAACATGCCCGTGCTCGCCGTGCTCAAGGCCGGAGTCGGCCCCACCCTTTCGCTGACGCTTCCCATCCTCCTTTCCGGCGCCATCCTCGGCGTGCTCCTGGGGCTGCTCTGCGCCGCCAACCGCGGCGGGTGGGTCGACCGGGGCATCCTCGTGGGATCCACCATCCTCATGAGCGTCAACTACGTCGTCTGGATCCTCATGGGGCAGTTCGTCATCGGCTACAGATGGGGGTGGTTCCCGCTGTGGGGCTACCAATCGGCCTGGAACCTCGCGCTGCCCGTGATGATCGGCGTGATGGGCGGGCTCGGGGCCGACATCCGCTTCTACCGCGCCGCCATTCTCGACGAAGCCTACAAGCCCTACGTGCGCACCGCCCAGGCCAAAGGCCTCTCCGGCCCCCGCGTCTACCTCCGCCACATCCTGCGCAACAGCCTCATCCCCATCGTCACCTACATCAGCCTCTCCATCCCCTTCCTCTTCACCGGCAGCCTCCTGCTTGAAAGCTTCTTCGGCATCCCCGGCCTGGGCAACGTCAGCATCAACGCCATCAACTCCTCCGACATGGCCGTCGTCCGCGGCGTCGTCGTCATCGGCGCCCTCATCTACCAGATCGTCAACCTGCTGACCGATATCTGCTACGGTTGGCTCGACCCGAGAGTCCGCCTCGCATGAACAAAGCCCCCTCCCCCCTCTCCCGCCTCTGGAAGCGCCTCGACACCCGGCTCTGCCTCATCGCCATCATCATCTACACCATCGCCGCCCTCTACGGCGAAAGCGTCTACCGCTACTACCGCGCCATCGACCGCACCCCCTCCTACAACCAGGTCCACATGAGCGCCCGCTATGCGCCCCCCATGACCCGCGCCCCCGATACCGGCCACCTCTACATCCTGGGCAGCGACAACCTCGGGCGCGACGTGGGCCAGCGCCTCGTGCAGGGCGCCCGCATCGCCTTCCACGTCGGCATCATGACCTCCCTCATCGCCATCCCCCTGGGCGTCATCCTCGGCTGCCTCGGCGGCTACTTCGGCGGCAAGGTCGACAGCGTCGTCGTCTGGCTCTGCGCCACCGTTGCCTCCATGCCCGGGCTCCTCTTCATCCTCGCCATCGCCATGATCGTGGGGCAGGGGCTCACAGGGATCTACCTCGGCATCGGGCTCACCACGTGGGTCGGCGTCTGCCGCAACATCCGCGCGGAAGTGATCCGCCACCGCGACCGCGCCTACGTGCAGGCCGCCCAAGTGCTCGGCTACAGCCACCCCCGCATCATGTTCCTCCACATTTTGCCCAACATCCTGCACATTGTGCTGATCTCCTTCTCGATCCGCTTCCCCTCCTCCGTGGCCACCGAAGTCTTCATCAGCTTCCTGGGCATCGGCGCCCAGGGCGAACCCTCCTGGGGCATCATGATCAACAACGCCCGCGTCCGCCTCTGGCAAGGCATCTGGTGGGAGCTCAGCTTCGTCACCCTCGCCATCTTCCTGCTCGTGCTCACCTTCAACCACCTCGCCGACGCCCTGCGCGACATCTACGACCCCGCCCTCCGCTCCGGCAGAAAAGGCCAGACATGACCCGGGAAAAAATCCTCGCCGCCCTCACAGAGCCCGACGCCTCCGCGCTTTTTGCCGAAGCCGACCGCGTGCGCCATGAATCCGTGGGCGACGCCGTCCACCTGCGCGGCCTCGTTGAATTCTCCAACATCTGCACCCGCCGCTGCACCTACTGCGGCATGCGCGCCCCCAACGCCACCCTCCCCCGCTACCGCATGACCCGGGAAGAAATCCTCGCCTGCGCCCGCCTCGCCGCCGAGCTGAAATTCGGCACCCTCGTGCTCCAATCCGGCGAAGACCCCACCCTCGAAGCCCAATGGGTCGCCGACCTCATCCGCGCCGTCAAAAACGAGACCCCCCTCGCCGTCACCCTCAGCCTCGGCGAACACCCCCAAGCCCACTACGCCCTCTGGCGCGCCGCCGGCGCCGACCGTTACCTCCTGCGCTTCGAAACCAGCGACCTTCAGCTCTTCCACCGCATCCACCCCGGATCCCCCCAGGGCAAAGAGCACCCCCGCATCGCCCACCTCCACACCCTTCGCGCCCAAGGCTACGAAATCGGCAGCGGCGTCATGACCGGCATCCCCGGCCAAAGCCTCCACGCCCTTGCCGACGACCTCCTCCTCTTCAAAGCCCTCGATCTCGACATGGTCGGCATCGGCCCCTACATCCCCGACCCCGGCACCCCCCTCGCCCAAGCCGCCCCCCTCGCCGAAAACCAGGCGCCCCCCACCGCCCAAACCGCCCTCCGCGCCATCGCCCTCACCCGCCTCCTCCTCCCCCGCGCCAACATCCCCTCCACCACCGCCCTCTCCACCCTCGACCCCGCCCGGGGCCGCCGCCTCGGCCTCACCTGCGGCGCCAACATCCTCATGCCCAACCTCACCCCCAAACACTACCGCGACCGCTACACCATCTACCCCGGCAAAATCTGCATCAAAGCCCCCGAAGCCGACGATCTCGCCGCCCTCTACCGCCTTTTTGAAGACCTCCGCCGCCACCCCGGCGCCGGCCCCGGCGGCCGAACGCCCGCATGATCCCCGCCCGCGCTTGAGCAAAAGCACAATAAAACCTTGTTCTCCATGCAATAATCTTCATTATTGTGCGTTTCTCCAAGCGAAACCCCACACGAAAAAGGTTCCCCATGAAAAACAGCGCAGCATTTCTATTTACCGTGATGGCCGGATGCACCCTTGCCGCCCAAGATCCCGCCGTGCAAAAAGACCGGGCCCTGCTTGATCGCGCGCAACGCGAAACCTTCAATTACGCCTGGCAGCTCGGCCACCCCGTCTCGGGCATGGTGCCCGAGCGCTGGGCCGAAGGGCGGAAATCGGACCGCGTGACCACGGGAGGCACAGGCTTCGGCATCGCGGCCATCGTCGCCGGAGCCGAACGCGGCTGGATCACGCGTGCCGACGCCGCCACGCGCCTGCTCACCCTCGCCACCTTCCTCCGAGACAAAACAGCCCGTAAAACCCTCCACGGCGCCTTCCCCCACTGGCTCAACGGCCGAACCGGCAAAACCATCCGCTTCAGCGAAAAAGACGACGGCGCCGACCTCGTGGAAACCGCCTTCCTCTTCGAAGGCCTCCTCATCGCCCGCGCGTATTTCAATGCGCCAAACCCCACGGAAACCAGCCTCCGAGCCATCGTCACCGAGCTCTGGCGCGACGTGGAGTGGAACTTCTTCACCCAAGGCGCCGAAGGCCCCCTCAGCTGGCACTGGAGCCCGAACCACGGCTTCGCCAAAAACCTCAAAATCACCGGCTACAACGAATCCCTCATCGTCTACGTCCTCGCCGCCGCCTCACCCACCCACCCCATTTCCCGTAAAACCTTCGACGCCTGGAACCACACCCCCGGCTACAAAACCCGAAAAGCCTTCGGCTACACCCTCCAAGGCACCCGCCGCCCCGAAGGCGGCCCCCTCTTCCTCGCCCACTACAGCTTCATCGGCCTCAATCCCTTTCTCATTTCCGATGAATTCGTCTCCAAAGGCTACGGCGTGCGCAACACCACCCAAACCCTCGTCAACCGCGCCTACTGCCTCGAAGCCGCACCCAGGGAAAACCGTTATTCCCCCGAATACTGGGGCCTCACCGCCAGCGACATCAAAGGCGGCTACACCGCCTCCGCCCCCGACAACGACCGCGCCACCATCGCCCCCACCGCCGCCCTTTCCAGCATCGCCTACACCCCGCTCTACGCCATGCAAGCCCTGCGAGCCCTCTACCAACGCACCCCCGCCATGCTCGGCCCCTACGGCCCTTACGACGCCTCCAGCCTGCGCGACGCCTGGGTCTCCGAATCCTACATCGCCATCGACCAGCTCCCCATCGCCTGCATGATTGAAAACTACCGTTCCGGCCTTCTCTGGCGCCTGCTCATGAGCGACCCCGACGTTCAGCGCGGCCTCGCCCTCGGCGGCCTGACCCCGCCCGCCCACAAAACCGGCTTCCCCGAAGCCGTGGTCACCCTCAAGCCCTTCAAACGCACCTATAAGCCCGACGCCTTTGAAATCACCCGCCACCCCGATACCGGCCTCTACGCCATCCCCTACTTCCTCGAAAGCGCCGACCCCGCCACCCTCACCCTCCAAGACCCCGAAGGGAAGACCCTTCTTTCCGTGACCCCCAAAACCGCCGCCGGCCGCAACCTCCTCACCTTCACCGCCGCCCCCACCCGGCCCACAAACGCCGTCCACACCCTCACCCTGAAAACCGCCGCCTCCGAACAGACCCTTCCGGTGCGGTTGTATTAAAACAGAAAGAGGAAATTGCCATGCACCCCCCCAAAAAAACCATTGACCGTTTTTTGCGAGTTGAAACCGACCGCGAAACCTTTTTCGCTTTGCCGGTGGAGATGGAGGGTGGTTTATTTGTGGTGATGCCGCTTGAAAAGGCGCTGGGCATCAACGAATTCCGATTCACTCGCGCTTCGGGCGGCGACCTCGTCGCCTTTGGCGTGCCGCAGATTCCCGTTGACGGTATCACCACGTTAATCCGTTTTCCCGTCACGGAAAAGAATCTCGATTATTGGCGCATGGCGGAGTGCAAAGAAGGGTCATTTATTTTCGACCGCGATGAAGAGGGGAATACCACGCAAAATTCCTCTGACGTCCCGGAACAATCGATTGGGTTTTTCACTGTTGGCGGCAAACTCGCGGGAGTAGTCTCGAGTTTTCCGAAATTCTACCCTTCACGGAAAGAGGCGGAAGAAGTTTTCTTGATTGGCGGAGCCGACAGTCCCACTGCGATTTGGGTAACTCGCGGAGAGGGCAATTGGTTTATCCGGCTCATTGATCCGCTGATAAAGGCAATGATGCCGCTGATTGAAAAATTCATGCTGTGGTGCGAGAAGCGTCAGGCCAAGCGCCCTGTTGTCGAGGCTTGGCCGTTTTGGATACATTTTGACAATTTGGTCTGGCAAAACATTGACCCGGTGATTCTCCAGGAACACGGCGCGTTGCTCAGCAAGATTATGGCAGGCAAACGCCCCAACCTTCCGCCGGATGATTGGGGTCACCCGGCGTTTGAGGGCATTTACAAAAGTTTTTCCGGAAAAAGGTGAATGTTCCGGAGGCGTTGCTCAAGGGAAGGTCGAACTTCCAGAAGTGCTCGCCTTGGGCGTGTTGACACTAACGAAAACCAATCATAATGATAGAGCCGACTATTCTTTTTCGGGAATAGAGGGGATGAGGGCTTCGGCAACCGGCTTGGCCGGGAGGGGCGCAGCAATCGCGCCGGAAGAGGCTTCGGCAACCGTGTTGGTGGAAGGGGGTTCCGCCTGCCAGGTCTGGTTGCGGCCAAAGAAGCCGATCTTACCGCGGACTGTGAGAGACCCTTCTTTGTTTTTCCAAATCTCACAGGTGTAAATTTTACCTTTTTTGGGATCTAAAATTTTTCCGCCGGTAAATTTTTCGCCGGTGTCTTTCATGTTCCAGATAATATCCAACCCGTTGATCTTGGGGTTTCCCTTGATGCCTTTGGCGGTGGTGTCGGGATTTTTGAAAAGCTTGACAACTCGACCGTAGTAGAGCCCTTGATGTTCATAAATGCGCACCAGGCTTTTGCTTTCGCCGGTTTCGTCGTCAATGGTTTTCCAAACGCCGGTTATCGGCTCGGCGGAAAAAGAGACTGCGGTGCTTAAAAATAAACACAATGAAGCCAAAATGAATTTTTTCATGAGTTTCTCCTTGGCGGGGAGATTACTCCTTTCGGGAATCATTTTCAAGGTGATTTTTTATCGGATAAAGGTCCAGCTTCCGGGGGCGTCGCTCACGGGAAGGTCGAACTTCCAGAAGTGTTCGCCCAAATCAACCGCTTCGGGACCGCGGCCTTCAAGGCGCGGTTTTTCTTTCGACCAGATCACGAGGGGGCCGCTTTCGGCAAGGGTGAGGGTGAGGCGGTTGCCGCTGGTTTTAATGGCGGCGACGAGGTTGGAGGTGAGGTATTTGTCGGAGCGGCCGACGACGGCCCAGCCGTTTTGAACGGGCGCGAGGATGAAGAGGCGGTCGCTGAAGGCGGGAAGCTCGAAGGCGGAGACGCTGCCTTCGCTCAGCATGGGGCAGCCGCGCTGGGCGGTCTGGTCGAAGAGGGCGACTTCTTTGGGCGCGGCGGGTTTTTCGGCGAGATAGGCGAAGGCGTCGGCATAATCGCGCAGGCGGATTTCGGCGGTGACGCTCGCCTTGCGGGGGGCGAGGAGGTTGTAGGCGCAGAGAGCGGCGGCGCCGTGGGGCAGCGGGGCGGCCACGCGGTAGGGCTTGGCTTCGTTGAGGGGGTCGATGAAGATGGAATCGGGCAGCGGCACGCCGGCATGGAGGGGGCGGAGGATTTTACCGTCGTGAGCCACGATGGGCATCACGAGGGAGGCGTCGATGGCGCGGGGGGCGTCGGAGAGGTACACGGCGGCGCGGGAGAGGGCTTTTGAGCGGGCCATCATGCCGCCGCAGAAGGGGTCGGAGGAGTGGAACATGTCGTGGTCGGGCTGGAGGGTGAGGGCGAGCCAGAGGGCGTTGTGGTAGGATTGCCAGAGGTGGGAGCGGGCGAAGTCGGCATTGTTGAGCTGGTAATCGATGGAGCAGCGCATGGAGGCGCTGTAGGTGGCGAAGAAGGGCATCACGCCGCCCATGGCCATGCAGTTCATGAGGTCGATGTCGGCGGTGCGGCAGGCTTGCTCGAGGGCCTGGGTCATCCAGACGTTGCGGCTGACGGCCTGGGGCTGGCCTTGGATTTTCTCGAGGTACTGGCATTGGGCGTCGATCTTGAGGAAATCGAAACCGTAGCCTTTCATGGTGCCGACGAGGTGGTCGAAGTAGGTCTGGGCGTCGGCGCGGGTTTTGCCGGGGTAGATCCAGGTGATGTCTTTGCCGTCGTGTTTTCCGTGGATCTGGAAGAGGCTGTCCTGGACGTTTTTGGGGAGGGTGTTGTCGGTGGAGATGCCGTTCCAGTAGCCGTAGTAGGCGTGCCAGGCGCCGAACCAGCGGAGTTTGTCGGAGCGCTCGGCCATCAGGCGCTTCCAGTTTGTGGGGAAGGCGTCGGGCTTGGGGGCCACGGTGAGGAGGCGGCCGAAATTGTTCTGCTGGTGGAAGCCGTCGTCGACCAGCATCCAGCGGATGGGGATGGGCGAGGCTTTGAGGGCGCGGGCGGCGTCGGAGAGGATCCATTCGTTGATGTTCTGCTTGTATTGCTCCCAGCTGCACCAGCCGAGGTATTGGAACATTTCGGGGTCTTTTTTCTCGGTGAGCGGGCGGAAGGAGCCTTTGAGCCACGGCAGGTTCATGGCCTGGCTCACGGCGGATTGCACGGCGGCGTAGGCGGAATCGGCGCTTTTGCCGACCACGTAGCGGGGCGTTATGCCGGCGGCGTCTTTCCCGTCGAAGGCGGCGGCTTCCACGGTGAAACCGGTTGTTTCGCTGAGTTTGACCCAGGAGAGGTGCCAATCGCCGTTGCCGGCTTGAAAGGGCACGGGGTAGATGGCGGCGTAGGAGCCGTCTTTGTAACGGAAGATCACGAGCGAGAGCTCGTCGTCGGGCGGCGGGAGCTGGGGCACCTTGAACATGGTGGAGTAAATCGGGTTGGAACGGATCTTGAGCGCCTTGGCGGGGTTGTCGCCGCCGGTGACCCACGGAAGCGTGCGGTTGCCCTGGGAGGGGAAACGGTTGGCTTCGGAGGTGAAGAAGCAGACGTTTTCGATGGAGGCGGTGAGGTCTTCGGGCAGGGGCGCGGCGAAGGCGGGGGCGGCGAGAAGGGCGATCAGAAGGGCTCGTTTCATGGCATTCCTTTAACGGTTGAAGGTACAGGCAACGGGTTTATCGGTCACGGGCAGGTCGAATTTCCAGAAACCTGCGCCCAGGTCGAGGGCTTCGACGCCTTTAAGAGCGGGTTTCTTTTTTGACCAAATCACGAGCGGACCGCTTTCGGCAAGGGTCAGGGTGAGGCTTTTCGCATCGGTTTTGATAGCGGAAACCATGCAGGGGGCGAGGTATTTGTCGGCGCGGCCAATCACGCCCCACCCGGCGCGGACGGGGGCAAGAATGAAGAGGCGGTCGCTGAAGGCCGGCAGCTCGCACGCAAACGAGGCGGTCAGCACGGATCCCGCTTGCGCGGTTGGGTCGAAAAGGGCGATTTCTTTGGGCTGCGGGGGCTTTTGGGGGAGAAAGGCGAAGGCGTCGGCATAATCGGCGAGGGTGATGCGCGCTCCGACGCTCTCCTTTTCGGGCGCGAGGAGGTTGTAGAGGCAGATGGCGGCTGAATCGTTGGCGAGGGGCGCCGCCACGCGGTAGGGTTTGGCTTCGTTGAGGGGGTCGATGAAGACGGAATCGGGCAGCGGCACGCCGGCATGGAGGGGGCGGAGCAATTTGCCGTCGCTCGCTACGAGCGGCATGATGAGGGCGGGGTTCATGCCGGAGGGGCCGTCGGAGATATACACGGGGCCGCCGGAGAGGGCTTTGGAGCGGGCCATCATGCCGCCGCAGAGTTTGTCGGAAGAGTGAAACATGTCGTGATCGGGCTGGAGGCTCATGCCGAGCCAGAGGGCGTTGTGATAGGATTGCCAGAGGTGGGATCGGGCCATGTCGGCATTGTTGAGCTGGTAATCGATGGAGCAGCGCATGGAGGCGCTGGCGCGGGTGAAGAAGTGCATCACGCCGCCCATGGCCATGCAGTTCATGAGGTCGACGCCGGTTTTGAGGCAGGCTTCTTCAAGAGCCTGGGTGAGCCAGACGTTGCGGCTGACGGCCTGGGGCTGGCCCTGGATTTTATCGAGATACTGGCACTGCACGTCGATCTTCGCGAAGTCGAACCCGTACCCTTTGAGCGATCCGATGAGGGCGTCGAAATAAACCTGGGCGCCGGCGCGGGTCGAGGCGGGGTAGAGCCAGGTTTTGCCGTCTTGGTTGGCGATGGTGAAGAGGGCTTCCCGCACGGCTTCGGGGAGGTCGTTTTCGGCGGAGATGGCATTCCAGTAGCCATAGTAGGCGTGCCAGGCGCCGAACCAGCGGAGCTTTTCGCTGCGCTCGGCCATGAGGGGTTTCCAGGCGCCGGGGAAGGTATCGGGGCGGGGGGCGAGGCTCTGGAGGCGATCCCAGTTGTGGCGCTGCTGGAAGCCGTCGTCCACGAGCATCCAGCGGATGGGCACGGGAGAGGCCTTGAGCTTTCTGGCCACATCGACGAGTTTCTTCTCGCTGATGTCTTTCTTGTATTGCTCCCAGCTGCACCAGCCCAGGTAGCGGAACATTTCGGGGTCTTTCTTTTCGCCGAGCGGCCGGTAGGATCCTTTGAGCCACGGCAGATTCATCGCCTGAGCGATGGCCGACTGCACGGCGCCGTAAAGCGAATCGCTTTTTCCGACCACATAGCGCGGTTCGGCGGCGGCGGGTTTGCCGTCGAAAGCGCCGGCCTCCGCGGTAAATCCGTTTTTTTCACTGAGCCGCACCCATGAAAGAAACCAGTCGCCGTTTTCCGCCTGAAAAGGCACGGGGTAAACCGCCGCGAAGGAACCGTTTTTGTAACGGAAAAGCACCAGTGAAAGCTCATCGTCGGGCGGCGGGATCCGGTAGCCCTGGAAGTGGTGAATGGGGTTGGAGGCAATCTTCAGCGCTTTGGCGGGGTTCTCGCCCGTGGTGACCCACGGCAGCAGGCGGTTGCCCTGAGAGGGATAGCGCCCCCCCTCGGAGGTGAAGAAGCAGACTTTGTCGACCCCGGCGGTGACGGTTTCAGGCAGAGGCGCCGCGAAGACGGGAACGGCAAGAAGAGCGGCGATCAGGATTTTTTTCATGCGTTTTCTCAGGCAAGTGCAAGCGTGGCGGTTTCTCCGCGAACGCCCGAGAGCGTGCGGGTGAAGGTTTCGGCGTATTCCGGCAGAGGAATGTGGAAAATCACCGGATCCGAAGATTCGCCCCGCACCGCCACCGCGGCGGCGCCAAAAGCGAACGATGTTAAGAAAGCGCGTCTGTTCCGCATCACACAATTCCTCTCTTGGAAGGCAGTATAACCGTCGGCGCTTCCCTCAGGCAAGCGTGAATGCACCCCCGCGCCTTTTCATGCCGCCTGCGGTAAGCGGCTCCCCCAAAACCTGCTCTACCCGAGGACGTCGAGAGCCACGCGGGTTTGCCCCAGAGGGGCGGAGACCTGAAAGCCTTGGACGGCACCGGCCACGGCATCGCGAATTTCGCGGGCGATGGCAATGCCGCAGGCAATGCCTTCCTCACGGGTCTCGCAGGCGGCCATGCGCGAGAGAATGGCCGGTGGAACGGATACGCCGGGAACGTGGCGGTTCATGAAATCGGCGTTTTTAAAGGAAAGCAGGGGGTAAAGGCCGGCAATGAGGGGAATGGTGTGGCCGGCGGCGCGCACGCGGGAAACAAAGCGCAGGAGGGCATCGGGATCGAACACGGGCTGGGTGATGGCGTATTCCGCGCCGGCGGCGATTTTGCGCAGAAAAAGGGCAAATTCGTGCTCGAGGTCGATGGCGGCGGGGTTGGCGCCCACGCCCATGACAAGGGAGGCGCGGGCTTTGAGGGGCTGGCCGGCGGCGTCGCGGCCGCGGTTGAGGTTGGCGGCAAGGCGAACAAGGCCGGTGGCGTCGAGATCAAAGACGCCGGTGGCATCGGGGTAATTGCCGAGCTTGGGGGGATCGCCGGTGATGAAGAGCCAGTTTTTCAAGCCGGTGGCGTCGCCGCCGAGGAGGTCGGATTGAAGGGCAATGAGGTTTTTGTCGCGGCAGCAGAGGTGGGGAACGGGTTCGATGGCGGTGGCGCCGAGCATGGCGGCGGCGGTGGCGAAGACGCTGAGGCGGGGGCTGGCGCGGGGACCGTCGGGCAGGTTGACGACGTCGACGCCGGCGGCTTCGCAGAGGCGGCATTTTTCAAGAAACTCGGGCAGGCCTGCGCCGGTCTGCGGGGGGAGCATTTCAACGGAGGTCACGCGTTTTCCGGCGGCGAGGGCGGCGCCGAAGCGCGATTTTTCGGCGAGGGGCACGGGGGGAGGCTCGCCCGCGGGATCGGCGACGGCTTCGACGCTGAGAAACTGTTTAATCCCTTGCACGCCTGAGAGCGTGCGGGCGAGGAGCCCGATGTGGGCGGGGGTGGCGCCGCAACAGCCGCCGACGCCGCGCACGCCCATTTCAATGTATTTTTTGGCGTATTCGGTGAAGTATTCGGGGGTGTTGAGGTTGAGCATGCGCCCGCCGATCTCCTGAATGCCGCCGGCGTTGGGCATGACGATGACGGGTTTGGCGGTGTGGGCAAGGAGTATGGCCAGGGGGGTGAGCATCTGGGCGGGGTCGCACCCGCAGTTGATGCCGATGATGCTGACGGCGGGCGAGGCGGCGAGGCGCAGGGAGGCGAGGCGGATGGTTTCGGGGGCGGCGGCGGGGTGGAAGGCGTGGGAGGCGATAACGGTGAGGCCCAGGCCGGCGGCCTCTTCGGCGGCGAGGAGGAGCTGGTCGGTATCGTAAAAGGTTTCGAGGATGACGGCGTCGACAGGGCTCCGGGCAAAGGTTTCGAGCTGTTCGCGAAAGGCGGCGCGGATGGCTTCGCGGTTGGCGGGGGTCATGCGCTCGGCTTCGTCGAGGCAAGGCCCCACGGAGGCGACCACATAGGCGGAATCGCCGGCGACGCTCCGGGCGATTTCCACGGCCCGAGTGTTGATGGCCGCCACGCGATCACCGAGGCCGTAGGCTTTCAGGCGGAGGCGGTTGGCGCCGAAGGTGTTGGTTTCGAGCACTTCGGCGCCGGCATCGAAGTAAGCGCGGTGGATATCGGCGATCAGCTCGGGGCGGGTGAGGCAAAGTTCATCGAAACAGGTGTTGACGAAGACGCCTTTCTGGCAGATCATGGATCCCATGGCGCCGTCGAAGATCAGCGGGCGGTTCCGGAGGCGGCTTAAAAAGGGTTCGGTCATTGGAAAAACTCCTCGGCCGGGTCAAGGGCGCCGGAGGCTTCGAGGTCGGCAAGCGCCTGCTCGGCGGGGGTGAGATGTTTTTTCTTTTGGTTGCAGGCCAGGCAGGCGGGAACCGCATTGCCCCGGGTGCTGTTCCCGCCGCGGGCCACGGGTATCACGTGATCCATGGTCAGCTCTTCGGGGGAAAAGGCGCCGCCGCAGTAATGGCAGGTGCCGCGCCGGAGCTGTTCCCGCCACCAGGCGGAGGCGCGCAGCTCGCGGGCTTTGCGGCGTTCGCGGGAAATGTGGGCGGCATCGGCCTGAATATCGATCCAGTCGCTCATGCGGGATCTTGGGGTTGCGCCTCGCACTCGGAGGGTGGCGCGGGGTCGCGGAAATGCACAATGCCTTCTTTCAGCATGAGCGCTCCAAAAACCAGAAACACGAGCCCGGCGGCAATCCTGATGTAGGCATCGTTGGGCACAAAACGCTTCAGCACGCACCCGGCGAGCACGCCGAGCGCGGTGGAAAGCACGAGGGCCAGGCTCGCGGCGAGGAAAACACCCCACCGGCCGCCGGAGGAGGCGGTTTGGGAAATCACGGCAAGCTGGGTTTTATCACCGAGCTCGGCCAGGAAAATCATCAGGAACGTACTGCAAAACACACGCCAGTCCATATCACTCCGCCTTGAGAAACGGTTCAGATTTTTCGCCAGCGGCGATGCATCCAGAGGTATTGCTCGGGATACTGGCGAATGAGCTTTTCAATGCCGCTCATCATGAGGCGGGTGACCTCGCGGATATCTTCGTCGTGATCATCGGTGGGGGTGTAGCGAACCGCGTCGCACGCGCAGACCATGCGGTATTTGAAGGTTCCGGTCCGAACAAAGGCTCCGACGATGGCGGGCGCGCCGCTGCGCAGATGAATGCGCGCGGAGGAGGTGTGCGCCAACACGAGGCGATTGAAAAATGAAACCTTGATTCCCCGTTTGCCGGCGTGCTGATCCATCACAATGGTGAGGGCGGCGTTGGTGTTTTTCCATTGCCGGAAAATATCGCCGCTCAGGCCGTTTTCTTTGGAGACGACGGTGATGTCGCCGCGGAAGTGTTTTTTCTGGAGGAATTTGTTCAGGTAGGGGTTGTTCATCCGGCGGGCGATGGCGATCATCGGGCGAAACTGGGCGATAATCGGCACCGCGACTTCCCAGCTTCCCAAGTGACCGGTCACAATCATGATGGGTTCTTTTGTTTCCATCAGAAGCTCGCGCAAATCATGATCGGCCTCAATTTCGACCGAATTGGCCCAATGCGAAAAATCGATTCCTTCCTGAAGGCGCAGGGCTTCGAGGATGTGCCCCAGGAAATGCCCGGTCGAGGCGCGCGCAATCCGGCGGGCTTCTTCAGGGGTGGAGGCGATTCCGGCCTGCAACACATTGTCTTCCGCGATGGCGGTGCGCCGCTTCGGCAGCAGGGGATAAACCCCCCACGCGAAACCGTAACCGAAACCGTAGGCTTTGCGGGCGGGAACAAGGCGGAAAAGCACCCAGACAAAACGAATCAACATGTACTGTAGCCAATACCCTATCACATCAACTCCTCATTTTACAGTGCATCGGACGCTTCGCCCGACATGAGCACGCACCTGAAAAAGCGGAAGGCGTCGGCCGTTCCGTTTTCGGGGAGCGTGATCTGTTTCAAACCGGAGGCTTCCGCCGGCTCGAGATCTTTAATCTTTGTCCAGTGTGCATCGGCGAGGGAGGCCCGGCCCAAAAGAACCAGGCGGGCATCGCCCTGCAGCGCCGGAACGGTTTCTCCATTGACCCGCAAGCCGATCTGCGCCAGCGAACGGCCGTTTTGGACGGTCGGCGCTTCCAGCGCCTCGAAACGCAAGGCCACTTCCGTGAAACGGTCGGCGGCGGCGGAGAGCCAGTATTTTTCCTCGGGCGACACGCCGTCGGCCTCATACGCGGCCAACACGGCGCCCAGGTTGAAGGCCTGGAGCCATTTCATCTGGGCGGCGTCGTTGAGGTTCACGGCGCCTTTACCCGCGAGCAGAGCAGCCTCGGCCTTCGGAACAAAGGTCACGCGGAAGGTCGTCACCGGCTCATCGAGAGTGCCTTCGATGGTGTGCTCCACGGCGGGCTGGGCGGCGGCCGCGCTGTAAACCCTTTCTTCCGCCACGCGGTAGGGCTCGTTGTTGAGCAGAACCCGGCCGACGGTGTACCACGGCGCGGGCTCGCAGTTGAGCGTGTAGGCCGAACCCAAAACGGCAGGTGTGTTGAGCGCCACGCCGGTCGTGAGGAAAGACCCCTGGCCCGAATCGGCAAATGCGGAGAGAATGCCAAGCGCGGCGATGCCGGGCAAAGGCCCTTGCGGATAAACCTGGATATCGGTCGTGGCTC
This sequence comes from Kiritimatiellia bacterium, assembly GCA_031553315.1. Lineage (GTDB taxonomy): Bacteria > Verrucomicrobiota > Kiritimatiellia > RFP12 > DVOR01 > JAVBLT01. Next base: position 23,241 of record JAVBLT010000021.1, read on the forward strand.
CGGTCCTGTTGTCGACATAGGTGTTGTACGACCCCCAGGTGGCGTTGCCGGAGCTGTAATACCAGGCGTTGGCGGTGCGGTCGGTCAGGCTGGAACGCTGGAGGGAGCCGATGTTGTTGTTTCGGGCTTCACCGGCAAAGCAGGATGAGAGCGCGAGCTGGTTCAGCATCGACTTTTCCACGGCAAGGGTTGAGGCGGTCTGGAGCCTGGAGGCGGAGGAGCGGATGATGTAGACTTCATCTTCCAGCGCGCCGGTATCGCGGTACAGCCGGAGCACGCACACCTCGGCCTCGGCGCCGACAAATCCCCTGGTCAGAGTCTGCGTCAACCCCAGGGGAACGGCGCCGGGTGTGGCAAGCACATAATACGCCAGGCGCGGGTCGGTTGCCGCGTAGGGGTTGTTCCCCCACGGGGCGGCCGAGAGCGCAAACCCGATGGTGTTGGTTGCGGGATTGAGGCCGTAGGAATCGTTCACGGTGTGCGATTCGTTTGTGATCGTCCACCCCTTCAGGCTTTTGACGGCGGCGGCGTTGTCATCGATCATGGCCAGTTCCACAGCGGAATAGTCGACCGAGTTGACGAGCCAGTGGTAGTTCACCTCGTTGATCCACACCGAGCGCTGGCGCGTGGCGTAGACCCAGTAATACGGGGTCTTGTCGTGATTGAGACCGGTCGGGCCGGGGCGGAGGTTCAGATCGGCGGCCTGCGCGGGCACATACCAGGAGGGTGAAATGTATTTGGAGAGGGAGAGCTTCTTCATCGCGCCGCCCAGCCTGTACCAGACGACGTATTTCACCGCGGTACCCGCGGGCTGGGGAGGAATCCACCAGTCGTCAGGCGTGGTGAAGGTTCCCGGAACAACGGGATCGGCAACCAGCCTGACGGTGTTGGGCAAATTCGGGTTGAGGCCGGCCGTGGGCAGCCAGACATCCATCGCCCAATTCGCGCTCACGTTGATATCGGTATACCACCGCTCCACGGCATTGGTCACAGGCGACCAGGTGAGGTAAATTTCAGCGGCAGCCACGACCGGCAGCACGCGCACCTGCACGCCGACCTTTTCGGTCGCGAGGGGTTGAATGTCGGCAGAGCCCAGGGGCTGATCGGGGGTGAAGATCGAGAGCTGGCGCACCCATTGATCGGGGTCGTAAGGACCATCGGAGAAGGTGACGACGATCTGGCACCCGTTCGCGACGCCGCCTTCGACGAGAGAGCCGCCGCCGCCGTGCTTGCGAATATAATCAACCAGGTGAACGGTAATGTTGGTTCCGGTCGCGCCGTCGTCGGGTTGAAGGAATGAATCGCCGCCGGAAAACGAGCCGTTGCGCACTGAAATGTCCTGGATGTAATATCCGTCGGCCGGGGCATAGACGAAGGTTGCATCGGCGGGAATCGTGTTGGTGACAACGATCAGCGCCTGATTCAAACCGTTTTGGGTGCCGCCCAGATCCACGCCGCCAATCAGGTTTTGAATGGTGGAGCGAATGATGGCTTTGTCGAGGCCGTCGTCGGGGAAAGTCTGACCGGGGTTTTGATAACCGGGCGAGGATCCGCTGACCACGCCGAGGGCGTTGGTTGTGTACGGGCCTTCGAAAAACTGCCATTGATTGGTGGAAGAACCCGTTTCGCCGAATTGCCCCACGGAGCCGATTGAGGTCGGGGCGTCGACCTCGCCGGCCCAAACGGGGTGATAGGGGGTTCGATCGATCAGCGGTGAACCGGCCACGGGATCGCCGGCCGAAACCACCACGCCGCCTTCGGAGATTCCCGATTCAGGGCGGTAGAGAATGACGGACCAGGGGCCGGTTCCAAGAGAATCCTCGGGGAAGGTGCTTTCGGCGGCGATGCCGCGCCCGGCCAACTGCGGCTTGCCGGCCACAGTGGTCGTGACGTAGAAGAAGGGTCCGCCGCCGTTGGGCGCGGAGGAAACATCGCCTGAGAGCGGGAAATCAATCTTCGCGCCCGCGGCATTCGTGAGCGCGAGCGTCCAGCCGGCCATTGAATACTCGTGGCCCAGGCGCCCCCTGATGTTGGGGTAGACAATTTCAATGAAGCGCGGATAGCTCTTGTCGATCGCGGGGTCGCCCAGGTTCACTTCGTTGATGTAGACCGAATTGAAAGGCGTGCCGTAGATGTAGAAATACGGCACTTTGCTTGCATCGGCCGCCCGGGCATTGATATCTTCCGCCCCTTCATACCACGCAGGCAGGGTGAAACTGTCGAAGGGCTGGCGCACAGAGAAGTTTTTCCCGGTGACGGGATCCCGGATAATCACCCAGCCGCAATACTCCACGGGCTGCTCGGCGCTAAACGCGCTCTTGGGATCAATGCCCGTGGAAGCGAGATAGGTACCGCTCTCCTGATCCCACACCAGGCTGCACACGGCGACGGTCTCATTGGTGGACCACGAGGTCGCCACGGCAAGATCATTCGTGATGCGGAACCAGTCTTTATCGGAACCCCAGTCGGAAAGGCCGGTGAGATCCTCTGCCTGATGATAGCTGACGAAACACCCCAGCACGGTGCCGTTGGGAGTCACCTCCGGGTAAAGCCCTGAAAGCGCGGCACTGAAGCCCATGCCGTCTCCGATCCAGGGTTGCCGGCTGTTGACGGCCACAAGATTGGTCGTGACCTGTTCCTGATAGGGCTCCACGGTCGAGAAAAGGCTGCCGGCGCCAGGGCTGAGTATGATTTTCGCCTCCACCTGGATATCGCTTTCAACATCGGCGATCGTTGCGGTGAAGGTCTGCATCCCTGCGGCATCGGTTATATAAGTCCACCCCGGCTGCGGCTGGGATTCCTCAGGAACCCGGTAGTAACGGATGTAGTCGATCTCGTGCAGAATGGCGCTCGAATAGGCAATGCTCACCGAATTGGGATTATCGGGATTGGCGCGCACGGTCAGAATCAGCTCGGGCATATCCAAGCTGTTCTGCAGGCCCAGGCCGCTGAGGAGCGAGGTGACCCGAAAGGCGAGGCCGCCCGTGTAGGGGTCAATGACCTGGCCTTCGTTGATGTCGCCCGGCGTGGGGCCGATGGTGCCGTTGTCAAATTCCTCCTGGGTGTTTCCCCAGGTCGTCCAGATGTCGTTCGTGCCGATACCGGTCGAAGAGAGATAGCCGATACGGTCGTCGCTGCCGGCATAGACCAGGTTCGTCCAGGCGTTGCCGCTGGCCACGGCGATCCGATCCGTATCATCCCGGGCCATGTTTTTGGCTGCGGCGGTATCGTAATCATTCGTATAGGTGGAATAGGTGATCCCCTGCTCGTAGGCGCCGTTGTCGCGGTAAAGCTTGAAGCCTCCGGGAGGCGAGGTCGACCAGGAATCGTCGATCACGTAGTTGATCTTTCCCTCTCTTTTCAACGCCGGGCCGTTGCCCAGCACAAAGAAACCGCGGTTCAGGTCAACGCCGGCTTTCGTGGTGTAGCTGGCAATGAGATTTTCGTTGGTGATTGTAAACGACGATGCCCGAAGCGCCTCGTAGCTCGAATCAATCTGATCGAGTTTCCAGCCCTTGAGGCTGATCCCCGCAGGGGCGCAGAGCTCGACGAACTGCGCGTAACCGGCGCTGCTCTGGCCGTATTCATCCATCAGGTCGAATTCATTGAAAAACACTTCGCCGGGCGGGCAGGAATAGACCCAGAAATAAGGGGCGGTTCCGAATGCCTTCAATTCCTTGTCGCTGTTGAAATCCCGCGGATAATACCACGGGGGGCGGTGATAGGCGTATGCGTCGAAATAAATGCGCTTGTCGACCGGGGCGCCCGCGGAATCGGTATAGGTGGCCCAAACGGAGTATTGAACAATATCGCTGGGCTTCAGATCCCTTGAAAGCGGGCCGGTGATGCCGGTTTCCGAGTGCCAGATGTAATCCTCGGGGCGGACTCGGGTCAATTCCATCGTGTAAACCGTGAGGCCGCTGGCCGATGCGCTCTCGGGGGCAGGGTCGAATGTGAGCCATTTTTCGGTTCCCCACTGCGCGGCGACCGTGTTGGCGGGCCAGCTGAGCTGGCCCACGCTGTTGGTCTCGGGCCGGGCATAGACGTAGCTGAAGTAAAGCCTGATATTCTTCGGGTTGAGGAGAATGCGATCCAAAGCGGCCGTGACATAAACCGGGCTGCCCTCCAGCGGCTGGGTTCCGAAGCGATTCTGCTCATTGATCGCCACGGACGGGATTTCGGAGAAGGTCACATCGGAAATGCGGAAGCCCGGGAGGAGGGGATCCGTCACAACAACCTGATCAAAATGAACGCGCCCCGCATGCTTCCACTGGTCTTCGGAAACCGTCCAGTCATTGGTGATAATTGTCATCAGCCGAACACCGTAATAACCGGGCTCGTTGACATCCATCGAGTAGGCCGTGTACACCGTATTGGTGATGAGGAAGCTTTGCGCCGCATCGGCGACCTCATAATCAACCCACACGGCGTCTTCCGCCTGCGGATTGGGGGTTTTTGTAAGCTGAATGAGCACTTTCGTTCCCAGCGGATTGGGTTCGTCCTGGCGGGCCTGGAAGCTCACCCGGCCCACGCCGTTGGAAAGCGGAGGCGAAATCAGCGCGGAGGGGGTTCCCTGCAGGTAACCGCCCTCATAGTCAATATCGGCTCCGGTGAGCGAGGTGTTGAGCGTGAGCATCGGCGAGAAGAAACCATCGTTGAGGCGGTCGCCCCAATAGAGGTGGGTGTTGGGATCGCGCCCCAGTTTCGCATTGGAGGCGGTCCAGGAGTTGGCGGTAACCATGGGAGCGTCGGTCACGGAGAAGTTGTCAATCAGCACGCAGGCGTCTTCATTGCCGCTCGAGATTTGCGCCAGGCGGATGTAGCCTGAGTTGCGGTCATCTTCGGTGGCGCGGATATTCACTGAAATTCCGGTTTGCGAGCGGAAACCGGTCATGAGCTCTGTATAGTCGATCGTGCGCACGGTAATCCAGTCAAGCGTCGTGCTCTGCGCGGGGTTGATCGCGGAGCTGGAGAAGGCGTATTGGATAACGAATTTAGCCGGTTGGTTCAGCGTGCGGTAATCGTAAGAGACGGTGCCCAGGCCGTTGGTCAGGAAGGGCGAAATCAAGACTTGAGAGTCTCCGGCGGAGCGCCGGGAATATTCAAACCGCATGACCTGATCGTTGATGTTTGCGGAGCGGGCGTCATGCTCAATCCAGGTGCCTTTTGAATAGAAGCCCTCGGTTTGGTAAGGGATCTGCTTGTTGTCGTCGTTTCCGCGCCACGGGGTCATGACGATGTTGTCCAAGTCGAGGCCGATCGTTTCGGTGTTTTCCACGCGGAAGCGGACGAAGGCATCGCTGCCGCAATGAACGGTGTCGTTGGTGATTGCCCGCGGCGCAAAGCTGTTGATCGACCAGCGCCAGCTTTCTTTTGTTTCCCAGGTTCCGGTCATGCCGCCTCTGAGCGACTCGACCGGCATGATATCCATGCGCAAGTTGACGGTGGGCGCCTTGGCGGTGATTGTCGGGCCGTGGCCGGGTTCGCCTGCGGCGGCGATTGTCCAGCGGCGGGAGGCAAAAGGCCAGCGCGAACCGGATGAAGAAGGCTTCACAAAATACGACAATTCGCTTTCGAGAAGATTCTCCGAGTTCACATTTCTCGGAATGCAGAAGTTGGTGAATTTAACACCGCAGTTGGATGCGTGAACGCCGACAGACCCCGAGAGGTCTGCGGAAAGAGGCATGTCGCAGTTTAAAATAACCTGTTGATCAGAGCTCTTGTATAAGGAATAAACCGTTTGGAGGCGGGCATTCAGGCGACGCGTCTGGTTCGGAGCGGTTCCGGTCCAAACCGGCGCGAGCGCCATCACATACGAAGTGGAGCTATCGGAAACCAGGCTCATCTGGCTGGTTTTTGTGGCGCTCACGGCGGTGGGCACACCCTGCGCCCAGCGGTAGAGCGTGGCGCTGAGCATCGGCACGAGCGAACCGTTGGCCGTGACAACGGCGGTGCGTTGCGTCAGGCGAAACTCGTAAAAGGGGGTGTCGAGATCCTGATACCCGGCAATCAGTGAAACGGTAAACCCGCATTTTGAAGCATCCGTCTCTTTGGGGACGTTGACATAGGCGATTGCGCCGCAGTTCGGCTGATCGGTAACGCTATCGCTGTAGGCGGCCAAATAATTGATGTCGTAAGGCATGGCCGAAGCGGCCGTGAAGGAAACGCCGCCCAAACCGTTCAATGTGGAGGTCTGGTCGCCGCGGCGCACAGCCGCACCGGCGCCGAACAGGCGGATCAATCCATCAAGCGGAACCAGGTCGTTGAGTGGGTTAAGCCCGGTGTTCCGGCCTTGAAGAAAGAGGCCGCGCTCAAGGTTGAAATACTGGGTCTGGTCAAGTTTGAGATAATCGGCCTGATAATAGCCGGCCGACCACCCGGGGTTCGGCACGCCCCACTGAACGGAGGTGACATTTGTCGTAAAGGTCTTGATATTTAACAATTTCGACATGTCAAACGAGTCTTTATCCACATTGGCGCCCGAATCAGGCAGCCAAACGTCGATCACATTGCCGGCCGGATCGTAGCCTGTTTCATGCGTAAACGAGGTTGTGTGAATGATCTTGTCTTCCACATCTTCCTGATCCGTGAAATTCGTTTTGACCTTGGCTTCCGATTCCCACCCGTTAAAGGTCTGATACACGGAAAATGAAGCCAGATACTCCTTTGTGCGGGTATTGAATTCCACCAAAAGGTAGGTTTTATTTTCAAGCAGGTCGACTTTGATCAACTCTGCCGGGGCGCTTCCTTCGTGATTGCATACGGCTCCCAATGGGGGAGGAGCAAACCCGGAGTCGCTCGTTCGGCTGAATGAGACGGTTTCGGCGGAAACGGCGACCCCGTCATAATGGCCGGTCGCCTCAAATGAAAATGCCAGCGTCCGCTTGCCGCCTGCGAGGGCGATGCCGCTGTCGTGACCGGAAAGCGGCACCAGCGCGCGCCAGAGGTTGTCGCCGACCGGAACCATGGAAAAGCGTTTTGAAGGGTTGCCGGCAACGGGAATGACCACCTCCACCCCCGCATAAGCGGTTTCCACGGGGCGCAAGTCGAGCGTATAAGGCGTTTTAGCGGCGTTGTCCTGATACATGGCGATCTGAATCACTTCTTTTTGGTCAAGAATTTCGCGGTTGATTGCCAAGGAGCCCGAAAACGTTCCTTTGTAATAAAACTCATAGTATCCGGGCAGGAGCCCCACAATGCCGGCCCCTTCTTTGAAGTAAAAATCGGTATAGCTGCCCAGCGCGGCGGGCTTTGATTTCATGGTGACGCTGCTCTGCAAGGAGCGGTTGACCACCGGTTGCAACGGCACATCAACCCAACCGTCATCGAGCGTGGGATTCAATTCAGGGTTTTTAACCCGGTAAGAGACTGAAAGCTCCGGATCGGAAATTGGAAACAGCACATCTCCCGTTTCATTGGTATACGTGGCCTTGAGCTGAACCTGCTGCACAAAGGATTGCTTGCTGGAGGGATACGCGGGAACAGTCGGCAGATCGCCGGGAAAGCCGTGCGCGGCGGTGGGAAGAATGGAGGCGACCCTCACATCGTCCAACGCCACATAATAAGCTGGGGTTCCGCCATTGCCGACTCGAGTCCAGCGGAAGCGAACCGGGCCGAGGATGTTCAAATCCAATGCGGTCGTATAGCGCAGGCGGTCAGTGGTGAGCGCGGAGGGAATCACTGCTGCGTTGGGAATCACGGGATGAAACTCAATCTCCTGCCAGGCGCCGGGGTCGACTGTGGCGGGATCCCGGGTGGCATTCTCTCCCGTGACATACGCCAATTTAAGCCCCGGGTTATATTCGCCTGAAATGGTCCGCATGGCGTAAAACGAAACCGACGCCACGCCGTATGAATACACGGGCGAGTAGACAAAGGAACAGGGCTGATCGCGAAGTTGCATCGTGGTATTGTTAATCAGCAAGGCGCAAAGATATTCCCGCCCTTCCGTCGAAACGGTCGATTCGCGTTGTCCCTGAAAAACATTCTGAAGGCGCCAACCGGCAACAAAACCGTCATGGATCGTGCCGACGCCGGTCGGTTGTTCCGTAGAACCGCTCCCGGTGTGCAAAAAAATGAAGCGGTCGTTGAAATCCTGAAAACGCCAGGGGTCGATAATCGGCGAAATGCGGAGCAACCCGTTGACGCCGCTTCCGAAGAAATATTCCCATGTGCCGCTTTGAGGCAAAGGCCCGGTATAAGAACCGGTAAATGTTTTCTGCCAGCTTGCGGGGTACACATAATACCTGGCTTGCGTTGTCGTGCCGGCGCCTGCGGCGACCCATGCGCCTGGTTCGGGTCTCAAATTGACTTTGGTCCATGAATTGGCCGAACCGTCATGCACGCGAAACCACATGGAACGAGGCGTATAGGAAGCATCGGCGCCGGGCTCGTCGGTTCCGTTTTTCGCCGTATCGCGCGGCACGGAAACAACGACGGAAACGGTATCCGAAGCTGCGTTCGTGGGAAAGGCCGCTAAAGAAAAGACGGCTGCGAAATGAGCCCCCGACGGAGCCGTGGGATCCAGCTCATAGGCTTGCGCCGGAGCTCCCAAAAAAACGGCTGTGGAAAAAATCCACAAAAACTGTTTCAATTTTAACGTCATTTTTCCCTCGCTTCAAAGCTGTAAAAAAAATCAAAAATGCCTGCGTTACTCGCCGTAGTTGACGCCTTCTGGATTTTCGCCGCCCGAACCGAGCCAGACCGAATATTTTCTTCGGTCTTCCTCGGTTCCCGGATCGTTGACCGTTTCGACATGGCCGTCAAGAAAACAGATATGGCCGACCGCCTTGCCGCCGGCTTTGTGGCAAAACCCGACATTTTCCTGGTTGTTTCCATCGGGATCCCAATCCCACACCTGATCTCCGGCCACTCCGTTTTCAACACCCAGCCTGGGATTCTCAAGATCAAGCTCCACCATCAGCGCGGTCTTATTGGGCGGTCCCGGAAAGGCCGAGGTGTTGGAAAGTTTCGATCCGTTGTTATAATCGCCGTATTCGTTGCGGACTTTGTACAGATCCTTCGATTTCGTTGCCGAGGTGCGGTAGTTCATTGCATAGCTGCGAACGACGGCGGCAGGGGTTTCAACGGCCTGGGGAAATTTCGAAACCGCTTCCTTTGCGAATGATTTGCACCGGTAACGGTCTGTGGATTTCATGTAACCGAAAAGCGATCCGTTTTCGATGGCAAGGCGCGCCTTGTTTTTTTTCTGGTCTTTGTCGGCGGCGTAATACCAGGGCGCGGGTTTCACGCCTTCCAGGCCGCCCCAAAGGGGAACGCCCACGGCGCCGTCGTCGTGGCAGGTGCAGGATTCTTCCGGATTCTCCTCGCGAAGGCAATTGTGATCGAAATAAACCCATCCGCGCAATTGACAGGATAACGGCTCCAAAACGTCGTTTACCCTCGTTCGGCCTGTCCACACACGACCGCCGGCGGAGGGGAAAGACATGCCGTTTGCAGTCATGTAGGTGTTGGCGGCGCGCCCGAAGGCGATGAGGTTGTTGCGGCACTCGGTGGCGTGGGCGGATTCTCTGATTTTACCGAAAAACGGAAATAAAGCCGCTGACAAAATGCCGATAATGCCGATAACGACAAGGAGCTCAATCAGCGTAAAACCCTGTTTTTCGATTCTTTTTTTCATAAAACCCTCTTTCTACACTCATGGGGAATTATGAAGTAAAGGCGGCGAAAAAGCAAGCGCCGATTCGTAAGAATCCGTGTATTTTCGCGGGCGGGGGGCGAAAAATCAGTAGTCGAGATTCTTCACATTTAACGCGTTGTCTTCAATGAATTTACGCCGGGGCTCCACGTCGTCGCCCATGAGGAGGGTGAAAATGGCGTCGGCGCGGACGGCGTCTTCGATTTTCACGCGGAGCATGCGGCGGGTGGCGGGATCCATGGTGGTCTGGCCGAGCTGTTTGGCGTTCATTTCGCCCAGGCCCTTGTAGCGCTGGATGGTGACGCCTTTGCGGCTGCGCTGGCGAACGGTTTCGATGAGGGCTTTGAGGGAGGTCAGGGGGGTGGGCTTGTCGCCGTCGAGCAAGTCGGCGATGGGGGCGCCGGTTCCGAAATAGTCGGCGGGGCGGAGGCCGAGATCGAGCTGGGCAAGCTCGGAGAACTGGCGGCGGAGCTTCTGCACGCGGAAGATTTCCATCCACTGGAAGGGGTATGCGCGCTTGGGGGCGTATTCGGAGACGAGCATCTGGGAAAGGTCGATTTTCCCGCCGAGCTGGGCTTCGGCTTTTTCGCGGATGGCGGCAAGCTCTTCGTCGTTGTGGAGGAAGTGGAATTGGGCGGCGTCGCCGCTGCCGACGACGGCCATGTAGCGGGGGAAGTCGAGCGTGTCGGGGTTGAAGGCGTTGAAGAAGCGCTGGACATCAACGCCGCGGCGGCTGATGGCTTCGAGGGTTTCTTCAATGGCCATGAGGATTTCGAGGGTCTTGCGGAAGGCCTGGTCGTAAACGTCGGAGCCGTCGGGGAGGCGGAGGCGGAGCTCGTCGCACCCGAGCAGGAGGCGGCGGGCGAGCTCGGCGTCGGAATCGACGTATTCCTCTTTTTTGCCGCGTGAGATTTTGTAGAGCGGCGGCTGGGCGAGGTAGATGAAGCCGTGCTCGATGAGCTTGGGCATCTGCCGGAAGAAGAAGGTGAGCAGGAGGGTGCGGATGTGGGCGCCGTCGACGTCGGCATCGGTCATGATGACGATTTTGTGGTAGCGCACTTTTTCAATGTCGAATTCGTCGCTGCCGATACCGCCGCCGATGGCGGTGAGCAGGGAGCGGATTTCGGCGTTGTCGAGCATTTTGTCGATGCGGGCTTTCTCCACGTTGAGCACTTTGCCGCGCAGGGGGAGGATGGCCTGGCTTTTGCGGTCGCGGCCGGCTTTGGCGGTGCCGCCGGCGGAATCGCCTTCCACGAGGAAAAGCTCGCACTCCTTGGGGTCGCGGGAGGAACAGTCGGCGAGCTTTCCGGGGAGGCCGCCGCCTTCGAGGGCGCCCTTGCGGCGGGTCATCTCGCGTGCTTTGCGGGCGGCTTCGCGGGCGGTGGAGGCCAATACGGCTTTCTCGACGATGCGGCGGGCGACGGCCGGGTTTTCGGCGAAGAAGGTGGTGAGCTGGTCGTTGACGATGCTGGCGACGAGGCCTTCGACTTCGCCATTGCCGAGCTTGGTTTTGGTCTGGCCTTCGAACTGGGGTTGCGGCACCTTCACGTTGACCACGGCGGTGAGGCCTTCGCGGATGTCTTCACCGGTCAGCGCGCTGTCGGCGTTTTTGCCGAGCTTGTTGTCGGTGATGTATTTGTTGACGGCTCGGGTGAGGGCCGCGCGGAAACCGGAGAGGTGGGTGCCGCCTTCGATGGTGTTGATGTTGTTGCAGTAGGAGTATTCGATCACGCTGTACACATCGGTGTACTGCATGGCGACCTCCACGTCGATCAGGTCTTTCCTGCCGGCGATGCAAATCACTTCGTGCATCGGGGTTTTGCTCTGATTGAGAAACTCCACATACTGGCGGATGCCGCCTTCGAAAAGGAATTTTTCCTGGCGGGGAGGTTCGCTTTCGTTGTCGGTGAGCGTGATGGCGACCCCGCGGTTCAGGAAGGCGAGCTCGCGGAGGCGATTGGCGAGGATCTCCCATTTGAAGCCGCTGTGGGTGAAAATTTCCGCGTCTGGGTAAAAGGTGACGCTGGTGCCGGTGCAGGCGGTCTCGCCCACAATCTGAAGCTTGCTTGCCGGCACGCCGCGCTCGAAACGCTGCCGGTGGATCTTGTTGTCGCGCCGCACTTCGACCTCGAGCCATTCGCTGAGCGCGTTCACGCATGACACGCCCACGCCGTGAAGACCGCCGGAGACTTTGTAGTTGGAACCGTCGAACTTGCCGCCGGCGTGGAGCGTGGTCAGCACAATTTCGAGCGCGGGGCGGTTTTCGGTGGGGTGCATGTCGACGGGGATGCCGCGGCCGTCGTCATGAACCGTGAGGGAGCCGTCGGGGTTGATCACCACTTCCACATGGGAACAATACCCGGCGAGGGCTTCGTCGATGGAGTTGTCGACCACTTCATAGACCAGGTGGTGATAGCCGCGCTCGCCGGTATCGCCGATATACATGGCGGGGCGCTTGCGGACGGCTTCCATGCCTTCGAGAATCGTGATATTGGCGGCGGTGTAACCGCCTGTTTTGGGGGTGGCTGCGCCGGTCGAAGTGTCTGACATACTGAAAACCCTTTAAAAATACTTCGGCTACTATACCACACGTTTCATGGCAAATCAAGAAAGGGGTGGCAAAAAATCATTTTCCGGCATTCGGAAACTTGCTCTAAAGCAGGTTTCGAATGAGATTTCCGGATTTTGCGAAGGTGATTTTGGGTTTTGACAAACGCTTGAGGCGAGCCGTTGCAACGCTGCGGCGATCTGAAAGGGTGATGTTCAAAAACAAAAAGCACCGGAAAAAAACGGAAAGTTCAATCGAAATATGCTCTAGAGCAGGTTTCGAATGAGATTTCCGGATTTTGCGAAGGTGAATTTTGGTTTTGACAAACGCTTGAGGCGAGCCGTAGCAACGCTACGGCGATCTGAAAGGGTGATGTTCAAAAACAAAAAGCACGGAGAAAAAACGGAAAGATCAATCGAAATATGCTCTAAATCAATTCGCCGTAGAGGGTCTGGGGGGCGGCGCGGAGGATGCGCACGGTGCGCAGGGTGCCGGGCTGGAGGCCGGGGAGGGGCTCGAAGACGACGATTTTATTGCCTTGGGTGCGGCCGCACCAGCGGGCTTTGTTGCGGAGGCTGGGGCCTTCGATGAGGACGTCGAGCTCGGTACCTTGGAGGGCGGCGTTGATGCGGGCGCCGCGCAGATCCTGGTCGGCGAGGAGGATCTGGTTGCGGGTCATCTTTTCGGCGGGGGTCACGTCGTCGGTCCAGTCTGCGGAGGGGGTGCCGGGGCGGGGGGAGTATTTGAAGATGAAGGCGTTGTCGAAGGCGGCGGCTTCCATGAGGGTGCGGGTGGCTTCGAAATCGGCGGGGGTTTCGCCGGGAAAGCCGACGATGACGTCGGTCGTGAGGGCGAAGGCGGGCATGGCGGCGCGGAGGCGGCGGACGGCATCGAGGTAGTCGGCGCGGGTGTAGCCCCGGCGCATGGCGGCGAGGATGGGGTCGGAGCCGGATTGCACGGGCAGGTGAAGGTGTTTGCAGATCCGGGGGGTGGCGGCCATGACGCGGATGAGTTCGTCGGAGCAGCCGGTGGGGTGGCCGCTGGTGAAGCGGATGCGGAGGATTCCGGGGATGGCGGCGACGGCTTCGAGGAGGCGGGGGAAGGGAAGGGTGTAGCCGCCGGGGGAGGGGGTGTCGGTCTCGAACCAGACGGGGTTGCGGAGGCCGTAGTTCATGATGGATTGGCCGAGGAGGGTGATTTCGCGGGCGCCGTGTTTGGCGAGGGTGGCGATCTCGGCGAGGATTTCGCGGGCGGGGCGGCTGTATTCGGGCCCGCGGACATGGGGGACGATGCAGTAGGCGCAGTGGCGGTTGCAGCCGAGGAGGATGGTGACGAAGGCGCTGAAGCCGCTGTCTTGGGTGTGCTCGCTGACGATGTCGGGCGTTTCGGCGGGATCGGAGACTTCGAGGAGGTTCCTGCCGCCTTGGCGGGCGAGGTCGACGAGGCGGGGGATGGCGCCGGCGCGGCGGGTGCCGATGGAGAAGTCGAGGGCGGGGATGTGTTTGAAGATGTCTTGGCCGAGGCGCTGGGCCATGCAGCCCATGAGGCCGACGATGCGGGTCGGGCGGAGCTTTTTGCCGGCGCAGAGGAGGCCGAGCTTGCCGAGGGCTTTGTCTTCGGCTTTGCCGCGGACGCTGCAGGAGTTGACGATGACGATGTCGGCGGTGTCTTCGTCGGGGGCGGGGGTGTGGCCGGCGGCGGTGAGGAGGGCGGCGGCGGCTTCGGAATCGCGGACGTTCATCTGGCAGCCGTAGGTGTGGATAAGGAAGGTCATAGGGTTAAAAGATGTCGGTGATTTTTCGGATGGTGCCTTTGCGGCTCCAGCGGGGTTCGCCGATGGGGCCGCGCATTTCAAATTCCATGAGGAAGCGGGCCACGGGCACGGTGACCCAGCGGGTGATGTTGCCGAGGATGGATTCTTTGGTGAAGATGGCGACGATGATGGCGAAGTTGAGGTCGTCTTCCGGGAGGGAGTAGGTGCCGTGGCCTTCGATGCTGAGGATGTCGCCGGTGATTTCGAGGCGCTCGGTTTTGTAGATGCCGTTTGAGATGGTGAAGGCGGATTTGGCGGAGGATTGGTCGGTGAGGGAGGCGAAGCCGGGGATGTTGTTGGCGAGGAGGTCGGTCAGGCCGGCGAAGAGGTGGAAGCGGTTGAGGTGGCCGCCGGTGAGGGTGCCGGAGCCGGCGCCGTTGAGTGAGGCGAGGGTGTTGGCGGGGGTGTCGCGGAAGGTGCCGCCGAGGGTGAAGGCGGCGTTGACTTTGCTGCCTGATTCGGAGAGGAGGTTTTTTTCGCTGATGAAGGGGAGCATGAGGTCGGCAAGCTCGGCGTGACCGAGGGTGGCTTGGGATTGGAAGTCGGTCTCGGTTCGGCGGGCGGGGTCGGCGGGGAAGGTGAGGGCGAAGGTGCCGTTGAGGGTGCCGCCGGCGCGGAGCGCGGCCTGGGCGGAATCGAGCACGAGGGTGCCGCCGGCCATGGTGAGGGTGGCGGCGGCGGTTTCGAAGGGGAGCTTGAGGACGTGGCCGCCGCCGACGACGCTGACGGTGCCGTTGAGGCGAACGAGGGCGGGGTCGCCGTTGAGGGGGACGAAGCCGTTCATGACCACTTCGGGGCCTTTGTTGAAGGCCATTTCGGGGATTTGCCTGGTGAAGGGCTGGTCGATCAGGGCGTAGAGGTCGGGGAGGGGGAAGGCGGAGCGGGCGTCGAACTGGAGGGTGTCGGAGGCGAAGTCGAACACGAGGGTGCCGGCGAGGCGGGAGGAATCGGCATGGGTGGCTTCGAGCGGGCCGATGGTGAGGAGGCAATCGCGGGCGCCTTCCACGGTGAGCGCGCCTTGGAGCGCGGCGAGGGGGACGGCGCGGTAGGTGCAGGCGGCGGTTTCGACGCTGACGCGCACGTTGCAGAGGTTGGCGGCCGCCTGAAGCCCCGCTTCGAAGGTGCAGGCGGCGCTGACGGGGTCTTTGAGCTCGAAGGCGGCGATGTATGCCTTCACGTCTTCCAGGCGCAGCACGGTGAAGAGGCCGTTGATGCGGGGGGGGTCGAGCCGGGCGGTGACGGTGCCGCCGACGGAGGAGTCGACGAGGTTCAGCCAGGCGTCGCCCCGGATAAACTGCTGGGGGGCGCGCCCGGAGGCTTCGGCGAGGATGGCTTCGGCGCCGCTGAGGCGGAGGCGGCCGAGGTCGTCGGAGTGGAGGCGGCCTTCAAGGCGGTCGAGGTGAATGTCGACGATGTCGGAGCCGGTGAGCTTCAGGCGCACGTCGAGCCCGGCGGGAAAGCGGATGGGCCGGGGGGGGGCGGAAGCTTCGCCGCCTTCGCCTTGGGGAAAGCGGGCGGTGATGTAGAGGCCTTCGGCGGAGATGGAGCGCACGCACCCCACGAGGGGGCCGTTTGAAAACCAGTCGATCCCCGCGCGGAGGGTTTCGCAGGAAAACTGGGGTTGGTCTTCGCCGCCCGGCAGCCACACGCGGAGCCCTTCGGCTCGCACGCCTGCGAGAAGCGAAAAGCAGGCGCGGTCCACTTCCACGCGTGCCTGCCCGTTGGGCACGGCGGCTTGGATCCAGTGGTTGAGCCAGGCTTGGGGCACGCCGCCGCGCTCCAGAAGGTAAAGCGCGCCGGTGAGGGCGATCACAAGAAGGCCGACCGCGCCGAGTACGCCGCGGATAAGCCATTTCACGGCTGTGAAGCGCCGCCTGATCCGAACCGGGCCCATCAAAGATCCTTTTTGTGTTCGGGCGGGAATTGCGGCTTGCCGCTTCCGGCGCGCAGGGCGAAGACGGTGGTCTCGCCGGGTTTGAGGACGGCGGGCGCCGCTTTCCAGGCGGACCAAAGGGGGGAACCGTCGGCCTTTTTTGTTTCGCGGATGGCCACTTCGGGGTCTTCCACGTAGAGGTACCAGCTTTCGGGGTCTTTGCCGCAGATCACGGGGCGCCGGCCGATCATGCGCACTTCGGCGTTGGGCAGGGAGGCGTCTTTCAGGTAATCGATGCGGGCGATGGGGATCGCTTCGGCGCCGGCGGCTTTCACTTCAACGGTGAGGCGGAGGTGTTCGCTGGCGAGTGATCCGAGCCAGGCGCGCTGGGCCACGGTCATGGTTCCGTTGGGCGAGGGTTTGGGCTGGGTCCAGGCGAGCAGGGTGGTGGCGCGCTCGGCGGGGGTTTGCCCTTTGGGGTTCCCGGGGATTTCGCGGAGGCGGACGTCGGGCGAGTCGCCGAAGACGGGTTCCTGGGAGACGCGGAAGGGTTCGGCGTTGACCGGCGAAAGGGTGATTTGGTTGTAGAGCGCGAGGACTTCGTCGGGCACGGCGGCCCGGGGGCCGCTTCCGAGCGCCAGCGCGGCGGCGGCAAAAAGAAGAGTCTGCTTCATGGCGTGTTCTCTTTTTCGACCGGGATCAGCAGCTGAGGCCGGTCTGTTGCCAGATGTAACGGTAATACTCGCTCATTGTGAGGTTGGCGGCGGCGGCTTCGTCGACAATCACGAGGGTGTCGTTGTGCATCTGGAGGATGGAGGAGGGGTTCATGGTGGTGACGGGGCCTTCGAGCATGCCGGCGACGGCTTGGGCTTTGCCGGCGCCAAAGGC
Source organism: Kiritimatiellia bacterium (assembly GCA_031553315.1). Lineage (GTDB taxonomy): Bacteria > Verrucomicrobiota > Kiritimatiellia > RFP12 > DVOR01 > JAVBLT01. The sequence continues at coordinate 40,021 of JAVBLT010000021.1, forward strand.
GAGGAGCACGCATTTGCGCGCGTCCATGATGGTGCCGATTCCCATGGTGACGGCCTGGGTGGGGACTTGTTTCACATCGCCGCCGAAGAAGAGGCGGGCGTTGTCTTCAATGGTCTGGCGGGTGAGGACCTGGGTGTGGGTGCGGCAGGCGAGGGAGCAGCCGGGTTCGTTGAAGGCGATGTGGCCGTCGGAGCCGATGCCCAGGAGCTGGATGTCGATGCCGCCGGCGCGGGCGATGGCGTCTTCATACGCGTCGCAGAAGGCGGCGATGTCGGGGGCCATGCCGTCGGGCACATGGCAGTGGGCGGGGTCGATGTTGATGAAGTCGAAGAGGTTGCTCTTCATGAAGAAGTGGTAGGACTGGTCGTGGCCGGGGGGGAGGCCGAGGTATTCGTCGAGGTTGAAGGTTTTAACTTTGGAGAAGTCGAGCCCGGTTTGCTGATGGGCGCGGATGAGTTCTTTGTAGAGTTGCACGGGGGTGCTTCCGGTGGCGAGGCCGAGCACGCATTCGGGGTTGGCTTTTATGTGGCTGATGAAGATCGAAGCGGCGAGGCGGCTGCCTTCATCGGCGTTTTTGACAATGGCGACTTGCATGGCTTTGTCCTTTCGTGTGGTCTGAAAATCAGCGGGCCCGCGCGGTGTGTTTCCTGACGATGGCTTCCATTTCTCCGGCCTTTTCCTCCATGCGCTCCACGAGCTTGAACTGCACGCGGGCGCGGTCGAGGTTCTGGTGGGGGTAGTGGATCTTGAAGTAGGTGTCGCCCTGTACGTAGTCGGTGAGGAAGCGCATGCCGATGGTCATTGTGATGAGGCGGCAGGAGAAGGCGAGCTCTTCGATTTCGGCGGGCACGAGGAAATCGGCGCGCTCGGTGTAGCCGCGCACGGCGGCTTCGAACATGTCCATGTTGAACTGCACTTTTTCGGTGTCGGGCTCGGATTCGTCGGCGGTGTTGGCGGCAATGCGGATCATGTCGCCGAAATCGTAGAGGGCGAGGCCGGGCATGATGGTGTCGAGGTCGACGACGACGGTGCACTCTTTGGTGTTTTCATCGAAGAGGGCGTTGTTGAGCTTGGTGTCGTTGTGGGTGATGCGCTCGGGGATTTCGCCGCGGAGGTAACGGGAGAGGAGGCGGCCGTAGATGTGTTTGCGGTCGCGGACGAAGCCGATTTCGGCCTCCACGGATGCGACGCGGTTGGCGACGTCGTCGTAGACGGCTTCTTCAAACATGGCGTAGCGCATGGGGGTGTGGTGGAAGTTGGGGATGGTTTCGTGCAGGCGCGGGAGGGGGAGGTCGGCGAGCAGATCCTGGAATTTGGCGAAGCCTCGGGCGGCTTCGTAGACGATTTCCGGGTCGTGGGCGTTGTCGTAGGAGCAGACGCCGCCGATGAAGTGGTACATGCGCCACCAGGTGCCCATCATGGTGTGCAGGCAGCAGTGGCCTTCGCGGGTGGGGATGAGCTCGAGCACTTGCATGTTGCCGCGGCGTTCGGTCTTGGTCTGGAGGTGGTCGAGCACGCGGCTGATGTTGTCCATGACCCAGTCGGGGCGGCGGAAGACGTTGTGGTTGATGCGCTGGAGGGTGTAGTCGCGGGTGGAGCCGTCGGCCTCGCGCAGGGTCACGCGGAAGGTGTCGTTGATATGGCCGCTGCCGTAGGGCGCGGCGCTGACATAGGTGCCGGAGGTTTTAAACCCGGCGATTACTTCTTTTACATCCTGCATCGTCATCATGTTGATTTCCTTCTATCTATCGGGCTGCGGCGAGGGCTTCTTGGATGATTGTTTCCATTTCGGCGGCCTGGTCTTCCATGCTGGCGACCATTTTGAGCTGGGTGCGGCAGCGGTCGATGTTGTGGCCGGGGCGCTTGATGCGGAAGTAGACGTCGCCGGAGAGGTAATCGGTGAGGAAGCGTATGCCGATGGTCATCGTGATCAGGCGGGCGGAGAAGGCGAGCTCTTCGCACTCGGCGGGCACGAGAAAGCCGGCGGCGGCGGAGCAGTAGCCTTTGGCGATGGCGGCAAACATATCCATGCGGGAGAAGACCTTGGAAAGGTCGGTTTCGTCTTCCGCGGCATTGGCGGTGGCGGTGCGGCACATGTCGCCGAAATCGTAGAGGGCGAGGCCGGGCATGACGGTGTCGAGGTCGATGACGCAGATGCCTTCGCCGGTTTCGTCGTCGAGCATCACATTGTTGAGCTTGGTGTCGTTGTGGGTGATGCGTTCGGGGATTTCGCCTTTGGCCTGGCGCTGGAGAAGGCGGCCGAACTGATCGGCGCGCGCCTGAAGGAATTTGATTTCGGGGAGCACGTCTTTCACGCGGTTGAAGGCATCCTTCTGGATGGCGGTCTGAAGGGCTTCGTAGCGCTTCACGGTGTTGTGGAAGCTGGGGATGGTTTCGTGCAGGCGCGGCTCGGGCATGTCGGCGACCATGCTCTGGAAGTTGGCGAAGGCGCGGCCCACGAGGCAGGCCTGGTCGGCGCTTTGGATCACGTCGTAGGTGGTTGCGTTTTCCACGAAGAGGTACATGCGCCACCAGTTGCCGTCCATGTCATGATAAACGGGTTCCTCGAAGCGGGTCGGCACGAGGGTGAGCGTGCGGCGGGAGATGTCGCGAGCGCCCTGGGCTTCGAGGCGGGAGGCGATGTGGCGGGTCACGCGCAGGATGTTGCTCTGCACGTTGGCCGGGGCGGTGAACACGTGGTGGTTGATGCGCTGAAGCAGGTAGTTTACAGGGGCCCCGGCCACGCGGTAGGCGATTTTGTAAGTGTCGTTGATATGGCCGCTGCCATAGGGCGCGCCGGTGATGAAATCTCCGAAAATCTGAAACTGGGCGGCAATTTTTTGAAGTGTGGCCATATCGGCCTTGCGTGCATCAGACATGGTTTCAATTCCTTCTCATAAAAACGCACTAAATCCACAAGCCGCTTTCCGGCTCTGGTCTGCACTATACCAAAACCGAAAAGCGTTGACAAGAAACGAAAACACCCCCCCTGAAATTCTATTGAATTGCGGGGGGGCAAGCCTGCCCGCCCGGGTTTACCCCAAGGCGGCGCCTCCTGCGGCGAGGGCGGCGGCGTTGCTGGTCATTTGCTGGGCGCCGGGGCGGGGGGATTCGCCGAGCAGGCCGTTGACCGCGTTGAGGTAGGCGCGGATGGAGGCTTCGATCACGTCGGTCGCCACGCCGCGGCCGGCCTGGATCTTTCCGCCGCGGCGCACGCGGACGTTGGCCTCGCCCTGCGCGTCGGCATCGCCGGTCACGGCGGAGAGGGAGAAGTTTTCCAGGGTGATTTCACCGGGGGCGATGCCGAGGATGGCGTTGATGGCGCGGAAGGAAGCGTCGATGGGGCCGCTTTCGCTGATGGCGGCCTGCTCGGAGGCTTTGCCGTCGACCTTCAGGCGGATGGTGGCGGTGTGGGTGAGCGTGTTGCCGGTGGTCACGATGAAGCGGTCGAAGGCGGCGCGCAGCGCGTCGGGGCGCGATTCGAGACCGCGCGCGAGCGCTTCGATGTCGGGATCGGAGACGGTCTTCTTCTTATCGGCCAGCTCCTTGAAACGCTTGAAGAGCTCGGCGATTTTTTCGGCGTTGAGCTCGAAGCCCAAATCTTTGAGGCGCGCTTCGAGGGCGTGTTTGCCGGAGTGTTTGCCCAGGACGAGTGCATTCTGGCTCAGGCCGATGGAGGCGGGGTTCATGATTTCGTAGGTTTGGGCGTTGGCCATCACGCCGTGCTGGTGAATGCCCGATTCGTGGGCGAAGGCGTTGGCGCCGACGATGGCTTTGTTGGCCTGCACGGGGCTGCCGGTCACGGCGATCACGCAGCGGCTGGCGGCGTGGATTTTGGTGGTGTCGATGGCGGAGTCGGCGTCGAAATAATCCGCGCGGGTTTTGAGCGCCATGACGATCTCTTCGAGGGCGGCGTTGCCCGCGCGCTCGCCGATGCCGTTGACGGTGCATTCGGCCTGCGCGGCGCCGGCGGCGATGGCGGCGAGGGTGTTGGCCACGGCCATGCCCAGGTCGTTGTGGCAATGCACGGCGAGGGTCGCCTCGCCGATGTTGGGCACATGGGCGATCACGCCGCGGATTTTTTCACCGAATTCCTGGGGAATCATGTAGCCCACGGTATCGGGGAGGTTCACGATTGTCGCGCCGGCGCGGATCACGCCTTCAATCACGCGCCAGGCGAATTCGGGCTCGGATCGGGTGAAGTCCTCGAGTGAGAACTGCACTTCGGGGCAGAGGTTGCGGGCGTATTTCACGATGGAAACGGCTTGTTCGCAGACCTGCTCCGGCGTCATGCGCAGCTTGTATTGCATGTGCACGGGCGAGGTGGCCAGAAAGGTGTGGATGCGGGGGCGGGCCGCGCCGCGCACGGCGGCCCAGGCCTGGTCGATATCGCCCTTGAGGGCGCGGGAGAGGCTGGCGACGGTGCAGGTTTTGACCTGATCGGCGATGGCTTTGACCGATTCGAAATCGCCGGGGGAGGCGATGGCGAAACCGGCTTCGATCACGTCGACCTTCATGGCTTCGAGGTGCGACGCCACGAGCAATTTGTCGCGCAGGGTCATGCTGCAGCCGGGCGACTGTTCGCCGTCGCGCAATGTGGTGTCGAAGATGGCGATGCGGCGTTTCCGGGCGTGGGCGTGGGGCTGGGTGTTCATGGTGTCTTTTTCCTTCTTCTCCCGCGGCGGTTCCGATGCGCGGGGGGATTGCCGGAAAAACAGAAAACCCCCGTGCGCTTGATCCGGAACCGGAGCGCTGACGGAGGCTGTTTATTCAGAGAAATCTCAACGACAAAGCCTGATCAAGCATTCCGATTCGGAACGCCGGTTAGTAGGCTATGGGCAAAAATGGCTTTTGTCGCTCTCATTGCCCTCACTCTAGCAAAACCCTTTGCGGATGTCAAGCCGGGCGGGGCGTTTTTTATTTTGCGGAGGCGTGAAAAAGCCCGCCGGGTGAGCGGCGGGCTTTTTGGGGAGGCCTTACTTGAGGTTGGCTTTGATTTCAGCCAGCTTGTCGAGCAGGGCCTTGGGCACGCGGGCGCCGAACTTTTCCCAGGAGGCGCCCACGCCGTCGAGCTCTTTCTTCCAGCCTTCGGCGTCGACGACGAGGAGCTCGTGCATGGTCTCGGGGGAGACGTCGCAACCGGTCAGGTCGATGGCGTCGTCGGTCGGCATGATGCCGATGGCGGTTTCCTTGCTCTTGGCGGTGCCTTCGATGCGCTCGCAGACCCACTTGAGCACGCGGCTGTTGTCGCCGAAGCCGGGCCACATGAAGCCTTTGTCGTTCTTGCGGAACCAGTTGACGAAGAAGACTTTGGGGAGCTTGTCGGCGGTGGTTTTGGCGCCCATGTCGAGCCAGTGGGCGAAGTAGTCGGCCATGTTGTAGCCGCAGAAGGGCAGCATGGCGAAGGGATCGCGGCGGACCTGGCCGATCTGGTCGGAGATCACGGCGGCGGTCACTTCGGAGCCGGCGGCGGAACCCATGAACACGCCGTGCGTCCAGTCCTTGGCCTGGTTGACGAGGGGGATGGTGCTGGGGCGGCGGCCGCCGAAGAGGATCGCGTCGACCGGCACGCCGGCGGGATCTTCCCATTCGGAGGCGATCACGGGGCACTGAGAGGCGGGGGCGGTGAAGCGGGCGTTGGGGTGGGCGGCCTTGACCTTCTTGCCGTCGGCGTCAACCATGGAGGGATTCCAATCCTTGCCCTTCCAGTCGATGGCGTGGGCGGGGGCGGGGATGCCCATGTCTTCCCACCACACGTCGCCGTCGTCGGTGAGGGCCACGTTGGTGAAGATGGTGTTCTTCTCGCAGGCGGCGAGGGCGTTGGGGTTGGAATCCTTGGAGGTGCCGGGGGCCACGCCGAAGAAGCCGTATTCGGGGTTTACGGCGTAGAAGCGGCCGTCATCGCCCACGCGGATCCAGGCGATATCGTCGCCGAGGGTTTCGACCTTCCAGTTGGGGAGGGTGGGCAGCATCATGGCGAGGTTGGTTTTGCCGCAGGCGCTGGGGAAGGCGGCGGTCACGTAGTAGGATTTCTTCGCGGGCGAGGTCAGCTTGAGGATGAGCATGTGCTCGGCCATCCAGCCTTCTCTCTTGGCCTGCACGGAGGCGATGCGAAGGGCGAAGCACTTTTTGCCGAGGAGGGCGTTTCCGCCGTAGCCGGAGCCGAAGGACCAGATTTCCTCGGTGTCGGTGAAATGACAGATGTATTTCTTGTCCATCGGGGCGCAGGGCCAGGTGGAATCTTTCTGGCCGGGCTCGAGGGGCGCGCCCACGGAGTGGAGGCAGGGCACGAACTTGCCGTCGGCGCCGAGCACGTCGAGCACCTGCTGGCCCATGCGGGTCATGATGCGCATGTTGACGACCACATAGGGGGAATCGGTGATCTCAATGCCGATTTTGCCGACGGCTGAACCGAGCGGGCCCATCGAGAAGGGACTCACATACATCGTGCGGCCCTTCATGCAGCCGGCATAGAGGCCGGTCATGAGCTTCTTCATTTCGGCGGGGTCGGCCCAGTTGTTGGTGGGGCCGGCTTCTTCCTTGGTCTTGGAGCAGATGTAGGTGCGGTCTTCCACGCGAGCCACGTCGGAAGCGTCGGAGCGGGCGAGGAAGCAGCCGGGGCGTTTTTTCTGGTTGAGGCGGGTGAACACGCCGTTCTGAACCATCATTTCGCAGAGATCGTCATACTCTTTTTGGGAGCCGTCGCACCAGACCACGTTGGCGGGGGTGGTGAGCTTGGCGATTTCTTCGACCCAAGCGATGAGTTTCTTGTTCTGGGTGGGGCATTTGCAATCACAGCAGCAACTCATGGGCATTTCTCCGTTCTGATAGAAAACCGGCTGACTCCGGCGGTTAAAAAATTGGGCATAAGTATACCGATTGCGGCGGGGGGCGTCAATCAAGGATTCCCCGCGGGGCTATTTTTACGTTTTTCGGGCTCGGGCGGTCGATTCCCAAAACGGTATACCCATCATCAATGGCAGCAAAAAGGCCCACGTCACCATTTGGCTGACCGGAGGAGGCAATGCAAGGGGAAGAGAAACAACCATCATGATTAAACCGCTGAAAACAAACGCACCGGCATTCTTTTTGCAAAGATATCTTCGCACCCCTCCGACAATTATCAATGTAAGGCCAGTGAGGCTTCCGGCGAGGATACCCCAGAAAAGGTATTTTCCGGATTCAACGTGTAACGGCGATGGGCGCAGGCATTCAGCCGGGCAAAGCGCGGCCAACGCCAAAAGCCCCAACGATGCCCCCGCCAGCGTTACTCCGGCGAAGAAGCGCCAGACAAGGGGCTTTTTTTCCGGGTGGCGCGAACCCCACCAAGCGCACAATCCTGCAAAAATCCAGGCCAATATCCCGTAAACGCCTCCAAGCAGGCCACCTGTGATTTCAAACGTCTCCACTGTCATAACGCACTCAAAAAGTAGAGTCTTTCAAAAGGCTTCCGATTTCAAGAGGCCGAAAATAACCGAGGATGCACGCCGGATTACGCACGGCAATCTGAATATGGGTTTTAGTCAGCAAACAGGAACCGGAATAAATCGGGTCTCCTTCTGGGAAAACCCCGCGAACGGTATCGAAAGTAATTTTGCTTTCCATTTCCGAAAAGACAAGAGCCTGATTGATGACCACGCAATCCAACTGATTGCGTCCATTTTTATTCACGGGCAGTTTCACCCCCGTTAATTCTTCAGCGTCTTTGATATGGTCGTAAGTTCGTTGGAGCAACAACTGATGCGCGGTGTCAGTCAAATTTAGGCAACACCCCAAATTGATGATAGCGCCGACAACATAGGGATTGCGTTTGGCCGATTTTGATGATTTTGCCCATTGCATCGCACGCGCAGGAGCGCCTTCCCAAAAATAAATGCCATGCCCCAACCAATCGTGACTGTTCGCACTGGCGCGCAACGGTTCTTTGCCGGAAAAGACCTTTTCGGCCGTTTCTTTCGAACACCCGTGAAAACCCAAAATGAATTGAGGGGAGGGGCAATGCATGGTGATGCTCAAAATTCAAGCTTCTTCGGCACAACGCCAATGACTTTACCGTTGCGGAAACGGACTCCGCTTTCACGCAAAAATTTGAGCGCCCCCTCTTTTGTTTTTAGTTTTTCAGCGGTGATGCGTTCGAAATTCTCGGCGGTAAACGCCACGGGTTCTTTTTTTGCTTTGGCCATAAGAGACCTCCTTTGCTTTACGCAAGAACAATGTAACACAATCGGTTGTTTTAGGCAAGCCCCCTACTCCGCCAGTTCGCGGCTGCGGGCGGCGGCGGCGGCGATGGCGGCGCGGAGGCCTTCGGCGGCGGGTTCGATGGTGCGCATGCCCGCTTCGGTGGTGCCGCCGGGGGAGCAGACGGCGTTGATGAAATCGGCCGGCGGTTGTTCGGTTTCGGTGAGGTAGGTCGCGGCGCCGAGCATGGTCTGAAGGGCGAAGGCTTCGGAGACGCCGGGGGGAAGCCCCGCCGATTCGGCGGCCTGGGCGAAGGTCTGGAGCACCCAGGCGAAGAAGGCGGGGCCGGATCCGCTGAGGGCGGTGACGGCGTCGAACTCGGTTTCGGGAATTTCCGAAACGGCGCCGGAGGAGCCGAAGATGGCTTCCACGAGGTCGCAGTCTTCCTCGGTGGCGGTGCAGCCGGGGGTGTAGGCGGTCATGCCTTCGCCCACGGCGACGGGCAGATTGGGCATCACGCGCACAAGGCGGGGATCGGGGCCGGCGTGGCAACGGAGGGTGTGGAGGGTTTTTCCGGCGGCGATGGAGATGAGGAGGTGGTCGGGGGTGAGGGTGGCGCTGAGGGAACCGAGCAGCGGATCGAGATCCTGGGGTTTCACGGCGAGGATGATCACGCGGCTGGCGGCGGCGGCCATGCGGGGGTCGGCGGTGGCGGCGACCTGGTATTTGGCCTGGAGCTCCTGAAGGCGGCTCTCCACGCGGTCGCACAGGAGCACGGCTTCGGGCGCGGCCACTTTTTCGCGGAGCATGCCGGCGAGGATGGCTTCGGCCATTTTGCCCGCGCCGATGAAGCAGAAGGGGGTTTCCATGGGGGCTCCTTAGTAGCCGCGCTTTTGGAGCTCGCGGGAGAGGTGCTGCTGGAAGGTTTTGAGGTCTTCGGGGGTGGGTTTGTAGCCGGGGAGGTCGGGCTCAAGGCCGAAACGCTGGTATTCATCGAAAAACCAGCGGGCTTTGTTGCCGTCGGAAAAGACCACAGTCCCGCTGACGATGGCGCCGGGGATGACGATGGCGTCGACCGAGACGCTGACGCCTTCGGCGGGAGCCTCGGGCGCGGCGGGGGCGGCGGCGGGATCCTGTTTGGGCTTTTCTTTTTCTTTGACGGTGGCGCCCAGCTCCATCACGAGCAGGCGCACGTCGAGATAGGTCATGGCGAGGCCGAAGTGTTCGCGGATGGCTTTCTGGAGATCGGAAAGGGATTGGCCGGCCTGGAGCCAGCGGCGGATTTCTTCATTCTGCTCGGGGGTGGTCTGCATGGGCGCCTCCTAAAATTTACGGTTTCCGGATACAGACATCCATCTGCGGGAAGGGGATCTGGATGCCTTCCTTGTCCATGAGCTGTTTCATTTCGCGGGTCAGCTCGAAGAAGGCGGTCCAGTAATCGGCGTTTTTAACCCAGGGGCGCACGGCGAAGACGACCGCCGAGGCGCCCAGCTCGAGCACTTCGATGGCGGCGCCGGGGTTTTTCTCCACGTAGCTCTTGGAATCGACCAGGGCGGTGAGAATCTGCCGCACGCGATCCAGGTCGCTGCCGTAGGCCACGGAAAGGCGCATGTCGACCCGGCGCAGGGCCTGGGTGCTGTAGTTGACGATGGGCGAGCCCCAGACGACTTTGTTGGGGATGACGATTTGTTTGTTGTCCGGCGTGGTGAGGGTGGTGGCCATCATGTTGAGCTCGCGGATGGCGCCTGCGTTGCCGGCGAGCTCCACGTAATCGCCGATTTTGAAGGGCTGGTTGATGGCGATCATGAGGCCGGAGGCGAGGTTGCCGAGGGATTCCTGGAAGGCGAAGCCGAGGATGAAACCGGTGACGCCCAGGCCGGCGATGAGGGGGGTGATGTCGACCCCGATTTTGCGCAGGATGATCATGGCGAGCACCGTCCAAAGCACTTTGGTCATTGTTGAAAGAAGAAAGGTGCTGAGCAGGGGGTTGAGCTTGCCGGTGCGGGTGAGGGCGCTTTCGGCCATTTTCCGGAGGATTCTGATCAAGGAGTAGCCGATGAGGAGAATGACGGCGGCGGCGATGAGGTTGACGGTGAAGGTGAGGCCGTTGGCGATGAGCCAGTGTTTGATGCCCAGAAACATCGAGGAGACCTCTTCGGTCTGGGTGGAGACGATTCGAGTGACGCTTTCGGTGATAGGCACGCTGACTTCTACGGTTTCGTTGGTCATGTATGGCATCCTGATTTGATGGGTTAAAATTGGGTTCCATTCTAACCGATGCCCGCGAAATTGTCCACAGGAGATGATTTTCGCTTCGCTTTACCGCGGGGCGGGTTTGGGTTCACGCTTTTTTATCCACAGGCCTTCGCTGTTTTTTAACCGCAGATTACGCAGATTTACGCGGAAAAGGATTGTTTAGAGCAATTTTCAAATGAGAATTCCTGATTTTATGAAAGCGATTTTTCTTTTTGACGAATCCTTGAACGCGAGCCGTAGCAACGCTACGGCGATCTGAGAGGGTGATGTTCAAAAACAAAAAGCACCGAGAAAAAGCGGAAAGATCAATCGAAATATGCTCTACTTTCTGAATTCATAATGATCTTCTGAAAAAATCAGTCAGACGGTGCTTATCTGCGTGAATCTGCGTAATCTGCGGTAAAAAAATTCGAATCAGTAGGGAATTTCGAAATCGATGTGTTCCACGGGGATGGCGAATGTGGCGGCGATGTGGTCTCCGAGGGCCCGCACGCCGAAGCGTTCGGTGGCGTAGTGGCCGGCGAAGAGGGTGGTCACGCCGAGCTGCTGGGCGAGGTTGTAGCCCTGAAGGCTGGGTTCGCCGGTGAGGTAGAGGTCGAGGTTTTCGGCGGCGGCTTCGGCCACGCCGGTGGAGGCGCCGCCCGAGACGATGCCGATGGTGCGGATCTCGCGCCGCCCGAAGGGGTGCACGCGCAGGCCGGGGTTGACTTTCTCGCAGAGGAGGGCGACGAGGTTTTCCAGGGGGAGGGGCTCGGGGAGGGTGCCTTTGAAGCCGATGGTCATGCCGTGGTAGCGGTAGAAGGGGGTGATGCCTTGGAGGCCGAGGAGGGCGGCGAGGCGGGCGTTGTTGCCGAGGGCGGGGTGGGCGTCGAGAGGGAGGTGGGCGGAGTAGAGGGCGATGTTGCGCAGGAGGGCGGATTTGAGGAGGCGGTAGTTGAGGCCGGTGATGTGTTTGAGGGAATCGCGCCAGCTGAGGCCGTGGTGGGTGATCGCGAGGTCGGCGCCGCGGGCGGCGGCTTCTTCGAGGAAGGGGAGGGAGGCGTCGACGCCGGTGCAGATTTTGGCGACGTGGCCGTTGTTTTCGATCTGGAGGCCGTTGTTGGAGTCGTCGGCGGGGAAGGCGGGGAGGTTGAGGGTGGAATCGAGGAAGGCGGCGAGTTGGTGGAGGTTCATGCTATTTCTCCAATCGTTTGAGCCAGGTTTTGACTTCGTCGTCGCCGCCGACGCGGGCGTCGAGGATGCGTTTGAGGACGGCGACTGCTTCTTCGCGGCGGCCGTTTTTCACGAGGAGGTCTGAGAGCTGGTAGGCGCCTTTGAGGAACCAGCTTCTTCCGTTTTCGCCGTACCAGACGTTGCTGCGGCGGTCGGTGAGGAAGCGCGCAACGACTTCGTTGTAGTATTGGCTGACGGCTTCTTCGAGGCGTTTCTGTTTTTCGAGGGCTCGGCCGATTTTGTATTGATATTGGATGCGCAGCTCGGGGTTGGAGGCGAGGCGGCCGATCATTTCGCGGTAGGCGTCGATGGCCTGGGCGTAGCGGGCGGGGTTGTCGACGCCGGTCATGCTGAGGCAGTCGCCCTTGCGGCCCCAGGCTTCGGTGGCCCATTCGCTGTCGGGGTAGCGGGTGTGGATTTCGTCGAGGAGGGCGAGGGCGTCGTTGAAGCGGGCCATTTCGATGAGGGCTTCGGCCTGTACGAAGCGGGCTTCGGCGATGCGGGTGCTGCGGGGGTATTCGCGGACGAGGCGGGCGGCGAGCTCGGTGGCGCCGGGGAAGTCTTTGGTCTGGAAGGCGGCGCGGGCGGCCCAGAGGAGGGCGGCGTCGGCCCATTGGTTTTCGGGCCAGCGGGTCATGAAGTCGGTGAAGAGGGTGCGGGCCTGTTGGTAGTTGCCGCGGTTGAAGTCGGATTTGCCGAGCCAGAGGATGACGTCGGGCAGGCGGGGTGACTGGGGGTATTTTTTGAGGTATTCTTCGGCGGTGGCGCGGGCTTCGGCGTCGCGCCCCAGGCCGTAGAGGCTGAGGACGAGGAAGAAGCGGGCTTCTTCCTGCGTCTGGGGGTCGCCGGCGGTGGCGAGGTCGAGGTCGGCGGTGGCGGCGTCGAAGCGGAATGCGCGGTAGTAGGTCCGGCCGCGGCCGAGGTGGGCGGAGGCGCGCAGGAGGGGGTCGGGGGCTTCTTTGATGATGCGGGTGTAGACGTCGATGGCGTCGTTGAGGCGGTTCATGTCGGTGAGGAGGCCGCCGAGGCGGAGGGAGGCCACGCCGGAGAAGGAGCCGGTGGAGAACTGGCGGATGGTTTTGCGGAACTGTTCGAGGGCTTCGTCGGTTTTTCCCATGCGTTCGTAGGTGTCGGCGAGCATGAGGGAGAGGCGGCCGTCGTCGGGATCGCGGGCGGTGTCGATGAGCTGGCGGTAGAGCTCGGCGGCGCGGGTGTAGTTGCCGTCGGCATGGGCGGTTTCGGCCTGGGCTTCCATGAGGCGGCGGCGCTGGGCGGGGTCGGTGGAGAGGTCGATGGCCTGGGTGAAGAGGGGGAGGGCTTCGGAGTAGCGTTTGAGGCGGGTGAGGGCTCGGGCTCGGCCTGCGAGGGCTTCGGCGGAGAGGGCGGTTGCTTCGTAGGCTTCGGCGTAGATGCGGTATTCGGCGAGGGCGGCTTCGGGCTGGTTGTTTTCGAGGAGGGCGTTGGCGAGGAGGAGCTGCATGCGGGGGGAATCGGGGTCTGAGGGGTTGAGGCGGATGACGGTTCTGAGGAGGTCTATGCCTTCCTGTACGGTTTCGGGGGTTTTGAGGAGGAGGAGGCTGAGGCGCAGGCCGGCGTGGCGCTGGGCGCGGGCGAGGGTGGCGAGGGCGGTGGCGTCGCGGGCGGAGGAGAGGGCGAGGCGGGAATCGCCGAGGCGGTCGGCGAGCTCGGAGAGCTCCACGAGGGCTTCCACGCGCAGGAGCTGGCTCACGCGGGGGTCGGCGCCCATTTTGCGCAGGAGGCGGATGGCGGATTCGCTCTGGCGGCGGGCGGCGAAAAGGCGGGCCTGGCGCAGGGCGCATTGGGCAAACGCGTCGCCCTCGCCCATTTGGCCGGCGAAGGGGTCGAGGCGGACGATGGCTTTTTCGATCTGGCTTTGGGCTTCGAGGGGGTGGGACCATTCGAGGGCGTTTTCGGCGCGGGTGATTGGGTTGGTGGAGGAGGTGTCGATGAGTTCGAAGAGGGCGAGGGCCTCCTGGGGGCGCTTGAGGGCGAGCCAGGCGCGGGCGGCGACGCGGCGGACGGCGTCGGCCCATTCGCCGAAGATGTCGTTGGGGATTGCGGCGGCGGCGATGGCTTTTTCGTATTGGCCGGTTTCGTAGAGGGCCTGGGCGCGGCGGAAGATGAAGACCATTTCGGGGTGGGCCTGGAGGGTGGCGGCGTGGGCGGCGAGGGCGGCGAGGATCTCGGGGTAACGGCGCTGGCCGTCGAGGGCGGCGAGGAGGAGTTTGAGGGCGGAGGCGGCGTCGGGCGAGGCGGGGTCGAGGCGGGGGAGGATCTGTTCGAGCTGATCCTGGGCCACTTTGTAGAGGCGGTCTTCGAGGGCGAGGCGGGCAATGGCGAGGGGGTCGCCGGCCGCGTGGGCGGTGGCGAGGAATAACGCTCCAATTAGTGCTGTCAGGCGTTTTGTCATGCCTTTTTACCTAAAATTTCCGCTAAAAACCGGCCGGTGTGGGAGCCTGCGGCGGCGGCGACTTGCTCGGGGGTGCCGCAGGCGACGATGCGCCCGCCGCGGTCGCCGCCTTCGGGGCCCATGTCGATAAGATAATCGGCAGACTTGATGATGTCAAGGTTATGTTCGATGACGATGACGGTGTTGCCGGAGCTGCGCAGGCGCAGGAGGAGGTCGAGGAGTTTGTGGACGTCGGCGAAATGGAGGCCGGTGGTGGGTTCGTCGAGCAGGTAGAGGGTTTTTCCGGTGGCTCGCCTGGAGAGCTCGGCGGCGAGCTTGATGCGCTGGGCTTCGCCGCCGGAGAGGGTGGTGGCGGGCTGGCCGAGGTGGATGTAGCCCAGGCCCACTTCGGCGAGGGTGCGGAGCTTGTTGAGAATGGAGGGGACGGGGGCGAAGAATTCGACGGCTTCGTCGACGGTCATGTCGAGCACGTCGGCGATGGATTTTCCGGCGTATTTCACTTCGAGGGTTTCGCGGTTGTAGCGCTGGCCGGCGCATTGTTCGCAGGCGATGTAGACGTCGGGCAGGAAGTGCATTTCGAGGCGGCGGACGCCGTCGCCCTGGCACACTTCGCAGCGGCCGCCCTTTACGTTGAAGCTGAAGCGGCCGGGGCCGTAGCCGCGGGTTTTGGCGGCCTGGGTCTGGGCGAAGAGATCGCGGATGGCGGTGAAGCAGCCGGTGTAGGTCACGGGGTTGCTGCGGGGGGTGCGGCCGATGGGGCTCTGGTCGATCTCGATCATTTTGTCGAGGTGCTCGACGCCGGTGATGGAGGCGAAGGCGCCGGGTTTTTGGTAGGCGCGGTAAAAGTGCTGGGCGAGGTGGCGCTTGAGGATATCGTCGACCAAGGTCGATTTGCCGGATCCCGAGACCCCTGTCACGCAAATGAAGCAGCCGAGGGGGAAGGCGGCGTCGACCTTCTGAAGGTTGTTTTCGGTGGCGCCTTTGACCTTGAGCCAGTGTTTGCCGGGTTTGACGCGTTTTTCGGGCACGGGCACGCTTTTGCGGCCGGAGAGGTATTCGGCGGTGAGGGAGCGGGGGGCTTCGAGGAGGCCGGGCAGGGGGCCCTGGTAAATCACTTCGCCGCCTTTGCGGCCGGCGCCGGGGCCGATGTCGACGATGTAGTCGGCGCGGCGGATCATTTCCTCGTCGTGCTCGACGACGACGACGGTGTTGCCGCGTTTCTGCAGGCGGTGGAGCATGTTGATGAGCCGCTCGTTGTCGCGCGGGTGCAGGCCGATGGTGGGTTCGTCGAGCACGTAGAGCACGCCGACCAGCCCCGACCCGATTTGCGAGGCGAGGCGGATGCGCTGCATTTCGCCGCCCGAGAGGGTGGAGCTTTCGCGGTCGAGGGAGAGGTATTCGAGCCCCACTTCCACGAGGAAGGAGATGCGTTTTTGGATTTCTTTGATGACTTCCGCCGCGATGGCGCGCTCGTGGGCGGGGAGGTTCATGGCGGTGAAAAAGGCCTCCACCTCGCGCACGGGCATGCGCATCAGGTCTTCGAAGCGTTTGCCGGCCACGGTGCAGGCGCGCGATTCGGGGCGGAGGCGGGCGCCGTGGCAATCGGGGCAGAGCTGGCGGCTCATGAAGCGGTCGAGCACCTCGCGCAGATCGTCGCTCTCGCTTTCTTTGTAGCGGCGGGCGAGGTTGGGGAGCACGCCCTCGAAGGGTTTGGTGTAGGATTCCCATTTGCCGCTCATGAGGAAGCGCAGGGTCACGGGGCGCTGGCCGGTGCCGTGCATGAGGTCGCGGCGGAAGGCTTCGGGGGTTTTTTCGTAGGGGGTTTCGAGGTCTACGTTGTGGGCGGCGGCGAAGGCTTTGAGGAGCATGTTGTAATACATGAGCACGTGGTGGCCGCCGCGCCGCCAGCCTTGCACGGCTTCGCGGTAGGGGAGGGTTTTGTCGGGGACTACGAGGTCTTCGTCGAACACGAGCTGCAGGCCGAGGCCGGAGCAGGTCTGGCAGGCGCCGAAGGGGCTGTTGAAGGAGAAGGCGCGGGGCTTGAGCTCTTCGAAGCTGATGTTGCAATGGGCGCAGGCGTTCTTTTCGGAATAGAGGGTGGAGGTTTTTTTGCCTTCGGGGTCGATTTTTTCCACGTCGATCAGGCCGTCGCTCTGGCGGAGGGCGAGCTCCACGGAATCGGTGAGGCGGGTGCGGATTTCGGCGCCGGTCACGAGGCGGTCGACCACGGCGTCGATCGAATGGTTCTTTTTTTTGTCGAGCTCCGGAAATTCTTCGAGCGAGACCATTTCGCCGTCGACCCGGGCGCGGACGAAGCCCTGTTTGCGCATGGCTTCCACGACCTCTTCGTGGCGGCCTTTGCGCCCGCGCACCATCGGCGAGAGGAGGGTGAGCTTGGTGCCGGCGGGTTGGGCCATGAGCATATCCACGATCTGTTCGGCGCTCTGGCGCTCCACGGCGCGGCCGCATTCGGGGCAGTGGGCGTGGCCGATGTTGCCGTAGAGCAGGCGCAGGTAATCGTGGATTTCGGTCACGGTGGCCACGATGGAGCGCGGGTTGCTGCCCGAGGCGCGCTGTTCGATGGAGATGGCGGGGGAAAGGCCTTCGATGTGTTCCACATCGGGCTTCTGCATCTGGTCGAGAAACTGCCGGGCATAGGCGGAAAGGCTTTCCACGTAGCGGCGCTGGCCTTCGGCGTAGAGGGTATCGAACGCGAGCGATGATTTGCCCGAGCCGCTTAAACCGGTGATCACTGTCAATGAATCACGGGGGATGCGTACGTCGATGTTTTTAAGATTATGCTGCCGCGCGCCCGTGATGATGATATCGCCCATGTGCCTCTTCCTCCTCCCGACGAACCCCGCACAGGATAGCCGTTTTGGCGCGCGGTGTCAATCCCGCGCGGCGGGCTTGGGAATTTCATTCGGATGTGCACAGGCGGTTGAATTCCTCAATCGAGTAAGGCCGGGTGCGGACGGCGCCGCCTTCGAGGATGTAGATCGTGCCTTTTTGAGCGGTGAAGGAGGGATACCCCGGATAGGAGATCGTAAAGCGGCGCCTGGCGCCGCGCCTGTCGGTGGAAACCTCAACGCCCCGAGTCCCCTCCGGGGCGAACACGGCGAAGCTGCCCTCGATGTGGCTCACGATCCGCCCTCTGGCAACCGTATGGAGCACCCCCTCCTCCCGCGGCTTTTCGCAGGGTGGCCGCACCGTGAACAGCAGGGTGACGCTGACCGCAAATGCGGCCAGGATCGCCACGGCACAAAGCCAGTATTTTTTTTCGCCGCCTTCCATGGGGGTCTCTTATTTCAGGGGCTCGCCGGAGGGGGGTGCTTTGGCGTAGGTGACGGTGGCGGGGGGGGAGGTGAGCTCGACGAGGGCGGTTTTGGCGACGCGGGCGGTGACGGTGCCGGATTCGAGGATGAAGGGGGCGGTGTAGGTCTGCTCGGGGCCGTCGTCGATCGTATAGGTGATGGGCCGGGAGGGGGTGGAGGAGGTGAGGGTCACGCGGTTGGCCGGGTCGCGGGTAATGAGGGGCGTGCCGACGGTGTTGAGGTAGGAGGTGGGGGTGCCGTCGAGATTGATGCAGAAGGCGAAGGCGAAGGGGATGTTGTGGAGGGTGTATTGGGGAAGGGGCCGGGGGCCGCAGGAGCCGTTGCCCAGGCCGAGGTGGGCGTAATCGAGGTTGAGGATCACGGCTTCGCTCGCGGGGAGGCGGTCGGGGGTGCTGGCGCGGTTGAGGGTGAGGGCATCCCACCGGTTGAGGGAGAAGGAGAAGGGGGTTTCGGTGGTGAAGAAGGTCACTTTGGGGGTCGTGGGCGCGCCGCTGAGGGTGAGGTGGCGGGCGTGCTGGCGGGCGCCGTATTCCTGGGTTTCGCTGTAGGGAACCCAGAATTGGGCGACGGGGGCGGTGAAGGTGCCGTACCAGCAGGCGCCGAAGCGGTCGGGGTAGTTTTCGTAGGGGCCGTAGGCCTGGTAGGCGGCGGTGGTGTAGCGGGGGTCGAGGGAGAGGGTGAAGCCGAGGCGGGGGACGACGGTCTCGGGGGTGGCGGGGGTGAAGGCGCTGTCGCACCGGATGAATTTGTCGCTCACGGTCCAGACGAGGCGGTAGGTGTAGCCGATTTCGCTGCCTTCGGTTTTGAATTCGGCGGTGATCTGGGCGGCGGGGCCGGTTTGCTGAGCCGTCATGGAGAGGCAGGTGTTTTTCATGGCGGGGAGGCTCTGCCAGGCGGAGGAGCCGCGGATCCAGCGGTCGTTGGAGACGGGGGCTCGGTAGATCTGGAAGCGGGGGCCTTTGCCGGGGATGAGAATGGGGGTGCCTTTTTTGGCGAGGGCGGCGAGGGTGCCGTCGGCAAAGGTGGCGGTCATTTCGACGCTGGAGACGGTGATGGAGCCGTCGGCGTTATGGGCGATGGCGACGGGGGTGGTGAGGTAGGTGTAGGCGGGGGGGGGCATGGCGACGGGGGCGTGGGGGAGGAAGGCGTGGGCTTCGGAGGCGTCGATCCGGGCCTGGAGGGGGCCTTCGAGGCGGAGGCCGGGGGGGGTGACCCAGGCGAGGATGTTGTGGTTGGTGGGAATGGGGGCGGTGTAGGTCTGGCCGGGGGCGAGGGGGGGGAGGGCGAGAATGGTGGGGGAGACGGCGTTGGTGGCGTCGGTCAGGGTGTAGCTGAGGGAGTGGTCGTGGAGGGTTTTGTGGAAGTAGGCGTTGCGGATGGTGAGGGTGGAATCGGTGCGGTCGAATTTGATGTATTGGTAGGTGTGTTTGACCTGGGGGGTCTGGCCTTTTCGTTCGCGGTCGGCGGTGAGGATGCCGTCGTCGCAAAAGGACCCGAAGTTGGGCTGGTCGCCGAATTTTCCGCCCCAGGCGAGGGCTTTTCCGGTGAAGGGGCGGGGGCGGTAGGCGCGGAGGGCGGGGTCGTAGTCGGCGCGGAGGGATTGATCCACGAAATCCCAGATGCAGCCGCCGATGAGGCGGGGGTGCTTTTCGAAGAGATCCATGTAGGCCTGGAAGTTGCCGAGGGCGTTGCCCATGCTGTGGGCGTATTCGCAGACGAGGAAGGGGCGGGTGGAACCGTCGGTGGCGATGCGCTCGAGGCGGTCGAGGGCGGGATACATGACGGAATCCATGTCGGTGAAGGGGGAGGGTTTGGGCGCGTCGCAGTAATGGATGAGGCGGGTGGCGTCGCGGGCGCGGATGGCGGCGGCGGCGGCTTCGAGGTTTTTGCCCCAGCCGGTTTCGTTGCCGAGGGACCAGATGATGACGGAGGGGTGGTTTTTGGAACGCTCGACCATGCTCATGGCGCGCTCGGTGTAGGCGGGAGCCCAGGCGGGGTTGTCGTTGAGGGCCTGCGGGGTGCCGCGGAGCTGATGGGCCTCGATGTTGGCTTCGTCGATCACATAGATGCCGTATTCGTCGCACAGTTCGTACCAGCGGGGGTGGTTGGGGTAGTGGCTGTTGCGGACGGTGTTGATGTTGTTTTCCTTCATGAGCTGGATGTCGAGCGCCATCATGTCGTAGGGGATTGCGCGGCCGTGGTCGGGGGTGGTTTCGTGGCGGTTGACGCCTTTGAGGATCACGCTTTTGCCGTTGATGAGCAGCTGGCCTTCGGGGCCGGTCTCGATGGTGCGGAAGCCGAGCCTGCAGAAGCGGATCTCATCCATGGGGGCGAGGTCGAGCGTGGCGGGGTAGAGGAAAGGCGTCTCGGCAGTCCAGGGATTGGGGTTGGGAATGATTTTGTCTTTGAGGGAGACGGTGACTTCTTCTCCGGGTTTGACGGCGGGCACGGGGATTTTTTCCTCGAAGAGACCGTCTGCCGCGAAGGTGAGGACGGTGGGCCCGGTCTGCACGGCGCCGTAGTTGCGGAGGATGAAATCGGCGTTGACCACGCCGTTGGTGTAGGTGGAATCGAGGCTGGGGCGGATGAAGAAATCGCGGATGGCGAGGTTGGGCGTGGTGAAGAGGGTCACATCGCGGAAGATGCCGCTGAGGCGGAAGAAATCCTGATCCTCAAGGTAGGAACCGTCGCACCAGCGATACACCTCGACCGCGACGAGGTTCGTGCCCGCGCGCAGATACGGGGTCACGTTGAACTCGGCGCCGGTGTACGAATCTTCGCTGTAGCCTACTTTTTCCCCGTTGATCCACACATAGAAGGCGGCCTCCACGCCGTCGAACCGGAGGAAGGTCTGGCCCTTGTTGAAGCCGCTGGGCAGCGTGAACGAGCGGCGGTAGGAGCCGACCGGGTTGCGCTCTTCAAAGGCGGTCCAGCCTTTGGGCGGCTCGCCCGTCACGCGCGGGGGGTCTGCTTTGAAGGGGTAGGTTTCGTTGGTGTAGATGGGGGTTCCGTGGCCGTGGAGCTGCCAGTTGGAAGGCACGGGAATTGTGCTCCAGGAGGCGGTGCTGAAGGCGGGGAGATAGAAATCGGCGGGGCGCTGGTCGGGCGTCATGGAAAAATGGAAAGACCAGTCGCCGTTGAGCGAGAAGATGCGATCCTCAAGCATGGGCATGGCGGAGGCGCGGCGGGGTTCGCGGTTGATGTGGGTGACGGCTTCATTTTCCCAATCGGGGGCGGCGTGAAGGGTGAGGGCGATCAGAAGGGCGCCGCATGCGCAGGCGGAAAGGTTGAAGGCGTTCATGGCAATCTCCAATGGTTTACATCAATAACCGACAGTGTGAAGTATAGCAGGTCGCTGTAGAAAGCTACAACCCAAAAATTAAAGCGTGCGATTCCGATTGAAGGTTGCCTTCGTTGATCAAAACAGGCAGAAAAGGCGTTTCGGGGAATCTTTTTTCGCGATTCTTGCATTTTTCGGCAAAGCTGTGGTACATTTTTTCCGGGCAAACATTCAGATATGAGGAAAAAATGACTCGTCTGTGCTTTTCATCGGAAACATACACCATCGATCTGAACGATATCGTCGTTTTGGAGGATTCCCGTGTCACATGCGGGAAGATCCCGCCGGGCGAGGTTGTGGTGCTGATCGGCGGGAAAGATTCCCTGCTCGCCGGGCGCGATTTGGCGGAGGCGGCAATCGGGAAGAATCTGCGGAGCATTCCCGTGCGGATTGCTTTTGCGCCGAAAATGAGGCCGTATGATTTCATTTCGCATTTCATCCGCCCGCTGAGGCTGAAATACCGGTTTTACTCTTCGAATATCTACCATGTGGATCCCAAAGAGATTCGCGCAATGCAGCTGGAGCGCAATATCCGCACCGGGCGCAATGCCTATGCGTTTACCAACCGCAAGTATTATTTTCCCCCCGAGGAGCGGGTCGATCGCTATGAAAAACTCCGCATGAGCATGAAAAACGGCTACGACGACCGCTACCCGATGGATATCATGCTCCTGCGCACACTCGGCGCCCAGGACACGCTCAACCAGGGGCATCACCGCATTGGCATTGCGATCGAGTGCGGGCTGGAACGCGTGGCGGTCACCTTTAGCGCCTGCGGAGGGGCGCCGGAGTGGGTGAGGCCGCTTTTCCGGCGCATGGCGCGCATCAAGCGAGCCCTCAAGCGGCGAAGTTGAAAAACCGCCTTTCTCAGCGCTCAAACACTTTCCGCAGGTTTCGATCCCAGGCTTCGGCCACGCGTTCCGGCGCGTAGGGGGCGGCGGAGGCCAGGGCGGCTTGCCCCATGCGTTTGCGCAGGGCCGGGTCGCGCATCAGCTCGCGCATGCGGGCGGCCACTTCGGCGGTGTCGGCGGCAAGAAAACCGTTTTCCCCGTCGACAATCAATTCGTTGACGGCGGGAGAGGCGCGGAAGCCGATGGCAGGCAGGCCGCAGGCCATGCCCTCCATCAACGCGAGGCCGAACCCTTCATGCGCGCTGGCGAACACCTGAAAATCGGCCTCGCGATAGGCTCCGGTCACATCGTTCGAATTCCCGTGCAGATGAACGCGGCCGGCGAGCCCCGAGCGCTGAATCATCGCCTGAAGGCGGGCGGTGTAGGCGGGGTGCTTGAGCGAACCCCAGAGATCAAGCTGCCACTCGGGAAACTCCTCCGCCACCGCGGAAAAAGCCTCGATGACCAAATGCTGGCGTTTGACGCTTCCCTCCACGCGGGCGATGTAGACGACGCGTTTTTTTTCCACGCCGGGGTCGGCTCTCGCCTCCTCGGCAACAGGCCTGACCACGTTGGGCACGGAAAAAACCGGGGTTCCCGGAAAACGCCGGCGCACGATGGCCTCGAAGGAAGGCATCAGCACCTGAAAGGCGGCCACGCGCCGCAGGGAGGCCAGCGTGAGGCGCCGGCGGATGAAAAACGCCCGGTCAACGGTGGCGAACATGTTTGCCGGATAGTTGTGAAACATCTGCACAATCCTGGCGCGATGCTTTTGAAAAAGCGTCACATTAAGCAAATCCCGAAAGAAAAAGGTCACAATCAGATCGGGATCTTCCGCGCGGATCAGGGCGCGATAGGCCAGCGCGCCCAGCTTGAGCGCCGTGAGCAGCCGCTGCGCAGGACTGCAGAGGTTCACAAAACGGACGGCGGGGGAAAACGAATAGCCTCCGCCGATTTTTTTGGCCGAATTGCTTGCGAAAACAACCTCGTGCCCCTTCTCCGCAAGCGAATTGGCAAACTCGACGGCAAATTTGGTGTTGAGCACATTGCGGTCTTTGACGATAAGAATCTTCACAGCTCTACTCCTTCTCTGAATGCGGTGATCAGAGACTCTCGGATGCGGTCGATTTGCGGTTGGCGCGAAACGTAATGATTCATCAGGCTTGCGGTTTCGGTCTCGAAAGCTTCGGCAAGGCGGTCAAGGGTCACGGTGCGGCTCATGGCGGCGGGACCGGTGAAGGCGGAATCGTAATCGTGGAATTTGAACCACCCGCCGATGAGGCCGGGGCCCGCGTCGAGAGGGGCGTTGGGGATTCCGAAAACGTCGCTCACAATGAGGCCGTGAAGGGAGGAGGAAAAGACGGCGTCGCACGAGGCGATCTCGGCCAGAATCTCGAGCGGGTTGCGGTTGAGGCTGATGACCGCGACGTGGCTGAAACGCTCCGTCAGCCCCCGGAGGCGGTGATCAGCCCCGTGAACCACATGCGGAATCAACCCCACGCGCCAGCGTTTGGCGGGAAGCCTGGAAAGCAGCGGCGCCGCCAGCAGCGCGCCGTCGCCCAGCGGGCAATTGTCGGGCACGGATTGGAAGCGGCGCATAAGCTCCAAAGAGCGGCGGCCGCGCAGGGCGAGCACGCGCAGGCGGCGGATGAAGATGAAATCGGCGGGGATCTCGTCGCGGATGAAGCCGCTCGTCCACACCGCAAGCGGGGCTCTCAGGTGAAGCGCGGGCCAGTAACGCCAGGATTTTCTCTTGGGGCGCATGGCGGATTCGGCCACGCTCCCCAGGCCAAGCACACGGGCGTGGCGAATGGAAGCGTGGCGGACAGGCACGCCGAGAATGCGTTCGAAAATGAACGGGTTGAGAGCGTCGCCGAAATTAAGCGAACCGCAGTATTTCACGGGAAGGCCGCTCACAGCACCCCCGCCTTGCTTAACACACCGGCGATTTGCCCGGCCACAACCTCCGCGCCGAAGTGGCGCTCGAAACAGGCGCGGGCCGCCCGCCTTTGCGCCGCGCGCGCTTCCGGGGAAAGGCGCGCCAGTGCTTCGACCGCGGCGGCCAGTGCGGCGGCATCGCCCGGCCTCACGAAATAAAGGCCGCAGCGTTCATCCGCCCCAAGGGGGTAGGCTTCCGATTCGTTGGTGATGACAGGCCTGCCGCAGGCCAGCGCCTGAAACACTTTGTTGGGAATCACGCGCGAGGCTTTCGGCGATTGCCCGAACACCCCCAAAAGAATATCCGCCCGGCCGATCCGCCCGGGCAGATCCGCATAGGCGACGGGGGGCTCAAAGACAATAGCCTCGCATCCTTTCGCCTTCTCCTCACAGGCCGCCCGCTCGGGGCCGGCGCCCAGCAAAGTCCACCGCACCGGCGGGCCGGCGTAGCGCAGGGCGGCCTCAACGATGGTTCCCGCGCCCTGAAGCCCCAGGAAGCTGCCGTAGAAAAGCACCTCGGGCGCGGCGTTTTCCGGCGGCGCGGCGGGCGGGGCGAAGGAAGCGTCGGCGCCCACATAAACAACCGAAACGCGCGCCTCGGGCACGCATAGCGCCTCATGGAAAAACGCCTTGTGGCAGGCCGTGTCGGCCACGACCTCGTCGGCCAGCGCGAAAAGAGCCGCCTCCCGGGCGCGGAGCGCTTCGGCCCGCGGCGACCGGGGAGGCGCTTTTTTATGCTCAAACACCTGTTTGTCGTAACTGCTGATCAGCGGGTCGAAAATCAGCGGAATCTTTCGGCGGCGCGCGAAACGGGCTGCGGCCTTCACATCGCGCTGGCGGAAACAGGGCACCCACACCGCCGCCGCTCGGGGAAGCCTGCGGAAAAGGGCTTCCACCCCCGCCGACCATGAAAAACACGGCTTGAAATCCGCACACCGCCACCCCAGCCGCGCGAGCGCCTGCCGCACCACAACGTTGCGCGAGTAGTTCACGTTGCCGCGACCGAACCAGATGATTGTTTTTTGGGCTTCAGCCATTTTCCCGTTCCTTGCTGCTCACAGTATAGAACAATTTTCCCCTGGAAAACAAGCCTGCAAAAAACACACCGCGCCATGATTGACGCCGTTCATTAAAATTGTTATCGTTTTACCGTTTTCAATTGAAGCGAAGAACCCCGCGCAGAAAGAAAATTCCATGATCCCTTTCATCCTCGCCGCCATTCTCCTGCCCGCCGCATTTGAAAAACAGCTCTTCCCCCTCCTGCGCAAATACGGCGCCAAAGCCACCATCTTCCTCGCCCACCCTCCGCGAAGAAAAAGAGAACGCACGCCATGATTAAAAAAAGCAACCCCATGCGCCTGCTCGAACAGGCCCGAATTCCCTTCGAGCCTCTGGAGTACGACGGCGAGGAAGGTCGGCTCGACGGCGCCTCCATCGCGGCCCGCCTCGGCATACCCCCCCACACCCTCTGCAAGACCCTCATCACCGCCACCCCCGATAAAAAATACGCCGCCTTCGTCATCCCCGTCTCCACCGGGCTCGATCTCAAAGCCGCCGCCCGCGCCGCCGGAGCAAACAGCCTGGCCATGCTCCCCCAGGCTCAGCTCTTCCCGCTCACCGGTTACCTCCACGGCGGCTGCTCCCCCCTCGGCCTTAAAAAGCCCCTCCCCGTGTTTATCGATTCCACCATCGAGCCTCTCCCCCTGTTTTCGCTCAACGGCGGCCGGATCGGCCTGCTGCTCACCCTCGCCCCCCGGCCCCTCGCCGCCCTGCTGCGCGCCACGTTCGCCCCTCTCGCCCGCCCCAACGAAAAAGAAAGGGAAGCGTAGCAACGCTACGAAAACCTGAAAGGGTGGCGTTCAAAAACAAAAAGCACCGAGAAAAGCGGAATATGCTCTAGAGCAACTTTCGATTGAAAAGGCCTGATTTTATGAATGTGATTTTTCTTTTTGATGAACCCTTGAATGTGAGTCGTAGCAGCGCTACGGCGAACCGAAAGGGTGATATTCAAAGAGGAAAAGCGCCGAAAAAAAGCGGA
>JAVBLT010000054.1:0-33198 GCA_031553315.1 Kiritimatiellia bacterium
TCAAGGCAAACGGCGGCCGAGACAAGCATACACCCAAGGCTGTGACCGGCAAGGGTGATGTGGGTGGCGGATTCCCGCTTCGAGCCAATCAGGGTGGCGAGGGCCGGGGCGGTTTGAAAGGCATTGATCACATTGCTGTGAAAATCGGTGGGAGGAATGGATTCAAGCGTTTTTGACTTGAACCCGTACCAGTGCACCATGTTGAATTCGGCTGTGTTGCCGCTCAAGAAGAAGCGTTTGAAAAGCTCGCATCCCCATGCCCGCACGGCGATGGAGCTGACGTTGTAGCCGTGGCAGAAAAAGAGTTGCTTTTGGCTGTCTTGTCCCCAAGGGGCGTCGGCGGGAACGTAGAGGTCGCGGATGGTGTTGTCGGTTCGCCCGCCGAAGGAAAGGAGGTTGTGGTAGTGAAACATACTTTCCACGGGCACGATGCGGATGGGGGCGTGTTCGCGGAGAAGGGGGATTTCGGGTTCGTCGCAGTGGGTGATGTAGAGCGTGAGCGCGGATTGGTCGGGGGTGAGGGTGCGCCCTTCGAGGAGGAGGGCGTGGGGGGCATCGCTCGCGGCGATGGAGGCGAGAAGCTCGGCGCTGAGGATGAGGGAACCTTCGTGGCGGGTGATTTTTTTGCGTTCGCTGTCGCGGGCATAATCGCGGATTGCGGCGGCGTCGATCAGGTAGGGTTGTTTGTCGAGGGGGTCGGCGACCCAGTGGGCGCCGGCGGGGGTGAGGGAGTGGGACCAGGGGTTGAGGGAAAGGTTAGGGAAGTCGAGGGTGTAGGTGTAGCGGGAGGGGGGGTAGTGAATGAGGTGTTCCTTGAGGTTGAGCTTCACGGGGAAAAAGTCGGCGAAATCTTTGGGGCCGTTGATCACGGCGTCGTCGGCGTCGCAAATGTTTTCGCCCTGGGGCGTGTCGGTGGAGTTTTTCCAGCCGAGCCAGGTCATCGTCCATTCGTCGACGTCGTCATTGCGCCAGAAGTTGAAATATTCTTTGTTGACGGCGGCGTGGAGGTCGGTTTCATCCCAGAGGCCGTTGCGGTCGTAATCGGGGAGGAGGGCGGGTGGAAGGGCGGTGATGGCAAGGGTGTCGGAAAAGCGGATGGCGACGCCCATGACGGTTTTGCTGTAGCTGTAGGTGAGGGTGGTGGCGCCGGGCTCAAGGGCGCGAACCCAGACGACGCGGTTGGTGGGAAGGATAAAGTCGTCGTAAAAGTCGGCTTCGGTGCCGGCGAGGGGGGAATTGAACAGGCGGGAGCCTTCGGGAATGGCGCCGGCGAGGAAATCGGCAACGTAGGTTTCGTAGAGGTAGGGGGCACCTTCGGCGGTGGCGGCGGTGAGGGGGGGGATCCAGAGCTCGAAGGCTGGGGAGCCGGTGTGGGTGAGGGTGAAGGCGCCGGGGGTGAAGACTTCGGATTTAACGACGAGGGGATAAAAATCGCCGCAGGGGATAACCCATGTATTCGTTGCCGGCTTGGGGATCAGCATTTGGCGGTCGGCGGGTTCGAGGGCAAGAGCACCCACAGTATAGAGGTTGGTGGCGATGTGTCCGCGGCTCGTGACGATGAGGCTCTGATCGAAAAAGCTCTGGGAGGGGGTGAGGCCCTGGAGATAAACGGGGAGGTCTTCGCGGTGAATGGTGGAAAGGCTGCGGCCATCGGCGGTGGTGGTGGAGATGGCATCGCTGTAAGCCGTTACGTAGCCGCCGCCGTTGCCATGACTGGGGCAGGGACAGCAAAGCCCGGAAAGAGGGGGAGCAATGGTTAGAAAGAGCCGCCTCCAATCCGGGTCGGGGTTGATATAATGGGGTTGTTCATAATCACGGATGCCGTTTTTGTCGGAATCGTTGTTGTCAATGCGCAAGGCGCCGAGATGAAGGGAGGCGATATCGATTTCTTCGGAGCCCTCATCTTCTTCGGGATTGGCGGGGTCGCAGTCGGGGCAGGTTTCGCCGGGGCAGGCGCACATAGGGCATTGGCCATCCTCGCCAGACCCGCAATGGGAGTGAAAACAGCAGTGGTAATCAATGGCGGCATCCCAGTGGCGGTAACAGGATCCGAAAGGGGGTTCGGGCGGGCAGGTCCCGGGGCAGGGCTCTCCGCTGCAGATTTCGCAATTATAATTATCGCGGCCATGGCAGAGCTGAGAATGGAGGCAACAGTGCCCGGGGATAAAATGAATCGGGCAAGAGTCATGCTTCTCTTCTTCGTCTCCTTCTTCGGGGGGAGGAAGTTCGCCGGGGGGAGGGCAGCGCTCAATGCCGTAGTCGCCAGGAGAAAGGGGAGAGTGAACCCGCCAGGAGGAGTAGGCTGGATCGACAGAAACAACGGTATAAAACCCAAGATAGGCGAGTGTGCCTTCATCGCGAGGTTCAATTTTCAATGTAGCGGAGGTTGTATCGGTGGTAAATTCACGCCCCTCGCCGGATGAACTCGGCCAAAACCAATCGGTATGATCGAAATTAAGCGAAAATACACCTGACCAGTCCCCAAAACGCAGGGTGACGGTCCGGGGGCCTTCATAGGGATGAATGCAAATGCTACCTTGCCCCCACTTTCCTTGTTCATGATTAGCGGGTTCAAGAAAAACACGCACCGCCTGAAAGCGAAAGACATCTTCGGGGGCTGAGCGATCACGCAAAATCACACCGCCGGTGGCATAACTGTTTTGAATTTCAACCCCGGCGGGGAGATCAATCACTTGACCCCAACGCACAGGAACGGCACATTCGCTCACTCCGGGGGGGGCAGGAATAGAGAAATCACCGCACGGGATGAGAGTAAAAGGAATGCGGTCACATGCCGCACGAATCCAAACAAGCCCCCACTCCGTGGAATTAGGGCGGGATTGTGAATAATCGGGATTGGAACCGAGGGCGAGTTCCCAATAGTTGGGCCAGCCATCGTTATCATTGTCGATTACAAACGAATTGACCCATTCGGTCAAATTCGTGAAGGGATTGGAGGGAATAAGCCCCTGAAGCGCATCGGGAATACCGTTACCATCAAAGTCGGGTCTGGAAGAGGAGGGGTCGGAACCGTACCACATCAATTCGCCGCCATCGGAAAGGCCATCGCCATCGGTATCGGCGCAAAAGGGATCGGTCGGTGTGAAAGAGCGAAGCTCAAGGTAACAGCAAGAGGGAACTCGTTCGAGCATCACGCCGCCCTCGCCGGATTGATAGCCAATTGTATGGGTTTGAGTGAGGTCGTCCTCAAACATACAGTTTGTTGAGCCTTGGTAAAATATCCGGATATTCTGATTGCTCTGAATCTGAATTCTGATATTCACCCGATGATTGTTGCACACACAGTCGGTATGGAGGTTGAATAAGAAAAAGTCGGATGAATTCGGTTCAAGAGCTGCGGTATAGGCGTGGCTTTCATACATGAAATCTGCGCCATGGAGCGCGTTGTCTCCTTGTAGGAAGGCCACTTGTGGAATTCTCCTCAAACGGTTTTTAGGATGTTTCTCAAGGGGGTAGGCAATTGGAGCAGGGGCAGTATCAAGCGGCCCCCCAAAGCTGAGCATTCCCGAAACCGAGACCCAGGCGCGATTATAGGTCTGGTTGCCAATCGTATAAGTAATCCCATTTTCAAACACCCATTCGAAAAGATTGGGATGAGTCTTGCTCAAAGTAGAAAGGAGAGGGTTAAACTGTTCGAAATCGACATCACCTGAATTATCGCGCAAAACGGGTTGTAGGCCGCTCAGCTCTACAGCATCAGGGAGTCCGTCATGATCACTATCTATCCAGTTTTGAATAGAAGCTGTTGGATTTTGAGGCCAAGGGCCGAAATCGGCAATTACCTCAAATGGAGTGCAGCCCAAAATAATACAAAGATAAACGGCGATGTATGATGTGTGCATAAGTCCTCCTGCTGATTGTTTAATCATACCATCCGATTGTGACGGAAAGTGGAGGAACCCAAAAATTCCACTCAAAAATACGAATCATATTCCATTGAGAAGGATGAAACGGGTCATTGACATAGATTTGGTAATAAGAATCCCACGCGCGAAACAAAGACCACCCCGGATCGCCGGGAACTGGAGGGCGGAAAACGGATCGGGGGATCGTCAAATAAAAGATAAAACGATCCGAATCAAAATAAACCGTACACCATGTATCGCATGATTCGGCACCTTCAACGAAATGGCGCAGCGCTACCGATGAATAGCGATAAAGATGCCCCGCCGGATAAAACTCAAGCGCAACCTCTTCGATGCCAAGGTGACCATCTTCATTGACATCACACCCAAACATAAAACCATAACTCCACCCTGTAAAATAACCGCTTGAAAGATGAAAAACGGCAATCAGGTCTTTATCATCAAAAGGTAGCTTTGGGGGCAATGAAAGTGTTTCGCGAATTCCCGAATCCGCCCATCCCGTCATTCCACCAGGAAAAGTATAGACTACTTCCGCGTGTGTGGTGCATACCAATAAACAAAAAAACAACCCGATAAAAACATCTTTTCTCATATTAAACCTCCGGTTACACGTTGATTATATTTTAATTTCGGCTGTTTTACAACTCCTCTTTTCAATAAAACCCTTGCTCCGCCCCAAGGTGTGGGAAATTTGACTTTGAAAGACACGCCTGCTACAATGAAAACACATTTGTAAATCAGGAGGGCGCGACATGTCTTTGAAAACGGCGATTGAATTTGTGGCGGCGGTGTTGAGCGTGCTGGTTTCGCTTGTGGTTCTGGCTGGCGTTTTCACCGCGCACAAAAAAGGCTTCTTCAAAGCCGTTCACCGGCTGGCCCTGCATCACCATGCGTTGATTGAAAAAGAGAAGAGGGAAAAGGAAGAGGAGGCGTAAATTCCCGCAACGCCTCGAAGGCCATCCTGCATAGGGCATCTTATCGCTTTTCCTTGCCTTTTCAGGCTCATCCTGTTAGTCTTTTGTGGTAGGAGGAAGGAGATGGTATGACGAAAGAAGAGTTGCTTCCCCGCCTAAGCGCGCTCAAAGAAGAATTAAAAAAGCAATATCCCATCGACCGCCTCGCTCTTTTCGGTTCGTTTGCCCGCAATACCCAAACTGAAACGAGCGATGTGGATCTTCTTGTTTCCTTCAATAGAGATATCTCTTATTTCACCTTTATCAATCTGGCAGAAGCGATTGAGCAACGTCTTGGCCGAGCCGTCGACCTTGTTCCGGAAGATGGGATGCGCCCGCGTTTCCGACAGGCGATTAAAGAGGATCTAAGCTATGTCTGACTCGCGTTCGATTGCCCTCTGGCTTGCCGATATGGCTGAAGCCATCGAATATATACTTGAATACACCTCTCCCTTTCAGCCTATCAGCCGCTTTCCCGAAGATCGCAAAACGCTTGATGCCGTTTTGTTGAATTTCGCCATTCTTGGTGAAGCCGCAACCAAGATTCCCACTGAAATCCGCGAGGCTTTTCCCGCCATTCCTTTCAAAGAAATGGCAGGGCTCCGCAATCGCGTGATTCACGGTTATTTCAACGTGAGCTTGCCGATTCTCGTATCGACCGTTGAAAACGATCTTCCCGAAGTGCTAAAAGAGTTGAGAGACGCCCTTATGACCTTATCTCAACCCGAGCAGGAAAGAGTTACATGATGCCTGAAAAAAACGCACCCACCAACATTCAACAGGAAATAATCACGTTTTTTCGAAACTATGGCATATGGATCTGTGCGGTAATTGCACTGATTTTTCTCATCACTTTGTGGGGTAACAGGTTTATTGTGATTCACACCTCCAAGGATGGGAGCTTTTACCTTTTAAACCGTTACACGGGAGAAATAACATGGTGCATCGGAGGGGTGAAATATGAAACAGAATGGCGGGAATAAACAAACTAAGTGCGCAATCGGCGGTTGAGATTCTGACGGCGGCGTTGAGCGCCTCGATATCGATTGTGGTTTTGGCCGGCATGTTTGCCGCCCGCAAGAAGAAATTTTTCAGGACGATTCACTCGGGGCGTAAACAGAATTTGCAATAAGCCGAGGCTTTCTTCTGGTCTTTGCGGGGCGGGTATGGTAAAGTGATGCCGATTTTTACCGGATGAAATTCCAAGGAGAATGAAATGGTCAAGGGTTCGGCTTACGCGCAGGCAGGGGTTGATATCGATAAGAAAATGAGCGGCATCGAGACCATCAAGCAGATGGTCAAGGGCACCGTCACGCCGGGCGTCATCGGCGGAATCGGCAGCTTCGGCGGCCTCTTCAAGTCGCCGGGCGAAGGGTCGATTCTCGTGGCCAGCACCGACGGCGTGGGCACCAAGCTCAAGGTCGCCGCCATGGCCGGCCGCCACGACACGGTCGGTCAGGACATCGTGAACCACTGCGTCAACGATATTCTCGTGCAAGGCGCCAAGCCGCTTTTCTTCCTCGATTACATCGGCGCCTCGGTGTTCGACGCGGATATTTTCAACGCCGTGATCTCCGGCCTCTGCAAGGCCTGCGCCGAAAACAACTGCGCGCTCCTGGGCGGCGAAACCGCCGAAATGCCCGGCCTTTACCCGATCGGCGAGTATGACCTGGTCGGCACGATCGTGGGCTCGGTGGAAAAGGAGAAAATCATCACGGGCGAAACGATCCAGCCGGGCGATGTGGTCATCGGCCTGCCTTCGGGCGGCTTGCAGACCAACGGCTTCTCGCTCGCCCGGAAGGTGATTTTCGAACAGTGCGGCCTGAAGCCGGAAGATACGCTCCCCGGCACCGATTCCACGTGCGCAGACCTGTTGCTGGCCGTGCACAAGAGCTTTTTGAAGCCGATCGCGGCGGTGCTCGATGCGGGCATCCCCGTGCAGGGCATGGCGCACATCACGGGCGGCGGCTTTTTCGACAATATTCCCCGCGTGCTGCCGGCCGATACCGATGTGACCATCGATGCGGCGGCGTGGCAGGTGCCGCCGGTTTTCCGGTTCATCCAGGAAAAGGGCGGCGTGGAGCGCGACGAAATGTATCGCGTGTTCAACATGGGCATCGGCTTTGTGCTCATCGTCCGCTCTGCCGATGCGGGGCGCGTGATGGAGGCGCTGGAGAAGGCCGGCGAGGAGCCGCTGATTATCGGCGGCGTGAACCCCGGAAGCAAAGTGGTGCATCTCGTTGGCTGAACCTGAAGCGAGCGATCCACACAACGGGAGCCGGGGAGGCGCACTGCGCTTTCGGGCTCCCTTCACTTTATTAAAGAAAGAAAAAACAGATGAAAAATATGGAAGAGGAAGCAGTCCGCTATCTTTTTGAATCCGATCCTGAAGCCACGCATTGCGCGCGCGCCATCGGCGCGACCCTCGGCCTGCGCGGCAAACAGGCCAAGGCGCTGCCCGGCATCCTGCGGCGCATGGTGCGCGAGGGCGAGCTGATTGAAAAACGCCGCGGCTATTACCGCCTCGCGCACGGTTCGGGAACCATGGAAGGCAAGATCCGCATCACGCGCAGCGGCGCGGGCATCGTGACCGACTCGGAAACGGGCAATGTGGTTTTCGTGGAATCGCGCGACGTGGGCCACGCCCTGCCCGGCGACCAGGTCAAGGTCCGTTTCCGCCCGGGGCGCCGCAGCGACCCGGTGGGCGTGATTACCGGCGTCACCCAAGCCGCCACGCGCGACGTGGTGGGCACGCTCCTCATTTCGGGCTCCCGCGCCTTCGTTTCGCCCCTCAACCCCGTTTACAAGAGCGATTTCCAGATCGCCGACCCGGGCAAGGCCCAAGCGGGCGACCGCGTGGTCGTGCGGGTCGCGCGCGACGAGAAAACCCCCGGCAAGCTCAGCGGCGAAATCATTGAAATCATCGGCCCCGCCGACAAACCTTCGCTCGACACGCTGGCCGTGATGAAGCAATACGACCTGCCCGAAGCCTTCCCCCCCGCCGTGCTCAATGAAGCCGAAACCGTGGCGGCGCTGATCGACAAACCCGGCGAACGCCGCGAAGATTTGCGCGACCGCTTCATCATCACCATCGACCCCGCCACCGCCCGCGATTTCGACGACGCGGTCTCCCTCCGCCTCAACCCCGACGGCTCCCGCGAGCTGGGCGTGCACATCGCCGACGTTTCCCACTACGTGCTCCCCGGCAGCGCCCTCGACCGCGAAGCCCGCGAACGCGGCACCTCCGTTTACCTCGTGGATCGGGTCATCCCCATGCTCCCCGAGCAACTCTCCAACGGCGTCTGCTCCCTTCAGCCCGGCGTCGACCGCCTCGCCTTCAGCGCCTTTCTCACTTACGACGAAAAAGGCCGCATCATCAGCCGCCGCTTCGCCAGGACCCGCATCCGCTCCCGCCAGCGCCTCACCTACGAACAGGCGCTCGCCATCCTCGAGAAACGCGCGCTCCCCGCCGACCAACCCGTCGACCTCCTCCCCGAGACCACCCCGACCCTCCTCGCCCTCCACACCCTCACGGAACAGCTCCGCGCCCACCGCAAGGCCAAGGCCGCGCTTGAGCTCGCCTCGCAGGAGGTCGACATCGCGCTCGACAAAAACGGCCGCATGACCGGCATCCACCCCGTGCCCAACGACATCTCCCACCAGCTCATCGAAGCCTGCATGGTCGCCGCCAACGAAGCCGTCGCCACCGAGCTCACCACAAAAGGCATCGCCATCATCGCCCGCCTCCACGAAGCCCCCGACGAGGAAAAAATCGCCCACCTCGTCAACGACCTCAAAGACCTCGGCTTCCGCCCCCGCAACCTCAACGAACCCAAAGAGCTCGCCCGCTTCCTCGAGGAAACCGCCGACCACCCCCTCCGCTACCACGCCCACACCCTCGTGCTCCGCGCCATGAAGCGCGCCCTCTACTCCGCCGAGGCCCACGGCCACTTCGGCCTCGCCCTCGAATACTACTCCCACTTCACATCCCCCATCCGCCGCTACCCCGACCTCACGCTCCACCGACAGCTCGCCGACTACCTCACCCCCGGCGGCCACGGCGGGCGCCTCCCCGAAAAATACCTCATTCAGACCGCCGCCCTCGCCACCGAGCGCGAAATCATCGCCGACGACGCCTCCCGCACACTCGACGAAATCAAAAAATACCGCTTCCTCCAACAGCAGCTCGACGATAAAAAGCCCGAACCCTATCCCGCCGTCATCGTCAAAGTCATGCCCTTCGGCTTTTTTGTCGACGTGCTCGAGCTTCAGATCTCCGGCATGGTCCACATCTCCGCCATCTCCCGAGCCTACGTCCGCCACGACCCCGGCAACGAAACCCTCAACGCCCAAGGCGTGACCTACAAAACCGGCATGGAGATAAAAGTCCTCGTCACCCGGGTCGACTTCACCCAGCGCCGGATCGACTTCGCCCTCATCCCCGGCACCGCCCGCGACCGCTGGCCCGCCCAGCCCCCCGCCCCCCCCCGCGAGCGCCCCCCCCGCCCAAACCGAAGCGCCAAACCCCGCACCGAGCGCAAACCCAAACCCCCGGCCGCCCCGAAACGGCGGAAAAAATGACCCCCGCCTCCTACCATAACCACACCGTCTATTCCGACGGGCGCGATTTCCCCGAAACCCTCGCCGAGGCCGCCCTTCGCGAGCGCCTCCCCATCCTGGGCATCTCCGACCACTTCTGCCTGGAAACCGACGGCGCCGCCACCGCCCCCCCCTGGTCTCTCCAACCCGCCAAAGTCGATACCTACATCGACCACATCCTCTCCCTCGCCCGCCCCGGCCTCGCCACCCGCGCCGGAATTGAATTCGACTGGCTCGACGGCTCCGCCGACCGCCTCCGCCCCTACGCCGCCCACCCCCGCCTCGACTACACCATCGGCTCCGTCCACTACATCGGCCAAGACGCGTTCGACGTAAACCGCTCCTACTGGGAAACCCGCACCCCCGAAGCCCGCGAAGACCTCTTCCGCCGCTACTGGATCGCCGTGCGCGACATGGCCTCCAGCCGCCTCTTCACCATCGCCGGGCACCTTGACCTCATCAAAAAATTCGCCTACCACCCCGCCGCCGACCTCACCCCCCTCATCCACGACGCGCTCGACGCCATCTCCCAAGCCGGCATGGCCGTGGAGCTCAACACCTCCGGCTGGCTCAAAGACTGCGCCGAATGCTACCCCGCCCCCGCCATCCTCGCCGCCTGCCGCCGCCGCAACATCCCCGTGACCATCTCCTCCGATTCCCACCAGGCCCGCCACCTCACCCACGCCTTTACCCGCGCCGCCGAGCTCCTCACCCGCATCGGCTACCGCAAAATCGCCCGCTTCCACCGGCGCGAAATCATCCTCGAAGCGCTCTGAGCCGTTTCCCAACAGGCCTCTCCTTTGCGGAAAACGTCAATTAAAACAATCACGAAATCCGAGTGATGCACCGGAAATCTCTTTACTTCGCTTGACAAACGGCCAAGGCCTTCACTTGTCAACTGAATCCCTGAATTCCTTGAATTTGCATAAGGCCTAAAATTCAAAACAAGCCTTTTAATCCCAAAACATTACGAATAAAAAACAAAGTTCTCCATTCCTGCGGAAACCTTTTGGAGAGTCAAGCGAACAATCTCTTTTTTTTTAGTTTATCCCTATTTCCCCCTTGTGTTCGGATTTAAATTCGTGTACGATTGTTTTGTATATTAAATCAACTACAACCCGAGAGTTATGCCCCTATGAAAAAGAACCGCACCTTCACAGCCGTTTGCGCGGTGGCTCTTCTCGCCGCAGGCAACAGCCTGTTTTTTCTTGCCCGCCTGAGCTACCCCGATCCGACCGATCTTCACGGGTGCCTCGCCGGCACGCTGCTCATCCTCATCGCGGCGCTCATCGCCGTGATGCTGCGCCAGCGCCGCCTGATGCGCACATACACCCTCTCGCAGCTCACCCGCGATTCCATCATCGGCGCGCTCCCCATCCGCCTGCTCATCGCCAACCGCGCCGGCGAGATCCTCTTCTCCTCCCACGAAAAAACCGTCGCCCACCTGCGCGATTTTTTCACCCCCGAGGAACTCAAAACCATCCTCGATTCCATCGATACCGCCCTCGCCCGCCCCGACCACTGGCATACCGGCACCTTCTTCTGGAAGCAAAACGCCCGCACCTACACCCTCGTAAGCAAACACATCGCCCCCGGCCTGTTCAATTCAGATTCCGCCATCCTTGTGTTCAGCGACATCACCGAGGCGGCCCAAAGCCAGGCGACCCTCAAGGCCGTCCTCAACGCCGTGGGCGACGCGGTCATCGCCACCGATCACAAGGCCAACGTCACCTTCCTCAACCCCGCCGCCGAGTTCCTCACCGGCTACTCCGCCGCCCAGGCCGTCGGCCGCCCCCTCGTCGACGTAGCCTACCCCTCGCGCGTCAACGGCGGCACCGACGAAGTCAACGCCTCTCTGCGCAACGCCGCCCTCAAGGAAAACCGGGTTGTCCGGGCCTATGGCGATGCCGAGCTGATCTCCCGCGACGGTTTCCGCCGCACCATCTCCGAATGCATCGCCCCCATCCCGGGGCCAGTCGGCGACACCGTCGGCGTCGTCATCGTCATGCGCGACATCACCACCGAGCGCCTCAACGAACAAAGCCTCCTCGAAACCTGCCAGCGCCTCAACGAAGCCTCCAACTGGGCGAAAATCAGTTACTTCTCCGTGCTCCCCGGCGGCGAAACCCTCTCCATTGCCGGGTACCCCCTCCCCTTCCCCCACGGCAAAACCATCGCCGACTGGTTCCGCCTCATTCCCGCGCCTCAGGAACGCCAGGATCTCGAAAAAACCTTCGCCCTCGCCCTCCGCGGCACCACCGAGCGCATCACCCGCACCTTCACCCTCACCGACCTCAACGGCATCACCCGCTCCTTCGACCTTCTTCTCTCCAGCGCCCGCGATTTCGAAGGCCGCATCACCTGCATGGGCACCCTCCAAGACGTCACCGAGCGCCACGCCCTCGCCCGCAATTACCTCGAAGCCAACACCCTCCTCACCGCCCTGCTCGACGAAATTCCCTGCGCCGTGCTCATGAAAAAGCTCATCCCCGGCGGCGAAGGCACCTATTGCCTGTGGAACAAGCGCGCCGAAAAATACTTCAACATCGCCGCCGGAGAAGCCATCGGCAAAACAGCCCGCCAGCTTCCCATCTTCAAAGACAACATGGCCGAAATCGGCGTCGAAGAAGCCACCCTCACCCCCAATCACCCCGAGCTGCGCTACAACACCACCGCAGACGACCGCACCTACGCCCTCGTGAAAAAAGCCCTCCATGTGGAGGGCGACACCTACATCCTCATCCTTGCCACCAACATCACAGGTTTCATCGAAAACGAAAAACGCCTTCAAGACGCCCTCGCCGCCGCCCAGACCGCCGAGAAAGACAAAAGCTTTTTCCTCGCCACCATGAGCCACGAGCTGCGCACCCCCCTCAACGCCGTCATCGGCTTCAGCGAGCTCCTCCAGGGCGACGACCCCATGCCCCCCGCCGAACAGGCCCAAACCATCCGAGTCATCAACTTCGCCGCGACCACCCTCCTCTCGCTCATCAACAACATTCTCGACTTCTCCAAAATCGAGGCCGGCCGCTTCTCGCTCTCCCCCGAACCCCTCCTCCTCAAACCCTTCCTGAGCGACATCGTCTCCCTCTTTACCCGCCGCGCCGCCAACGAAAACCTCACGCTCACCGTTGAAAACGATCCCGACCTGCCCGCGGCGCTGCTCGCCGACCGCCAGGTTCTGCGCCAGATCCTGATCAACATCGTCAACAACGCCATCAAATTCACCCGCGAAGGCGGCGTTCACCTCGAAACCCGCTGGCGCGCCGGCTCGCTCATCTTCACCGTGACCGATACGGGCATCGGCATCTCCAAAGAAAACCTCGCCCGGATCTTCGCCCCCTTCGAGCAGCTCAAAACCGCCGGCACCCGATCCTTTGAAGGCACAGGCCTGGGGCTCGTGATCAGCAACCGCCTCGCCCAGCTCATGGGCGGAGGCATTACCGTGGAAAGCGAAGGCGAAGGCAAAGGCAGCCGCTTCACCATCACACTCAACAACATGACCCCCGTGGAACCGCCCAAAAAAGGCGCCGCCGGCGAAACCACGCTCGCCCTGACCGGTTCCATCCGCAACAAGCGCCTCTTTATTCTCGACGACGTGCCCATGAACCTCAGCGTGCTCGGCGCCATGCTCAAGCGCCTGGGCATCGCCCACACCCCCTTCTCGACCGCCCAAGACGCCTTTCAGGCCATCGCCTCCGGCGACTGCCCCGACGCGATCCTCACCGATCTCTGGATGCCCGGCTGCTCCGGCATTGAGCTCGTTGAGCGCCTGCGGATTCATTGCCCGGATCGCACGCCCCCCGTCGTCATCGTCACCGCCGATACCCAGTATCACCCCGATCCCCAGGCCGGCATTGCCGACGTGCTCTACAAACCCATCACCCTGTGTGACCTGCACACGCTCCTTCAGAACCTTTTCTCGGGCGAAGCCTGAATTTTTCAGCGCCCCCGTATCAGTTTGCCCGGAGAACCCGAAAAGAGGTTTTCCCCCAGGGCGGGCGCCGCCGAGGCGGGCAGCAGCACCTCCTCAAGGTCGGGAGTGCGGGCGAAGGCTCCCGCGCCGATCGCCCGGATCCCCGGCGGCAGGCGCACGCGGGTGAGCCCCGCCACATCGCTGAAGGCGCCCGGCGCAATGGATGTGACCGGTTTGCCGTTGATCAACGAAGGGACCGCCAGCTCGCCGGCGTGAAACAAACCGCGAAAACGCACAATCCGAATGCCCCCGCCCTCGGGCTCAAAGGTCAGCTCGGCGGGAATTCCGCCGGCGGGCGACGCGACGACCGCCGCCTCGAGGCCCTGCCAGCGGGTCAGGCGGTAAATGAGAAACGCCCCCGCGCCCAGCGCAAGCAGGGCGGCGAGGGCACAGAGGGCGGCGGTTTTGATCCGTTTCACACAGCGCCTCACAGAGGCCGCGTGCGACCGTCTTTCACAGCCTTGAGGAGCTTGTCGTACATCGCCTTCGCGCGCTCGGGGTTCTCTTTGGCCACGTTGAGCTTCTCGGAGGGATCGCAGGTGAGGGCATAGAGCTCGCCGTTGAGCGCGTTGCCGTCGACCTTCGGGGCGTTGCCCTGCGGGGGGGGCACGATGTATTTCCACTCATTGTCGCGGATGGTGAGGCGGTTGTCTTGCGTGATGAGCTCGGTGCGGCCGGGGGCGGAGGCATCGAGCAGGGCGGCGGCCATGTTCAGGCTGTCGGGCAGGGCGGCGGGGGCAAGGGGCACGCCTTTCATCGCGGCGAAAGAGGAAGGCAGGTCGATGAGTGAAATCATCGCGTCGCTCGTGCCGGGTTTGACCTGCCCTTTCCAGCGGGCGATGAAGGGCAGGCGGTGGCCGCCTTCGTAGGGTACGTATTTGCCGCCGCGCCAGTGACCGGCGGGCTTGTGAGAGCCCATCAGCTTCACGGCCTGATCCTGGTAGCCGTCGTCAATGGCGGGGCCGTTGTCGCTCGTGACGACGATGAGGGTCTCTTCGGCGAGGCCCAGGCGGTCGATGGTTTTGACGACTTCTTCAACCTGCCAATCCCACTGGCGGATCGCATCGCCGCGCGGGCCCATCGAGGTGGTTCCGGCAAAACGGGGATGCGGCACGCGAGGCACGTGGATGTCGTGCGTGGCGAAGTAGAGGAAAAAGGGATTGTTTTTGTTGCGCTCGATGAAGGAGACGGCTTTGGCGGCGAAGGTGTCGGCCATGTCTTCATCTTTCCAGCGGGCCTTCTGGCCGCCCTTCATGTAGCCGATGCGACCGATGCCGTTGACCACGGCCTGGTTGTGGCCGTGGCTCCAGTTCATCTTGAGCGAGGCGCGGTCGCGCACGCCGTCGGGCTCGCCGGGGTAGTTGCCGCTGTAGTTGACCTTGATGGGGTCATCGGGGTCGAGGCCCACGACGAGCTGGTTTTCCATGTACACGCAGGGGGTGCGGTCGCCGGTGGCGGGCATGATGAAGGAGTAGTCGAAGCCGATTTCGCGGGGGCCGGGGGCGACTTCTTTGTTCCAGTCGGTCTTGAAGGGGCCGGGGCCGATGCCCAGGTGCCATTTGCCGACGGCGCCGGTGACGCAACCGGCTTTTTTCATCAGCTTGGGCAAGGTTTCGATGTCGGTCGGGATGATGAGGGCCGCGTCGCCCGCGAGGATGCCGCGCCCGGGTTTGCGCCAGCCGTATTCGCCGGTCATCAGGGCGAAACGGGTCGGCGTGCAGGTGGAGGCGGGGGAGTGGGCGTCGGTAAAACGGATGCCTTCGGAGGCGAGTTTGTCGACGGCGGGCGTCAGCCCCGGAGTCGGCCCGTAACAGGAGACGTCGCCCCAGCCCACATCGTCGGCGAGAATGAGGATGATGTTTTTCGGCTTTTTGGGAGCGTTTACAGCGGCAAACCCCTGGGTGGCCAGGCCTGCGGCGAAGGCGCCCGCGGCGGTTGTTTTCAGGAAACTGCGGCGATTCATGATTTTCCTTTCGTTGTGTTAAACCTCAACACCGGTGAGGATATCAAAAAGACCGTTTTAAAAAAAGGGGTACCGTTAAAAAGATGGCGCCGTGCCTACAGATTGCCGCTCTCAAGGCGCAGCGCCGTTTTGGCCAAACGGGCAAGAACGGTCTCTTTGCCCAGAATGGCGAGCATTTCGAAGAGGCCGGGGCCTTCGGTGAGCCCCGAAACGGCCACGCGCACGGGGTGAACGAGCGCGCCCATGCCGCAGCCTTTGGCTTCGCCAAGGGCGCGAAGCGCGGCTTCGGTGTTTTCCGCGGTAAACGAAGGAAGCTCGGCAAACGCACGACCGATTTCTTCAAGAAGGGCGGCGGTTCCTTCGGGTTTGAGGCGCTTTTCAACGGCTTTGGGGTCGAAGGTGTAATCGTCGGTGAAGAAGTAGGCGCAGTTGCCGGGGAGGTCGTTGAGGGTTTTGGTGCGGGGCTGGATCTGGGCTTCAACGGTTTCGGGGGCGCCGTGAAGCGGGGCGGGGGGAAGGCCGGCGGCGGCGAGGCGGGCGGTGAAGAGGGGGCGCCAGGTTTCGGGGGGAAGGCGGGAGATGTATTCGCCGTTCATCCAGGTGAGCTTCTTCATGTCGAAACGGGCGGCGCTTTGTTTGCAGCGCTCGAAGGTGAAGGCTTCGACCATTTCGGCGCGGGTCATGAGCTCGCGGTCGTCGCCGGGGGCCCAGCCGAGGAGGGCGAGGAAGTTGAAGAGGGCTTCGGGGAGGTAGCCCGTTTCGCGGAACTCGCCGACGAAGGCCGAACCGTCGCGCTTGGAATAGGGTTTGCCCATGTGGTTGACGATCATGGGCAGGTGGGCGTAGTCGGGGGGGGGGGGCGCCGAGGGCTTTGAAGAGGGGGATGTGCTTGAAGGTGTTTTCCACATGGTCGTCGCCGCGGATGATGTGGGTGATGCCCTGGGTGATGTCGTCGACGACGTTGCCGAGGTGAAAGACGGGGGAACCGTCGGAGCGGACGATGACGTAGTCCTGGGTATCGGCGGCTTTTTTGCGCATGAGGCCTTTGACGTGGTCGTTGAATTCGAGGGTGCCTTCGGTGGGCATGCGGAAGATGATGCACGCGCCGGCGCCGCCCTTGTTGTCGCGGTAGGCGTGGCCGGAGGCGAGGAGGCGCTCGGCGGCGGCGAGGTGTTTTTCGCGCTGGCTGGTCTGGTAGACGATGGGTTCGTCGTAATCCAGGCCCATCCAGGCCATGCAGTCGAGCAGGGTGTGGATGGCTTGGGGTGTGGAGCGGGCGAGGTCGGTGTCTTCAATGCGCAG
Organism: Kiritimatiellia bacterium; assembly: GCA_031553315.1. GTDB lineage: Bacteria > Verrucomicrobiota > Kiritimatiellia > RFP12 > DVOR01 > JAVBLT01. Next base: position 16,681 of record JAVBLT010000054.1, read on the forward strand.
GAGGAATTTTCCGCCGGTGTGGCGGGCGTAGAGCCAGTTGAAGATGGCGGCGCGGATGTTGCCGATGTGGACGTTGCCTGTGGGGCTGGGTGCGAAGCGGACGCGGGGTGTGCTCATAGGTGCTTTCAATGGGTTGAGGGTGAACGGTTGACGGCGCGCTCGCCCGGGAATGAAAAAAGGGAGGCCGAAAAGGTGCGCGGGGCGGGCTTTCAACGCGGAACACCTGCCGGGCGGGCAGGTGTTCGCAGGTTTACTGGTAGCGGTCCGTCATGCTGCCGGGCAGGGGGATGGTGCCTTCCCAGGGCGCGGGGGTGGACCAGGGAAGGTCGGTTTCGGCGGGGGTGTCGCTCATGCAGCCGGAAAGACCGGCGAGGATGAGCAGGAGCGCTCCCGCGAAGATCAGCTTAGAGGTAAAATACAACATCGCCGGGTTCGATTTTGTCTTGCTGCCAATCGTTGAGGATTTCGCAGACGATGAGGTTGCTGTTGGCGGTGATCATGCGCATGCGGAGCTTGCCGACGATGCCGTCGGCCTTGCCGGGATGCTGCACGAGCAGTTCGTTGGTGGGAAGGGGTTTGGCCTGCTCGGCGGTGCCGACGAATTCTTCGCGGACTTCGTCGGGAACGCGGATGATGGCGAATTTGAGCTGGTTGTTGGAGGAGATGACTTCGCCTTTGACGCCGGCGGTGAGGTTGACTGCGCCGACGATGCCGGGGCCTGTTCCGATGGTGAGCTTTTCGATCTGGAGCTTGGCGTCGGCGAGGTCGCCTTCGAGGGTTTCCACTTTCTCGGCGAGGGCGTCGCGCTCGGTGGCGATTTCGGCCTTTTCGTTTTCAAGGCTTGAAATGGTGCCGGTGAGGGTCTGGATCTTGCTGTTGAGCTCGGCGATGGTGGCGTTGAGCTGGTCGATCTGGGCGCGGAGCTCCACGAGGGTGGCTTTGTCTTTGCGGGCGTCTTTCTTGAGCTCGTTGTACTGGCCGATGGTGGTGTCGAGCTCTTCGCGGACTTTTTTAAGCTCGGCGCGGATGCTGTTGAGGAGGCTGAACTGGGCGGAGGCGCGGGCTTTGACGTCGTCGAGCACTTTCTGCATGGGGGCGTCGGCGGTGTTTTTGCGGCCGGCGGTGAGGCGGGGATTGCCTTCGGCGTCGAGCGCGTAGACGGCGCGGAGATCGGCGGTGCGGTTGGCGATGTTGAAGGTGGCGGGGGCGGTGAGCTCGTATTCGTATTTGTAGGTATCCCAGAATTCGGAGCGGGTGGGCGTCTCGACCTGGGTGGCGGTCACGTCGTCGACATCTTTGGCGGTGAACTCGGGAACGACGGCCGGTTTGGCCGGATCGGAGGCTTCAAAGGTTTTGGCCACGGTGATGATGTTTTGCTCAAGCACGTTGGCGCGGTCGATCAAAACGTCTCGTTTGCCGGAAAGCTTGCTTGCAAAAAAGAGGGCAGCGCCATTCATGCAAAGAATGAGGATGACCAAAATGCGTAAGGCAATGTTCATAATAAACCCTTTTCTGAAACTGTCGATACCCTAACGAATACACCTAGCTTACACGAAATTCAGAAAACTTTGCAATAAGAAAGTGTTTTATTTTTCGCATGGGGTGAAATCACGATTGAAGGAGGAGTTTTTTGAGGGCGTCGACGTGTTGCCGGCGGGGGGCTTCGGCGGGGATGAGGGTGATGCGCAGGCGGGCGAGGTCGGCGAGGCGGGTATCCTGGTCGGGGGGGGTGAGGAGGAGGACGGGGAGCTTGGCGAGGTGGGGCTGATCGCGGATTTGCAGGGCGATTTCGCCGGCGGAGGCGGCGAGGGTGGAGGCGTCGAGCAGGAGGAGGGCGGGGGGGCTCTGGAGGCAGTTGCGCAGGATCATGCGGCAATCGGGATCGGGGCGGGTGCCGAAGCCGAGGGAGGAGGCGAGGTCGGCGAGGGTCTGGAGGCGGGCGGGATCGGTGGAGGCAATGTAGACCTGGGGCGGTTCGGCGGCGGGCAGGCGCAGGTCGATGCGGGTGCCGGCGGTGGCGCCGGGCACGGGGCTTTGAATGGTCATGGCGCCGCCGTGCAGGTCGATGATCTCGCGGACGATGGCGAGACCCAGGCCGGTGCCGGCGATGTGATCGCCCACGCGGAAGTAGCGCCGGGCGACTTGGGGCAGGGCTTCGGGGGGAATGCCGATGCCGTTGTCGTCGACGGTGACGCGGATGCGGGTGGGGTTTTCGGGGTCGAGGCCGGTGGTGATGGCGACGGCGCCGCCTTCGGGGGTGAATTTGACGGCGTTGGCGATGATGTTGAAGAAGACGCGTTCGAGTTTCTGGCGGTCGGCGCCGGTGAAGTATTCGCGGGGGGTCTCGTGGCGGGTGAGGGTGATGGATTTGGCTTCGGCCTGAATGCGGAGCACGTCGACCACGGTCTGGATGAGGGTGTTGAGGGGGACGGTGGTGAGGGTGAGGGTGAGGGTGTGGTTTTCGATCTGGCGCAGGTCGAGGATGTCGTTGACGGTGGTCATGAGGCGCTGGGCGTCGATCTGAAGGCGTTCGAGGTAGGCGATGGCTTTGTCGGGGAGGGGGCCGGCGACGCCTCTGAGCATGTTGTTGACGGCGTAGATCATGGAGGTGAGGGGGGTGCGCAGCTCGTGGGAGACGTTGGAGACGAATTCCATGCGGTCGCGGTCGTTTTTGCGGAGGCGTTCGACGGCTTCTTCGAGGCGTTGTTTGGATTCGGTGCGCAGGGTGATGTCGCGCACGCAGAAGAGGTAGTGGCCTTTGCCGGGAAGGGAGCGGCTGACGGCGGTCTCGGCGACGAAGGAGGTGTTGTCGAAGCGTTTGGCGCGGCATTCGAGCACGAGGAAGGGGTGATCCTGGAGGCGGGCGCCGACTTCGGTCATCATGCGGGAGGGGTTGCAGGTGAAGAGGGTGTGGATGTAGTGGCCGTGGAGGGAATCGGAGGGGGGGGCGCGGAAGAAGTCGATGGCGCGCCAGTTGCAGTCGAGGATCACGCCGTCGGGGCCGGTGATGAAGGTGGCGTCGTAAATGGCGTCGAGGATGGGTTCGTGGGGGAAGGAGGCGGGGGCGGCTTTGGGGGCGGGGTCGGCGCTTGGGCTGAAGGGAAGGGAGATGTGGATGGTGGTGGGCGGCGGGGTGTGGGGCATGGGGGACCTCATTCGTTGCTGAGGGGGCGCTCAAGGAGCTGGGTGGTGCGGGCGTCGAGGAGATACACGAGGTTGTGGCCGCGGAGGAGGGCGTAGCAGCCGCCGTCGAGCGGGAGGCGCTGGCCGAGGAGGAGGGTTTTGCGCAGGGCGCCGTCGGTCTCCACGTCGAGGGTGATTTCGAGCCAGGGGGCGGCGAGGCCGAAGGCGGGGAGTTCGTCGCGCGCGGCGGTGAGCTGGTGGACGACTTTTTCGGCGCGCAGCTCGGCGAAGGCGCTGATCCAGGCGTCGAGCACGTCTTCATTGAGGTATTGGCTGACGCTGTTTTCGAGGCGCCAGGGGCTTTGTTCGTGGTCGCGGGCGATGATTTCGGTTTCGTTTCCGCGTGTGACGGTGACGCGCCTGATCAGCCCCGAGGGCAGGGAGAGGATGGTGCGGCTGATGAGGGCGGGGTCGAGGGCGCCTTCGAGGAGGGCGGGGGGCACATTGGTCGCGGGGAGGGAAAAATCGGGTCCCGATCCGTTGAGGCGCAGGTGGAGGATGCCTTCGGTCTCAGGCGAGCGGTAAAGGGAGAAGGCGGTGGCGGAGGGGCCGTCTTGGATGCGCACGCTGGCGAGGGCGGTTCCCGCCTCGGGGGCGATGGCCGCGGCGTAGGCGGGGGTGAGCAGGTCGCCGCGCAGGTTGGCGATGGCGGCGATGAGGCTGTTGACGGCGGCGGTATCGGCTTTGTTTTCGATGGGGCTTTTGACGGACCACTGGCCGTTGGTCTGCACGAGGTCGACCTGGGTGGCGCCGGTGCGGTAGCTGAGGGCGGCGGGCGCGCGGCCGAGGGTGGTGAACACGCGGCGGTTGCGCAGGGCGAAGAGACCGTCTTCCCCCACGAGGTCGAGGGTGGAGCGGTTCACGAGGACGATGGCCTGCCGGCGGTCGAGCAGGGCGTAGACGAGGCCGGGGTCTTCGGCGGAGGCGCGGCCGAAACGCAGGCGGATGGGGGCGCGGCGGTCGAGGGCGCGGATCTGGAGCTGAAGGGCCTGTTCGTCGTCGAGGCCGTAGCGGGCGAGGCGGGCGCGGAGGGCGGCTTCGGGCTCGGGAGGGTCGCCGGGGGCGGGCCAGATGTAGCGCTCGACGGGGGCCTGGAGGAGCTTGCGGAGCACGTCGATCACGTGGGCGTCTTCAAGGGGAAGGGTCACGGGCTGGTTGACCTGCCAGCCGGCGTCGGTGCGCATGAGGCGGACGTAGGGGCGGCCCGGCGCGCGCCATTCCATGGCGGTGATGTGCCGGGGCTGTTCCTGGAGGAGGCGCTTCTGGCGGATGTCGGCCACGGAATCGGGGAGGGCTTCGCGCAGGTCGAGGGGGAGGGTGAGGGCGGTGTCGCCGGGGATGAGGCGGCCGTAGCTCTCGCCCAGCCCGGAGGTGGGCAGGGCGGCGCCGATGCGGCAGGTCACGGCGCGCGCGCCGGCGGAAAGGGTGAGGTCGGGTGTGAGGCGGGCGGGGCGGTCGAGGCCGAAGCGCTGGGTCTCGCGCAGGCCGGCCGGCTCGGGCAGGGCAAAGGCTTCGCGGATGCGGATCCCTTCGCAGACGTCGAGAAAGCGGGCGATCCAGGCGTGGTCGGCGTCGGCATGGAGGGGTTGGAGGATCTGCCAGGAGCCGTCGGTCTTGCGCAGGTCGAGGGGGGGCATCTCGCCGCCGAAATCGATGGCCACGCGGTCGACGTCTTGAAAGGGCAGATCAAAGAGCGGCTCGCCGCGCAAATCGGGCGGGCGGGCGCTTCCGGTCAGGCGCAGGGTGAGGAGGAGCGCGGCGGCGGCGGCAATGGCGACCAGCAGGAGGGTGATGTGGCGGCGGGCGTTCACGGCAGGAGCCTCCGCCTGCCGAGCAGGGTGATCGCGAGGAGCGCAAAGGCGGGCAGGCCGAGGGCGGCGGCAGCCAGGAGGGCGACCCAGCGGTCGTGGGTCATGGCGGTGGCGAGCATGCGGTCGGCGCCGCGCGAAAGCGAACGCCCGGCGTCGATGCCGGCCAGCCACTGCACGCAGTTGAGGAAGAAATCGCGGTTGGCGGTGGTGCGGCCGGCGAGGATGTTGTTGGAAACGAAGGCGGTTTCGCCGACCACGATGAGGCGCCCGGGGCGGTAGGCCAAATCGGCGGCGACCTGGCCGCCGCGCTCGGAGGCGATGGCGACGGGTCGGTCGCCTTCGGCGGTGGCGATGCTGACGAGGGGCGTGACCTGGAGGCGGTCGTCGCCGGCGAGGTCGTCGGCCGAGGCCGGCTCCACCGTGCGGGCGGCGCCGAAGAGGAGGGTGGCGCTGGCGAAGTTGCGGGTGACGGGGTGGTCGGCGTAGCGCGTGGCGAGGCTTTCGGCGCCGGCGATGGTCTTGGTGGAAAGGGCGAGGCGGGAGGTGGGGGAGATGCCCCAGAGGTTGAGGAGGCGGGAGAGGCCGGCGTCGCCGGTGGGGGGGAGGGTGAAGAGGAGGCGGCCGCCGCGGTTGAGGTAATCGTCGAGCCAGGCGCGTTCGTCGACGGTGAGAGGGTAGCGGGGGCCGAGCACGAGGAGCACATCGCAGCTTTCCGGCACGCCGCGCGCCTCAATGAGGTTGAGCGGGCTCACGGTGAAGCCTTCACGCTGCATTTCGCGGAGGATTCTGGAGTAGCCGCCGATGGGGTCGGAATCGGTCAGCGGGGCTTCGCTGTGGCCGGTGAGCCAGCAGATGCGCCCCCCTTCGGGGCGGGCGAGGCGGGCGATGGCGGCGGCGCAGGCGGCTTCGCCGAGGAAGCGCCCCATCACGCTGCGGCGGCGGGCGCCGCCTTCGAAGACGCTGCCTTTGCCCGCCTCGGTCACAAGGTCGGCGAGGTCGACGAAGACGTGGCGGTTGCCGCGCTCGAAGAGGATGCCGTTGCTGTCGGCGCCAAGGGCGGCGAGGCGGGCCGCGCCGGCGGGGTTGCGGCGGGGATCCACGTATTCGATCTCAAACGCGGCGCCCATCACCCCCGAGGAGGCGCGGGCAAGCGAACGCAGCAGGCGGCCCGATTGGCGGAAGGCGGGCGAATCGGCGGGGATCATGCAGGTGGCGCGGATGGTTCCCTGGGAATCGGTGAGGATTTCGCGGGTGCGGTCGGAGACGTTTTGCACATCGCCGAACGGCAGGATGAACAGGTGCGGGCCGCGCAGTGCCAGCATGTTGACCAGCAGCGTGAGCACGGCGCCCAGGAACATGCAGGACAGGGCGCCGAAGATGGCTTTCCGGTTGCGTTTGCGAAGCTTCGCCTGGATGGCGGCGGGGTTCATGCGCGGGGGCTCCGGGGTGAAAGGAGGGGGTGAAGGTGGGTTTGGATGGCGGCGGCCACGGCTTCGACCGGGCCGGAGGCATCGACCAACCGGATGCGGGCGGGATCTTCGCGGGCAAGCTCGAGAAAACCGGCGCGCAGGCGGGCGTGGAAGGCCGCGTGTTCGCGCTCGAAGCGGTCGGGGGCTTCGCCGCCGCGGTTTTCCACGCGCAAACGGCTCTCTTCGGGGGAAACATCGAGCAGAAACGTGAGGTCGGGCGCGAGGCCGCCGCGGGCGAATGCGTCGAGCGCGCGGATTTCGGTCAGCGGGAGGCCGCGCCCGTAGCCTTGGTAGGCGAGGGTGGAATCGCTGAAACGGTCGCACAGCACCCAGGTTCCCCGGGCGAGGGCGGGGCGGATCAGCGTCTCCACAAGGTGCGCGCGGCTGGCGAGAAAGAGCAGGAGCTCGGCGCGGGGGGCGGGGGGCTCGCCGGCGGCATCGTGCTGGAGCATGGGGCGGATGGCTTCGCCCAGGCGGGTGCCGCCGGGCTCGCGGGTCGCCACGGCGGCGATGCCCCGGGCCTGCAAAAAGGCGGCAAGGCGGGCGATGTGGGTGCTTTTTCCGCCGCCTTCGGGGCCCTCGAAGGTAATGAAGCGGCCGGTCATTTAGCGGCCTGCCTTTTTGACGGTCTGCCCGTCTTTGCCGTCGCGCACGACCCAGCCCATTTCGAGGAGGAGGTCGCGGATGCGGTCCGATTCCTGCCACTGGCGGTCGGCGCGCGCCTGGCCGCGCTGCCCGAGCAGCGCCAAAACGGCTTCGGGGATGTTTTCGGCGCGGGGGCGCTCAAACGCGATCACGCCCAGCACGCTGTCCATGCGCCGGAAGGCGTCGAGCGCGGCGGAGGCGCCGGCGGGCATGAGAATGTTTTCCGCAAGGGCAATGTTGGCGGTCTTCACGAGGCTGAAGAGCGCGGAAAGGGCTTCGGGGGTGTTGAGGTCGTCGGCCAGGGCGGCGGCGAAGCGTTCGAGCGCCTCGCCGGCGAAGGCGGGCGCCTCGCCGGGAAGGGCCACGGCGGAACCGGCCAGCGCCTCGAGGGCGGAGAAGCATTCGTCGATGCGACCGAGGGCGGTGCGGGCGGCCTGAAGCGCCTCGAAGGTGAAATTGAGCGGCTGGCGGTAGTGGGCGCCCAGGAGCACGTAGCGGATTTCGCGACCCTTCCAGCCTTTGCCGAGGAGGTCGCGCAGGGTATGGAAGTTGCCGAGCGATTTCGACATTTTCTGGCCGTCGACCTGCAGGTGGGCGCAGTGGAGCCAGGTCTTCACGAAGGGTTTTCCGGTGGCGCCTTCGGCCTGGGCGATTTCGTTTTCGTGGTGGGGGAAGAGGTTGTCGATGCCGCCGGTGTGGATGTCGAAGCTCTCGCCGAGGTATTTGATGGCCATCGCGGAGCATTCGAGGTGCCAGCCGGGGCGGCCGCGGCCCCAGGGGGAATCCCAGGCCACATCGCCGTCGTTTTCATCCCAGGCTTTCCAGAGGGCGAAATCGGCGAAGGCTTCCTTGTCGTATTCGTCCTGGTCGATGCGCACGCCGCTGCGCAGCTGCGAGGGGTCGATGTGGGCGAGCTTGCCGTAACCGGGGAATTTGGAGATGCTGAAATACACGGAACCGTCGTCAGACCGGTAGGCGAGGCCCTTTTCGAAGAGCGCCTCGATGAGCGCGATCATTTCGGGAATGTGGCCGGTGGCGGGGGGGTAGACTTCGGCCGGCTCGATGTTGAGCGCGGCCAGGTCGGTGAAAAAGGCCTCGATGTAGGGCCTGGTGAAGGCGTTGAGCGCGAGCCCGCCGGCCTTCGCGCCGCGGATGGTCTTATCGTCCACATCCGTCAGATTCATGACCTGGGTGACTTTGTTTCCGGCGAATTCGAGCGTGCGGCGGAGGATATCCTCAAACACATAGGCGCGGAAGTTGCCGATGTGGGCGAAGTTGTAGACGGTCGGCCCGCAGGTATACATGCCGACTTTTCCGGGGTTGATCGCGTGAAAGGGTTCCTGCCTGCGGGTGAGGCTGTTGTAGAAATGCAGAGCGGTCATGGTGTTGTTCCTTTTTGAATCGCTTCCACGGTGGCCACGGCCATGGCGGAAATGCCTTCGCAGCGCCCGGTGGCGTCGAGCCCTTCATTGGTTTTGGCTTTTACGGAAACCGCCTCCACAGGCACCTTCATCGCCCGGGCGAGGCGGCTGCGCATCTCATCGATAAACCCCGCGAGCTTCGGGCGCTCGGCGACGACGGTGGCGTCGACATTGTTCACGCGCCAGCCCCTCGCCGCCAGCCGCTTCACAATCACCATCAGCAACACCCCGCTGTCGGCGTCCTTCCAGCGCGGATCCGAGTCGGGGAAATGCCGGCCGATGTCGCCGTCGGCCACCGCGCCCAGGAGCGCATCGATCACCGCATGGGTGAGCACATCCGCATCGGAATGGCCGAGCAGCCCCTTTGAATGGGGCACTTCCACAAGACCGATTACCAGCGGGCGATCCTCCACAAGCCGGTGCGAATCATAGCCAATGCCAATTCTCATAACGGAAAAAGCCCATCCGATTGAATACCCAAAACCATCTGGTGGGGACGGCGGGGGTCGAACCCGCACGCTCGCGCACAGGAACCTAAATCCTGCGTGTCTGCCAATTTCACCACGTCCCCTACTTAGAACCGCTCATTTTTAACACATTTCAGCGCCGCAGGCAATCTCAAACGCATACGGAAAACAAACCGTTGCGGAAAAACGAAAAAATTGCTACATTTGTTCCGTTATTGCGTCTTATTAAGGAAACGAAGCCATGAAAACGAAAACCCTTTTCGCCGCCCTTCTCGCCGCCGCGTTTCTGCGGGCGGAAGCCATCCCCGAAGTGATGCGCGGGCTCGATGTGCTCATCGTGACCCACCACCTTTATGCGCGCGACCACCACAACACGCACGACATGTTTCCCTCCTACCCCGGAGAATACAACGACGGCCGCTTCCAGGGCGGATCCGCCGTGAAAATCCTCCGCTTCGGCGACAGCGGCGTGAACGTGGTCACTCTCGCCGAAACCTCCGAAGGCCTCTACCGCGATCCCGACATTTCCTACGACGGCTCCACCCTCGCCCTCTCCCACCGCAAAAACCTCGAAGACAGCTACCACATCTACACCTACACCCTCCCCCCCGGCCGCGATTCCCTCCAAAACCCCCGCCAGCTCACCTCGCTCTTCGGCGCCGACGACCTCCACCCCCTCTTCCTCCCCAGCGGCCAAATCGCCTTCGCCTCGACCCGGGATCCCAAATACGTGATGTGCAACCGCCACATCTCAGCCAACATCTACCGCATGGAGGCCGACGGCGCCAACATCGTGAAAATCACCAACTCCACCCTCTTCGAGCGCCCGACCGACGTGCTCCCCGACGGCCGCATCCTCTACGACCGCTGGGAATACAGCGACCGCGACTTCGGCTCCGCCCAAGGCCTTTGGACCGTCTACCCCGACGGCACCCGCCAGCAGACCTACTACGGCAACAACTCCCCCACCGGCGCCGCCATCTTCGGCCGCGTCGTCCCCGGAACCCCCTGCGTCGCCGCCATCCTCACCTCCACCCACGACCGCCCCTGGGGCGCAGTCGCCCTCATCGACCGCAGCCAAGGCGTCGACGGCAAAGCCCCCGTCGTCCGCACCTGGCCCTCAGACCGCAAAGCCGCCATCCGCGAGCCCGGCCAGGGCAACGCGATCGACGCCTACGCCAACCTCCCCCTCAAATACACCACCCCCTGCCCCCTCGACGCCACCCACATCCTCATCTCCCGCGCCATCCCCGGTCAAAACGGCAAAACCGGCCTCTACCTCATCAACACTGAAAATGACGACGCCACCCTCCTCTACGAAGACCCCGCCCTCGGCGTCTACGATCCCACCCCCCTGCGCCCCCGCGCAAAGCCCCCCGCACAGCCCAACACCCGCAACTACCTCAACCAGCCCGGCACCTTCCTCGTGCAAAACGTCTACAACGGCACCCACATGGCCAGCGTCGAACCCGGAACCGTCAAAACACTCCGCGTCGTCGAATCACTCCCCAAGCGCGCCTACGTGAGAGGCAACCAGTGGGGCGGAGAAGGCCAGCAAAACCCCGGCATGAACTGGCACAGCTTCGAAGGCAAACGCATCCTCGGCACCGTCCCCGTCTACCCCGACGGCTCCGCCTACTTCACCGTCCCCCAAGACCTCTTCGTCTACTTCCAGCTCCTCGATGCCGACGGCAAGCTCATCCAATCCATGCGCAGCGGCGCCCTCACCCAATCCGGCGAGACCTTCACCTGCCTCGGCTGCCACGACGACCGCACCGCCGCCCCCACCGCCCCCCCCAAGCGCCCCCAGGCCCTCTCCAGGCCCCCCGTGGCCCTCAAAGCCGACCAGCCCCACTACAACTACCTCACCCGCGTGCAACCCATCTTCACCAAAAACTGCACCTCCTGCCACGGCTACGAAAAACCCGCCGCCGACCTCACCCTCGTGCCCGACAAAGGCCCCATCTTCAACGCCTCCTACGTGGATCTCTGGCGCGGCCGCAACCGGAAAGGCGTGATGTTCGGCAACCTCCTCGGAGCCGTCGGAGCCGGCAACACCACCTTCCACCCACCCCGCGCCTACGGATCCGCCGTCAGCCCCCTCATCCTCAAGCTCGAAAAAGGCAGCCACCGCAAATACGTCACCGACGCCGAACTCCAGCGCCTCCGCGAGTGGGTCGACATCAACGCCCCCTATTACCCCGACTACGCCAGCGCCTACCCCGACGGCACCTCCGGCCGCGGCCCGCTCACCTACGGCGAAATCAAACAGATCCCCGGCTTCCAGTGGAGCTTCGGTTGGGGCGAACGCCGCCCCCTCCCCGTCTACTTCGACAACCCCGAAAAGAGCCCCCTCCTCGCCAAACTCTCCCCCGAAGACCGCGAAAAAGCCCTCGCCATCATCCGCAAAGGCCACGACCGCCTCAAAGCCAAACCGGATATCGACTGGGCCGGCCTCACCCACATGCCCGGCAACCCCGCCGTCGCCATCGCCCCCTACAAACCCCACCCCACCGACGAATGGCGCATGGAAAAAGTCGCCCTCCGCGACCAGCTTGAAAACCGCAACCGCGCCGCCATCCAGACCGGCAAAAAACACTACGATTCCGATTCCCCCGACCTCGCCTGGCCCACCCGCCGCGAAATGCCCAAGTAATTCACCCCCCTCCCGCACACACCCCCGAATCGCGCTGAACCCAAACAGCTCGATTCGGGGTCGTTTCGCCCCCCCCTGAAAAAATCCCCTTGCGCAAATTCCTAAAACAGCGTATTGTGGTGTTGACTTATGGTTAAGTTTCACTTCGGAGCCCCCCCATGCGACCCATCACACCCCTTCTTTTCACCCTCCTCCTCACTGCACCGCTTCAGGCGCTCGAAGTGTGCGTATGGCGCGATGAATTCAACGGCACCACCCTCGACGACCGCCACTGGACGCCCGAAACCGGCTTCGTGCGCAACGTCAACGCCCGGCAGATCTACACCCCTGAAAATATCGCCCTCGCCGAAGGAACCCTCGTTCTCACCGCAAAAAACGAAACCGGCGTGAACCCCCGCTACCTCTGGAACAGCCCCGATTGGCGCCGAAACCGGCACGCCGCCCCCTACACCTCCGCCTCCGTCAACTCCATGGGCAAAGTGGCCATGCGCTACGGCCGCCTCGAAGTGCGCGCGCGCTTCGCCTACGGCCGCGGCATCTGGCCCGCCATCTGGCTCCTGGGCACCCCGAAAGGAACAGCCGCCCCGAAAGATTCCGACGACCTCCACGGTTACACCACCGCGCTCCCCTGGCCCCAATGCGGCGAGATCGACGTCTTCGAATACGCCTCCCAAACCCCGACCCTCACCCACGCCACACTGCACTACGGCGACCACTGGGAAGGCACCCATTACAAAGTCACCGGAAAAACCCTCGCCTGCCCCACGCTCGCCGACGGCTCCTGGCACACCTACGGCCTCACCTGGTCCGCCGACAAGCTCGACCTCACCTTCGACGGCGCCATCGTCCACTCCGCCAGCCCCGCCGGCCTCACCAACCCCGTGACCGGCCTCAAACCCTTCCGCGACAACCTCTTCCACGTGATCCTCAACCTCGCGCTGGGCAGCATGTCGGAAGAGCCTGCGGCGGAAGATTACCCCCGAGCCTTCGAAATCGACCACATCCGCCTCTATCAGGATCCCGCCACACCCGGCAACCGCATCGAAATCCACAACGAAAACCGCGCCTTCACCGCCCTCTCCTCCAACGACCCCGCCACCCAGGCCGTCGCCCCCGATTGCGCCGCCATCAACACCGACCGCAGCCTCGCCATCGGCGGCCAGCCGCTCCTCATCGGCGGGTTCACAGCCTCTCAACAATTTACCCTCACCCTCGACGCGACCGTGCCCGCCGGCGAAGGAACCATCATCGGCTTCAAAACCGGCGGCCACACCATCCAGTTCGAACGCTTCGGCGCCGCCGCCTCCTGCCGTTACGACGGCGCCAACGCCTCCCTCGCCGCCGACACCCCCCTCCTCCCCGGCCGCCACACCCTCACCCTCGCCTACGATTGCTCCACCGGCACAACAATCTGGATCGACCACACCCCCTTCTACTCATCAGAAAAGCTCCGCTGGGGCGGCACCACCGTTTCCCTCATCACCCTCGGCGCCACCGCCACAGGCGACCGCCCCATGAACGGCCTCGTCATCCACCGCGCACACCTCCAAACCGGCAGCGCCCCCAAAAGCATCCCCCCCCCCTTCCCCTTCGCCTGCCACGACCCCGCCGCAACCCTCGCCATCCCCGCCGACGCCGCCATCAACCCCGACGGTTCCCTCACCCTCGGCCCCACCCCCCTCACCCTCACCGGCCTCTCCTCCACCCAAGCCCTCCTCACCCTCGACGCCGACCTCCCCCCCGCCCCCGGCCCCCTCATCGCCATCCACGCCACCCAAGCCCCCGCCACCCCCTACACCATCGCCATGAACCGCACCGCAACCGGCTGCCAAGTGGCCGACACCTTCAAAGGCGCCACCACCCCCCGCGCCGCATTCACCGGCGCCCCGCGCCGTTTCCGCCTCAACTACAGCGCCTCAAGCGGCACCGCCTACGCGTTCGACCATTCCCCCCCCGCCACCCTCCCCGCCATCAAATACAGCAACAGCACCCTCTCCGGCATGAGCATCGGCTACCCCGGCCTCACCATCCGCGGCCTCGCCCTCCTCACCACCGCCTGGAACACCCCCGGCGCCGCCCAAACCATCCCCCTCGACGCCTCCCCCCTGCCCGACGGCTCCCTCCTGCTCGGCCAAGCCCCCCTCACCCTCACCGGCCTGCCCCCCAGCCAGTTCCTCACCGCCCGGCTCCTCGCCGAAATACCCCCCGCCCCCACCGGCACCCTCCTCGGAGTCGGCGTAATGAAAGGCGCCACCCCCTATACCTTCCAGGCCGAATACATCGACCCCCACACCTTCGCCGTGCGCCACACCGGCACCACACCCGGCGGAACCGCCCTCGCCACACCCGCCCCCGGCATCCACGCCTTCACCCTCGCCTACGACTCCAAAAACGCCGCCACCTACGGCACCCACCTCACCGCCGACAGCCACCCCTGCGTCGACGCACCCGGCGTAGTCTGGAGCGGCTCCACCCTCGCCACCCTCACCGCAGGCCCCCTCCCCGGCCTGCGCCTCATCCGCCTCAGCACCGCGACCGCCTCCGCCGACATCGCCGCCGACCCCCTCGCCCCCTGGACCTTCCCCCCCGCACTGGCCGAAACCTCCACCGCCGTGAAAGCAAGCCTCATCGGCCACACCGGCGCCCCCCCCGGCCTCGTCGCCCTCCCCCCCGCCACCCTCAACGACCGCCCCCTCCCCGAGGCCGACGCCGCCCTCGCCCTCCACCTCTTCGGCCAGCCCCACATCCGCTTCGGCCTCAGCGCATTCAGCCCGACCCCCCCCGCCCTCACCCTCGCCAGCAGCGCCGACATCAACGGCGCCCTCACCCTCCTCGGCGCCACCGCCCCCGGCGCCCCCTGGAAAACCCTCGCCACCATCCCCGCCCCCACCCTCGCCGACGGCACCTACACCCTCACCCCCCCCGAAACCGACTGCGCCTTCTTCAAACTCCGCGCCGAAGAAAGCACCGCCACCCTCCTCAGCCCACCCCCCCAAGACCCCATCCTCCACACCACCCAAGGCCTCCTCCGCCTCCACACCCTCACCCTCGACCACCCCACCCAAAGCCTCACCTTCACCCTCTCCGGCGCCGCCCTCACCCCAGGCCAAACCTACACCCTCCTCGCCCCCGGCCAAGCCTTCACCGCCACCCTAAAACCCGGCGCCACCCTCACCTTCCCCAACCTCAGCCCCCTCCCCGCCGGAACCACCCTCACCCTCGCCCTCACCCGCGCCCCCGGCGATCCCCCCGGAGACCTCGCCATCGGCGGCGCCCCCGTCGCCCACATCGCCACCATGATCGCCAACACCCCAAAAGCCGACGGCCTCGCCACCCGCAACGACCAGCAATACCGCATCCCCGCCCTCGCCACCGACGGCAACGGCCACACCCTCGCCGTCTTCGACGTCCGCTACGGCGGCGCCGACCTCGGCTCCGGCGGCATCGACCTCGGCGAATCCTACTCCACCGACCACGGCCACACCTGGCCCCCCCCCACCCTCGCCGTCAACGTCCCCAACGCCTTCACCCCCACCGGCGGCACCGCCCCCATCACCCCATACACCGACATCGGCGACGCCTCCCTCCTCTACGACCCCGCCACCGACACCTACTGGCTCATGGCCATCACCGGCGGCGGCCTCGCCCAACCCGGCCCCAACCACAGCAACAACGACCTCGCCCTCTACACCCGCGCCAACACCCCCACCGCCCCCTGGATCCCCTGGACCGGCGGCCCCCCCGGCAACACCCGCTCCATCAAAGCCCGCCTCATCGCCCAAATCGGCGGCCTCCCCGACACCGGCAAAGGCATCCTCGCCGGCCCCGGCCACGGCATCACCTGCCGCACCGGCCCCATGCGCGGAGCCCTCGTCTTCCCCATGCAATACTTCCCCAACCCCGCCAACTTCACCGCCCAGATCTTCGCCGCCTACACCCTCGACCACGGCGCCACCTGGCACACCACCGCCCTCTCCTCCCCCGCCGACGGCGACGCCCAGGAAGGCAGCATCATTGAGCTCGACGACAGCTCCTGGCTCCAAATCGCCAAAACCTCCGGCAACCGCCGCGCCATCTTCCGCACCGCCGACTTCACCACCTGGCACCGCCTCACCCCCCACACCCCCTCCACCCGCGTGCAAGGCTCCGCCCTTCGCATCGGCCAAGACCCCGCCGGCCACAGCCGCTACGTCATGGCCTTCTGCACCGGCGGCGAAAACGACCGTTCCAGGCTCCGCCTCACCTTCGGCCGCGACATCACCCGCCACAACCCCCTCCCCACCCAGGAAGGCATCGCCTGGGATTGCGGCACCCTCATGATCCACGCCTCCTCCACCGGCGGCATGGGCTACAACTCCCTCTGCCTCCTCGACCCCCGCACCCTCGGCATTCTTTACGAAGCCAACAAACACATCTACTTCGAACGCATCGACCTCACCCCCTGGCTCCGCTGAAAACAGCCCGGAACCTCCGCCACCAAAATACATTTACACCACCCTCTACCAAAACAACCCGGTTCTCTACATCAACAAAAAATAACCCTTGCCATTTTAAGCCGTTGAAAGGATAATCCAACCCATGAACAAGATCCTCACCCTTTTCATCCTCGCCCCCCTCGCCCTCTTCGCCGCCCAGCGCAACCCGCCCTGCGAAACAGAACCCCAGCCCGAAGGCGGAAAGTGCGACAAATGCGAATCGGGCGACGTCGAAAACGGCTGCGTCTACATCACGCTCGACGCCGGAAAAACCACCGTGTGGTCCGACCGCCGCGAAGTGAAGCTTAAAATCTTCTCCCAAAACGCCTCCCCAGACCTCTTCACCCCCGCCCAGCTCCGCGTCGTCATAGGCTACACCTTCCAGCACCTC
>JAVBLT010000050.1:0-37365 GCA_031553315.1 Kiritimatiellia bacterium
TTCCGCTTTTTCTCGGTGCTTTTTGTTTTTGAACTTCACCCTTTCAGATCGCCGTAGCGTTGCTACGGCTCACCTCAAGCGTTTGTCAAAACCAAAATTCACCTTCTCAAAATCCGGAAATCTCATTCGAAACATGCTCTAAAAAAGCGTTGAAATCTTCAGGAAGGGGGGCTTCGAGGTTTAAGAGAGCCCCCGTGATTGGGTGCGGGAGGGTCAGGCGAAAGGCGTGGAGCATCTGGCGCGCGGGGAGGGGTGAAAGCTTTTTGTCTTTTCCGGGGTTGCCGTAGAGGCTATCGCCCAGAATCGGGTGGCCGAGGCCTGAAAGATGCACGCGGATCTGATGGGTGCGCCCGGTCTCAATCACGCAGCCGAGGTGGGAAAAACCGCGGGCGGGAAAGGAGCCGACCACGCTGTAGCGGGTGACGGCGGTTTTGCCGTTGCGTTCCACGTTGGCCATTTTCTGGCGGTGGCCGGGGTGGCGGCCAATGAGGGTTTCAACCCGGCCTTCGCGCGGAACGGGCAGGCCGTGGACAAGGGCGCGGTACTCTTTGCGAAGGGCGCGATCCTGAAAAAGGCGGACAAGGCCCTGCATGGCGGCGTCGTTCTTGGCGACGATGATCACGCCTGATGTGTCTTTATCCAGCCGGTGGACGATTCCGGGGCGAAGCGCGCCGCCAATGCCGCCGAGGTTGGCGCCGCAGTGGTGCAGGAGGCCGTTGACGAGGGTTCCCGCGGCGTGCCCGGGGGCGGGGTGGACCACGAGGCCGGCGGGTTTGTTCACGGCGATCACATCGGCATCTTCAAACAAAACGTGAAGCGGCATCGCTTCGGGCTGGGGGTCGACCGGCTCGGGCGGGGGCAGCTCAATGGTAAAGGCCATGCCGGCTTTCGGCGCGCCGGAGAGTTTGCGCAGCGGTTTTCCATCGAGTGAAATGCGGCCTTCTTCACAGAGGCTTTGGATGCGGGCGCGGGTAAGCTGGGGGGCGTGGTCGGCAAGCCAGCGGTCGATGCGGCCCGCGGCGGGGCCGGATTCTACGACAAGCTCAATCAAATCGTCATCATCATCCATCATTCAGTCTCGAAAAGGCGGCGGTTCGGTGCGGTACCACACCCGCCAGAGGAACAATCCCTGAGGCGGGGCGGAGGGCACGCGGGCGGTTCGCATGTCACGCGCGGCAAGGAGCTCCCCAACGGCCGCGGGCGGTTCGGCGCCGCTGCCGACCCGGATGAGAAAGCCGGCCATGCTGCGGACCATTTTATATAAAAACCCGTTTCCGCGCACGCTGAGCGTCACGCGGGGGCCGGATGCGGCAAGGGAAAAACCGTAAATGGTGCGGACGGTTGTTTCGACTTCCCGCTGGGGGTTGGCGGTGAAGGCGGCGAAATCGTGGGTGCCGACAAAGCTTTGCATGGCGCCGCGCATGGCTTCGAGGTTGAGCTTTTTAACGATGTGGGCATGGTAGAGGCGTTTATCGGGGAGCATGATCTCATCGTTCCAGATGTGATAGCGGTATTCTTTGCCCTTTGCGGAACGCCGGGCGTGGAAGCCTTCCGAAACGCTTGCCCCGGAAAGGATGCGGATATCCTGGGGCAGGTAGGCGTTGAGCGCGCGTTTCAGCGATTCGGCCTCCATGCGTGTGTTCACATTCACATGGAAGACCTGCCCTTTGGCGTGTACGCCCTGGTCGGTGCGGCCGCTGCCGTGCACTTTCACGGGGGTCTCCTGCTTCACAATCCGCCGAAGCGTTTCTTCAAGGACGCCCTGGATCGAAACGCGGCCGGGCTGGACTTGCCAGCCGGCATAGGCCGACCCATCGTAGGCGCAAATAAATTTAAACCGGCTGCCGTTCATGTTTGCCTTTGTCACCAGAAGCCGTATTGGCGGGAGAGAATCACGTAGGCGGCGAGGAGGAGGTTGGTGGCGCAGTGGGCGATAATGGCGGGCTGAATGCGCCCGGTGCGCAGGGTGAGAAAGCCGTAGCACAGACCGGCGAGGAGACCGCCGAACCAGCGGTCGTGTTCGATGCTGAAGCAGGCGAGGACGAGGAGAAAGGGCTGAAGCTCGAAGGTTTTGAGCCCGACGGCGGTGAAATCGGATTTAATGAGCCACCGGTAGAGGAAGCCGCGGAAGAAGTATTCCTCGATGGGGGCGATGACGAAGGCGCTGCCGATGAGCTTGAGGAGGGTGAGCGGCCAGCCGCAACGGTCGGGGGAATAGAGCCAGGAAGGGTGGGAAGCGGGGAGGGCGGGGGCGAGGGCGGGGTCGTAATAGTCGGGAAAGGAGCCGGGCATGAGGATGAGCCACTCGTGGTAGAAACGCTGGAAGGCGGGAAAAAGGCGGGTGGTGAGGGGGGCTTCGGGGAGAATCCAGAAGACGGCGACGGCAAGGCCGACGGCGAGACCGGGGACCCAGTCGCTTCGCACAAGCTTCGGATAGGCGCGCCAGGGTTTGAGCCCGAGGAGGAGGGCAAGGCAAAGCAGGGTTTTGGCGGCGTAGGCGATGGGGTGGATGAGAATGGGAAGATCCGCGAAGGAGGCGAGCGCATCGACGAGGAAAATGGCGCCGATCCACACGAAGAAGGGGAGTGTGTGGGCGAGGGTCATTTGGGGGCGCCTTCATCGAGGAGGCGGATCATTTCGGCGACGAGGGCTCCGGCGACGGCGAAGCTCTCAGGGGCGAGCTTGTCGAGGGTGTCGGCGGGGGTGTGCCACCAGGAATGGTTGGGGCCGTAGGAGAAATCGATGAGGTCGATGGCGGGGTAGCCGTGTTCGAGAAAAGGCACGTGGTCGTCGATAATGATGGATGAGCTGCGGGTGATGCGGTCGCGGAGGTTGAGGTTGCCGGCGGCCTGAAGGGCGAGGCGGGCGAGCCTGGGGGTGGTGTTGCCGGGGATCTGAAAGTGAAGGTCGCGGTCGCCGATCATGTCGCAGAGGATGACGGCTTCCCAGCGGATGCGTTTTTGGAGGGAATCTTTGGCAAGGTGGGTGGAGCCGTGGAGGCCGTCGCTTTCGGTGTATTGGTCGCGGCTTTCCTCGCCGTCGAGAAAGGCGAAGGTCACGGAGAGGTTTTTTGGGGGATCGGCGGCGAGGCGCCGGGCGAGAACGAGAAGGAGGGCGGTGGAGGAGGCGCCGTCGTTGGCGCCGACGAACCCGGGGATGCCGAGCTTGGTGTCGTAATGCGAGAGCAGGAGCACGCGCCGGGGGTGCGGGCCGAGGGTGGCGAGGATGTTGCGGAAGGTGATGGTTTCGTCGGCGGCCTGGCAGGTGAAGGTCTGGAGGGCGGGGGCGAGGTTTTGCTCGGCGAGGCGGGCGGCGATCCAGTCGGCGGAGGCTTTGGCGCCGTCGGTTCCGGAGACGCGGCCGGGGCATTCGGCCACAAAACGGGCGGCGAGGTCAAAGGCGCGGCGGCCGTCTTCACCGGTGAAGGCGGTGTGGGGCGGCGCGGAGGGGGAGCAGCCGGCGCAGAGAAGGGCGAGAGCGAAGATTCGGGCGAAGGTCTTCATCAATCTGCCGAAATCCCGAGGAGGGTGAGAATGCGGTCGAGGTCGTCGTTGTCGTAGAAGTCGATCTCGATGAGGCCTTTGGTGTGGCGGCCGTTGGCGTGGGTGGCGCCGGGAAAGAGGCGGATGGCGGTTCCGAAGTGGCGGTGCATGCGGTCGGCGAGATCGCGGACATGGCTTTCGGGCATATCGGGGCGGGCTTCTTTGCGGGTGGCGCGGCTCTCTTCGCGGCGGCGCTGGATGATGCGCTCGAGCATGCGGACGGTGAGGCCTTCCATGACGCATTTGCGGGCGAGGAGGACCTGTTCGTCGGGCACGGTGACGGCGAGGAGCACTTTGGCGTGGCCGGTGGAGAGGCGGCCGTCGGCCACGAGCTGTTTGGTTTCGTCGGGCAGCTCGAGCAGGCGCAGGGCGTTGGCGACGGTTGCGCGGGCTTTGCCCACGCGCTCGGCCACTTCCTGCTGGGTGAGGCTGAACGCCTCCGCGAGGGTGCGGTAGCCTTCGGCTTCTTCAATGTGGTTGAGATCCTGGCGCTGGATGTTTTCGATGATGGCCATCTCGGCGGCGCGGCGGTCTTCGGCATCGACCAGAATCACGGGGACGTGGCTCTGCTCGGCTTCGACGGCGGCGCGGAGGCGGCGTTCGCCGGCGATGAGCTCGTACCGCCCGGCGGGCGTGCGGCGGCAGATGAGGGGCTGAATGATGCCGTGCCGGCGGATCGATTCGGCGAGCTCGCGGAGGGCTTCTTCGTCGAACGCGTGGCGGGGCTGCCAGGGGCTGCGCTCGATTTCGGCGGCGGGAATGCGCAGGATGCTGCGGCCGTCGGGTTTGTCGTCGACCTTTTTCAAGAGCTCGGGGCGGGCGGCGATTTGGGAAACGACCGGCTTGGGCTGGGCGGAGATGAGCGCATCGAGCCCGCGCCCGAGGCCGCCTGTGGCGCGGCGGGGAGCGGCGGGTTCTTTTTTGGTCTCTTTGGCGGGCTTTTTGTTTTTGTCGGCCATGGGGGCTCCTTAGGGGTACATGCCGGGGCGGGTGAGACCTGTGTTTTCGGGAAGGCCGCACATGAGGTTGATGTTTTGGAGGGCGGAGCCGGCCTGGCCTTTCATGAGGTTGTCGATGTAGGAGACGATGCGCAGGCGGTTGACGCGCTCGTCGACGCTGACCACGATGTCGCAATAATTGGTTCGGGCGACGCTGTTGGTGCCGACGGCGGCGGTGCTGGGGTAGACGCGGACGAAGGGGCTGTCTTTGTAAAACTCCCGGTAGAGCGCAATCACATCCGCCTCGGTGACTTTCCGGCGGAGCTGGCCGTAGAGGGTCGACATGATTCCCCGGCAGAGCGGGAGCACCTGGGCGGTGAAGGTGATGCGCACCTCTTCGCCGGCCTGAAGGGAGAGCTCGCGCTCCACTTCGCACACATGCTGGTGGCCGGCGAGCTTGTAGGCGTTCATCTGTTCGTAGCGGGCGGGATAATGGAAGGCGGGAGAGGCTTTTTTGCCGGCTCCGGAGACGCCCGTCTTGCAATCGCAAATCACGCTGAAGGGCTCCACCAACGCGTTTTTCACTGCGGGTGAAAGGCCGAGGATGCAGCTCACGGCGAAGCAGCCGGGGTTGCCGACCACGGAGGATCCGGCGATCTCGGCGCGGTGGAGCTCGGCGAGGCCGTAGGCGTTTTTGCCGAGGAGGCCGGCGGCGGCGTGTTCGGGGGGCTTGCCGTGGCGGCGGGCGTATTCGGCGTAGGCCTCGGGGGTGGTGAAGCGGAAATCGCCGCTGTAGTCGAGCACTTTGGCGCCTTTGCGGATCACATCGGGCGCCTGCGCCATGCCCACGCCGTCGGGCGTGGCAAAGGCGACGACGTCGGCCTCCACGTCGGCGGCGGGATCATCGGGCGAAAGGATGGGCAAATCGCAAAAACCGTCGAGATGCGGATAGGCTTCGGAGATTTTTTTGCCGACCTCTTCACGGGCCACGAGCGCGACGATTTCCGCTTCGGGGTGCCCCAGGAGGAGCTCCGTGAGGCCGATTCCGCCATAACCTGTTGCGCCGACAATCTTAACCTTGATCATACCTTGTATTCCTCCGCATCAAAAAAGGGTTCGGGAGAGCGCTCTCCGCGCGGCGCACTATTATGGACATTTGCGCCGCGCGGGTCAAGCCCGCCTTTTAAATCTGCACGTTGACGATTTTCACGCGGGTACCCACTTTAATCATCTCGAAGAGCTTTTGGGCGTTCCAGTTGGTGAGGCGGAAGCAGCCGCGGGATTCGGCCCGGCCCACGGATCCGGGGTTGGGGGTGCCGTGGATGCCGTAGCCGGGGAGGTCGAGGCCGATCCAGACGGCGCCGACGGGGTTGCGGGGACCGGGGTTGATCATCATTTTGCCGATGGAGGCGTCGTGATTGTAATTTTTGGGGTCGTAGCAGTAGTTGGGGTTTTCAACCATGTTTTTGACGGTGAGGTCGCGCTGCTCGGGAATGTGGCTGTGGTTGCGGGCGATGGAGCAGGGAAACCAGGCCACGACCTTGCCGGCTTTGTCGTAACCCACAAGGCGGAAGACGTCGAGCTGAATCGTGATGTCGGCGATGTCGGTGAGCGCGGCGCCTTGAACGTTGGGCACTTTGACGACGGTGCCGGCCTGAATGGCATCGGGCCAGTTGACGATGCCGGGGTTGATGCGCTGGAGGAAACGCTCGGCGGTGTGGAAGTTTTCCGCGAGGAATTCGCCGATGGTGCCGTAGCCCATGTAGGGCATTTGCGAACGGGCGGTCCAGGTGGGAGGCGTGGAGCCGGTGACCTTCTTCATATCGGTCTCGGTGATGGTGTATTCCACGAAGGGCTCGGGCATGGTGGCGATGAGGGAGTAGAGGTTGGGGTCGACCCAGGGCGTTTGGGCAAGGCCTTCGGAGGCTTGCCAGGCACGCATGGCGAGCTGGGTGTTGCGGCCCCACACGCCGTCGATCTGGCCGCAGGAAAAGTTGCGGCGGTCGAGGAAAATCTGAAGCATGAGCACTTCGGGATCGTAGCCCTGGGGAATGGTGAGGCTGTGGCTGCAGTTGACTTCGACGGGGGGCGCTTCGCCTTCGATGTCGAACACGGTGGTCTTGGGGTCGGGCGCGGCGGGCTTTTCGAAGGTGACGGTGTCGGCGTCTTCATCTTCGGCGGCGACGGGTGCGGCGGGCGGTTTGCCGGCGGGCGCCTCTTCAACGACGGTTTCGGCGACGGCGGGCTTGGGCTGAACCGGAGCCGCTTTGAGCGCGGCGGGGTCGGCGGGCATCAGGTCGGCGACGTCGACCGAGACGTTTTCGGCGGCGCGCAGGCCGGCGGCGCCCAGGGTGAGCGCCAGAACGAGGGTGCGTATGAACATGGTTTTCTCCTTGTGTGTATTCCTCAACAGTATATCATTCATGGCGCAGCGCCGTCAATGGGTCAAGCCGGGAAGCTTTCCAGGCCGGATACGTGCCGAATGTGAGCCCGGTGCCGACGGCCACAAGCAGCGAGACGACGAGCGATTCGGGGGTGACGATGGCTGTGAGGCCGTTTTCGGAGCCTCCGAGGGCGGCGATGCGCTCGGCGCCGCGCGCGGTGAGGATGCCCAGCCCGGCGCCAAGGCAGCCGCCGGTGAAGGTCAGAAGCGTGGCTTCGGCAAGAAACTGGCGGATGACGTCTTTACGCCGTGCGCCGAGGGCTCGGCGCACGCCGATCTCGCGGGTGCGCTCGAAAATGTTGGCGAGCATGATGTTCATGATGCCGATACCGCCCACGAGGAGGGAAATGGCGGCGATGGAGGTCATGACCACGGTGAAGATGCGCTGGGTGCGGGCGGCGGAATTGAGCAGCTCGAGGGGCACGCTGATTTCGTAGTCGACCTTGTCGTGGGTGGCGGCAAGGTAGGTTTTGAGGCGGCCGGCCGTGGCGGAGACGCCGCTGATCTCGCGGGTGCGGAGGTAGAGGTGGGTGTAGGCGGGCTCGCCGCGGGAGCGGATGCCGCGCGCGAAGGCGATGTCGATGAAGAGGGCGTTTTCGGGGTCTATGCCGCCGGCCACGCGGGTGCCGGAGGGGTTCTCGAGGATGCCGACCACGCGGTAGGAGCGCTCGCGGAAGTTGACGGTGGCGCCGAGGGGGTCGCGGTAATCGAAATAGGTGCGGGCGGCTTTTTTGCCGATGACGCAGGCGGGGTAAAGCGTCGTGGCGTCGAGCGGGGAGAAGAAACGGCTGCGGGAATCGGCGAGGCGCCCGCCGCAGACGGCAAGGAAATCGGCGGTGGTGGCCAGCACGCGGACGTCGGTCTTGCGCGGGCCGGCGTAGAGGGTGCCGTTGACGACGTTGAGCGGGAGGATGGTTTCGATGTTGGCGAAGGCGCCGATGTGGTCGGCATCGCGCGCGGTGATGCCGTAGCGGCCGGAACGGCGGCCGGCGGTTTGGCTGACCTGTTTGCGGTCGGCGCCGGCCGCCTCTTTGGGCGCAACGGAGGAGAGGATGATGTTGTTGATGCCCTGCGCCTCGATCTGCTTGAGCGCGCCCTGCCGCCCGCCTTCGCCGATGGCCAGCATGGCCACCACGGCGGCAATCCCCAGCACAATGCCCAGCACCGCGAGCAGGGAGCGGACGATGTGGCGGGTGAGGCTGGAGTAGACGGTGGCCAGGAGCTCGAGCAGGTTCATGCCGTGGCGACCTTTCCGTCGTGGATCCAGAGCGATTGCGTGGCGTATCGGGCGTAGGCGGGGTTGTGGGTGACCATGATGACGGTTTTGCCCGCGCGGTGAAGCTCTTGGAAGATGCCCATGACTTCGACGCCGGTCTTTTCATCGAGATTCCCGGTGGGTTCGTCGGCCAAGATGAGCGGCGGGTCGTTGGCCAGGGCGCGGGCGATGGCCACGCGCTGGCACTGCCCGCCCGAGAGCTGGGCGGGGCGCGAGGCGCAGCGGTCGCCCAGGCCCAGGCGGGTGAGCAGCTCCTTTCCGCGGGCGCGCATGGCGGCGCGGGGGAGGCGGGCGTATTGCATCGGCACGCAGACGTTTTCCAGGATGGTCAGGTGCGGCAGGAGGTTGAAGGATTGGAAGACCATGCCCATGGCGTGGCAGCGCACGGCGGAGGTGGCGTCGTCATCGAGCGAGGAAACGACCCGGCCTTCGAGGAAATAGCGCCCGGCGGTCGGCGCGATGAGCAGGCCGAAGATGTTGAGCAGGGTCGATTTACCCGAACCGGAGGGTCCCATGATGGTGATGAATGAACCGCGCCGGATCGAAAGATCGGTGGGGCGCAGCGCGTGGATCACGCTGCCGCCGGCGGTGAAGGCGCGGGTGAGCCCTTCGAGGCGAATGAGTTCGGTGGCGTCGCTCATAATCAGGTGGTGTGGTCGAGGTAGACGATGTCGCCGGGGGCGAGCCCTTCGGTGATTTCGATGAAGTCGAGCGAGGTGCGGCCGGTCTTCACGGCGCGCTCGACCGCTTCGGTTCCCGCGCGCACCTTGCAGTAGGTGGCGCCTTCGCGGTTGTAGACGGCTTCGATGGGCACGAAGCAGGCGTCTTTCACGGTTCCGATCTGGAGCTCGACCTGCACGCCCATGCCGGGCGTGAGGCGGCCGTCGGTGCTGTCGGTCGAAATTTTGGTGGCGTAGACGCGCGGGCTCTCGCGATCCCAGCGCTCGAGGGGTGTGGAGGCGGCGGCGATTTCGGTGATCTCGCCGCGAAGCACCAGATCGGGCACGGCGCGGGCGCGGATGTAGGCGGAGATGCCGGTCTGAATGTAGGAGCGAAACTCTTCGGGCACGTTGACCGAAACCGAAAACTGGCTCAGATCGGGAAGGGTGGCGATGGTGGCGCCGGTGTTGACGGGGGAACCGACCTGGAGGCCGTCTTCATAGCGCCAGTTGTGCTCGTGGAAGAGGGTTCCGCCGACAGGGGCCTTGAGCTCGAGCTTTTTCATATCCTCGCGGATTTTCTCAAGCTCGCCGCGGCGTTTGCGCAGGCGTTCGCCGGCGTTGAGGATCTGGAGCTTCTTTTTCTGGATGGCCACATCGCCGGCGACCATCGTTTTCTCCACGCCCAGCCGCGCCTGAAGGGCGGCTTCGCGGAGCTGATCGAGGCGCTGGCGCAGCTCGTAACGTTTGAAGACGCGCATCGCGTCGACCGATTTGGCGAGGGCGCCTTCCGCCTTGGTCACGGCGCCTTCGGCTTCTGTGATTTTGCGGCGGGCCTCGGCCACTTTCTCATCGCCCTCGGAGTAGGCGGAGAGGAGCTCGAGCTGGGCCTGAAAGAGGGCCTCGCGGGCGGTGTCGAGCGCCACGCTGCTGTCGGTCACGCTCTGGGCGAGCTCTTTTTTGCGGTTGGGGGCGTCTTCATCCTCATACTTGCGCAGATCGTCGCGCGAGGTGCGGAGCTTGTCGGCGGCGACCTTGAGGTTGGAGACGGCGTCGGTATGGAGCGAGGCGAGGTCGTGCACGGCGAGGGCGTGATCCTGCTCGGCGTTTTCCACTTCGGTTTCGAGGCGGATTTCCTCATTGGCGAACCACTCTTCGGAGATGCTGAAAACCACGTCGCCCGCTTTGACCACGGAGCGGTCGGGCAAGACTTTTTTGAATTTGAGGTCGCCGTGACCGCGGTCAATGTCGAAGGAAATCCGGTGGACGCGGATGGAGGCGAGCTCGCCGTCGAGCCGGAAAATCACGGCGAAATCGCCCTGGGTGACCGTGTAAAACCGGTCGGAGGCCGCTTCCGCTGTTTTTTTCTCGCCGCACCCGGCGGCCAGCAGAGCCGCGAGCAGGGCGAGGAGGCCTATTCGGACCATAGCTTGCGCCCTTCGCCGTTGAGGTTCTTTTCAATGGCGCGGATGCCCTCGCGGAACGATTCGGGGATCACGCCCGATTGCAGCAGCTCGCGCGCGTCTTTATTGGAGGGGGTGACAATGTAAGGCGTCACGAAAATCACGAGCTGGCTGGTGACGGAGCGGCGCGTTTCGCCCCGGAAGAACCAGCCGAGCAGCGGAATTCTGGAGAGATAAGGCACGGCGGTTTCCGTCACGCGTTCCTCGTTGCGCAGCAGGCCGCCGATCACGATCATCTCGCCGGAAACGGCATCGAGCTCCGTGGTCGCGCTGCGCAGGCTGATGTAGGGCGCTTTGCTCGAGACGTCGTAGCGCGACACGTTGGACACTTCGGGGTTGATGCGCAGCCGGATCCGGTCTCCCGCAATCATCATCGGGCGCACCACCAGTTTCACGCCCACATTTTCATAGCGCACGGTGTTGCTCGTCACCGAGCCGTTCATGGTCTGAGTTTCAATCGGCACCTTTTCACCGGTGTTGATGTTGCCGTCGGCCCCGCGGCGGATGACCAGGTTGGGCGAGGAGAGCAGGCGCGCCTTGTTTTTGGTCTCGAGGTATTTGATGAGCGCCCAGATGTTGTTGCGGTCGTCGCCCAGAAAAGTCCAAAGGCGGCCGTTTGAGCCGCCGCCCGCCGTGTAGGTGTCGGCGAGGGTTTCGGCGTTGGCCGAGCCGGGCAGAATCAGGCTGCTCAGCACGCTCTGCACCGCGGGCGAGCTTTTCGTGTGCGCATAGCCCAGCTCCACTTCCTTGGTGAAATCGGTCGAAAGCTCGAACTCCACAATCCGCGCTTCGACCAGCACCTGGGGCACGGGCTGATCGGCCTGCTCGAAAATCGTTTCAATTTCGGGAATGCGGCTGGCCACATCGGCCACGACCAGCAGATCATCCTCCTCGCTGCGGGCCACGGTTCCGGCGGGCGTGAGAAAATTTTCGATGAGCCGGCGCGCCGTTTCCGCCGCGATATACTGGCAGCGGAAGACCTTCGTGGCGATTTCCTCCTCGCCCGTTTTCAGAAAGCCCTCCAGCAGGCGGGTGTAATTCTCCCCCGCCTCATCCTTTTTCGCCGGAAGCTCCTCCTGCTCCGTCTGCGCCCTGCAAACCGGAAGCGCCGCCAATGCAATCACTGATAAAAACAAACCCCGCATCATCATATCCATTCTCCTTGAATCGTGTTCGATGAAGGTACCCGAAAGCAGGATGAATGACAAGACAAATAGGCGTTTTTTCCAATTGCGCATTTTCCCTGATCCCGCGCTTGCCAACCGGAAGCGCACGCGTTACAGTAATCGGGAAAGGATATCTTATGGAAACTTCTTCCCCCGAGACCGCCGAGGCCCTCTTCAGGCAAGGGTACAACTGCTGCCAATCCGTGGTGGGCGCCTGCTGCGAACGCCTTGGCCTTCCCCGCGAAACCGGCCTGCGCATGACCGCCGCGATGGGCGGCGGCGTGGCCGGTTTGCGCGCCACCTGCGGCACCGTCACCGGCATGGCTCTCCTCGCGGGGCTCAAAGCCGGCTCTTGCGAACCGCTCGATCCCGAAGTGAAAAAAGCCCTCTACAACACCGTTAAGCGCATGGCCGCCCGCTTCAGCGAAGCCAACGGCAGCCTCGTCTGCCGCGAACTGCTCGCCGGCGCCGCCATCAAACGAACCGCCTCCGACGATCCCCAGGCCCGCACCGAAGCCTACTACGCCGAGCGCCCCTGCGCCCGCTTCGTGCGCCTCGCCGCCCAAATCGCGGAAGAAGAGCTCCTGAGCGTTTAAATCCGCTGATTTTTCAATAAAAGCAAGGCGCGAATAGATTTATTTTGCATTGTTCTGTTATTTCGTTGACTTTCATTCCCTTACAAGGTACCATGCGCAGCGAGATAAGCGTTGTCTGGTCACTTTTCAGATGGAGAACTGCCGTGAAAAAAACAATCGTTGCGGGTTTGTTTACAGTGAGTGTTTTTGTTTCTTTTTCGCTTCAGGCCGCGCCTGTGGGGCTGGGAGAGGCCAAAATTGCCGTGGAAAACTGGCTGAAGGACGATGAAGCCCCCCTCAAGACGCCGCTGGGAAGGCAGGTTCATAAAATAACGACGGTCAGCCAAAACGGCCAAGCGGTCTTCCATTGCGCGCAGACCGAGGGCGGCGGAACGGTCATCGTTTCGACCGACACCACGATTATGCCGATTGTGGCGTTCGCGGGGGAATCCCGGGAGGAGCCTCGGCCGGGCAGCCCGCTTTTCGATCTGTTGACCCGCGATCTCGCGGCCCGCGCCGAAATGGCGCGCCGGCAAGCGCGCGCGTCTTCAACCGCTTCGGCCTCCGGCGCCCAAACCGCAGAGGCGCGCTGGGCGGAACTGCTCAACCCGCCCGCCTTCAAAACGCAGGGCCGGGCCGCTCTCGGCGACGTGCGGGTGGCGCCGCTGGTTGAATCGGCCTGGAATCAGGAAAGTGTTTCCTCCAAAAACGTTTACAATTATTACACGCCCTACAACTACCCCTGCGGGTGCGTGGCCACGGCAACGGCCCAAATCATGCGTTATCACTCCTGGCCTGCCGCGGCGCTCCCGCAGGTCGCTCGAAATGCGTTCGTCGAGGGTTACATCACGCCGATGACCACACAGGGCGGCGCGTATGCCTGGGCCGATATGCCGCTCAACCCGCGATCGACCATCACGCAAACCCAGCAGAAGGCCATCGGCCGCCTCACCTCCGATCTGGGTATCCTCCTGCATGCCGATTATTACCGGGATGGAACCGCGGCCTATTCCTCGCTCGCTCCCGGGGTTCTCACCGGGCAGATGGGCTACGCAAGCGCGAAATATGTCACGGAGGATGCCGCCGATGCCGCCGCCGCATTCTCCAATGCCATCCTTTCGAATCTCGACGCCGGTTTCCCCGTGGGCCTTTCAATCAGCGATTCGCGAGACAACTCGGGGCATGCCGTGGTCGGCGACGGTTACGGCTACAACAGCAACCTTCTCTATGTGCACCTCAACATGGGCTGGAGCGGCCAGGACGATGTGTGGTACAACTTGCCGGTCGTCGACTCAGACTGGTTTTACTACGACACGCTCAACGGCGCCGCCTACAACATCTTCCCGACGCAAACCGGCGAGCTCATCACCGGTCGCGTCACCATCGGCAACGCGCCCGCCGCAGGCATCACCGTGACCGCCTCCAACACCGTGACCCGCGCGACCGTAAGCGCCGCGACCGGCTCCAACGGCATCTATGCCCTGTTCGTATCGGCGCCCGCCTCGGGCAAACACACGTATAACGTGAGCGCGTACAACCGCGGCGCACAGGATTCGGCCCTGGTCGAGATCGCTAAAAGCGTATCCGCGGATATTCGCTACGTGGAAGAAAGCGATTCCGCCTGGATCTACGCTTCCGGCACGGTGGGTAGCCGCTGGGGCATTGACCTCGACCTCTCTTCGGCGTTTGCGCAAAACGTGGATCTGGCATACGAGGCACGGGTCTTCCCCGCCGGAGGCGGCGCTTCCGCAGTCGGCGTCACGGCCGACGGCATCTGGTCCGCCAGCGCCGATTCGGCGTGGATCCGGCTGACTTCGACCGCCGGCGCTGAAATCGCCTACACCGTTTCCTCCAACACAACCGGCATCGCCCGCAGCGGCCTCATCACCGCCGCCGGCGACACCGGAGTGGCCGCCCGCTACACCGTGTGGCAAAATGCGCAGCCCTGGTCGCCCACCCTCTCCGCCGATCTCTTCACCCGCGCCCGCGCCGAAGGCCGCCGCATTCTGCTCATGGCGGGCAGCCCCAACGACCCCGCCGCCATCGCCCTGCGCGCGCAAGTCTTCGAAGACGCACGCCTGAGCGACCTTCTCGCCGACCACTATCTCCTCGCTTTCGCCGACAGCGACACGGAAACCGATTGGCGCGCCTACGCCGCCGGACCCGCCACGCCCTTCCTCTGCGTGATCAATCCTCACGCCGCACAGCCCGCCTGGCTGGATCGCCGCACAGGCCCGCAAACCGCCGCCGACCTCGCGACCTGGCTCACCGGCAAGCTCGCCGCGCTCACCGCCATTGAAATTACGGGCAGCCGCGAGCTCAACGCCGGGCGTTATGCCGACTACACCTGCTTCGTGACCGATGCCGACGGCTCGCGCTACAGCGTGACCCCGCAATGGAGCATCACGGCCGGTTCCGACTACGCCACGATTTCCGCCGCAGGCCGCCTCACAGCCCGCGCCGCAAGAGAAGATCAAACCGTCACCCTCCGCGCCGGCGTCGCCGCCCTCCACACCACCTTCACCCTCACCGTGCACCCCTCGGGCGGCATCGAATTCGCCGCCGCCACAGCCGAGGTCAACGAGGGCGAAACCCTCACGCTCACCGTCTTCGGCGGCGATGCGGATACCGAGGCATCCGTGAAATACTGGATCATCCCCGGAACCGCCGGCACCGCCGACTACGCCCTGCCCAAACCCCACCCCGGCAGCCTTGCCTGGGCGGCAGGCGACCCCGGGGAGAGAACCCTCACCATCCCCGTCAAGGCCGACAAGACCGTGGAAGACGATGAATTCTTCTTCGTGCAGCTCGGCGCCGCCCAAGGCATGGAGCCGGGCCTCGTCAACCGGTGCGCCGTCACCATCCGCGACGCCAACCGACCCGCCCTCACCCTTCAGGCCGCGCTCGATTCCCCCGTCCTCAACTGGACCTCCACGGCCTGGGTTCCATCTGAAGCGCTCCACGCCGCCGTGGCCGAACCCGCCGTGAAACGATCCGCCACCCTCCAGGCCGCCTTCACAGGCCAAGGCACTTTCACAGCCAAAATTAAAATCGAAGACGACGCGGGCGACTCCGTTCTCCAGCTCTGGGACGGCAAAAACATCCTCGCCACCTGGAACGGCGCCACCGATTGGATCCCCGCCTCACACGCCTTGGCCGACGCCGCCCACACCCTCAAATTCACCTTCACCCGCGGCGCCGGCAACGCCCGCGCCATCCTCGACGAAACCGCCTTCACCCCCGCCGGCGCCACCCACATCCTCACCGCCGCCCCCGGCACCCCCGGAGCCGGCTCCGTGACCGGAAGCGGCATTTACCGCCACGGAACCCAAGCGACCCTCACCGCCAAAGCCAGCCCCGGCTGGGAGCTCGGCGGGTGGAGCCACCCCTTCGCCAACCCCCTCGCCGCCAGGCAAACCCTCGCCGTGACCGGCGATCTCGCCATCACCCCCCGTTTCACCCGCATTCCCTTCATCGGAGCCCTTCCCTCACCCGCGGAAGGCGGCAGCGTGAGCGGAAGCGGTCTCTGCGCGTTCGGCAAAAAAGTCACCCTCAAAGCCACTCCCGCCAAAGGCTACGCCTTCATGCAGTGGAGCGACGGCAACCAACAGCCCTCTTATCCCTTCACGCAACCGGCGGGCGACATCCTGCTCACCGCCCTCTTCAAGCTCATCGCCGACATCCCCACCCCCGCCGTCACGGCGGTTCCCCCGCAAAACGCCATGGTCGGCCTCCCCTTCGAGCTCGCCCTTGAGGTCGATTCCGAAACCCTGCCCACCGTCACCGTGACCGGTCTCCCCACCGGGTTGAAATTCGACAAAACCACCCTCGCCATCACCGGGCGCCCCGGCAAAGCAGGCACCTTCAACGTCACCGTCAGAGCCACCAACATCACCAAACGCATCCACGAGATCCGCACCACCATCACCGTTGCGCCATTGCCCGAGTGGGCGATCGGCAGCTTCTCCGGCGTCATCATCGAAGGCCGCAGCGGCCGTGCCGACATCACCATCTCCGCCACAGGCGCCGTGACCGGATCCTGCGAAGACACAAGCGGGAAATACACCCTCAAAACCCTCCTTGAAGGCACCCCCCAGGCCATCACCCTTGCCGCCGGCCTCAGCCGCGGCAGAAACCGCGAACCCATCGCCCTGGCCCTCAGCCTCCACAGCGACGCCACCCTCAGCGGCACCCTCAGCGACCCCGAAACCGAGGCCACCGCCAGCCTCACCCTCTGGCAGGATCGCGTCAAACGCGACCCCGCCGCCTTCCTTCCCTTCAAAGGCCAATACAACATCGCCTTCCGCGAACGGGAAGATTCCCCCGCCGGCTACCTCACCCTCACCCTTCCCGCCAAAAGCAGCAAAGCCAAAATCGCCGGCCGCCTCACCAACAGCCAGCCCCTCTCCGCCTCCGCCCTCTGCGTGCCGCTCGACGACGGCTCCCTGCTCGTGCCCCTGTGGATCTTCGTGAAAAAAACCGGATCCATCCTCACCGGCCACCTGCGAATCGCGCCCGAGGGCACCGTCGGCGCCCCCACCGTCCTCGCCTGGCGCCCCGACGCCGCCTCCGCCTTCGCCCCCCTCGCGGCAGACGGCGGCCTCTACACCATCCCCGCCGACGAAAACCTCGCCGAGCTCCTTCCCAACGGCGTGACCCTCAGCCTCGGCGGCGCCCCCGCCGCAGCCTTCACCTTCTCGCGCGACTCCGCCATCGCGCGCAAACCCCTCCCCGGAGACCTCACCGCCGCCACCCTGGCCCTCACCCGAAAAACCGGCCTCTTCACCGGCAAGCTCACCTACCCCAACCGCATCACCCGCACCTACTGGGGTCTCATCCTCCCCAACACCCTCATCGGCGCCGGCTACGCCGAAACCCCGGGCGACGCCCCCCTGGCCGTCACCCTCACCTACGATTAAGCATAACCGGAATCCCGAAGTTTTTCGCTGTCTTTTTCCGCATCAATCCGCTATACTGGCTACCGATATGGAAAAGAAAGCGACACGAGGCGATTGGATTTACGGGCGCAGGCCCGTTTTGGAAACGTTGCGCGCGGGAAAGCGGGCGTTTTACGAGCTCATTGCGCCCTTCGGAAAACCGACGGACGACATCGCGGAAATGCTCGAAATCGCGCAGGCCTTGCGCATTCCCGCCCGCGCCGCGCAGCGCGGCGAGCTCGAACGCGTGACCGGAGACGGCAACCACCAGGGCACCGCACTGCGCTGCGGCGGCTTTCCCTATGCCTCGCTGGAGGAAATCCGAGCCGCCCTGCGCGATGACCCCGAAGGCATCGTGCTGCTGCTTGACCATATCGAAGACCCCCAAAACGTCGGCTCGCTCATCCGCTCGGCCAATGCGGCGGGCGTGCTGGGCGTGATTATCCCCGAAGACCGGTCGTCGCTCGTGACCCCCGCGGCGGTGCGGGCCTCGGCGGGCGCTTCGGAGCGGATGCGCATCGCCAAAGTGGTGAACCTCGTGCGCGCCATGCAGGCGCTGAAGAGCGACGAAGTCTGGCTCACAGGGCTCGATCTCGACCCGCGCGCCACCCCCTACACCCGGGTCGATTTCAAGGGGCGCACCGGCATCGTCGTGGGGTCGGAAGGGCGCGGCCTCGGGCGCCTCGTGGGCGAACAATGCGATTTCATCGCCTTCCTCCCCATGCGCGGCACCATCGAATCGCTCAATGCCGGCGTGGCCGGAGCCTTGGTCATGTATGAAGCCGTCAGGCAGAAAACGGAAGGGCTCACATGAAATACAACCGCGAGCTGCTCATCGTCAACATCATCACCTTCATCCGCATGCCGTTCATCTTCCTCTTTCTGGCCGGCGCGATCTGGCACGGCCGCCACCTCCAGCTCACGGGCGAATCGATGGCCTGGGTCGCCTGCCTCTCGCTGGCCGCGATGATTATCGCCTCCTTCACCGATTTGTTCGACGGTCTGCTCGCGCGCCGCTGGAAGGTGGTCACGAAATTCGGCGCCATGGCCGACCCGCTGATGGACAAAGTGTTTTACCTCGTCGTCTTTCCCGCGTTCATCTGGCTGCTGCCCATTTGCCGCCCCTCCGAGCACTGGCACGTGCTCGTGATGATGATCCTCACCGTGCTCTACATGCTCCGCGACCAGTGGGTGACCTTTCTGCGCTCCGTCGGCTCCCTCTACAATGCCGACTGCGCGGCCACCCTGCTCGGCAAGATCCGCACCGCCATGAGCTTTCCCCTGGGCGGCGTGATCTACTTCTACATCGTCTTCGAGCCCTGGTTCCTTCCCCAGTGGCTCATCTACGCCGGCGAACTCTTCGCGATCCTCCTCAACCTCTGGTCCATGTATGTCTACACCCGCAACTACATGCCCTACATCCGCAAATCGATGGACATCGAACCCCAATAAGGTGGCCGGATGATCCCGAAACGTTTGGCATGGCCGCTTTTCGCCGGATTGATCCTCTTCTTCACGGTCTTTTTCTTTCTGCCCGTGGGTCTGGTGCTCCGCGCGGGATTCACCGATGCCGACGGTTTTACCCTGGCCTGGGTCGCGCGCGTCTTCAAGAGCCCCGTTCACCTTCAGGGCCTCCTCAACAGCCTCACCGTGGCGCTCGCCACCACCCTTCTGGCGACTCTCTGGGCCGTGCCCCCCGCCTGGTGCGCGCACCGGTTCGATTTCCCCGGCAAAAAACTCTTCAACGCCCTCATGCTCGTGCCGATGATCCTCCCCCCCTTCGTCGGCGCCATCGGCATCCTCCAGATTCTCGGCCCCTACGGCGCCCTCAACGCGATTCTCCGGTGCGGCCCTGTCGACTGGCTCGCCCTCAGCCCCGCCTTCTGGGTCTCCTTTCTCCAAAGCCTCGCCCTTTATCCCCTCATCTACCTCAACTTTTCCGCCTCCCTCGCCGGCATGGATCCCGCCCTTGAAGAAGCCGCCCGCTCCCTCGGCGCCTCTCCCTGGCGCATCTTCCGAACGCTCACGCTTCCCCTCGCCTGGCCGGGCTTTTTCGCAGGCGCCATCCTCGTGTTTATCGCAGCCTTCACCGAGCTGGGCACGCCCATGCTCCTCAGCTACAACCGCTGCGCCGCCGTGCAGATCTACGACGAACTCGCCGAAACGGCCGCCTCCCCCTTTCCCTTCGCCCTTGTCGGCGTCGTGATGATTCTCAGCGTGGCGCTCTACGCCGCCGCCCGTTTCTTCCTTGACCGCGCCCGAAGCGCCGGCGCCTTCAAACCCGGCGGATCCACCCATGCCCCCGCCCCGCTGCGCGGCGCGAAAGCCCTCCTCCCCGCGCTCTGCTGCGCAGGCGTGGCCGCCCTCGCCCTGCTGCCGCACCTGGGCGTGATCCTCGTCAGCCTCACCGCCCCCGGAAGCTGGTACCGGAGCATCCTCCCCGACCGCTTCACCCTCGCCAACTACACCGAAGCCCTCGGCCAGGAAATCACCCTGGCCTCCATCCGCAACAGCCTCTTCTACGCCCTGGGCGCCACCGCCGTCGCCGCCGTCGCCGGGGTGTTGACCGCCTGGATCGCCCACCGCGCGCCCTTCCGCCGCCTCCGCGGCCTGCCCGATCTCCTTGCCATGCTCCCCCTCGCCGTGCCCGGCATCGTCACCGCCTTCGGGTTCCTCGCCCTCAGCCGCCTCCTCCTGACCCTCCCCGCCGTGGCGGCCTCCCCCACCCTTTCCCGCTCGCTCGATGCGATCGCCAGCCCCTGGCTCTTCCTCATTTTCGCCTATGCCATCCGCCGCCTTCCCTACCTCGCGCGCGCCGCATCGGCGGGTTTCCAGCAAAGCGCGCCCGTGCTCGAGGAAGCCGCCCGCAACCTCGGAGCCGGCGTGTGGACGACCCTGCGGCGCATCACCCTGCCCCTGATCGGCGCCAACCTCTTCGCCGGCATGATCCTCACCTTCGCATTCTGCATGCTCGAAGTGTCCGACAGCCTGATCCTCGCCCAGAAAGAAGCCTTCTACCCTGTGACCAAAGCCATTTTCGAGCTCTACCAGCTCCTCGGGACCGGCCCCTACACCGCCTCAGCCCTCGGCGTGTGGGCCATGCTCCTGCTCACCGCCGCCCTCGCCGGAGGCAGCCTCATCCTCGGCAAACGCCTGGGCGCCCTCTTCCGGGCATGACCACGGAGATCTCCCATGACAGCACGCCTCAAAAAAATCCGCCTCTCCCTCGCGCGCCCCCGAACAGGCACCTTCGCCGCCGGCCTCCTGATCGATACCCTCGTGATGCTCGCCGCCTACCTCGCCGCCTTCTTCCTCCGGTTCGATTTCTCCGAACCCCGCTGGGGCTGGCCCGCCGTGTTCCGCGCCTCCCTC
Organism: Kiritimatiellia bacterium; assembly: GCA_031553315.1. Classification (GTDB taxonomy): domain Bacteria; phylum Verrucomicrobiota; class Kiritimatiellia; order RFP12; family DVOR01; genus JAVBLT01. The sequence continues at coordinate 20,372 of JAVBLT010000050.1, forward strand.
AGCGTGATCCTGATTCAATGGGCCGCCCTTTTCGCCTGCGGCTGCCCCCGCCGCGCCTGGCGCTACTTTTCCGTGTGCGACATCCCCCGCTTCATCGCCGCCATCGCCGCGACCATGACCCTTCAGCTCATTCTCCGCCTCCTGTTCGCGACCGAAGGCTGGCTCTGGCTCCGCCCCCCCGTCACCATCACGCTCCTCAACGGCCTGCTCACCCTCACCGGCCTTCTGGGCGTGCGCATCTTCTGGCGCTGGGCCGCTGAAGCCGCCGAGCCCGCCCTCCCGGGCGGCGTGCGCCGTAAAAACGTCCTCATCTTCGGAGCCGGAACCATCGGCAACCGCGTGGTCCGCGAACTCCTGCGCGGCGACACCACCCTCAACGCCATCGGCTTTCTCGACGACAACCCCGCCAAAACCGGCACCCTCATCCTCGGCCTTCCCGTTCTCGGCCGTTTTGCCGACGCGCCCCGCATCATCCCCCGCTACGGCGTCACCGAGCTCATCGTCGCCATAGCCCACCCTCCGCGCAGCGTCATGCAAGCCATCATCGAAACCGCCCGCGGCGCCGGCCTCACCGTGCGCATGGCGCCGCTGCTTGAAGACTGGATGAGCGGCTCCCAGGCCCCCCTCCGCGAGCCCGACGTGGCCGACCTCCTCGGCCGCCGCGAAACCGCGACCGACTTCACCCGCGTGGTCGCCATGCTCAGCGGCCGGCGCGTGATGGTCACCGGAGCGGGCGGCTCCATCGGCAGCGAAATTGTGCGCCAGGCGCTCCAATGCGGCCCCGAAATGCTCATCATGGTCGAAATGTGCGAAAACGCCCTCTACGAAATCGAGCGCCGGATCCGCGCGCTCGGCAGCGAGACCCCCGTCGTCCCCATCCTTGCCGACATCGGCGACAAAGCCCGCATGTCCGCCGTTTTCCAGCGCTGGCGCCCCGAAATCATCCTCCACGCCGCCGCCTACAAACACGTCCCGATGATCGAAATCAACCCCATCGAAGCCATCCGGAACAACGTCCTCGCCACCCGGACCCTCGGCGAGCTCGCCCTCGCCCACAGCGTCAGCCGCTTCGTCCTCATCTCCACCGACAAAGCCGTCCGCCCGCTCTCCATCATGGGCCTCTCCAAGCGCCTGGCGGAGATCGTCCTGCGCGACCTCAACGGCCGCGGCCCCACCTGCTTCTCCATCGTCCGCTTCGGCAACGTCCTCGATTCCTCGGGCTCCGTCGTCCCGCTCTTCCGCGAACAGATCCGCAAAGGCGGCCCCGTCACCGTCACCCATCCCGACATGCGCCGCTATTTCATGACCATCTCGGAAGCCGTCTCCCTCGTCCTCCAATCCGCCACCATCGCCTCGCGCGGCGAAATCTTCGTGCTCGACATGGGCGACCCCGTCTCCATCCTCGATCTGGCCGAAACCATGATCACCCTCTCCGGCCTCCGCCCGAGGGTCGACATCCCCATCCGCTTCGTCGGCATCCGCCCCGGCGAAAAACTCTTTGAAGAGCTCGACGTCTCCGAAAAATCCGCCGTCAAGACCGGCCTTGCCCGCATCTTCATCTCCAAAGCCCCGACCTACCCCGAAGTCCGCGTCAAAGAGATCCTCACGGTCTGCCGCCTGCTCATCGGCGAGCCCCTCGTCACCCCCGAGCACATCCGCGAACGCCTCCAGGCCCTCATCGGCGAAAACCAGGAACCCGCCCATGAACACAACCATTGACCTCAACGCCGAGCCCGCCCTCCGCGCCCTCCTCGCCGACCCCGCCCTCGCCTTCCCCCCCTGCACCGGCATCACCGCCGATTCCCGAACCGTCAGGCCCGGTTTTATTTTCGCCGCCCTCCAAGGCACCCGCGACGACGGCCGCCGCCATATCCCCGCCGCCCGCAAAGCCGGCGCCGCCGCCATCCTCGGCGCCCCCGGAGAAGGCATCGACCTGCCCGTCGCCGATCCCCGCCTGGCCCTCGCCCTCGCCGCCGCCGCAATCGAAGGCCACCCCTCCCGCCGCCTCCGCGTCTTCGCCATCACGGGCACCAACGGCAAAACCACCACCGCCTGGCTCTTGCGCGACATGCTCGCCCAGGGCGGCCTCCAGCCCGGCCTCATCACCACCGTCGAGACCAGCTGGCCCGGCCACACCCACCCCTCCACCCACACAACCCCCGACGCCCCCACCCTCCAGGCCCTCCTGCGCACCATGCACGCCGCCGGCTGCCGCGCCGCCGTCATCGAAGCCTCCTCCCACGCCCTCGACCAGCAACGCACCGCCGCCACCCAATTCGCCGCAACCGCCTTCACCAACCTCACCCAGGACCATCTCGACTATCATCCCGACATGGAAGCCTATTACCTCGCCAAAAAGCGCCTCTTCACCAACAACCCCGCCGCCCCCGCCATCCTCAACCTCGACGACCCCGCCGGCCGCCGCCTCCACAACGAGCTCACCTTCGCCGCCCAGCGCACCGTCACCTACGCCATCGACGCCCCCGCCGACCTCACCGCCCGCATCCACGCCCTCACCGCCACCGGCGCCGACATCACCCTCACCTTCCCCAACGACCGCCCCTGGCACATCCGCACCCCCCTCGCCGGCCGTTACAACATCTCCAACATCCTCTGCGCCGCCGCCCTCGCCCACACCGCCGGCATCCCCCCCGACGCCATCACCGCCGCCCTCGCCGAAGCCACCCCCCGCTGGGGCCGCCTCCAGCCCATCCCCACCCCCCCCGCCGCCCCCCACACCTTCATCGACTACGCCCACACCGACGACGCCCTGCGCAACGCCCTGCGCGCCCTGCGCGAGCTCACCCCCGGCAAACTCTGGTGCGTCTTCGGCTGCGGCGGCGACCGCGACACCACCAAACGCCCCAAAATGGGCCTCGCCGCCGCCCAAGGCGCCGACACCCTCATCATCACCTCCGACAACCCCCGCAGCGAAGACCCCCGCGCCATCATCGCCCAGATCCTCGCCGGCATCCCCGAAGGCACCCCCCTCAACGTCATCCCCGACCGCGCCGAAGCGATCGCCTACGCCCTCGCCCACGCCGAACCGGAAGACATCGTCCTCATCGCCGGCAAAGGCCACGAAACCACCCAGGAAATCGCCGGCGCCAAACACCCCTTCAACGACGCCGCCGCCGTGCAGGCCTTCTACCGGAACCCCGCTCATGCCGCCCCCTGATCCACAGCCCTATTTCAAGCGCCTCCGCCGCCTCGCCTGGGTCTTCTTCCGCACCGGCGCCACCACCTTCGGCGGCGGCTACGCCATGATCCCCCTCATCGAGCGCGACATGGTCGAGCGCGAACGCTGGCTCACCCACGAAGAAATGTTCCAGATGATCGCCGTCAGCGAAGCCACCCCCGGCGTCATCTCCGTCAACATCGCCACCTTCGTCGGCCACCGCGTCTGCGGCCTCCCCGGAGGCATCGCCGCCACCTTCGCCCTCGCCTTTCCCGCCTTCCTCGTGATTGTGATCATCGCCCTCTTCCACAGCGCCCTGCGCGGCAACCCCTGGATCGCCTCCGCCCTGGCCGGCATCCGCGCCGGCGCCATCGCCCTCATCGCCACAGCCCTCGTGCGCATGGCCCGGCGCATCGAGCCCACCCCGGTCAACCTCCTCGTCATCGCCGGCGCCGTCCTCGCCCTGGGCCTGTTCAAAGCCAGCGCCATCCTCCTCATCCTCCTCGGCCTCCTGGGCGGCCTCACCGCCAGCGCCCTTCACCCATGCAGACCAGGCCGCACTGAAAAGGGAAAGCAACGGTAAAAAGTTAAAAATCAACCCTGTTTTAACTTTCTTCATCTTTTGACCCGCCCGCCTCAATGTGCAATTCGCATTTAATTCCTTGTGTTTGACAAGCGTTTCGCGTATGATGACCGCATTGATTTTGGAAATGATGCGAAAAGGGAGCGTGGGATATGACGATTCAGCAAGCGGCGGCGATTTTAGAGGCGGAGGTGTTGACGGAAGGCCAGGGCATGACCCGGAAAGTCGGTCGGATTGTAGCCTCGGATCTGATGAGCGATGTGCTGCTGGTCGACGATGAAAACATCCTCCTGCTCACATCGCTCGCAAGCGATCAAGTCCTCCGCACGGCGCAGATCGTGGGCGCGGTCGGAGTCGTCGTCGTCAACGGCAAACCGCTGCCGACCTCAATGGTCAAAGTCGCCGGGGATCTGGGCATGGCGCTGATGACCTCGCGCCTGCCCAAGTATGAAGCCTGCACGGCTCTTTACGCCTGGAACCAGCCGCATGGATAACCCCCAAACCCCCGAAACCATCGCCGCCCAGCACGCCGCCGCCCGGGAACCCTCGGTGCTGATCGAGCTCATTCAGCGGATGAAAGTGCGCGATGTGATGGATAAGGAACCCGTGACCATCACGCGAGACAGGTCGCTGGCGCAGGCGCTCGACACAATGCGCAAAAAGAAGGCCGACGGTTTGCCCGTCGTCGAAAACGGCCGCCTCTACGGCATGGTCGATCAGGACGACATCATCCGCGCCCTCCAGGGAGGCTACACCGCCTCGCCGTGCCGAGACTATATGTCGACCCGGCTTGTGGTGCTGGAAGACGACATGCCCCTCTCCTTCGCCATCCGCTACCTCGACCGCTATGAATACATCCGCTTTCCGGTCCTCAACCGCGAGCGCGAATTCGTCGGCGTCATCAGCCAGCGCGACATCAACAAAACCCTCCTCAAAGAGCTGGCCGACGAATTCAACCGCATGGAGCTCAAAGCCATCGCCGAAATCTGCGCGGGCGAAACCGTGATGCTCCGCGAATTCCCCGTGGTGAAATACGATTTTGAAAACGCCGGCAAAGCCGCCAACACCATCAAACAGCTCCTCCAGGCGAAAAACTACCCCCCCAAGCTCGTGCGCCGAATCGCGGTGGCCGCCTATGAGCTGGAAATCAACCTCTGCGTGCACTCCGACGGCGGCGTGCTCACATGGAAAGTGAACCAGGAAGGCTCCGAGGTCATCGCTCGCGACGCCGGCCCCGGCATTGAAGACGTGGAATGGGCGTGCAAAGACGGCTGCTCCACCGCCAACGAATGGATCCGTTCGCTCGGCTTCGGCGCCGGCATGGGGCTGGTCAACGTGAAACGCGTTTCCGATGTGTTCCGCATCGCCTCTTCAAAAGGCGGCGGCACCACCGTGCGCTCCGTCATTCACTTCCCCAAAGACGAAGCGGAAAAGGAGTGCCGCCCGTGACCCTCCAAGCCCTTACCGAAGCCTGCGGCTTCACCGTGATCGTGCCGGCGGATCCCGCCGCTGAAATCGCCCGCGCCTACACCTCCGACCTCCTCAGCGACGTGATGGGCAACTGCCCCGACGATTCCCTCCTCATCACCGTGCAGGCGCACGCCAACACCATCGCAGTCGCCACGCTCGTGGGCGCCGCCGCCATCCTGATCTGCCACGGCCGCGAAATCCCCCAAGACATGCTCGAGACCGCCGCCCGCGAAGGCGTGGCGATTCTCCAGACCCGCCTGAACCAGTTTGAAGCCTCCTGCGCCGTGGGGCGCGCGCTCACCTAAAGGGTTCCGACGATGCTGTACCGCTTCGACCTGCACATCCACTCCTGCCTTTCGCCCTGCGGCGACCTCGATTCGTCGCCCTCGGCCATCGCGGCAAAGGCAAAGGAAACAGGGCTCAACGCCATCATGATCGCCGACCACAACAGCTCCCGCAACGCCCCCGCCCTCGCCGAATCCTGCCGCCGCGAAAAGCTCGAATGCCTCTTCGGCATGGAGCTGACAACGGCCGAAGAAGTGCACGTGCTGTGCGCGTTCGACACCGTGGAACAGGCCGCCGCCCTCACCGAAACCGTCTACGCCGCCCTCCCCAAACGCGTCAACCAGCCCGGCGTCTTCGGCTATCAGGTCGTGGTCGACGCCGACGAAAACGTGCTCGACCAGGAATGGCGCATCCTCGGGCTCCCCACCCGCCTCACCCTCCCCCAAGCCGAAAAAGCCGTCCACGCCCTCGGCGGCCTTTTCATCGGCGCGCACATCGACCGCCACGCCTTCAGCATGTTTTCCCAGCTCGGCGGCCTCAATGGCGACGAGGGTTTCGACGCCGTGGAGCTCACCCGCTTCGCCAGCCCCGCCGCCTGGAAGCCCCAGACCCGCAACCTGCCCACCCTCCTCCATTCCGACGCCCACTTCGTGACCGACATCGGCACCGTGCACACCCAAGCCGACCTCCCCGCCTTCACCGTGGCCGCCCTGCGCGAAGCCTTCCAAACCCGCCCCGAAACATTCACCCGATGCCTGAACCCGCCATGTTTACCGGCCTGATCCAACAATGCGGCACCCTCCGCGCCCTCAACCGCCCAACCGGCGGCGCCGTGCTCGCCATCGCCTGCGCGCCGTGGGAAACCCCGCTCATCCGCGGCGAAAGCGTGGCCGTGCAAGGCGCCTGCCTCACCGTCACCCGCATCCGCCCCGACGGGTTCGACGCCGACGTGCTCGACGAAACCCTCGCCTGCACCGCCCTCGCCGCCCTCCGCCCCGGCGACCGCCTCAACCTCGAGCGCGCCCTGCGCGCGGGCGACCGCCTCGGAGGCCATTTCGTGACCGGGCACATCGACGAAACCGGCCGTTTCCTCAGCCGCACCCCCCGCGGCCGCGACGCCGTGCTGCGCATCGCCAGCTCCCGCGACTTCGCCCTCCGCACCGTACAGAAAGGCTCCGTCGCCCTCGACGGCGTCAGCCTCACCGTCTCCGCCCTGGGCGCCGACTGGTTCGAAGTCAACATCATTCCCACCACCCTTGCCGACACCAGCCTCGCCGACCGCCGCCCCGGCGACCCCGTGAACCTTGAATCCGACCTGATCGGCAAATACACCGCCCGTTTCTGCGGCCTTCCCGCCGCGCCCGGCAGCCTCAGCGAAGAACACCTCGCCGCCGCCGGTTTTCTCGATTGACCACACACCCCAACCCCACTGAGGACATCATGGATATATTCACCTGGAACGTTGTCGAAAACCTCATTCAGCAGGAAAAAGACCTGACCCTCCGCCACCGCTTCGCCGACGACCCCAACCGCGCCAAACGCTTCTCCATCGACGCCGCCGGCTGGCGCCTCGACTACTCCAAGAACCTCATCTCCCAGAAGATCATGGACGCCCTCCTCAACGTGGCCCAATCGGCCAGCCTCAAAACCGAAATCGAGCGCATGTTCACCGGCGAGAAGATCAACGTCACCGAAAACCGCGCCGTGCTCCACACCGCGCTGCGCACCGGAAGCAACACCCCCGTAATGGTCGGCGGCCAAAACGTGCTCCCCGAAATCCGCGAGACCCTCGCCAAAGCCAAAGCCTTCGCCAACGACGTGCGCACCGGCCGCTGGAAGGGCTTCACAGGCCGCCGCATCAAATACGTCGTCAACATCGGCATCGGGGGATCCGACCTCGGGCCCGCCATGGCCACCGAAGCTCTCCGCCCCTACACCCGCCGCGGCATGGAGTTCCACTACGTCTCCAACGTCGACGCCACCCACATCGCCGAAGTGCTCCGCAAAGTCAAAGCCGAGCAGACCCTTTTCATCGTGGCCTCCAAGACCTTCACCACCCAGGAGACCATGACCAACGCCGAGACCGCCCGCAACTGGCTCGCCGACAGCCTCGGCACCGAGATGGCCGTCTCCGCCCACTTCGTGGCCGTCTCCACCAACACCGAGCGCGTGAAAGCCTTCGGCATCAACCCCAAAAACATGTTCGTGTTCTGGGATTGGGTCGGCGGGCGCTACTCCCTCCCCTCCTCCATCGGCCTTTCACTCATGATCGCCATCGGCCCCCAGCACTTCTCCCGCCTCCTCAAAGGCTACTACACCATGGATCGCCACTTCCGGCGCGCCCCCCTCAAGCGCAACATGCCGGTGATCCTCGCCCTCCTGGGCATCCTCTACGCCAACGGCCACGGCGCCCAAAGCTACGCCGTGCTCCCCTACGACCAGTACCTCAGCCGCTTCTCCGCCTACCTCCAGCAGATGGACATGGAGAGCAACGGCAAAAGCATCGACCGCAACGGCAAACGCGTCCACCACGCCACCGGACCCATCGTCTGGGGCGAACCGGGCACCAACGGCCAGCACGCCTTCTACCAGCTCATCCACCAAGGCACCAGCCTCATCCCGTGCGACTTCATCGGCTTCTGCAAATCGCACAACCCCATCGCCGACCATCACGACAAGCTCATGGCAAACTTCTTCGCCCAGACCGAAGCCCTCGCCTTCGGCAAAACCGCCGAAGAATGCGCCGCCGAAAACACCCCCAAAGCCCTCATCCCCTTCAAAACCTTCCCCGGCAACAAACCCACCAACACCCTCATGGCCGATTCCCTCACCCCCCAGACCCTCGGCGCCCTCATCGCCCTCTACGAACACAAAGTGTTCACCCAAGGCATCATCTGGAACATCTACTCCTTCGACCAGTGGGGCGTGGAGCTCGGCAAAGCCCTCGCCAATAAAATCCTCCCCGAGCTCAAAGGAGACCAGCCCCCCGCCCACGACTCCTCCACCAACGCCCTCATCGAGCACTACCGCCGCTGCAAAAAATAACCGTTGAGGAAAAAATGATTCACCGCCTTTCACTGATCGCCCTCCTCTTGTGCGCAGGCTGCCGAACACAGCAGGCCGCATTGGAGGGCAATGCCCGCGAGCCGGCCATCGTCATCACCGCCGCCGGCCGCCTCCTGGTCAACAACCAGCCCGAAACCGTGGAGAATCTCGGCAAACGCGTGAAAAAAGCCGCCATTCCCCCCGACACCTCCGTTTACATCCTCATCCAAGGCGAGCCGACCGACCCCATCACGCAAATACGCATGAAAGCCGTCAGCTCACAGATGGTGCTCGTGGCCCGGCACAACAAATTCTTCTTCGTCACCGAGCGCGAAGCCTCCTCCGAAGTGCTTGACCCCGGCGAAAGAGCCCACACCGGCGCAACCACCCTCCCCCCCGCCGGCAACCAGGCCGCAGCACCCGCCCTCACCCCCCCCCGCGAAGCCCCCGGAAGCGCCGCCAACCCGCGCATGGCCGCCCCCACCCGCTCACGCTACATGCGATAAACAATTTAGACGATCCGGCAATTTTCAGGTTTCGGATCCGTTTGAAAGAACAACGGCCACACACATGGCCATAAAAGAAAGGGTCACACAATGAAACAGTTTCTGATGGCTCTCGCCGTCATCCTCGGCGTGTCCGCCGCACAGGCAGCCTGCGAATGCAAAAGCGGCGCAACCTGCACCTGCCCCGCCGCATGCGAATGCAAGCCCAAGGTCGAAGAGAAGAAGTGCTGCGCCAGCGAAAAGAAATGCTGCGCCGCCGAGAAGAAAACCGGAGAGAAGAAAGACGCCAAAAAAAAGGGCAAGAAGGCCAAAAAAGAAGCCGCTCCCGCCCCCAAGGCTGAATGATTCTCCCCGCCTTTGCGCAAAAAAAGCGGAAGCGGTCCCCCGCCTCCGCTTTTTTCATACCCCCTCCGGGTTATTTTCCAGCCAGATAAGCGTTGATCGAAGCGGCCGCGCGGCGGCCTTCGCCCATCGCCAGAATCACCGTGGCCGCGCCCAGCACGATATCGCCGCCGGCATAGACGCCCGGAATCGAGGTCGCGCCGGCCTCATTGACCACCAGGTTGCCCTTGCGGTTCACATCAAGCCCCGGCGTCGTCTGCGGAATAAGCGGATTCGAAGCGTTTCCGATCGCCACAATCACCGCATCCACCGGCAGCGTATAGGCACTGCCCTCAATCGCGACCGGGCTGCGGCGGCCCGAAGCATCGGGATCACCCAGCTCATAACGCAGGCATTCGATCCCCGTCACCACGCCCTTCTCATCGCCGAGGATCCGCTGAGCGTTGGAAAGAAAGCGGAAATCCACCCCCTCTTCCTCCGCGTGCGCCACCTCCTCCGCGCGCGCAGGCATTTCCACCTTCGTGCGGCGGTAAACCAGATAGACCTCTTCCGCGCCCAGGCGCAGCGCCATGCGCGCCGCATCCATCGCCACATTGCCGCCGCCCAGCACCGCCACACGCCGGGCGGGATAATAAGGCGTGTGCGCCTGGCGGGCATCGTAAGCCTTCATCAGGTTCGCCCGGGTGAGGTATTCATTGGCGGAAAACACCCCCACAAGATTCTCGCCCGGAATATTCATGAAAAGCGGCAACCCCGCGCCCGTGCCCACGAAAACGGCATCGAACCCGTCTTTCTCCATCAGATCCGCGAGCTTGCGCGTGCGGCCCACCACAAAATTGGTCACGACCTTCACACCCATCGCCTTCAGGCCCTCGATCTCCTTCTCCACAATCTTCTTGGGCAGGCGAAACTCGGGAATGCCGTAGACCAGCACGCCGCCGGGCTTCTGAAACGCCTCGAAAAGCGTGACCTCATGCCCCTCGCGGCGCACATCCGCCGCCACCGTAACGCCGGCCGGCCCCGAGCCAATCACCGCGACCCGCTTCCCCGAAGCCGCTTTCACAGCGGTCGAAACAGGCGCCTCCTGCGCGTGTTCGCGCTGCCAATCGGCCGCGAAACGCTCCAGGCGGCCGATCCCGACGGCGTGATCGATGTTTTTCAGCGCTTTGCCCACCGTGCAATTCATCTGGCACTGCGACTCCTGCGGGCACACCCGCCCGCAAATCGCCGGCAGCATGCTCGTCTCACGGATCACCCCCGCCGCCGCCGCATATTCCCCCTCCGCGATTTTGGCGATGAACCCCGGAATATTGATCGAAACCGGGCAATCGCGGATACACGGCGCGTTTTTGCAATTCAGGCAGCGCAACGCTTCCACCCGCGCCTGAGCCTCCGTGTAACCCTCCGCCACCTCCGCCATATTGCCCCGGCGCACAGCGGGATCCTGCCCCGGCATCTCCTGAGCGGGAATAGCCAGGCGCTCCCTCATCGGCACATCACGCCCCTGAAGCGAAGAAAGCGCTTCACGGGCCCGGGCATCCAATTCTTCACGCGTCACATGCATGATCAAATCCTCACTTGCTCTTCTCATCGGCCATTGCCTGAAGGCGGCAATGATGCGTTAAATCGCTCTGCTCACGGTCGCGAAAGGCACGCGAACGCTGCATCAGATTGTCGAAATCAACCAGATGCGCATCGAATTCAGGCCCGTCGACACAGACAAATCTCGTTTTGCCGCCCACCGAAACCCGGCAGCCCCCGCACATTCCCGTGCCGTCGATCATAATCGAATTGAGCGACGCCATCGAAGGCACCCCGAAAGGCCGCGTGGTCTCCGCGCAGAACTTCATCATCACCGGCGGCCCGATCATCACCGCGAGATCCGGCTTCGGCGACCGTTCGCAGACCTCCTTCAGCGGCACCGTCACAAGCGCCTTCAGGCCATAAGAACCGTCATCCGTCGTCACAATCACCTCATCGGCAAGCGCGCGCATTTCATCTTCCAGAATCAGCAGATCCTTCGTGCGCGCCCCCATAATGACGATCACACGGTTCCCCGCCAGCTTCATCGCCTGCACGATCGGGAACAGCGGCGCCACACCGATACCTCCGCCCACACAGACCACCGTGCCAAAATGTTCAATATGCGTGGGCGTGCCCAGCGGCCCCAGAAAAACCGGCAGCGCATCGCCCGCGTTTTTCTGCGCAAGCAGCTTCGTGGTTTTACCCACCGCCTGGAAAATGATCAGCACAAGCCCCGTTTTCGGGTCCGCATCGGCAATCGTCAGCGGCACCCGCTCGCCAAAGTGCTCATCGACCTGCAAAATGACAAACTGCCCGGCCTGACGCTCCTCCGCGATCAGCGGCGCCTCAATTTCCATCGCGAACACATCCGCCGAAAGCTGCTTTTTGGAACGAATCGGAAACATTCCACACCTCCTCTGAATCATACAACCGCCCGCGTCCGTCAAGGGCGCGGGCGGTCGCGACACTGGGTTGGCAGGCCGCTTAGACAAGCCCCTGCTCAATCATCGCATCGGCAACCTTCACAAAGCCCGCCACATTCGCGCCGAACATATAGTTGCCCTTCTGGCCGAAACGCTCCGCCGTGGCGTAAGCCTGATCGTGAATCGCCTTCATGATCCCCTTGAGCTTCGCATCGACCTCCTCGCGCGACCACGCCAGGCGCATCGAATTCTGGCTCATTTCCAGCCCCGAAGTGGCCACACCGCCCGCGTTGGCCGCCTTGCCCGGAGCATAAAGCATACCGGGCGTGGCGATAAACGTCTTGATCGCATCCATATCGGAAGGCATATTCGCACCCTCCGAGACCAGGCGGCAGCCATTCCTGACCAACTCGGCCGCCTCCGCGCCATTGAGCTCATTCTGCGTGGCCGAGGGAAACGCGCAATCACACGCCACCCCCCAGGGGCGCTTGCCCTCCGTGTAGACCGAACCCTTAAACGCAGCCGCATACTCCGCCATACGACCGCGGCGGACATTCTTCAGCTCCATCACAAACGCCAGCTTCTCCGCATCGATACCCGCCGGATCGTAAATGAAACCCGAAGAATCCGAGAGCGTCACCGCCTTCGCGCCGAGCTGAATGAGCTTCTGCACCGTGTACTGCGCCACATTTCCCGAACCCGAAACCGCGCACACCTTGCCCGTGAAATCCTGACCGATCGCCTTGAGCATATTTTCGGCGAAGTAGACGTTGCCATAGCCCGTCGCCTCCGGTCGGATCAGCGAACCGCCCCACTTCAGCCCCTTGCCCGTGAGCACACCCGTGAACTCATTCGCCAGGCGCTTATACTGGCCATACAGATAACCGATTTCACGCCCGCCCACACCGATATCGCCCGCCGGCACATCCGTATCCGCCCCGACGTGGCGGAAGAGCTCCGTCATCAGGCTCTGGCAGAAACGCATCACCTCCTGATCACTCTTCCCCTTGGGATCGAAATCCGATCCCCCCTTTCCGCCGCCCATCGGCAGCGTCGTCAGCGAATTCTTAAAGACCTGCTCAAAGCCCAAAAACTTCAAAATACCCAAATTCACCGAAGGATGGAAACGGATACCGCCCTTATAAGGACCGATCGCGCTGTTAAACTGCACACGGAACCCGCGGTTGACCCGGTATTCCCCCTTGTCAGTCATCCACGGAATACGAAACTGAATCACCCTCTCCGGCTCCACGATACGCTCAAGAATCGCGTTTTTGCGGTATTTATCCTCCGCCTCAATCACAGGCGCAAGCGTTTCAAAGACTTCCGTCACCGCCTGAAGGAATTCCTTCTCATGGCCGTTTTTTTGAATCGTGGCATTCAGAACATCTGCAACATACTGATTCATCGCGTTTCCCTTTCGGTTAACAAATTGGTTGCGCAGTATAGCCGATTGAGTTTCCATTCGCAACTGAAAAGCGCAGAAAAATTTCGACCCGGTTTTCACCGGATTCACCGGCAGTTCAATGAGATAAATCGGATTAAACGTTTGATTTTATTTCCCCGATAAAAAAACAGAAAACCCGGTTGACATCTTCCCCCGGTTTTGTCATAATTTCCCCCGTTTTAAGACCGCACCCGTGGTGAAATTGGCAGACACGTAAGATTCAGGTTCTTATGCCGAGAGGTGTGGGGGTTCGAGTCCCTCCGGGTGCACCAAGCCAGACAGCCCTTCGGCTGTTTTTTTTGCCTCCTTCGTCTATCGGTTAGGACGCCAGGTTCTCATCCTGGTAAGAGGGGTTCGACTCCCCTAGGAGGTGCCAGTTCCGGCACACACAAGCCGCTACCCGACAAAGGATTACGGTTTTTTGTTTTTCTTAAACTATGCCTTACTATGTCTTTTTTATGTGATTTTGATAATCAATTTGCTTGAAATGATTAAACTGTATGAACGGAAAAAGGGGCTTTAAAGACTCTTCTCGATCGCGGTTAAAAGCTCCGTCGCCCGATCGGCATGGTCATACCGCTGGGCAGTGCTGGCAACCGTCCAGCCGCCAAGACGCATCGCCAGTTCATCCGGCACCCCGGCTTCGGAAAGGCGCGTGCGGAAGGTGTGCCGCCACGAATGGAAGGTGTAATGCTCCGGCGAAAGGCCGGCAGCGTGAAGGATGTCTGAAAAAGGCGGTTCCGGGCGATTGGGATAGCGCCGTTGGAGATTAGGCAGGAGATATTCGGAATCGCGCGGCAAGGCGTCTACAACCGCCGCCAAGGGTTTGCAAATGGGTATGCGCACCGTGACGCCATGCGCGGCGGTCTTCGACGGACGAACGGAAATAACGCCGTTTTGAAGATCATTCCATTTCAGGTGCACCACGTCGCCATAACGAAGCCCGGTATAGCGGGCAATCACCGAAGCCGTGTACCAGCCGGAGTGCATCTTTTTACACGCTTCCAGCACCCGGGCTTCCTCTTCGCGGCTGAATGCCCGGCCAATCACGGAATCCACCACACGCGGCACCACCCCCGTCCACGGATTCCCCCACCCCTCGCCCAGCTCAAAGACAGCACCCTTCCAAATCGTCAGCAATTCGGAAAGGATGTTTTTACGGGTTTTGGATTTCAGGCCATCATCCACAAGCGATTGAGCATAGGCCGCCGCCACATCACGGGAAACATCCGCAAGGAAAAGCCCGGCGTCGAACTCCTCGGCAATCCACGCGCACAGCCGGATCACCTCGCGCTTGCGTCGGTAAAGCGTAAACTCGCTGACCTTGCTGCCGATGATTTTCAGGTGGCGCGTGTAATACTCCCAGACGATTTCCACAGGTAGCTTTGGTCGGGTGTCCTGCTGCCGGGTGCCCAAGATGGCATCGAGCGTGGCGCGGATTTTGTCGTCGGTCGTAATTTTCTTCTTGCCGAGCTTAAGCGTCTGCTCCAGCATCAGGGCGTAGGCTTTGTCGGGCGAACCGGAGGATACGCGGATACGCTTCCCGTTTGTGTAAACGGAAATCCACCAGTTTTGGCTGTTTTTCTGCTGGAAGACGGACATGGAAATTCTCTAAATCATATCGAGCAAATCAACGATATATTTGTGCAATAAATCGGTTAAGTCATTAACGGTTGGTGTTGCCCCCCATGAGGGCGTAGGTGGAGGCGAAGACGGAGGCGGTGTGTACGCGTCGGGGAAATTAGAAGAGACCCAGTAAACAATATCTGCGCTTCCGAGAGGGCAGTTTTCATGAAACCACCGTTGCCATGCCCGATATCCCCACTGTCTGATATGGGAGCTTAGGGCCATAATCAAGACGTCACACTTTATCCCTCGGGCATAGGTAAAACTATTCTTTACAAGGGCTCGAGTATCGCCGGCACTGGAGATCGCAACCACGCGCCCCTTGTATGATATCTTGTCTTGATAGTCGTTTTTGCCACGAGGTGCCGGCATAACACCACCGGAAATAGTACGAAACACATCCCTAATGACCGTTGTTTTCCCAGTATTTGAATCTCCGATAACTACAATTATTTTCATTATTTCTCCTTGGTTTAATTTGTTGGCTCTTCGCTGTTTCAAGTGGGTACCGCCAGATCCAATCCGGCAGCTTCAAGGTAAACCATAGCGATAAAATTGCTGATGCTGCGATACCCTCTTGCTCTACGTTTGATTTTCTGAATGCGGCTGTTGATGCCCTCCATCGCACCGGAGGTTAGACGGGATGTAAAATAGCGCATCACGCCTGCGAAGTGAGCCTTCACCATTTTGGCAAAGGATTGAACTGGGGATAAGCGACTGCGAATCGCCCACGATAACCATTTTTGGATGGCGGCTTCAGCGACTGCCGGATCGGTGACGGTTCGATAAATATCTTGGAAAACCAATTTCATCTGGTAAACCTTGGCGGTTTTTAAGTTCGCGTGGCGCAGCGTGGAAAGTAGCCGGCTCTGTTCGGCTGTGAGATGATCGGGGTTTTTCAACCAGATGTAGCGGGTGCGCCTAAGAAGCGGATTCTGCGTCTGCTCCATGCGCCGAACTTCATCCTGAGCCTTGTTCAATGCACTGACGACGTAAAACTTATCAAAGGTGATACAGGCCTGAGAAAGGTGATTGGCGCTTCCGCTGATGAAAGCGGGCGACATATCCATTGTAATCTCTTTAATCTGTTGGGGCGAAGCCTCATGCCGGGGCAACTCCTCTGCAAAAGCCTTGATGGTTTGTGAATCTTTGCCCTCTGCAGCAAAGAGGACTTCCCGGGTGCCCATATCCGCAAACACCGTCAGATAACGATGTCCTTTTCGGGTTGAGGTTTCATCGACTCCAATTTTTTCTGTGCTTGAAAAGGTTTTTTTGGCGTACGCGCACATCACGTGGCTTCGCACAATCCGCCAGATTCGCGCGTCGTGCTCACCGAGCAATTCCGCGATTCGGGCAATAGGCATTTCCTTTGCCAGTGCCAAAACGAAGGCTTCGAACAACAGCGTGAAGCCACTCTGCTTTCGTCCCCAGGGAGGAAGCCACAACCGCTCGCCGCAGGTCGGGCACTTCGTGCGCGGCGTACGCGGGTGGATGTAGCACTTGTATTGAAAAAAGTTCAAATGTCGCCACACCTTTTCGGTTGTGTCATGTACAGGCAGACCATCAAGACCGCACTGAGAACAGGCAAATCGCCCACCTTGGCGAAAATCCATGTGAAGATGCAACTCGCCTTGCACAGAATCAAACACGATCTTGTCGATGTATACGGGCTCTTCTATCCCCAATGCGATACTAAACAATTCTTTTTCCATAAATAGTCACCTCGATTGGCAGTATAGCATAAAAGGGTTACCCACTCAATTCAGCGAAGAGCCAATTTTTGGTTTTGACAAACGCTTGAGGTGAGCCGTAGCAACGCTACGGCGATCTGAAAGGGTGAAGTTCAAAAACAAAAAGCACCGAGAAAAAGCGGAAAGATCAATCGAAATATGCTCTAAAGAGGAGAAACCGGGTGTCCGACAAACTCCGAAGAGCGAGGGTAGCGCCTCGTGACAGAATGAACAATGAAAACAAGGGGATTGACATGAGTGATGAATTCACCATGACAACCGAGGAGCTGAAGAAGCTCGTCTCCCGTGCGCAAGCTGAGCTTGCACGCAGAGAG
>JAVBLT010000055.1:0-12683 GCA_031553315.1 Kiritimatiellia bacterium
ACGGTGTTGTAGCCGACGACTTGGCTTTCCACTTGGGCCAATGTGTAACCGGCGAGGAGAACCGATAAGGAAAAAACCATCTTTTTCATAACAAATTTACCTCCGCCCCAAACAAAAAAACGAATCAGACATCCGTTTGGGTGGGGGTGGATGGTTTCTGAAATGAAGGGGTTATGGGAAAATGATGATGGGGTGGTTTGTTGGATGGATGGAAAAAGGGTGGTGTTTGAAGGGGTGAATGGGGGGTGTGAGGGTGTTTAATGAAATCTTAACGGGGGCTTAATGTGGGTTTAATGGGGGTGGGGTTTACTAGGGGTGTCGGCGGGTATTGGGCCCGGTGATGAAAAAGGAAAAAGTATGAAACTGTTTGTTTGTGCGGCTTTTGCGGTGGGGATGATGGGGGGGATGGGGTTCGCCGGGAGGATCACGGTGGATGGTTCAACCACTGTGGGGCCGATCGTTAAGGCGTTTGCGGAGGCGTTTTCAAGGGATAATAAGGGGGTGGAGATCTCGGTGAGTGAATCGGGGTCGGGAAATGGGGCGAAGGCGTTGGTGAATGGGTTGTGTGATGTCGCGATGCTGTCGCGCCCGCTGAAGGTGTCGGAGCTGAGGGCGGGGATGGAGAAGGGGGTGTTTCCGTTCCCGGAGATTGTGGCGTATGATGCGATTGTGGCGGCGGTGCATCCGGCGAACCCGGTGAGGAATCTGTCGGTGGCGCAGCTGAGGGATGTGTATGCGGGGAGGGTGAGGAATTGGAGGGATGTGGGCGGGGCGGATGTGCCGGTCGTGGTGATCGCGAGGGATGCGAACAGTGGGACGTTTGAATCGTTTTCAACGCTGGTGATGAGGGGGGAAAGGATTGTCGGGGGGGCTGAGACGATCGGGAGCAATGGGGCGGCGAAGCAGCGTATCCAAAAAACGCCGGGGGCGATTGCGTTTATCGGTATCGGTTATTTGGATAAGGGGGTGAAGGGGCTGTCGGTGGATGGGGTGGAGCCGACGGCGGAGAATGTGATTTCGGGGAAGTATCCGATTTCGAGGCCGCTTTTTATCTTCACGCGGGGGGTGCCTGAGATGGGGGGCGAGCTGTTCCGGTTTGTGAATTTCTTTCTGACGGAAAAGGGGCAGGAAATTGTGGAGGCGACGGGTTTTGTGCCGGTCACGAATTACTAAGGTTGGTGCGGATATGGGTGCGTGTTCTGGAAATCTGTTGATGACGGCGGCTTCGTTGCGGCGGCAGCGGGTTTTGCGCAGGGTGGGGGAAGCGCTGCTGGCGCTGGTGGGGTGCGCTTCGGTCTTTGCGGTGCTGTTTATTTTCTGGTTTATCGCGAAGGATGCGTTTCCGTTTATGGTCACGCGGGGGGTGAGGGGGTTTTTCCTTTCGGCGGCGTGGTATCCTTCGGGGAATCCGGCGGAGTTTGGGGCGCTGCCGATTATCATGGGCTCGCTGATGGTGACGCTGGGGGCGTGTGTGGTGGCGGTGCCGACGGGGATTTTCGCGGCGGTGGCGCTGAGTGATATGGTGCCGTTTGGCTGGCGCCAGCATGTGAAGGTGGCGGTGGAGATTCTGGCGGCGATTCCGTCGGTGGCGTATGGTTTCTTTGCGCTGGTGGTGCTGGCTCCGCTGTTGCAGGGGGCGGGGGGGAGGCTGCCGGCGGGGTTGCTGGCGCTGGTGGGGTTTCCGGCGGCGGCGCTGGTGGCGCTGGTGTGCGGCGAACGCTGGGGGGGGCGGTCGAAGTGGTCGCGCAGGGGGCTGGCTTGGGTGTTGCTGGCGCTGACGGGCGGGGGGATGTGGTGGCTGGTGCAGCGGCTTGCGGGGGTTCAGATCGCGAGTGGCACGAATGCGTTTACGGTTTCGCTGGTGCTGGGTGTGATGGCGCTGCCGACGATTGTCTCGGTGGCGGAGGATGCGCTTCAATCGATTCCGCGGGAGGTGCGGGAGGGCTCTTACGCGCTGGGGGCGACTCGGGCTGAGACGCTTTCGAAGGTGGTGCTGCCGGCGGCTTCGAGCGGGATTTGCGTGGCGGTGATGCTGGGGGTGATGCGCGCGCTGGGGGAGACGATGGTGGTGTGGATGGCGGCGGGCAATGCGGCGCGGCTGCCGGATCCCTGGTACAATTTCTTCGCGCCGGTGCGGACGCTGACGGCGACGATTGCGGGTGATATGGGTGAGGCGGATCATGCCACGGGTTCGGAGCGGTTCAGTGTGTTGTTTGTGATGGCGCTGCTGCTGCTGGTCTTCTCGTTTGGGATTAATCTGGTTTCGGCGCGTGTCATGAAGGGAAAGAAGTAAAGCCATGCGGATTCAGACTCGGCGGTTTCTCAACAACAGCTTCACGTGCACCGGGTTCTTCGCGCTGGCTTTGATGGCGTTTGCGGTGCTGATCATTCTGGGGCCGATGATTTGGCGCGGTTCGGGGGCGGTTTTCTTCTGGGCCACGAGCGAACACCGCCGGTTGCTGTTCGAGCAGTTCAATATCGGCAGCGGCGAGGCGGTGTCGGCGGAGCGTATGGCGCGGCAGGAGGCGCTGGCGCCGGTTTACGGGGCGTTTAAGGCGTTTGATGCGGCGGTGAGGGAGCGGTCTCCGGCGGAGCGCAGGGCGCTTCGCAAGGAGGCGGCGGAGCTGAAGGAGGCGGTGGCGAAGGTGGTGGGGCCGTTTCCGGGCGACCCTGAGCCGGCGCTGATTCGCAGCCAATACGGTCAAACGCGCCTTGACCGCGCCCGGGAGGAGCTGCGCCATGTGTTCACGAAGGCGCAGTGGGTGTACCCGGTCGATGCGCAGGGTAATCCGCAGCCGGGGGTGTTGAGGGAGAGCCCGCGCCGCGAGGTGTTTGCGGGCACGCCGCTGGAGGCGGTTTTTGATTGCCTCGCCACGCATGAACGGGAGATTCTCCGCCCGAAGTTTACGGTTTATTATCAGTTTTTCACGCTGCCTTCGCTCGATGCTCATTTCTTCGGGGGCATTATGCCCGAGCTTTTGGGCACGCTTTACCTGGCGATCGGCGCGATGATTTTCGCGGTGCCGGTGGGGGTGACCTCGGCGATTTACCTCACGGAATACACGCGCCAGGGGCGGCTGGTCGAGATGATTCGCGCCTGCATCAACACGCTGGCGGGGGTGCCGAGTATTGTGTTTGGTCTTTTTGGGTTGACTTTCTTTATCGTCACTCTGAAAATCACTCCCGGCAAGAGTATTTCCGCCGGCGCGCTGACGTTGGGGCTGCTGGTGCTGCCTACGATCATCCGCGCGGCGGAGGAGGCGATCCGCTCGGTTCCGCCGACCTATAAGGAGGCGGCGCTGAGCCTGGGCGCGGGCAAGTGGCGCACGATCTGCACGGTGGTTTTGCCGGCGGCGTTGCCGGGCATTCTCACGGGGATTGTGATCAGCATGGGGCGCGCGGCCGGTGAAACGGCTCCGGTGATTTTCACCGCCGCCGTGAGCATGGGCGGCGCGGTGGGGATCCGCAATCTGCTCACGAGCCCCACGCCGACGCTCTCCTGGAACATTTACAATCTCGTGAGCGAGCATGAGGCGGCCGACGAGATCCGCCATGTGCAATACGGCATGGCCGCCACGCTGGTGGCGCTGGTGCTGCTTCTGAACCTGATTGCGATTGTGCTGCGGGCGCGGATCGCGCGCCGTTTGAAAGGATAAAGGCGATGCCGAAACACTCCCCTCACATTTCCGCGCGCGAATTCTCGGTCTTCTACGGCGGGCACGAAGCGGTGAAACGCGTTTGCCTCGATTTCCACCGCGGCGCCGTCACGGCCATCATCGGGCCCAGCGGCTGCGGCAAGAGCACGCTTCTGCGCGCCGTCAACCGCATGAACGACCTCAACCCCCTCTGCTCCGCCCGCGGCGAACTGCTGCTCGACGGCGTGGACGTTTACGACCCGCGGCTCGATGAGGCGATGCTGCGCCGCCGCGTGGGCATGGTTTTCCAGAAATCGAACCCCTTTCCCAAATCGATCTACGACAACATCGCCTACGGCCCGCGCCTTCACGGCATCACCCGGCGCACGGAGCTCGATGCGATCATTGAAAAATCGCTCACCGGCGCCGCGCTTTGGGGCGAGGTGAAGGATCGCCTGCACAGTAGCGCGCTGGGGCTCTCGGGCGGGCAGCAGCAGCGGCTGTGCCTGGCGCGCGCGCTGGCGGTGGAGCCGGAGGTGCTGCTTATGGATGAGCCGACCTCCGCGCTCGACCCGCGCTCGACGACCCGCATCGAAGAACTCATCGGCGAGCTTGCGGGAAGCTACACCATTATTATCGTCACGCACAACATGCAGCAGGCTGCGCGCGTGTCGCAGTTTACCGCCTTCATGTACGAAGGGTCTCTCGTGGAATACGGCGAAACGGGGCGCCTCTTCACCAACCCCGTGGAAAAGCAAACGGAAGATTACATCACCGGCCGCTTCGGCTAAGGAGAACCGATCATGAAACTTTTGCAGAAAGAAATCGATGCGCTTGAAAACGGCCTTCTCGCCCTCGCCGCCGATGTGGAGACCGGCCTGAGAAAAGCCGTCCGGGCCGTGGAAATCCTCGACCGGGGTCTGTGCGACGAGGTCATCGCCGGCGATACCTTCATCGATGCCGCCGAGGTGGCGCTCGAAGAGGAATGCCTCAAGATTCTCGCCCTCTACCAGCCTGTGGCGATCGACCTGCGCAAAATCGTCGCGGTGCTCAAAATCAACAACGACCTCGAGCGTATCGGCGATTATTCCGTGAGCATTGCCAAGCGCTGCGACACGCTCACGCGCATGCCCGATGCCAAAGCCTACCACAACCCGCATTTTCCCCACCTCGTCAACGCCGTGACCGGTCTCCTTCAGCGCGCCATCGACAGCTTCGTGCGGATGGATGTCGCCCTCGCCCGGCGCGTGCGCCTCGAAGAGGCCGAAACCGATACCCTCCGGCGCATGGTCAGCAACGAATTGACCGAAATCGTGCGGAAAAACACCCAGGCGGGCATTGTTGAGGTTGCGCTTGAACACCTGCGTGTGGTACGCTCGTTGGAACGCATCGCCGACCACGCCGTCAACATCGCCGAAGATGTGATTTATATGATCGACGGCACCGTCGTCCGCCACAAGGAGGAAGCATGAACAAGCCCCGTATCCTGATCGTTGAGGATGATCCCGACATCCTCGAGCTCATGCGCTACAACCTCGAAAAGGCCGGCTACATCGCCGAAACCGCGCCCGACGGCCCCACTGGCCTCTCCCGCGCCGCGGCTTCTCCGCCCGATCTCATCCTGCTCGACCTGATGCTGCCGGGGATCGACGGCCTCTCCTGCTGCCGCCGCCTGAGGGAAGAGCCTGCCACCGAAAATGTGCCCGTCGTCATGGTCACCGCCCTCTCCGGCGAACACGATGTGGTCACCGGCCTCGATTGCGGCGCCAGCGATTACATCTGCAAGCCCTTCTCCCCCCGCGTGCTCCTCGCCCGCATCCGCGCCCTTCTCCGCCGCAACGGCCCCGATTCACCCGATGCGCTCAAGCCCCTCGCCTGCGGCCCCGTCGCCCTCGATCCCCGCCTCCACAGCGTGACCCTCCTCGGCGAACGCCTCGACCTCACCCTCACCGAATTCCGCCTCCTTCAGGCGCTCGCCGGGCATCCCGGCCGGGTCTACACCCGCGATCAGCTCATCGATCTGGTGCGCGGGCAACACTTCGCCGTGACCGACCGGATTATCGATGTTCACCTCGTGGCGCTCCGCCGCAAGCTGCGCCCCTACGGCGACCTCATTGAAACCGTTCGCGGCGTGGGGTACCGCTTCAACCCTGCCGCGACTCCCTCCGAATAGGAACCGATTATGCTTCACCGCGCGACCCGCCCGCCCGGCACCCTCTTCCGGCGTTTTTTCCTCAGCATCGCCCTGGCGGTGATTCTTTTTGCCGGCGCCAGCATCTGGTTTACCTCCCGCACCATTTCCAGCGCCTACACGGAGATCACCCGGCGCAACCTGATCACCACCGCCTCCATTGCCTCCGCCGGCCTGCCCGAGCTGCTCGGCGATCCCGCCCGGCTCGCCGACCGCATGAAAACCCTCGCCCGCGCCGGCGAACAGCTCCGCGTGACCGTGATCAGCCCCGCAGGCGCCGTGCTTGCCGATACCGGCCTCCCCTCCGCCGCGCCCGAAAACCACCGCAACCGTTCGGAAGTTGCCGAAGTGCTCGCCGGCGCCCCTTTCGCCACCCGCGAGGGCTACAGCGCCACCCTCCGCCAGCACCTCTACTACCTGGCCATTCCCGTGAAAAACCCCAACACGGGCGAGCTGATCGCCGTCTGCCGCGTGTCGTACCCCATCAACACCCTTTTCCTGGCCCGTGAGAAACTCGCCAACGCCGTCTTCATCATCACCGGCGTGAGCTTCCTGCTCATTCTCCTGCTCTGCATGGCCCTCACCCGGTCGGTTTCAAACCCTCTGCGTGAAATCGTCCGGGCCGCGACCGGCATCGCCGAAGGCGACCTCACCGTACGCCTCGGTTCCACCGGCATCCTCGAGCTTGACCGCATCGCCGCGCGCTTCAACGCCATGGCCGTGGCCCTCGGCGACCAGATGAACGCCCTCCGCCGCGAACACACCCACCTCTCCACGCTCCTCGACACCCTCTCCGCCGGCGTCCTCCTCATCTCCCCCGGCAACCGCATTCTGCACGCCAACGCCGCCGTCCGCGCCTGGTTCGCCTTTCCGCCCGGCGGCGAAGCCGAGCCGCCGCTCGCCGCGCGCATCCGCCATGGCGCCGTGGCGAACCTTCTCGCGCTCATTCGCGCGGCCGGCTCTGTGCAGGAATGCGAATTCACCATCGAATCGGAATCGGGCGAAGAAGCGCGGCACATCCTCCTGCGCGGAAAACCCGCCTTGGGCGATGCGCTCCTCATTTTGACCGACATCACCCGCCTCAAATACCTTGAGACCCTCCGGCGCGACTTCGCCGCCAACGTCTCCCACGAGCTGCGCACCCCCGTCACCGCCATCCTCGGCTTCGTGGAAACCCTCCAAAACGGCGCTATCGACGACCCCGCCTGCGCCCGCCGCTTCCTCTCCATCATCCACGCCCACACCCTGCGCCTGGGCAACGTGATCTCCGATATCCTCTCCCTCACCCGCATCGAGCGCGAAAGCGAAGGCGGCGCCGCCCCCCTTCCCCCCGTGCCCCTCCACCCCATGCTCGCCCAGACCCTTGAAATGTGGGAACCCATCGCCGCGGAAAAAGACATCACCCTCGCGCTCGCCGAGGCCGCCCCCGCCGCCATCCTCCCCCTCAACGAAGGCCTCTTCCTCCAAGCCCTCGGCAACCTCGTCTCCAACGCCATCACCTACAGCCCTGCCGGCTCCACAATCCGCCTCAGCGTGGAAGATGACGGCAATTCCATCGCCGTGAGCGTCGCCGATTCGGGCATCGGCATCGACCCCGCCCACCACGGCCGCATCTTCGAGCGCTTCTACACCGTGGATAAAAACCGCAGCCGCGCCAACGGCGGCACCGGCCTCGGCCTGGCCATCGTCAAACACATCATGAACCTCCACGCCGGCAGCGTGAGCGTGACCAGCGAACCGGGCAAAGGCAGCACCTTCACCCTGCGTTTCCCTAGAGCATATTTCGATTGATCTTTCCGCTTTTTCTCGGTGATTTTTGTTTTTGAACTTCACCCTTTGAGATCGCCGTAGCGTTGCTACGGATCACCTCAAGCGTTTGTCAAAACCAAAATTCACCTTCGCAAAATCCGGAAATCTCATTCGAAACTTGCTCTAAAACCGCCTGAAATTTCCACCCGCCTCCAAGCCATCCGTTTTTTGCGGTTGTTTTTTCGATCCGAAACGGTTATCCTCCTCTCGTCAAAAACAGGAGGTTCCCATGAAGTGGCTGCTTGGATTGATTCTGCTCGCCGGAAACACCCTCGCCCAGGAGCGCGAAGGGTGGAGGCTGATTTGGTCCGATGAGTTCAACGGCAGCGGCGCGCTCGACTCCGCCAAATGGAGCCACGAAGAAGGCTTCATCCGCAACAACGAAGAGCAATACTACACCAAAGCCGATATCCGCAACGCCTCCCGCAAAAACGGCATCCTCGCCATCACCGCCCGAAAAGAAAACAAAAAGAACCCCTCCCACACACCCGGCGCTCCCGAAAACGCCTTCTTTGGAAAACACCGCGAAACAATCACCTGTACCTCCGCCAGCGTGATCACCGAAGGAAAATTCTCCTTCCTTTACGGCCGCCTCGAAGTGCGCGCGAGGCTCCCCAAAGGGCAGGGCGTGTGGCCCGCAATCTGGATGATGGGCGCCAACCGCAAAGAAACCGGCTGGCCGCGCTGCGGCGAGATCGACGTGATGGAGTTTGTGTGGTCGACCCGGGAAACCGCCTACGGCACCGTGCATTGGTACAAACCCGGGGAAAAGAAAAACCACGCCAGCAAGGGCGGCACCGTGAAATCCGGCACCCTTTCCACCGAGTTTCACATCTATGCCATTGAGTGGGATAAGGATAAAATCGATTTCTTCTTCGACGACCAAAAATATTTCACCTATGCTGTGGCGCTCGCCGACCAGCCCGATGGTTCGAACCCCTTCCGCCTGCCGCAATATCTGCTCATGAACCTCGCCATCGGCGGGAGCTGGGGCGGCGCGGTCGCCGAGGGCACGCTCCCTGCAACCTGTGAAATCGATTATGTGCGCATCTATCAAAAAGGCGATGAAGCCCCCGCAAAACGCTGAGGGCTTTCATCGCGCGCGCGGTTCAGATGTGCGAAAGCCTCATCTTGAAAAAGCCTTTGGGCGGCCGAGGCGTTTCATCGGGTTCGTATCGCGCCAAACCGGCAGGGGAGGCGCTGGCTTTTCGCACGGCCAAGTCGCCCCACGCTCCGGTTACAAGATTATGGCGGCCCACGACGCTGATCTGCAGGTCGCCTCGCGCTGAATTGGGTTTCGGCGTATCAATCACGGCTGCGCCGGCATCGTCGGCGGCCATTCGGATCAGGTCATTCCGGGTTGTTGAAGAACCGAAGGCGTATTCCACGCCGTTGGGTACCCCGTTGCCGTCGAAATCATCATCGAAGCCCCGGTTGGGGCCGGTCGTGCCGAAGCGGGCGCCGGACCAGGCGGCATAGGTCGCGGCGGTGTCGCCCACGGAGAGCCAGAGATCAAGGTCAATGGGGCCGGAAGCCGCGAGGCGGAAGTCGGTGCGTTGCCAATCAAGCGTGAGCGTGAGCAAGGTGACCTGCTTGATTTCGCTGACGACGAATCGCGTGCCGTCGGGCGAGAAAACCACCATGAAAAACGGCGTCGGCGTCAGCGTGAGCAATGCGGCCAGATCCAGGTTCAGCCCCGTTGTTTCGCTGATCAGCAGCGTGCGCACCCCCCGGAGCACCCCGCCGAGGTCGAGGATATTCGAAAGCGGCGTGTGCGAGTTGAAGGTGCCCGCCTGAATCTGAGCCGTTACGGAGGCGGCGACCGCCGCATCGCCCCTCAGCAGGTAAGCGGCGGTGGCGCCTGTGTAGAAGCGGGAATCGCCCAGTTTCACATACGAAGAGAGAATAAGCGCGGCCTGCGCCTGACAGCTGAAAAGAAGTGCCAATAACAACATAACAAGTGTTTTCATGTTTACCTTTTCTTTTAGTTGTTCAACCCAAACGAGAACTTTTCGGAATTCTCAAAACAGAAAGATGAAAATATCGAACTGTTTGTCAAGTATGGTAATGAGTTTTTTTGTTTTTCATAGCAAAATCTGAAAACAATAAAAATATTATTTTTGCGTGTAAATTGAAACCGTTTTCATAAAAATAATAACTTCATTTCTTTTCGTTGTTTTGATAAATGATTATTAAAATGATTGATTGGCTGTGAGCGCGCTCTGTTTTTTTGACCTTCGGAAAAGTGCGCTGTTTTTCCCTTTCCCTCTTTCGTTTTTTCAATCACAATGGTATACTGTGCGGAAAACAAGGCCGTGAGGAGCCTTTTGCGAGGAGTTTGAAAAGATGAAGACAGAGGTCGAACAGCGTTGCCGCCAGGTGTTGACAGATGCGCGGCGGGTCATTGTGAAAATCGGCACCCGCGTGATTACCGATGCCACAGGCCGCCCCGAAGTGCGCTATCTGCGCCACATCGTCAACCAGGTCGCCGCCCTTCACGCAGCGGGCCATGAAGTGATTCTCGTTTCCTCCGGCGCCGTGGGCGCGGGCATGGAAGCGCTCGGCATCACGAGCCGCCCGACCGCCGTGCCGGATTTGCAGATGTGCGCCGCAGTCGGCCAGGCCCGCCTCATGGCCACCTATCAGAACCTCTTCGCCAAAAAAGACATTATCGTGGGCCAGGTTCTCCTCACCCATGCCGATTTCGCCGAACGCATCCGCCTCACCAACGCCGGCCGCGCCCTCGAGCGGCTCCTGCGCCAGCGCGTCGTCCCCATCATCAATGAGAACGACGTCGTCGCCGATGAAGAGCTCAAAAAGCTTCTCTCTCTTGGCGACAACGATTACCTCGCCGCCCTCGTCACCAAGCTCACCCACGCCCACCTGCTCGTGCTCCTCAGCACGGTCGACGGTCTGCTCGCCACCGATGAAAAAGGCCGCAAGACCCGCGTCACCTGCGTGGCCGACCTCAAGCAGGCCCTCAAGCTCGTCAATAAAGACGCCCACCTCGGCGGCATCTCCAAAGGCGGCATGGATTCCAAGCTCCGCGCCGCCCAGATCGCCGCCGAAGCCGGCGTCCCCGTCGTCATCGCCAGCGGCCGGCGCAAATCCGTCCTCGAGCGCATCGTCAAGGGCGAAGACGAGGGCACCCTGTTCGCAACCTCTCCATTTTGAGGCCTTTATGGAACTCGAAACCACCATCGCGCACATGGCCCGCCGCGCCCGCGCCGCCGCCCTGCGCCTCACCGCCCTCGAAGCGACCGACCGCGGCCGCATCCTCGAAGCGATCGCCCAAAGCCTCGAAGCCGCTCAACCCGCCGTGCTCGAAGCCAACGCCCGCGACCTGGCCGCCGCCCGCGCGGCAGGGATTGCCGAGGCCATGCTCGACCGCCTCGCCCTCACCCCCGCCCGTTTCGCCGGCATGGTTCAAGGCGTCCGCGAAGTGGCCGCCCTCCCCGATCCCGTCGGCGCCATCCTCTCGGAAGTGCGCAGGCCCAACGGTTTGGTCATCACGAAAAAACGCGTGCCGCTCGGCGTCGTCGCCATGATCTACGAAGCCCGCCCCAACGTCACCGTCGATGCCGCCGTCCTCTGCCTCAAAAGCGGCAACGCCGTCATCCTCCGCGGCGGCAGCGAAGCCGCCCAAAGCAGCGCCGCCCTTGTCGACGCCATGCGCGCCGGCGCCACCGCCGCCGGGCTCCCTGAAGGCGCGATCCAGCTCGTCCCCGGCAAAAGCCATGAAGCCGTCCGCCACCTCATCCAACAGGAAGGCCTCGTCGACCTCGTCATCCCCCGCGGCGGCGAGCGCCTCATCCGCGCCGTCGCCGAAAACGCCCGCGTCCCCGTCCTCAAACACTACAAAGGCGTCTGCCACATCTATGTGGCGGCCACCGCCGACCAGACCCGCGCCCTCGACCTCATCGTCAACGCCAAAGTTCAGCGCCCCAGCGCCTGCAACGCGGTGGAAAGCCTCCTCGTCGACCAAAAAATCGCCGCCGAATTCCTCCCCAGGCTCCACAAACGCATGACCGAGGCCGGCGTCACCCTCCACCCCGCCGCCCAGGACCCCGGCCGCGAATACCTCAGCCTCGACGCATCCCTGTATGTGGTCGACGGCGTCCAGGCCGCCATCGACCACATCAACGCCTGGAGCTCCCATCATTCCGACGCCATCCTCTCCGCCGACCCCGGCGAAACCGCCCGTTTCCTTCGCGATGTCGATTCCGCCGTCGTCTACGCCAACGCCTCCACCCGTTTTACCGACGGCGGCGAATTCGGCATGGGCGCCGAGATCGGCATCTGCACCGACAAGCTCCACGCCCGCGGCCCCATGGGTCTTGAAGAGCTCACCACCTACAAATACATCGTCACCGGAAACGGCCAGATCCGTGAATAGCCCCCTCCCCCGGATTGTCCTTGGCATCGACACGTCTCTCCGCTCCACCGGCATCGGCATCATCGAAGCCCAAGGTTCCCGCATCATCCCCCTGTGCCACGGGCGCATCCGCAACCCCGCCAGCCTCAGCCTCTCCCAATGCCTCGTGCGCATTCACGACGAAATCACCGCCCTTCTCGAGAAACACACCCCCACCGAAGCCGCCGTCGAAGGCATCTTCTACGGTAAAAACCCCCGCACCATGATGATTCTCTGCCACGCCCGCGGCGTCGTCATCCGCGCCTGCGCCGCCCGCGCCATCCCCGTTTTCGAATACGAGCCCCGCACCGTCAAACAAGCCATTGCCGGCACCGGCGCCGCCGAAAAACACCAGATTCAAATGATGATCGGCCGCCTTCTCTCCCTCCGCGAAGAAATTCCCGAAGACGCCGCCGACGCCCTCGCCATCGCCCTCACCCACCTCCACAAAACAACCGGCATCCGCGCCGTCGCCCAAGATCCGGTTTAGAGTAACTTTCGATTGAACAGTCCGCTTTTTTTCGGCGCTTTTCCTCTTTGAATATCACCCTTTCGGTTCGCCGTAGCGCTGCTACGACTCACATTCAAGGGTTCATCAAAAAGAAAAATCACATTCATAAAATCAGGCCTTTTC
>JAVBLT010000033.1:0-10374 GCA_031553315.1 Kiritimatiellia bacterium
CGGCGTGCTCTACATCGGCTTCTTCGTGGAAGGCTACACCCAGAACTACAACGACCGGGCCGACGCCATCTACGCGATTTCCATCTCCAGCCAGGCGCCCGGCGGCCCCAACGGCCAGCCCCTTCCCGGCGTGCTTGCCTCAGCTTTGATTGGCGCGGGGGTTCTCGGCCTCCGCCGCCGTGCCCGCAAATAACCGGGTGGTGTAAGAAAACTAAGAAATAACAACGCAACCCGCCGTAAATCACGGCGGGTTTTTCTTTTTGGCAACCTGAAAGCATGAAATCCGAAAAGGGAGAAATTGAGATTTTTTTCATGACAGGTCTGATTTACAATTGACCATTGTTTCCGATTTGGGTAGAATTGTTTTATCTGAAACGTTCATAAAACATTCGCAAACATCATTAATTGCGTTAAAAAACCCACAGGGAAGCATGAGCCATGAAAAAAACCTTTTCACTTAGGTTGCGTAAATTACGTAAAGGTCTTTTTCTTTCGCAAGCGGAAATTGCGCAGCGGTTGGGTATATCCCAGCAATCCTGGCAGCGCTATGAGGCAGGTTCGGTTTATCCGGGCGTGGTCTGGCTGCACCAGATCTGCGAAAAGTTTCAAATCTCGGCGGATTGGCTGCTGGGGTTTTCCGAAACGCAGCGCACCCGGGAATCCAGAAACCCCGAAGACCCTCTCCCGATCGGGGAGGAAGCCCCGCCCGCTTACGACGCGCAAGACGAAAACGCCCAGCATTGGATGCGCCGGGCCATGCGGGCCGAAGTGAAAGTGGAAACCCTCGAAAAAGAGCTCGATAAACAGCGCGCGTTTGTGCGGGAGCTGACGCTCCGCCTCCAGGAGGCCGGCCTGGCCTCACCGAAGAAAAAGAAGGGTGGCCAGACCGGCGGCAAGACAGTAGACGCCGAATAGCCAGAACCGGTTCCGGTCAAGCAGGCGAACCATCACCGCCACCGCCAGATAGCCCACAACGCCCGAAACGAGAAGCCCCGCCACAACTTGAGCCGAAGAAAGCGCCTCGGCCCCCGCGGAATCGGCCTGGAACCACTTCACCGCATCCAGCGCGGCCTCGCCGAAAATCACGGGCAGCACCATCAGAAATGAAAACTCGGCCGCCCGCTCGGGGTGCACGCCCAGGAAACGCGCGGCGGAAATCGTCATCCCCGAGCGGCTCACGCCCGGAAGCAGCGCCACCATCTGCGCCATGCCGATGAGAAACCCCTTCAGCGGCCCCACCGGGCGCTCCGCATCGGCATCGTGGCGGGTGGGAATAAAGCGGGTGCCCAGCAGCACGCAACCGGTAAAAAGCAGCGCAAACCCCACGAAGCCGACGCTTTCGCACATGGTTTCGAGGCGTTCTTTGCAGCAGAGCCCGACCGAACCGGCGGGAATCAACGACAGCGCAAGCGCGCCGATGAAGAGCAGCGAGGCGCGCTCGAATCTGAAAAAGCCCTGAATCAGCTCCCAAATCCGCCGGCGGTAGTAGAAAATCACAGCGAAACCGGTGCCCGCGTGAAGCATCACGATCATGAGCATACCGGGCTCCTCCATCTTCAGCAGGCTGCGGGCGATCACGAGGTGGCCGGAGCTGCTCACCGGAAGAAACTCGGTGAGGCCCTGAACAATGGCGAGGAAGACGATGTTGAGGATGTCGGTCATGGATTTCCTTTAGGCGAGGATGGCATCGATCGCGGCCAGAGCCGAATCATCGAGCGGCGGATCGGCGAGGGCTGCGCAGTTTTCGCGGATATGTTCGGGGCGGCTTGCCCCGATAAGCGCGGTCGTGATTTCCGGGCGGCGGAGCACCCAGGCAACGGCGAGCCGCGAAAGCGTCTGCCCCCGGGCGCGGGCAAACGCATCGAGCCGCCGGATCCGGTCGAGGCGCTCGGCGGTGAGCGCCTCGGAAGTCAGAAAGGGAGACCCCTTGGCGATGCGGGAACCTTCGGGAATGCCGCCGAGGTATTTATCGGTGAGCAACCCCTGGGCAAGCGCGGAAAAAGCCACCACGCCAAGCCCTTCGCGCGCCGCCGCAGGCAGGAGCGACGCCTCGATCTCGCGGTTGAACATGTTGTAGCGCGCCTGATGCACGATGAAGGGAATGCGCTCCTCGCGGAAAAAGGCGGCGGCGCGGATCGTGGCCTCGGGAGAATATTTGGAGATGCCCGCATAAAGCGCCTTGCCGGAGCGGACGGCGGTCGCGAGGGCGCCGAGCGATTCTTCGAGCGGGGTCTCGGGATCGGGGCGGTGATGGTAAAAAATATCCACATACTCAAGCCGGAGCCGGCGCAGGCTCTGATCGAGACCGGCGAGCAGGTGCTTGCGGGAGCCCCAGTCGCCATACGGCCCGGGCCACATGAGGTGCCCGGCTTTGGTGGCGACGACGACTTCGTCGCGGTGAGCCTTGAAATGGCGTTCGAAACACGCGCCGAAACGGCTCTCGGCGGAACCGGGCGGCGGGCCGTAATTGTCGGCGAGATCGAAGTGGGTGATGCCGTGATCGAAAGCGGCGGCAATCAGGCGCACGCAGGCCTCATCGCCTGCCTCATCGCCGAAATTGTGCCAAAGGCCCAACGTGAGCGCGGGGAGAAGCAGGCCGCTTCGACCGCAACGGTTGTAACGCATCATACGCCGAAAGTTCCCATAAGAAGATGTGAAACAGAATAGCTTAAAACGTGGAAAAAGACAATTGTTTTCATTTTTTCGTTGAAAATTCAAAAAAGCGGTTTTTTTTCCGGGCGCTTGCCCTGCGCCCGGCGGTGTGATATACTGCCCCTCAGTAACATCCATTCACGGAAGGCGAAAGACATGAAAAGACTCCTCCTCGGCACCACCTTGCTCCTGACCCTCGTCGGCGGCGCCCTCGCGGCCGCCAAACCCGAACAGATTCCCGCCGATGCAAAGGGCGTGATGCTCATCCAGATGAAAGCGCTCATGAATTCGCCTTTCATGAAAGCGGCGGAAGCCAAGCTCCCCCCCGGCACGCTCACAGACAGCGCAACCCTGCCTTTCTCTTCAAAAGACGTAAAGGAAATCACCGCGTTCGGCTCTGAAAAATGGGTCGCCGCCCTCTTTGAAGTGCCCTACAAAAGCGACGAGGTCATTAAAAAAGCCACGGAAGCCGGCAGCCAAAAGAAAACCGTCTCAGGTAAAACCGTCTTGATTGATTCCGTTGGCGACAAGGCTCTTGTTTTGCTTGCCCCCGGCGAAATTCTTTTCATCGGCGCCGAAGACCTCGAGAAAAGCATCGCCGGCCTGCTGAATCCCAAAACGCCCCGCCTCGCCGCGGCCTCGCCCCTCGCCGCCGTGCTCAAAACCAAGCCCGGCCAGCACCTCTACGGCGCCGTGACCGACGTGAACAAAATACTCGCCTCCAACCCCGAGGCCCAAGCGCAAACAGCCATGACGCCCGGCATTGAAAACGTGCGGCGCGCCGTCATCACCCTCCAGGATGCCGACAAAGACGGCCTCCGCCTCATGCTCAAGCTCGTGGCCGATACCGCCGAGCACGGCGCCCAGCTCCAGGAAAGCCTCCTCGGCATGAAAGCCATGATGGGCATGGCCGTGGCGCAGATGCCCGCCCTGAACCCGTTGCTGAAAAGCTTCACCGTGAAACAAACCGGCCCCGCGACCGATGCCGCCATCACCCTCCGCGTGAGCGACATCGAAGCCATCATGGGGCTCTTTTTGATGGGCGAAACCACCACCGTCACCCAGGAAAAATTCACCTTCCCGCAATGATTGCTCCCGCTGGAAAAACGAAACCCTCCCCAAGCCTATTTTCCACTTGCGCTTTCCCCCCCGCCCGTGCTAATCTCTCCCCGAAATGAAACGCCGCCTCACAATGCTCTGCATGATTCTCTTCTTCACCGCCAACGCTGTGCTGGCGGGGATGAATCATTGCCTTTGCGCGGTGAAAGAAGCCTGCGGCTGCGAAGCGCCCCCCGCGCAAACCTGCGGCGACGAGGCCCACGAACACCCCTCGCCCGCCAGCCTCGGCGCGCCCGAAACCTGCAGCCATGCCGTCATTCCCCAGCTCACCCTCCCCGACCGCTGGGATGACGACGACGACGCGATCCCCTTTCCCGCCGGAACGCTCTTCAGCGCTCCGCCCTATGCGCCGCCCTTCCCGCTCGAGACCCTCCTGATCGAAGCGCGCGGAAGAGCCCCGCCGCCCATAGCGCCCAATCCAGACCGGCGATGCTTCGGCATCGCCATCGCCTGCCGTTGCTGAAAAACCCTGTTGCGCCGACGAATCCGCTTTTTGCTTTTTGTCACGTCACAGAGGTTTTTTCATGTTTTCACACCGTCTTTTCTATTCCCTCGCCGCCTGCACGCTTTTAGCCGGGTGCGCCGCCTACCGGCCTCAGGAGCCCCGCCTGGAGCCCGAAACCCTCCCCCCCGCCGCGCTCAACCCCGATTTCGAAGCCCTCCCGCAGCTCGCGCTCGCGCTCAACCCCGAATTGAACCGCCAGAGGCTCATCCTCGCCCGGAGCCGCGCCGAAGCCGAAGCCTCCGGCTGGTGGGAAGACCCCGCGCTGAGCTTCGACCTCCTGCGCATTCTCAAGCCCGACGACGACGCATGGATCGGCGGTCTCGGTCTCGCCTTCACCCTTCCCCTCACCGGCATCCCCGGCCTCGAAAAAAAAGCCGCCCGCCTCTACACCGCCGCCCACGAAGCCCGCCTGCGCGACCTCGAAGCGCGAACCCTCGCCGATACCCGCCTCGAACAACTCGAGCTCATGCTGCGCCACGCCATCGCCCAAGCCCTCGAGGCCCACGCCCAAACCCTGGCCGCCTTCGATGAAAAAGCCGCCTCCCTCGCCGCCCTCGGCGAACTCTCCGCCCCCGACCGCGCGGCGATTGTTTCAGCCATCCGCCTGAACCGCAATGCGCTCCACGCCGCGCGGCAGGAAGAGACCGCCGCCGAAGCGGCATTAGTCAAACGGCTTGGCCTTTCCGGGTGCGAAGTGACCCTCGCGCCGCCCGCCCTCCCCGCCTACACACCCGCCGCCCCCGAACCCGCCGGGCGCCACCCCGCCATTGAAGCCGCGCTGCTCGAACACGGCAAAACCGAAGCCGAGCTCGAAACCGCCGTGCGCGGGCAATACCCCAACCTTGAGCTCGGCCCCGTGTGGAGCCGCGAAGAAGGCAAAAACCGCGTGGGCCTCGGCGGCGGCATCACACTGCCCCTCTGGAACCGCAACCGCCAGGCCATCGCCCAGGCCGAAACCGCCCGCGCCCTCGCCTCTTTCGACGCCACCCGGCTCTGGCGCGACCATACCCGCCAGCGCGCCTGGCTGACCCTGCGCGAAAAAGCCCTGACAACCCAGCTCGCCCTGCGCGAAGAAGCCGCCCAAGAAGCCCGCCGCGCCGACGAAACCGCCGCCGGCCTCCACGACCTGGGCGAAATCACCCTCGGCGAACGCCTCGAAAGCGCCGTCACCGCGCTTGAAGCCGGCATCATCCGCCACGAAGCCCTCGCCGCCCTCCTCGCCCTTGCCATCGAAACCGATTACCTCAACACCCGGAGCCCCGCACAATGAACCCCTTGTTAATCCTCTCCACCCTTCTTTTCCTCCTCGCCTCAGGCATTGCCCGCGCCCAGGAACCCCACTCGCACGGAGGCCAGCCCTGCCAAGGCCATGCGCACGATGAAGACGACGATGACGCCGAAGAAGAAGATGCCGCCGACCATGATCACGACGACCCCGAAGCCATCATCCCCGACCACGCCCTGCGCCTGCTCGGCGTGACGACCGTCGAAGCTCAGGCCGGCATCATCGGCGAAGAGATCCGCATCTCCGGTTCCTTTCAGCCGAGCACCGGCGGCGTCACCGTCTGCGGCGTTCCCGTCACAGGCTTCATCACCCTCCACGTCAAACCCGGCCAGCCCGTCAAAACCGGCGACCCGCTTTTCAGCGTCGCCTCCCCCGAGCTCATCGAGCGCCGCCAAGCCATCGCCGAAGCCCGCGCCGCCCTCGCCCAGGCAGAAACCTTCGCCCACGCCCTCGCCGATCGCCTCCAGGCCCTCCAAACCGCCGGCGGCCGCAACGCCGAGCTCACCCAGCAGCTTGCCGAGCGCAACAGCGAGCGCGACACCGCCCGCCAACGCCTCGCCACCCTCGAGCGCGCCTTCGCCGACCTCCTCTCCGGCACACACATCACCGAAACCGGCTACACCGTGACCGCCCCCCGCCCCGGCATCGCCGATTGCCTCCCCCTGCCCGCCCGCACCTGGAATGAAACCGGCAGCGCCCCCGTCCGCATCGTCGATCCCCAAGCCCTCCTCTTCCAGGCCGAAGCCCCCCTTGCCGAATCCCTCCGCCTGCGCGCAGGCATGACCGGCCGCGTGGAAAACGCCCAGCGCAAGCCCCTCACCGAAATGGCCGAAATCACCCTCGCCCCCATCGGCGACCCCCAGCGCCGCACGCGCGGCATCTACCTCCAAGCCCCCGTGACCGACGACCAAACCTTCCCCGGCATGCCCGCCACCCTCGCCGTCAACACCTGCCGCAGCGACCACGACCACCGCGGCCAAGTCGTCATCCCCGCCGCCTCCGTCGCGCGCGAAGGCCTCACAGCCCGCGTCTTCCTCCGCGACAGCGCCAACCCCAACCGCTTCACCGCCCGCCCCGTGATCCTCATCGAAGAAAGCAACGGCCTCGCCGTCGTCGAAGGCATCCACCCCGGCGAAGCCATCGTCGTCCACGGCGCCTACGAGCTCAAACAAGCCTTCCCCGCCGCCGCCGCCAGCGAAAAGAAAGTCCCCGGCCATTTCCATGCCGACGGCCAATTCCACACCGGCACCCATTAATAGGATTTCACCATGCGCACCCTCCTCACCTTCTGCCTCAACAACCGCCTCCTCACCGCCATCGTCACCGCCCTCCTCTGCGGCGGCTCCTACATGATCGTCAAATCACTACCCGTCGACGTATTTCCCGAGATCGAAGTTTCCCGCGTCACCATCCAGACCGAAGCCGCCGGCCTCACCGCCGAAGAAGTGGAACAATGGGTCACCATCCCCATCGAATCCGCCATGAGCGGCCTTGCCGGCGCCCGCCAGACCCGTTCCTCCTCCGGCAGCGGCCTCTCCTTCGTGTGGGTCGATTTCGCCCCCGGCTTCGACACCTGGCGCGCCCGCCAGACCGTCGCCGAGCGCCTCGCCACCCTCGACCTCCCCCCCGGCGCCGCCCCCGAAGTCGCCCCCATCGTCTCCGTCGCCGGCGAAATCCTCCTCATCGCCCTCACCGCCGAAGGCGAAAACCCCGCCAGCCCCACCGACCTGCGCATGACCGCCGAATACACCCTGCGCAACCGCCTCCTCGCCATACCCGGCGTCGGCCAAGTCGTCGTCCTGGGCGGCAGCCTCCCCGAATACCAGATCAACATCGACCCCGCCCGGCTCCGCCAGCACAACCTCACCCTCGACCACATCCTCAACGCCGCCACCGCCGCCCAATCCACCGCCACAGCCGGCTACCTCCCCGATTCCCACGGCCTCGAAATCCCCCTCCGCCAGCTCGGCCGCATCACCAGCCTCGACGACCTCAAAACCGCCCCCATCCCCGGCGCCCCCGCCCCCACACGCCTGCAAGACGCCACCCAAGTCACCCTCGGCGGCGCCCCCCGCCGCGGCTCCGCCCACTACGGCCCCCACCCCGCCGTCATCCTCTCCATCCAAAAAGCCCCCGGCGGCAACACCCTCTCCCTCACCCGCGAAATCGACCGCACCCTCGATTCCTTCCAAGCCGCCACCCTCCCCCCCGGCATGAAAATCCACCGCGACGCCTACCGCCAGGCCGACTTCATCACCCTCTCCATGCACAACGGCCGCGACATCCTCATCGAAGCCACCCTCATCGTCATCCTCGTCCTCTTCCTCACCCTCTGGAACATCCGCACCGCCCTCATCACCCTCATCGCCATGCCCCTCTCCCTCCTCTTCGCCCTCGCCCTCTTCCCCCCCCTCAACCTCGGCATCAACATCATGACCCTCGGCGGCCTCGCCGTCGCCGTCGGCGACGTCGTCGACAACGCCGTCATCTTCGTCGAAAACGCCTGGCGCAACCTCACCCGCAACGCCCACCTCCCCCCCCCAACACGCCTCACCCGCAAACACGTCCTCATCCAGACCAGCCGCGAAGTCATCCACGCCGCCACCTTCTCCACCCTCATCATCCTCCTCGTCTTCCTTCCCCTCGTCTGCCTCAGCGGCATCGAAGGCCAATTCTTCCGCCCCCTCGGCATCGCCTACATCCTCGCCCTCGCCGCCTCCCTCCTCATCGCCATCACCCTCGTCCCCCTCGCCTGCCTCCTCTTCTTCAAAGAGCCCCGCGCCACCGCCCAGCCCCACCGCGAGCCCGCCTCCGTCCGCCTCATCAAACGCCTCTACACCCCCCTCCTCACCCTCAGCACCCGTTACTACAAAACCACCTGCCTCCTCGCCCTCCTCCTCACCGCCGCCACCCTCACCCTCGCCGCCACCTTCGGCGCCTCCTTCCTCCCCCCCTTCCATGAAGACTGCTACACCGTCTTCATCAGCACCGTCCCCGGCACCTCCCTCGCCGAAACCGAGCGCCTCACCCAACACGCCGCCCAAGCCATCGCCACCCTCCCCGGCGTCAAAACCGTCACCCGCCGCACCGGCCGCGCCGAGCGCGACGAACACGCCGAACCCGTCTCCGCCAGCGAAATCCTCGTCCGCGTCGACCTCAACCGCGACCAGACCCAGCTCCGGCAGGAAATCAACCGCATCATCACCGCCATCCCCGGCGCCGCCACCATGATCGGCTACCCCATGGCCCACCGCATCTCCGCCATCCTCTCCGGAACCAACGCCGAAGTCGCCCTCAACATCTTCGGCGACGACCTCCCCACCCTCCGCGCCGCCACCGCCAAAGCCAAAGCCATCATCGACACCCTCCCCCAAGTCGCCGACGCCCAAGCCAACCGCGAAATCCTCGTCGACTCCCTCTGCATCCGCTACCGCAACCCCGACCTCCTCCGCCACAACCTCACCCGCGAAGACGCCGGCCGCCAAGTCGCCGCCGCCTTCAACGGCATCACCACCGGCCAAGTCGCCCAAAACCAATACCGGTGGGACATCGTCATCCGCCTCACCGAAAACCACCGCCGCACCCCCCAAGACATCGCCACCCTCCGCCTCACCGCCCCCGACGGCTCCACCCCCCGCCTCGATGAAATCGCCGACATCTTCCCCGAGCCCACCTCCAACCTCATCATCCGCGACAACACCCGCCGCAAAGCCCTCATCTCCTGCAACCCCGCCCCCGGCGCCAACATCGGCGACCTCGTCGACACCCTCCGCCAACACGTCGAGCCCGCCATCAACGCCCTCGGCTGCACCGTCACCTACGGCGGCACCTACGAAGCCCGCCTCACCGCCGCCCGCCAGCTCCAGATCCTCGGCGGCGCCATCTTCCTCCTCATCCTCCTCATCCTCACCTTCGCCCTTAAAAAGTTCCGCTTCGCCCTCCTCATCCTCATCAACATCCCCCTCGCCCTCATCGGCGGCATCCTCGCCATCCGCCTCAGCACCCCCGTCGGCGCCAGCCCCATCCTCTCCGTCGCCAGCCTCGTCGGCTTCGTCACCCTCTTCGGCTTCGCCATCCGCAACGGCCTCCTCCTCCTCAACCGCTACCTCAGCCTTGAAGACACCGGGCACCCCCCCCTCCAAGCCATCCGGCACGGCAGCCTCGAGCGCGTCACCCCCATCATCATGACCAGCCTCACCACCATCCTCGGCCTCTGGCCCATCGTCATCGCCCAAAACACCCCCGGCGGCGAACTCCTCGCCCCCCTCGCCATCGTCCAATTCGGCGGCATGATCAGCGCCACCCTCCTCAACCTCCTCATTCTCCCCGCCGCCTACCACTGGCTCCGCAGCCGCGCTTAACAACAGAAAGGAAACACCCATGAACACCCTCCTCCTCCTCCTCAGCCTCCAGATCCAGCCCCCCACCCTTCAAATTCCCGACCCCACCCAAACGACAATCGAAGCCCCCTGCCGCATCAACCGCCACAAACGCACCTGCACCATCTGCTGGCACAAGTGACACCCACCCGCACTCCGAAAAATACCCCCCTCTCTCAAACCGGTCGCGCCCCGCGCCCGGTTTTTTTATTTACCGACACCCTCTTTTTTCAACAAACCACCCCATCATCATTTTCCCATAACCCCTTCATTTCGGAAACCATCCACCCCCGCCCAAACGGATGTCTGATTCGTTTTTTTGTTTGGGGCGGAGGTAAATTTGTTATGAAAAAGATGGTTTTTTCCTTATCGGTTCTCCTCGCCGGTTACACATTGGCCCAAGTGGAAAGCCAAGTCGTCGGCTACAACACCGT
>JAVBLT010000025.1:0-61660 GCA_031553315.1 Kiritimatiellia bacterium
TTCCGCTTTTTCTCGGTGCTTTTTGTTTTTGAACTTCACCCTTTCAGATCGCCGTAGCGTTGCTACGGCTCACCTCAAGCGTTTGTCAAAACCAAAATTCACCTTCTCAAAATCCGGAAATCTCATTCGAAACATGCTCTATTTCACGTTCAAGGAGAAGGTATCATGAATAAAAAAGTGATTTCCACCGCCGAAGCACCCGGCGCCATCGGCCCCTATTCGCAGGGAATCGTCGCGGGCGGCTTCCTCTACACCTCCGGCCAGATCCCCGTCGACCCCGGCTGCGGCGCGGTTCCAGAAGGCATCGCCGCCCAGGCCGAACAAACCTGCAAAAACGTCGGCGCCATCCTCAAAGCCGCCGGAACCGGATTCGAAAGCGTGGTCAAAACCACCTGCTTCCTCGCCGAAATGGCCGACTTCGCCGCCTTCAACACCGTCTACGCCCGCTATTTCGTCTCCAGGCCCGCCCGCTCGACCGTGGCGGTTAAAGCCCTCCCCAAAGGCGTCCTCTGCGAAATCGAGGCGATCGCAACGGTATGAAATTCTTTCTGCAACGGGTGAGCGAAGCCCGCGTGACGGTCAATGGCGAGAGGGTCGGTTCCATCGGCGCGGGGTTTCTCGTGCTGATGGGAATCGCCCCGACCGATACGAAAGAGATTGCCGATACCCTGATTCGCAAGCTCCTGAATCTGCGCGTCTTCGAAGACGAGGCGGGGCTGATGAACCGCTCCCTGCTCGATACCGGCGGTTCCGTGCTCGCGGTCTCGCAGTTTACCCTCTACGCCGACACCCGCAAGGGCAACCGCCCCGGCTTTTCCACTGCGGCGCATCCTTCGGTGGCCGAGCCGCTCTATGCGTATATCTGCGACCGGCTTCGCGCCCTTCTTGGCCCCGGCCGGGTCGGCACGGGCCGCTTCGGCGCCGAAATGCGCGTGGCGCTGGTCAACGAGGGCCCGGTTTCGATTGAACTGCGCATGGAGGCGGATCCGGAGTGACAATCAAAAAAGTTTCCATCGGATAATTTTTTTAACTATCCGGTTGCTTTTGACGTCAAGTTCTGATATCATGCGCGGACATTTCAACCCATAAGGGTTGCTTTTAAACAGATTGGAAAAAAGATATGAAAATCGGATTTGTGTTGCGTTGGGCGGCGGTTGCGGTGTGTTGCGGTTGGGCTGGCGTGAGCCCGGCAACGGAGATAGCCTGGAGTATCACGCTTGACGCGGATGTTTCGGCATATAAAAACGTCACCGTGGCACTGATTTGCGGCTGGGATCCTGATGTCACGCCCCAGGTCTCGAAGGCGACGGGTTCATGGGAGGTCTCCACCGGTTACGTTTATGGCGTTGCCAATTTCACGGCCGCCTCCGGAACGAAGGATTTCACACAGGGCACTTCCGAGATTGTTTTAAATGTCGATCTGGAAGACCTCTGCGGAGATTGGGAAGAGAACGGAACGTCGGGCTGGACGGATCCCCGGGCCGGTTATTTTGGCTATATCAACGTTGTCAATGCCGATCGTTGGAGCGGCATCTCAACAAGGGTGTTTGCTCCGAGTGACCCGTCTGCCGAAGGTTCCCCTCTTGGCACCGACGGTTCCAAGATGTATCTGGCCGTTTTCGACGCCTCGAAGATTGAAAACGCCACAAATGCTTATCTCATCGACTGGGACTTCAACACGGCGGCAAACTGGGCGGATTTTTACGATAGAGACATCGAATTGCTCACGGTTCACTTCAGGCTTCCCGCGCCCCCGGTTCCCGAACCGGCTTCCACGGTTCTTTTCGCCCTTGGCGCGGCGCTGTGCGCGCTCCGCCGCCGGGAAGGCCAACGATGAAATCCTTATTGCTTTCGGTGTGGTGCGGTTGGGCGGGCATGAGCCAG
The DNA here is from genome assembly GCA_031553315.1 of Kiritimatiellia bacterium. Taxonomy (GTDB): domain Bacteria; phylum Verrucomicrobiota; class Kiritimatiellia; order RFP12; family DVOR01; genus JAVBLT01. The sequence goes on from JAVBLT010000025.1 coordinate 1,885, forward strand.
GCCGTGATGATGGTGAACTGGACGGTTGAATACACGGCTCCGTTCCAGGATTATCAACACTGCACGGTCGCGTTGGTTTACAACGGGATGGACATGGCGTGGAATGCGTCTTGGGAACCTGTCCTTGTTCCCGACGGCACAACGTGGCGGCTGACGCCCGAACCCGAGGGCGAGGCCTATCCCCGGGTGCTCGGGATTGCCAACTTCAAAGATTCCGAGGCCGGCCATTTCACGAAAGACGACGATACGCTGCACATCTCGGTCTCCGGCTGGGCCAGCGCGATGGATGGCTACGGCAGCCTCAACACGCACAATCCCGGCCTCTGGGCCGAGGCCTCGCCGACGACCGAGGCGCCGCTCGGCCCGAAAGGATTTCTGAGCGGAGCCTTTTCCGCTTATTATTTTCTGCTGGTCTTCAATGCGGATACAATCGACGCCGCCACAAGCTGGTCCGTGGTCTCCTGGGAAGGCAATACCGAAGAGCTTCTCGCGCCCTTACAGGATGGCAACGGCGATTTGAATCTGCGGTTTTCGTTTACACCGCCGCTCTCCCCGGTTCCCGAACCGGCTTCAGTGGTTCTTTTTGGCCTTGGCGCGGCGCTGTGCGCGCTCCGCCGCCGGGCGCGGGGATGAAAAAAAGGACGGGTTCCCCCGTCCTTGAATCATCGGATTAAGGCTCCGATGGAGGCGATTATTCGCCTGTGATGCCCTTGCTCTTCAGATAGTCGATGACTTTGCCGACGGTGGTGAGCTTCTCGGCGTCTTCATCAGGAATCTCGGCCTTGAATTCTTCTTCGAAAGCCATGATCAGCTCGACCTGGTCCAGCGAGTCGGCGCTGAGGTCGTCGATGAAAGAGGCTTCGGGGGTGACCTGGCTGGCTTCCACGCCGAGCTGATCCACGATGATATCCTTAACTTTCTGTTCCAGTGTTGCCATGATGCGTACTCCTTGTGTTGTAAATCCCAACCCACTCGGGTGGGGCGAAGTGGTTTGAAGGTTGGTTAGATGACCATGCCGCCGCTGATGTTGAGGGTCTGGCCGGTGATGTAGGAGGCGTCGTCGGAAGCGAGGAAGGCGACGCTGCGGGCGATGTCGTCGGTGGTGCCGAGGCGGCCGAGGGGGATGCCTTCGAGCATTTTGGCTTTGACGGCTTCGGGGAGGGCGTCGGTCATGCGCGAGACGATGAAGCCGGGGGCGATGGCGTTGACGCGGATGCCGCGGGAGGCGAGCTCTTTGGCCATGGATTTGGTCAGGGCGATCATGCCGGCTTTGGAGGCGGCGTAGTTGCACTGGCCGGCGTTGCCGATGAGGCCGATGACGGAGGCGGTGTTGACGATGGCTCCGGCGCGGGCTTTCATCATGGGCTTGGCGATGGCGCGGGACATGAGGAAGGCGCCTTTGAGGTTGATGCGCATCACGTCGTCCCACTCTTCGTCGCTCATGCGGATGAGGAGGTTGTCGCGGGTGATGCCGGCGTTGTTGATGAGGATGTCGATCTTGCCGAAGGTTTCCATGCCGGCTTTGACGGCGGCTTCCACGTCGCCGGTGTTGCTGACGTCCATGGTGATGGGGAGGACTTTGCGGCCGAGGGCGCGGATCTCTTCGGCGGTGGCTTCGTTGGGCGCGGTTTCGTTGCTGAGGAGCACGATGTCGGCGCCTTCGGAGGCGAGGAGCAGGGCAATGGCTTTGCCGATGCCGGAGCTTCCGCCGGTGATCATGGCGACTTTGCCTTCAAAACGCATGGTGGGGTTTCCTTTCCGGGTTGTGCTTCAAAAGGGGTGGGGTCACGCCTCGAAGGGTTTGGCGGCGGCTTCGAGGGTGGCCTGATCCTGCACGTTGGAGACGGTGCTGGCCTTGTCGATGCGGCGGATGAGGCCGGAGAGCACTTTGCCGGGACCGAATTCGATGAAGGCGGCGGGCTGGCCGCCCGTGGCGGCGCGCACGCAATCCTGGAAGCGGACCATTTCGGTGACCTGGCGGAGCATGGCGGCTTTGATTTCGGCGGGGTCGGCGCTGTGGGGTGCGCCCAGCGCGTTGGACATGACCGGGATTTTGGGGGCGTGGAAGGTGATGCCGCTGACGATGCCGGTGAGTTTTTCGCGGGCGGGTGCCATGAATTTCGAGTGGAAGGCGCCGGCGACTTGGAGGACGACGGCTTTGAGGCCGAGCTCCTGGGCGGCTTTTTCGGCGGCGGCGATTTCGGCGGTGGCGCCGGCCAGGACCTGCTGGGCATCGGAGTTGTAGTTGGCGACGGTGCAGCCGGTGCTCCCGCAAAGGGCGGCGAGCTGTTCGGCGCTGGCGCCCATGATGCTGATCATGCCGCTGGGGGTGGCTTCGCAGGCTTCCTGCATGAAGCGGCCGCGGGCTTCGAGCACGGTGAGGGCGCTGTCGAAATCGAGCACGCCGGCGGCGTAGAGGGCGGTCCATTCGCCGAGGCTGAGGCCGGCGGCGGCGGTGAAGGCGGCCTGGGGGGCGCGTTTTTGGAAGGCGCGGTGGCAGGCGGCGCTCATGGTGAAGATGGCGGGCTGGCAGATGTTGGAGGCTTTGAGGGCCTCGGCGTCGCCCTCGAAACAGAGGGTTTTGAGGCCGAAACCGAGCACGGAATCGGCGCGGTCGAAGAGGGCCATGATTTCGGGATCGGCGGCGGCGAGGTCTTTGCCCATTCCGGGGAACTGGGCGCCTTGACCGGCAAACATACAAATCATTTTCTTCTCCTTGGTGAAAGGTTGCTGTGTGTGTGGGGGGGGCGGGAGGGGCCGCCGCGGTTTTACTCGGCCGGCATCGGGGCGGGGAGGGTGGCGATGCGTTCTTCGATTTGCTTGCTGACGTTGTTCGAAGCGGCTGCCGCGGCTGCGATGATGGCGTGGTAAATGGCGGTGTGGGAGGAGCTGCCGTGGGTGATGATGACGGCTCCGGGCACGCCGAGCAGGGGGGCTCCGCCGTAGATTTCGGGATCCATCCGCTTTTTGAGGGCGTGGAGGGCGCCTTTGAGGAGGAGGGCGCCGAGCTGGCGGATGGGGTGGCGGAGGAATTCGCGCTTCATCCAGTAGCCGATGGCGTGGGCGGCGCTTTCGGTGGTTTTGAGGATGACGTTGCCCACGAAGCCGTCGCACACGATCACATCGGTTTCGCCGATGAAGAGGTCGTGGCCTTCCACGTTGCCGCGGAAGTGGATGCCGGGGGTGCTGTCGTGCAGGAGCTGAAAGGCCTTTTTGGTCATTTCATTGCCCTTGCCGTCTTCCGTGCCGATGCTCATGAGGCCGAGGACGGGCTCGGCCTGCTTGAGGACGGCGCGGGAGTAGACGTCGCCCATGATGGCGAACTGCTGCAGCCATTCTTCGTGGCAATCGGTGTTGGCGCCGGCGTCGAGCAGGAGCAGGGGGCGGTTGCGGGTCGGCAGCACGGTGGCGATCGCGGGGCGGATCACGCCGGGCACGCGCCCGAGGCTGAAGACGGCGGCCGCGGCCATTGCGCCTGAGTTGCCGGCTGAAAGCGCGGCATCGGCCTGACCTTGCTTGAGAAGGTCGAAGCAGATGTTGATGGAGCACTTTTTCTTTTTACGGACGGCGACTGCGGGCGCTTCGTGCATGCCGATGGTTTCTTCGGCGTGGATCACGTGAAGGCGACCGGCGGCGATGAGGGCGTGGGGATCGATTTTTTTGACGTGGGGGTGCGGGGTCTTCCACGCGTCGAAAATCGCGTCTTTTTGCCCGACCAGGAGAATCTGGTCGATTTCTTTGAGTTTATGGGCGGCCTCGGCCGCGCCCCATACGATTTCGTAGGGGGCGAAATCTCCGCCCATTGCATCGACTGCTATGCGCATCGCGTGCTCCGCGAAAGGAGGGCTGTGGAGCTCAGTCGACCTGAGGCGCGGCGGTGACCTGGCGGCCGTTGTATTGTCCGCAGACGCCGCAGGCGCGGTGGTTTTGGCGAATGGCGCCGCAGGCGCAGATCACCACTTCGGCCACTTTGGCTTTGATGGTGGCGCGGCGCTGGCGAACGCGCATTTTGGACTTTTTACGCTTGGGTACTGCCATAGTCTTTCATCCTTCTTTACAAATGTGTGTGGCGGAGATGCGTCATCCGCCGTTGCCCGGTTGTCACTCCGGCGGCTCGCCGAACTGCACGTTATCCAGCTCGGACCAGCACGCCGCACCTTTTTCCCGCCCGCACGCGCAGGCTTCTTCATTGAGGTCCGCCCCGCAACGCAGGCACAGACCCCGGCACGCTTCCCGGCAAACCGGATAGGTGGGAAGGGCGAGAATAATACATTCCCTGACGGATTCAGTCAAGTCTAAGGTTTCGTTAAGCGCCGAAATATCAAAAGATTCCACGTAGTCGGGCTCGGAGTAGGTAATGTCGAACGTTTTCGCGCACCGGGAACAGATGCTTTTACAGGGGAGCTCGAGCTTGCCGCGCACGAGCAGCTCATGGCCTGCGGGCTGTGCGAAAAGGCGGTAGCGCACGGGCCCCGCGGGGAGGACCTGCTCGGTATCGGCAAGCTCCAGAACATCCTGGCAGAGCTCGCCTTTTATGATTTCGCCTTCGGGATCGAGCCGGGCGGCATCAACGATCAAACGCGCCTGAGTTTCCAATGGCTCCTCCGGTTCTGACCCGCTGCTCGGGGTGGGTTTCAAAATGGTTTTCCAGCCGGATCTGCACGGCCGGCGGCACAAAGGGGGAGGTGTCGCCGCCATAGCGGGCCACTTCGCGCACGGTGCTGGCGGTGATGTAGCTGTGCTCTTCGTTGGGCATGAGGAAGAGGGTCTCGACTTCGGGGGCGAGCTTGCGGTTGGTGAGCGCCATTTGGAATTCGTATTCGAAGTCGGAGTAGGCGCGCAGGCCGCGGACGACCACGCGGATGTTTTGCTTTCGGCAAAAATCGATGAGGAGGCAATCGAGGATGGCGACTTCGACGTTTCTCAGGCCGGCGCTTTCGATGGCTTCGCGGGCCATCGCCGTGCGCTCTTCAATGGTGAAGAGGCGGCCGGCTTTGGCGGAGACGCCCGCGACGGCGACGACGACGCGCTCAAAGATTGCGGCTGAGCGCTCGATGAGGTCGAAGTGGCCCATCGTCATGGGATCAAAGGTTCCCGGGTAGACGGCTGTCAATGCGTTTTTCATGCTTCGTGTTCCTCGGAAAGGCGTTTGTAGACGGCCAGGCGGGTGTGCCCGTAGGCTCGGTCGCGCAGGCATTCGAAGCCTTGGAGCGCGGCGGCCGGCGTGTCGGAATCGGTTTCCGTGATGAGTAGACCGCCTTTTTTCAGGCATTCCTGTTCGCAGGCGAGGGCGGCGAGGGCTTGAAAGCCTTCTTCCCGTGCGAGCCGGTAGGGCGGGTCGGCAAAGATGATATCAAATTTCCGGTTCTTTCCGCAAGCTTTGACCCATTTGATTGCATCGGTCTGGGCGGTTGCGGCGCGGGGATCCACGCCGAAGGCGGCGAGGTTGAGCCTGAGGGTATGGGCGCATGTGCGGTCGGCCTCCACGAAGAAGGCCTCCGCGGCGCCTCTGCTGAGCGCTTCGAGGCCCACGGCGCCCGAGCCTGCGAAGAGGTCGAGAAAGCGCGCGCCGGGCACGCTGTGCATGACGATGGAAAACAACGATTCGCGCACCCGGTCCTGAGTCGGGCGCACGGCGTCGCTCGCGGGAACGCGTATTTTCCTCCCGCACCATTCTCCTCCTGTTATGCGCATGGGTTCAACTATAAGGCAAAAAAGTGAAAAGAAGCAAGAATATTTTCATTTTCAGAAGGCACTTTCATTTTTCTTCACCCTCTTCAACTTCTTCAGGGTAAAACAAATGTCGGCGGCCTTTGTAGTAAATCAGAGGGTGGTTGGTGTATTGATTTGTTGTATTGTCGCGAAAAATCATGAATCCTATAAAATTTGGGGTTTGGTCTCCGGGTTTATTGCTCAGGCGGATACCATCTGCAAGGACTGTGCCGGTTGGATGATCTTTTGCCGGGTAGAATTGAATTAGAGCATATTTCGATTGATCTTTCCGCTTTTCTCGGTGCTTTTTGTTTTTGAACTTCACCCTTTCAGCTCGCCGTAGCGTTGCTACGGCTCACCTCAAGCGTTTGTAAAAACCAAAATTCACCTTCGCGAAATCCGGAAATCTCATTCGAAACATGCTCTAAAAACATTACTCAATTAAATCCTGTAGCGAGTCGGGATAAAACAAATGCCATTTTCCTTTGTAATGAATCATCGGTAAATTACTGTGTTGATCTGATTCTGAATCATAGTCAATCATGAAGCCCATAAAATTTGGGGTTTGGTTTCCGGGTTTGTTGGTGAGGCGAATACCATCGGCTAGAACTGTTCCTGTCGGATGATTTTCTGCTGGAAAAATTCGGATTAAAGCTTTCGCGGAAGGATAGATTTTGAGCGTTGAAATCGCTTGTTTCAATGATCGGGAATAGGGTTTTCCGGGAGAGAATTGAACAGATTCACGAACCATTTCGATATCAAAAGCCTCTCTGTCGGTCAGGGCTCCCTGCCGGCCTTCCGTGTTGAGTTTTTCAATAAAAGTACACATGCTTGGATAAAGGTGAGGGTGCAATTCCAACACCGCGAAATGATTTGTATACCAAGTAGAATCGTCTTTTGAAATCCACAATACCGGTTCTGCATTTGCATTGCGAACAACCTTTTTTACTTTTTTCCAGTCTGGCCATGTACCGGATCTGCTGCTGGAAAGGTATCCGATAAATTGCGAATTCGTTTGTTCAATACTGTAAAACTGAATTACGGATTCTTGTTCAAATGTGCTTTTATAAAGGATAGACAAATCGTTTGTAATAGCCGTTTTGTTTTCTTTTGAAAGCAGTTCGTCTTCGAACACAAAATCCAAAGGAGCCGCAATTGCTCGATAGAACGCCGATCCTATAAAAATAGATGTGAGGAACGCTTTTTTCATGTTTATCTCCTTTCCGTGTGAGGTGGCCTGCACTCAAGGTATCGTGTTAAAAAACTATTTTCAGACATACGCATTGCAGGGCGATCCAGTCTTCTTGGTATGGTGAGATCATTTGGTGTAACGGGGTTTCCCTCGAGTTGAAGAGCTTGCAGGTAAGGGTATACATCACTGTTACGATGCTTTCTTTTGATAAGCAAATTGTGCTCTGGCGAATATCGATCCGCTGTACCGGCGCTAAGCCCCTGTGTAATCAGATTGCCGTTTTCATCATAACAGGCTTGATGGCCGGATGTAAGAGTGTTGAATGTGCCGGTTGCCGTGCGAAGTTCGGTGCGGGCGGTGTGGTGTAAAAAGGTATTGAACACGCCGTTGTCCGGTGCAGACCAGTGCCAGGTGTTGTTGTTAAAGGTGACTTCCGCCTGACGGTCGGAAAGGTGAAGCGGGGGAGGCGGAAGGTCGTTGAGCCAGGCTAAATCAGTGCTTTCACGGGTGTACCAGGCTTGAAAAGCAGCTACTGTTTCAAAACGGTTAACAACAATAAACAACCGATCTAAAATTTCATTTGTCGGGCGGTAACGGAGCAAAATCCGGTAAATATGCGGTGTGAGTTCTTCCGGCTCGCTGTCTCTAAATATGAGCTGAGAGCCTTGAATGCCATCGCCTTCGAAGATGAGGTCGCCTTCGGGGACGCGGTTGGAATGTTCGACATAGTCTTCTAAATGGAGGATGCGCCCTGCCGACCAGAAGAGGGGGAGGGTGTGCATGATTTTTTTCTCTTCGTCGTTTTCATTTGGGTGGATTTCGAGGTTTCGGGTGAAGACTTTTTCGTGATCGAAGCCGACGGCGATGTGGGTATCGGTAAAGTCGGGGCAGTGGCGGCAGGTGGTGCGCCAGGGGGTGGCGAGTACTTCGAAGGTGCAGGGGGCGTGGCCGGAGGCGGTTTCGGCGGGGGTGATGATGGGGTTGGGGGTGGGTTTGAGGTAACCGTGGAAGTGGAGGATGGTTTCGGCGGTGAGGGGCGGGGCGTGGGTGTCGGGCGGGTGGAGGGTAAGGGTGGCCAGGTAGGTGTTGTTGACTTCTTCGAGGTAGTTGGTGGGGATGAAGGTGAGGGGGGTGAGGCTGAGGGGATGGGGAAGGGGCGGGTCGACGGCCCAGTTGGCGTTTTGAGCCCAGGGGCTGGTGGAGGCGGCGGGGGGGAGGGTGACGGGGGTGGCGCCGTGGTAGACGCAGAAGCCGTAGCCGTCTTCCAAAGCATGGGCGAGGGGGTAGGCGGTGAGGGTGATGGGTTCTTCTGTGGTTGAGCGGGCGAAGGCGCGGGCGGCGCCGGTGAGGTAGGTGAAGCCGTGGCGGGGGAGGGTGGAGATGCCGCGGTTGCGGAGGGTGGTGTCGCCGGGTTGGAGGATGGGCCACTGGGGGTCGGGGCTTTGGGCGCGGAGGGTGTAGCGCCAGGGGCCGGGGGTATCGGTGGCGGGGGCGAGGGTGGCGGAGAGGGCGGTTTGGGCGTGGCGGGGGATGGGGATGGAGAGGGTTTGAGGGGTGGCGCTGCCGGGGATGGGGAGGCGGCGGGTGGCGGGGTCGGCACCCTCCCAGGTAAGGGTGAGCCAGGCGGAGCGGCTGGTTTCGATGTGGAGGGTCAGGGGGAGGTTGAGGGGATCGGAGGCGGAAAAAGGGGAGATGGAGGCATCGGGCCAGTCGGGGCCGAAACAGTCGGTGGAGGTGTCGGGGAGGATGGGTTCGGCGGGGGGGAGGTTGTGGGCGACTTTCCAGGCATCGGGAAAGCCGTCGTTGGCGGTGGAGGGGTTGGCGGGGTCGGTATGGTAAACAAACAGCTCTTCGTAGTCGGTGAGGCCGTCTTGATCGGAATCAGGGGAGAGGGGGTCGGTGGGGGTGAAGGGCTGGAGGAGGAAGGCGGTGCGGTTGGTGACGGTGGGGAGGCTGAGGCCGCCGCCGTTGAGCTGCCAGCCGATGCGGCGGGTTTGGGCGAGGTTGCCGGTGATGTCTTGGTAAGCGAGGCCGATGCGGCCATCGGGGTGGAGGGTGGCTTGGATGGAGGCGTAGGCGTTGGTGGAATCGAGGAAAAGTTTTTCGAAGGTGATGCGGCGGGGATCGGCGGAGAGGTAGGCTTTGGAGCCGAGGGCGGGGATGTGGCGGTTGGGGCCCTGGGCGAAGGCGATTTGGGGGATGGTGCGGCGCAGGGCGTTGGCAAGGGGGTAGTCTTGAAGGGTGGGGCGGTTGAGGGGGCGGCCGAAGGTGAGGTAGCCGGCGGGGGTGATGAAGAGGTCGCCGCCGATGTTTTTGAAATCACTCGCCACGGTGAAGCGTTGCCAGGGATGGAAGAGGTCGCTTTCGGGGGGCTGGTGCCAGGCGAAGGGGATTTCGATGGGGAGGTAGCCGGATTTTTCAACCTCATCGGGAAGGCCGTCGGCATCGGAATCGAGGAGGGTTTCGGTGGTTTCGGCTGTGGAAAACATCATTATGCGGTTAAATGGGTTGAGATGGCTTTTCTGGCTGAAGCAGAGCCCGGCAATGATCAGGATGACGGTGCATATGGAAAATGAATGAAGGCGGCGAATCAGGCTGGCGATGATGGGGAAAAGGATGAGTGATAATGCAAAGAAAAAGAGTGAATTCATCTGTCCGCCTTTCTTAGTAAACCATGATTTTCAAGGCGGGGGCGGTGATGCCGATGCGGAGGGAGGCGGGGGTGTCGCCGCCGCGTTGGGTCACGCGGAAGGTGTCCCAGGCGGGGAGGGTGCCGTTGGGAAGTCGGAAGGAAAGGGATTCATCGGAATCGAGGGTGGTTTCGATTTCTTCGGCGTCGAGGGTGCCGTCGCGGTTGAGGTCGTTGCCGAAGGAGACGACGACTTGGGCGTTTTGCGGGAGGGTGATGACGGCGGCGCGGAAATAGTCAAAAGTGGCGATGCGCGCGGGAAGAGCCAATGGCCGGGAAAGGTCTGTTTCGGTGAAGGGGGTGGGGGCTGAAAGGGTGATGATTTCGGCGAAAATTGGCGCGGCGCAGATTCCAATGATGCACAGTATTCTTTTTTTCATACGCCTCTCCGTTGGGTAAAAGCACGCCTCTTGCTTCCTGTCTCCAACTGGGGCTCGCCAAAGCCTTACACGAAAACAAGAAGGGAAGAATGGATCAAGGGGAAATTTTTATGCGAGGAAGCAGCGGGCGGCGCGGGTGGGGTCGAGTTCGCGGAGGGGGGGGATGGATTGGGCGCAGGGGGGCTGGGCGATGGCGCAGCGGTCGTGGAAGCGGCAGCCGGGGGGGAAGTTGCCGGGGGAGGGGACTTGGCCGGGGATGGAGCTGAGGCGTTTGCCGCGGGTGGCGGCGGAGGGGAGGGCTTCGAGGAGGGCGCGGGCGTAGGGGTGGCGGGGGCCGGCGAAGAAGGATTGGGCCTGGGCGGTTTCGACGATCTGGCCGGCGTACATGACGATGACGCGGGTGGCCATTTTGTAGACGACGCCCATGTCGTGGGTGATGAAGATCATGCCGGTGTTTTTGCGGTGGAGCTTGAGCATGAGCTCGAGGACTTGGGCCTGGATGGTGACGTCGAGGGCGGTGGTGGGTTCGTCGGCGATGATGAGCTCGGGCTCGAGGATGAGGGTCATGGCGATCATGACGCGCTGCTGCATGCCGCCGGAGAGTTCGTAGGGGTAGGCGAGGGCTTTTTCGGCGGGGCTGGGTATGCCGACTTTCCCGAGCCATTCGATGGCGCGGTCGAGGGCGGTGCCGGCGCTGAGGCTGTGGTGGATCCGAAGGGTTTCGACGATTTGTTTGCCGACGGGCACGAGGGGTGAAAGGGCGGTCATGGGGTCTTGGAAGATGACGCCGATGCGCCGGCCGCGGTAGGCGCGCATGGCGCTGACGGGCAGGCGGAGGAGGTCGGTGCCTTCGAAGAGGATCTGGCCGGAGGTGATGCGGGAGGGGGGGCTGGGGAGGAGCCGGGGGATGGACATGGCGGTGACGGATTTGCCGCAGCCGGATTCGCCGACGATGCAGAGGATTTCGCCGCGGCTGACGCTGAAGGTGACGTCTTGGACGGTTTGGACGGGGGTGCCTTCGTCGTTGTCGAAGGCGATGCCGAGGTTGTTGACTTGAAGAAGGGGGGGGGGGCTCATGGCGCTCTATTCCATCTTTGAATAGGGTTTGGGGTCGAAGGCGTTGCGGACGCCTTCTCCGACGAGGACGGTGAGGAACATGACGGTGAAGAGGGCGCTTGCGGGGAAGAGGATGAGCCACCAGGCCCAGCGGTACTGGTGGGCCTGCTGGAGGAGCTCGCCCCAGCTGGGGGTGAGGGGGGGGAGGCCGAAGCCGAGGAAGTCGAGGGCTGTGAGGGAGGAGATGGCGCCGACGAGGGTGAAGGGGAAGAGGGTGATCATGGGGGTGAGGGCGTTGGGGAGGATGTGGCGGAAGATGATGCGGATGTGGCTGAGGCCCTGGCAGCGGGCGGCGTCGACGAAGGGGCGGTTGCGCAGGCGGAGGAATTCGCCGCGCATGTAGAGGGAGAGGGCGATCCAGTTGAAGATGCCGTAGCAGAGGAGGAGGACGCCGAACTGGCGGCCGAAGAGGTCGCCGACGAGGACCATGATGTAGAGGAAGGGGAGGGCGCTCCAGATTTCGACGAAGCGCTGGAGGGCGATGTCGGTCTTGCCGGCGAAGTAGCCTTGGATGGAGCCGTAGATCATGCCGATGAGGGTGGCCCACACGGCGAGGAGGAAGCCGAAGGAGAGGGAGATGCGCATGCCGTAGAGGATGCGGGCGGCAACGTCGCGCCCGGCGGCGTCGATGCCCATCCAGTGGCCGGCGGTGGGGGGAAAGGGCCAGGTGATGGTCTGGACGGTGGTGATGGCTTGGGCGGTGGCGCCTTTGTAGGGGATTTCGGTGCTGATGAGGTCTTTTTCGAAGGCGCGGGTGACCCAGGCGGTGAAGGTGGCTTGCTGGGCGGGGGTGAAGGTGGCCCAGGTTTTTTTGTCGAGGGGGCGGGGGGGGCCGCCGGGGGTTTTCCTGAAGTGGATCTGGAGGGGGTGGAGGGTGGGGTCGTAGGCATCGGAGATGGAGATGCGGACGGTTTTGACGGGGTAGATGGCTTTTTGTGTGGCGGGGAGGCGGAGGCTGAGGGTCTGGGGGCGGGCGCGGGAGCCGGGGACGGCGGTGAGGGTGGCGGTGTGGGCTTCGGTGGGTTCGCCGGCGAAGCGGCGGGCGATTTGGGCGCGGGTGGGGGCGTCGAGCTGCCAGTAGTCTTCGAGGGGGTGGGTGTGGGTGGCGAGGTTGGTGTCGATGAAGAAGCGTTCGCAGGCGACGGGGCGGACGATGCGGCCGTCTTGGGTGAGGTCGAAGCGGGCGATGGGGAGGATGGGGCGGAGGGTGAGGGTGACTTTTTTCTCGGTTTCGAGCGCTTCGGTTTCGAGGACTTCGCCCGGGCCGTAGGGGATGGGGGCGAAGAGGGCGCGGTTGCCGGGGGTGGCGGTGAAGGCGGGGCTTTGGGTGAAGTCTTTATAATCGACCTGGGCGGTGCCTGCGGCTTCGATGATGGCTTTGGGGGGGGTCTTGTGGAGGAAGGGGAGGTAGGAGGCGCCGTTGTAGCGGAGGTAGAGGGGTTTGTCGTTGCAGAGGAGGGGGGCGAGGAGGCTGATGAGGCCGAGGCTGAGGATGAGCCAGAGCGAACAGAAGGCCACGCGGCTTTTGCGGAAGCGCTGGAGGCGTTTTTCGGTGATGGGGGTGAAGCGGAAGAGTTTCATGCGGGGGTCCGTTACTGTGGGCGGGGGGTGCCGATGAGGTCGTCGTCGGAGGCGTAGGTGTAGATGAAGGTGGCGGGTTCTTCGATTTGGTTGAGGTCGACGGGGTGGGGGATGCCTTCCTGGCGGCGGGGGAGGTAGCTGACGGCGACGGCTTTGACGGGGCGGCCTTTGCTGTCGCTTTCTTTGATGAGGTGGCCGCGGGAGGTGAAGCGCTGGGCGGGTTCGCCGCTGCGTTCGCGGAGCCAGCCGGTGCAGCGGCCGGCGGGGTCGTAGCGGTAGGTGTCTTTCCAGTTTTTGCGGGCGGAGAGGCGGGGGTCGGCGTAGGTGGCGTCGTCGATGCGGTAGTCGACGGCGGCGATGCGGTTTTGGGGGCCGTAGGTGCGTTTTTCGTTGGCGAGGTAGCGCAGGGAGATGAAGGAGGGGGCGGTGACGTTGTGGCCGCTGACGCCGACGAGGGCGATGTCGACCCTTCGGGTTTGGATGGGGGCGCCGTTGGCGTGGGTGGTGTAGGCGCCGTGGTAGTCGACCTCGATGTCGACGATGCTCATGGCGTCGGTGCGGGGTGTGATGCGGATTTTGGCGGGGTCGCCGTTGACGATGAACCAGTGGAGCTTCATGCCGGTGGGCGCTCGCATGACTTCGACGGTCATGGTGCGGGTGTAGGGTGTGCCGCGGATGATGCGCAGGATGGAGCAGGGGGTGTCGGCGATGCCTTCGCTGGGGCTGGCGTCGAAGAAGTCGACGTTGGGTTTGGGCATGCTGTAGCGGAGGGCGCGGATCTGGAGGATGGGCTGGATGCCGGCTTTTGTGAGGGTGTGGGCGCGGTTGACGAGGGCGGAGACGTCGAGGTTGGCGATGCTGAAGGCGGCGGGGTGGGCGGCGGCGGTGAGGTAGGCGGGGATGGAGCCTGCGATGTTTTTCTGGCTGAGGCGGATGAGGGTCTGGAGGGTGGGTGTGAGGGCGCCGCGGCGGATGATTTCGGCTTTGACGGCGGGATCCATGGCGGCGAGGGCGGCGAGGGCGGCTTCGGTGAAGGGTTTGATGTCTTTCACGTCGCCGGCGGCGGCGAGGGAGTAGGGGGTGTTGGCGATGAAGAGGTCGCCGAGGGCTTCGGGGTCGAAATCGCCGCTGGCGGTGTAGGTGTGGAATTGGTTGGCGATGGCGTATTGGAATTGGGCGATGGGGGCGTCGAGGGTGAGGAGGCGGGGGATGGTGCGGCGGAAGGGGGTGTTGGCGGCGTAGATGTAGGTGCAGCTGCCGATGGTGGGCAGGGGGTGGTGTTTTTCGTCGCGGAAGATGGCGTTGGCGGGGCCGGCGTGGGCGCCGTAGCGCTGGGCGGTGTCGTCGTAAAACACGGGGGTGAGGCCGGGGAAGGCGGCGAGGTCGGGGAGGAGGGTGTCGGAATCGCGGTTGACGTAGAGGTCGCCGGCGTTGCCTGCGGCGGAGCCGGCTTTGAGCCAGGGGGTGATGATGTCGGCGGCGGGGCCGGTGTAGGCGGTTTTGTCGAATTGGCCGGGGATGAGGCGCAGGAGGGTGAGGTAGAAGCCGCCGGTGGTGGGGTTCCAGTCCCAGCTGGTGTTGCTTTCGCCGACGGTGGCTTCTTTGCCGGTCTCCACGCTGAGGGGTGTGGCGGCCATGAGGGCGGCTCCGGGGGCGGGTTTGCCTTGGAGGGATCGGGCGAGGTCGAGGAGCTCGGGGTAGCGGGGCAGGGGGCGGATGGCGTTGAGGTCGGGGTCTTTTTCGATTTGGGCGAGGTTGGTGAAGCCGAGGCGGATGGCTTTTTCGAGGGCGCTGAAGGCGGCGTCGGCCTGGCCTTGGAGGGAGAGGGCGCAGGCTACGTTGTAGGCCCAGTTGGTGTCGTTGGGCAGGAGGGTGGCTCCGGCGCGGGCGGCGGTTTCGGCGGCTTCGTAGTTTTTGGCGGCCATGGCTTGGGCGAATTCGCTCAGGAGGATGCGGTGGCGGGGGAAAATTTCGGGCATCTGGAACACGCTCTGGGCGTGAAGTGCGCCTGTCAGCAGGGAGAACAGGGCCAATGTGCGGATTTTCGGTGTGAATTTCATAATCAGCTCCAGACTTTTCATGGATGGGAGAATAACAAAATACGGGGCTGATTGAAAGGCTAAATTCTGCCGGGGGCGGTTTCGGCGGCGGCGAGGAGCTCGCGGATGAGGGCGTCGGCCACTTCATGGCCGCGGGGGGTGGGGGCGAAGGTGCCGGGGCTGGGCTCGGTGAGGAGGCCGTGGGCGCGGAAGCGGTGGAGGAGGCGGGTCCAGGCGGGGAGGAGGGGGGTGAGGAGGGGGTGCCGGCGGGCGGCGCGGGCGGGGGAGAAGCCGCGGGCGGTGCGCAGGCGGGTGAGGGTGCGTTCGAGGGCGTCGTCGAGGGGGGTGAGGGTTTCTTCGCGGGGGGTGAGGCGGCGCAGGCCGAGGCGTGAGGCGGCGCCGGGGCCGAGGCCGAGGTAGTCGAGGCCTTGCCAGTAGGCGAGGTTGTGGCGGCATTCGCGGCCGGGGAGGGCGAAGTTGGAGGTTTCGTAGCGGGTGAGGCCGGCGGCGGCGAAGGTGCGGGAGGCGAGGGCCATTTCGTCGAGGCCGTCGGAGGGGGGGGCGGGGGCGCGGGCGAGGGGGGTGCCCGGTTCGATGCTGAGGGTGTAGGCGGAGATGTGGCTGAGATCCCAGCGGATGATTTCGCCCAGGGTGGCTTGCCAGCGGCGGGGGGTGATGCCGGGCAGGCCGGCGATGAGGTCGATGCCGGTGTTGGTGAAGTGGTCGCGGGCGAGGGCGATTGCGCGGCGGGCGTCGTCGGCGGTGTGGCGGCGGTTGAGGGCGAGGAGGGTGGGGTCGTGGAGGGCTTGCACGCCGATGCTCACGCGGGTCGCGCCGAGCTCGCGGAGGGTTTGGAGCAGGGGGAGGGTCACGCCGGCGGGGTGCAGCTCCACGCTCCATTCGAAGCCGGGTTGGGGAATGAGGCGGGGGCCGATGAAGAGGCTGTGCCAGCGGCGGAAGCCGTCGGGGCCGAGGAGGCCGGGGGTGCCGCCGCCGAAGTAGAGGGTGGCGCAGGGGAGGGGGGCGGGGGAGAAGGCGTCGAACGCGCGGGCGAGGGAATCGAGGTAGGCGGAGAGGGTTTCGGGGGTGGGCGGGGGGCCGGAGTGAAAGGCGCAGTAGGCGCAGCGGCCTGTGCAGAAGGGCACATGGAAATAAAACGATGCGGGAGGGGTCATTCGCCGGAATCCCGGCGGACGAGGGCGCCGTCGAACCCGGCAAGCTCCTGCTGCACGGGTTTTTCGTCGCGCGTTTTGGTGTGGATGGCGAGGCGGGTCCGGTAATCGGAGCGCTGGAGGGTGGGATCCATGCGGTCGAGGTCGGCGAGGGCGCCCAGGCCGAAGTGTTCGAGGAAAAAGGGGGTGGTGCCGTAGAGGTAGGGTCTGCCGGGCAGCTCGCTGCGGCCGACGGTTTTCACAAGATCGAGCTCCTGGAGGGCGCGCACGATGTGGTCGGCGGCCACCCCCCGGACGGCTTCAATCTCGGCCTTTGAGATGGGCTGGCGGTAGGCGATGATGGCGAGCGTTTCGAGCGAGGGGCCTGAAAGGCGCACGGTCTTTTCCGCCTTGAGCAGGCGGCGCAGCCAGCGCCCGGCCGCGGCTTCGGTGCGCAGCGAAAAAAGACCCCCGGTCTCCACGAGCTCAATGCCCAAAGCCGCGCGGCGCAGCTCTTTGCCGATGGCTCTGAGGGTCTCGCGGATGGTTTCGCGGTCGACGCCCGCAAAGGGCGTTTCCTCGCCTTCGGTTTCGCCGGCCTCCGCGAGGCAGGCTTTGATTTCTTCGACCCCCAGCGGGTGATCGGAGCCGAAAAGGAGCGCGCCGACGAGGGCCTGCAGGCTCCCGGGCGGTGCGATTTCGCCTTTTCGCTGTTCTTTTGCCATGCCGCGCGCTTCCTCTCGGAAAAAGAAAAACGACCGTTCGTGCGAACGGCCGTGAAAATGGCGGGAGAGACGGGGCTCGAACCCGCAACCACCGGATCGACAGTCCGGTGCGCTAACCGATTGCGCCACTCCCCCGCTTAAAGGGATTCCTGCGAGGGTCGAAGGCCGATTTTCACCGTGTGAAAATGGCGGGAGAGACGGGGCTCGAACCCGCAACCACCGGATCGACAGTCCGGTGCGCTAACCGATTGCGCCACTCCCCCTCCGTGCAGGGTGTTCTCCGAGAATACCGCTTTGCGTCAAAAATGGCGGGAGAGACGGGGCTCGAACCCGCAACCACCGGATCGACAGTCCGGTGCGCTAACCGATTGCGCCACTCCCCCTCTCGAAAAACGTGGAACACTCTAGCAGATTGCAAAATATTGAGCAAGCCGTTTTTTTGCTTTTACAAAAAGATTTCGGCCGCCTCTGTTTTCAAACAGGCGAAAGCATTTGTTTTAGAGCGTGTTATATAAAAAAGGCGGATGGAACGATTGTTCCATCCGCCGAGGGAGGATCTTATATTTTTTCAGCCAAAGGAAACTTTCATGCGCAAAACAAGGAGAGCTGGCCTTGCGCCTTTCCTTCGTTGGGAAAATGCAGGAGGACTGCACTTCCTCTTTGCCTGTATACTAGCCAATACGGGAGGGGGCAGTCAAGAAAAATTCTTTCGTGAAGCGATTTTTTTACCGCTTTTCAAAAACCCTCACAAAAGGCTTGAAAGCGGGTTGAAAGAAGGATATGCTAACGAGTTAAGTATAATAAACTTCCATCGAAAGCGAGGTCGACATGAGCAAACACGCCGCCTTTGACGGTCTTTCGCGCCGCACGTTTATCACCGCCGCCGCCGGTGCCCTCGCCGGGGGCGCTCTCGCGCAATCAACCGCCGCCGCCCTCTCGGGCCCCATCGCGCTCCCGCCGCTTCCCTTTGCGGAAAATGCGCTTGAGCCCGCGGTTTCCGCGCGCACGATCAGCTTCCACTACGGCAAACACCACCGGGGCTATGTGGCGACCCTCAACGGCCTGATTGCCGGCACCCGTTTCGAAAAGATGAGCCTGATCGACATCATCCGCGCCACGGAGGACGACGACGACGATCCCCTTCGGGAAAAAATCTTCAACAACGCCGCCCAGGTCTGGAACCACACGTTCTACTGGAATTCCCTCGCCCCCGCCGGAAAGGGCGGCGAACCTTCCCTGCCGCTCCTCACAGCCATCAACCAAGCCTTCGGTTCGCTCGATGCCTGCAAAAAGGCGTTGGCCGATGCCGCCGTGGCGCAGTTCGGTTCGGGGTGGGCGTGGCTGGTGGTGAAAAAGGGGCGCCTCTTCATCAAAAAGACCGGCAACGCCGAAACCCCGATTGAGGAAACCGATGAAGGCACCCCTCTCCTGACCATCGACGTGTGGGAGCACGCCTACTACCTCGATTGGCAGAACCGCCGCGCCGACTATGCCCTGGCCCTTGCCGACAAGCACCTCAACTGGGCCTTCGCCTCCGCCAATTTTGTGTAAAACATACGTTTTCACACGTATTCTTAAAAAGCACAAAGAAAATGGGTTCTTTGTGCTTTTTTAGTTGCTTTTCTCCGCCAGCAGCCATATATTTTCATTGTAACGAAAATTGTGTTAGGGATATCACTATGAAAATATGTTTTTCGCCTTTATGTTTATACTGGTTTCTTTTCAAGGCAGAACCGATCAGAAAACAGCGCCGCCCGCCATGGTTTTCTCGGAGCTTGATTTAATTGAGATGTTCAAGCACAATCAACAGGATACGCCTCCTCAAACCGACCTCGGCTTCCGGTTTTATTGCATCGACACACCCGAGGCGGATCTTTTCTTTTCGCTGCTCGGCATCACCCAGGATCACCCCGCCGCAACCCTTTCCATTTCCGAAGATACAGACGGGTTTGTGTTTGTTAATAGACTTCCTGCGAATTTAATTTTCTCCGCGCCTCCGCGTGCGAAAAAAACGTAGCTTCGCAATTTCGCAAGAGCTCTAATACAGGAACTCTGCGAAAAAGGCAGCATCACCCGCGTCGAAACCATTGCGATCGATAGCAACATCTCCGTTAAAGGCAGCCTCACCGTCTCCGGAGCCGCCCATTTCACACAAGGCCCGCTCTATGTAATGCCGACGGGTGACCTTTCATCCGGCACTTACACCAACGGTTACCCCAATACCTTGTAAATATAAAGGGATGCCCATGCGCCTGAAACCAACCTACACACCGCTCTGCGCCGCACTGGCCGGCCTGTTGCTGCTACCCTCCGCCCGCGGAGCAACGGGCTTCACCGATCTGCTGATCGCCGATCGGGTCGACACCGCGAAAATCACCGCCGTCTCCCTGCTGTTCAATGCGCCCGCCCGCCTCTCCGGCGATTGTTTCGGCACCGGCAAGCTCACGTTTCAAAAAGAAATCGCCTTTCTCTTCCCCCAGGGCGATGTACCCATGGGCGCCTTCACCAACCGGATGGATCAAACCGGCTCTCCCCCCATACCCGCCTGGTGGGAAACCTATCAGGTGATCTCCCCCTCCGCGATCCCCAACGATTTCGCCGCCGCCACCCAAGGCCAGCTCAAATGGATTGCCAGCCGCGCAGCCGCGCTGTTTCAAGATGAATTCCCCGGCGGCCCCACACCCGCCGTCACACAGTTGCTCGCCACATTCACCCTCAAAAACAACACCAGCCCCGTCACCCTCGGCCAGCTCAAAAACACCGCCGAACCCTTTTGGAATTTTTTGCGCCTCCACCGCCTGGCCGAAACACCCCCCTGGGCCGATGGCATACCCAACGATTTTGCCCTTGCCAACATCGGCCAGGTCAAGTATCTTTTCTCTTTCGACCTTGAAAGCCTTCAGGTTGATTCCGATGCCGACGGCATGCCCGATTGGTGGGAGATCCTCTACAACCTGAACCCCTACGACCCGACCGACGCCGCCCTCGATTCCGATGGCGACGGCTTGATCAACCAAGATGAATTCCGTTACGGGACCCATCCGCAGACGCCCGACGCCGATCTCGACTCCGATGACGACGGCGTTTCAAATGTGGACGAAGTGAATGACGGGACCAACCCTTGTGAACGAGACTCCGATGGCGACGGTATCCCCGACGACATCGAGCGCGCGCAGAAAACCGACCCCAATGATCCCGGCGACAAGCCCGGCGAATGGGTGATTCTGACCGGCGATCTGCCTAAAAACGACCTCAAAGAAAAGCAGGAAAAAATCATCATTCCAAAAGGAACCAAAAGTTTGATTGCCGTGTTTCTCCACAGCGAAGAATTCCCCGAGTATACGGGAGATGTATCGGAATATAACGATACGCTGGGGTGGAATATCACCGCCGCCGGCCATCCCTCCCTTGCCGGCACGGTCGACGTCAACTCCCGCCACTCCAGTTGGGAGATCGCCGAGTATGTGGAAGACGGCATTCAAAGTTTCTCCCCCGCGATTGTCGAAGATTTCGCGCTATTCTCGGCGCCCGCCGATAAAGACCTCGAAGTTTCCGTCAGCCTCTACGCCAAAAACATCTCCGATGATCTCCTGCCCAGCACCGTCATCGCCGCCGCTTTCCCCTTGCGAATCGTTCAGAAAAATATGCCCGTAGCTGGTGGTCACAATGGAACAACCGATACAAATGGAGCTCGAACACCGATGCGAATCAAAACTGGTGGGATTAGCTATGTAACAGGTGAACCGGCTGCGCCAGACCTCTTCGCGGAATTTAAAGGTCTTCCCAGGTTTTTTTCAGTCGGGTGGCGTATGGATCTTCTGACAGAGGATTTTTTTGGACGAAAGACGCGTGATAACCGCTCTTTTCCTGAAACTGGATATAAGATTCAGGCCGGAAATGAAATTTATGATATAAAAGCCGAACTCAATGAAATTATCGGTGGCACAAATACAGTTAGTATCCAAATTAATAACCGTGATATACCCCCTGTTTCTTTTCTTATTCGAGGGAAAAATCCATTGGATGACGATGTGTTGGCGTATATCAATTCGACTGTTGACGTGGCCTTTCGCCCGTATGCCTGGATGATTGCAAAGCATGAAAGCAAAATGGAACCGTGGTTTTACAATCAATTTGTGCCTGAAAAATTCAAAAAGGACCCTAGAATTCCAGAAACTGTTTTGCGTGGCCCGATAAAAGGATACGGATTTGGAATAAGTCAGATTGATCGTGGATCAAAGAGCGTCGTAACGGCTGAAGCGTGGAATTGGAGGACAAACGTTGAAACAATCAATACCACTTTTAAGGATAAAAGAAATCAATATAAGGTAATTATTGATGCTTATCGAAACGCTTATGGAGAAAATGAAAACTGGATTGAACCTCCAGCGCGGTATACGAATACTGTAGATAATGTTGTTGTTGTGCTTTCTGCGGAAGCATGGGGTGTCATCACGTTATATAATGGTAGGGGAGGAATAAAACCGATACCCATTCCTGGTGCCGCAAAATGGATGGAGCAAAGCCCTTGGAAATTTGACCCTGTGCTTGGTGTATGGAAGTTGTATCCAAATAAGAATAACTATGTAGATGAAGTTGTAAAAGTCGCATTGAAAACCCCTACGGAGTAATTGTCATGAAGACTTTTTTATTTCACCTTTTTTTGTTTGTTCCCGCATTTTTTCTTTCTCATCTTCATGCCGAATCATTGTTGGAGAAAGAGAAACGGAAGCTCATTGAGTATTATGGATTGCAGAGTGATATTTTTGAAGATCGGTGGTTTGTTTGGGGGTATTTCATCGATTTAGATGGAGATGGGAAAAAAGATGCAATCAGTGCATCAGCCGACTATGTAGATCGTATAGGGACTCACTGGCTTTTTCACCTTAATAAGAACGAAATGTGGATTGAAACGAGCCTTGAAGTAGATGAAACTGTTTTTTATAGTTCTCCAGAGCAGCTCTATCGATTAAAGAAAAAAGAGACCTTCCCTCAACTCGCGATGATTGTTTTGAAACATACTTCTGAAAAAGAAGGATATGAAATCATAGGGGATGAAACTTCTTATGCTTCTGTTAACTCAATAGAGAAAATTCATATTGAAACAAAGAAAAACGAGTTGTTTCGCTGTGTGACTTCGTGGAATTTCGAAAGCCTTGACCGTATTGCACTTGAAGTTTGTGAGGGGAACAATCTGGCGGAATCACCATTTGCTCTTCGTTGCGGTGATATGTTTTTTCCTGCGGTTTCTGTCACAAATACGCTTACCATCACTGAACGGCAGATGCTTGCAAGCGCTTATCGAGAAGATGTAAGATTGCGCCTTAGTGCGCAGATGCCGACGACGGCAAAAATGATGTTTACCGATGCGGACAATGATGGTCGAACTGATGCATTCATTACATCGGATGCTGACGCGATAGAGACTTCATTTAACTGGACACTTTATCTCAATAAAGAAGATGGTTGGAAAAAGGCTGAAAAAGAAATCAAACGAGGGTCGGGAGCGATTCCGTATCAGGTCATTGCAAATGAGAATGAGTTTTATCATGTTTATGAAATGGATTACAGAAAAGGGGGGGCTTTGTTTCCTTGGGTTTCAATCATTCGGAAAGGCATTGTATATGATTATGGAATACCTTTTTTGGGAATGGGGTTTTCGGATCGTTTGAACGCGTTTCATACTGGAAACCAGAAACGAATGTATGACTTCTTAAATGAAGGTTCTGTTCCGTTGAATGGGGCCACGCCTCCTTCAACCATTTTAAACTTGTTTACTGTGGATTCCGCGTTTCAACGGCTTGAGCGCCTTTCCGCGGAAGAGTGGGGTGTGATGACGTTGTATAATGGTGCTTTAGGTATTGACCGTCAGACGGCTCCTAAGCATGAGGGACGGTTTAGAAGTCCTTGGGAGTTTATTCCAGCTACGGGAAAATGGGTGTTGCACCAGAACGTGAACAAGTATACGAATACAGTTGTTACAAATCAAGCGGTGGCGGTTCAGGAGTAGTGGTTATGAGAAGTCTTGTTTTTTTTCTATGTGTTGCCATGTTTTTGTTTAACCATCTTTACGGGGCCTCTTTGCCTGAAGAGGTGAGAAGGAAGGTTCTCGAATTTGGCGATTTTGATCGTGATATACGTAACTATGTAAAAGAACGATGGGTTACGTTGACTTATTTTATTGATTTTAATGGTGATTGCGTTGAAGACGTAATCACGACATCTTATGCTCGAACAGACCGTTTGGGAAGTGGATGGGAGTTTCATTTCTATAAAAACGGAAAGTGGGTAGAGGCTGATCAAGGTGAAAAAAACAGGTATGGATTTAATGGCTATATATCGCAATTTTATCTTCTAAAGGAACGAAATGAAAACGCTCAGGTTGCCATGGTTGATCTAAAAATTATTCTTAATGAAGACAAGGATATTGAGGCGGTGGTTGGCGACGAACTGTGCCACCTTTCAGCGAACGCTCAGGATACGATGCTTTACAAAACGGAGACAAATGCTTTGGTTCGATGGCTGACCTCGCCAACATTTGAGAGCATTGAGCGCCTCGCGTTTGATGTCTATGCGGGGGAAAATCTTGAAAAGCAGGCGGCTCGTTATCTGGGAGGAATGGTGCCTTTCTCTGCGGAGCCTGTGCAGTATGCGCTGAGTGTCGCTCAGCGCCAGTTGCTCATAGAGGCGTATCAGGCCGGGGAGGAATTGACTGGCATAAGGGTCGTTTTAACGGATGCGGATGCCGATGGCCGGGTTGATGCGTTTGTCTCCTCAAATGAGAAGGCAATTGGCGACATTTTTTCCTGGTCGCTGTATCTCAACACGGAAACGGGATGGGAAAAGGCAACCGAAACCATTATCCGGGGACATGGGGTCATTGAACCGGAAGTAGTTGCGCGTGAAAGCGAGTTTTATCAGGTTTATGAAATCGATATTCTTTCCTACCCGAATCAGGTGCCGCCGTGGCCTCTGATTCTTCGAAGGGAGGCCGTGTATGCCTATGCGCAGCCCGTTTTTTACATGGGGTTTCCCGACCGCCTGAGCGCATTTCATCTTGCGAATCAAATAAGGGAGAGTGATTTGCCGCCCCAGGCTTCCATTCCGTTGCAGGCGGTGCTTCAGCTGTTCGATATGAGATCGGCGTTTCAACGGCTTGAGCGCCTTTCCGCGGAGACGCTCTCGCTTGAACCATGAAACGATGAGGGGATTTTGTTTGAGTTTTGTTAAGGTCGTTAAAATGAAAGGCAACTTATTATGAAGTATTGTGTTGGAATAATGATGGCAATCGTTTGTTCAGGTTATGCGATTGCAAATGACCCTTGGGGTACTACATACGGCAATCATATTATTATAGGTGAAAATACCTATACGGGGCTTGGTAATTCCGACCTGAGTGCCATTTTCATTGGAAATGGGGCGGGTGGCGCGGGCGGAGCCGTTCTCATTGGGTCAAAGAGTTCTTCTTTCTTCAATGGAGTTGCCATTGGTATGGGATCAACTGGGTATTGGGATTCAATTGCCCTTGGCAACCGTGCCTCGGCATATTGTTCCAGTATGTCGCTGGGGCATGAAACTCAGGCTGAGGGTTGGGGGTGCCTTTCAATAGGCCCTTATGCGTATACAGGATCCTATATTGATGATTCCATTGCTTTGGGTGCCTATGCTTCGGCTACGGCTAGTTATGGTATTGCAATTGGAGGTGATTCTTCCGTAGATTCGAGTTCTTCTGTTGCCATCGGGTATGGCGCTACGGTTCCCAGCCAGAGCCGGGGGGTTCAGCTTTTGGGCGGCGCTCTTGAACCGAACACGTTGCTGCAGGTGAAGAATTATCGATTTTTGGATGAAAATGGCAAAATCCTGCCCGACCGCGTTCCCGGCCAATTTGCGACCGTTACGCAGATGTCGACTTTTGTGGACAATTCAATTGCGTCACTTTCATCAGAAATGGAAGAAACATATGTAAAGAAAGCGGATCCGATGCCCAGAGGATTTGTGTATGAGGAGGTGGTTCATTCAGCGGATGTGGCGGCGATTGCTCTGAAGCATGGGTGCATTCATGTGATACCGGGGGGTGGGACTCAACGGATTACGCTTTCGATTGATGATGCGGATGTGCCGGCAGGAAGCACGTTTGATGCTTTGCTGATGGTAGAGGCGGGAGATGTGCAGCCGCAGATCGTCTACCCGCAGGGGTGTATTTACGGATTTGGAGTGAAGCCGCGCCTGGATATGAAGGGCGTGTGGTATTTGGGCTTTGGAAAGGTAGGAGGCAAGATCCGGGTCGGAGCAAGCGGACCGTTTATGGAGGTGCTTGGCGGCGATGATGATTGATTGCTGATCTTTCTTGAAAACTTCATGCAAAATTACTGAGAACGTAGAGGACGGTAATCGTATTTCCATTTGTTTTTATGAGGTTTAGAGCATATTTCGATTGATCTTTCCGCTTTTTCTCGGTGCTTTTTGTTTTTGAACTTCACCCTTTCAGATCGCCGTAGCGTTGCTACGGCTCGCCTCAAGCGTTTGTAAAAACCAAAATTCACCTTCGCAAAATCCGGAAATCTCATTCGAAACATGCTCTATTTGAAAATTTTAGAATTTTTCATGGAGGACTTTTTGTTGGGTAAGGGCTTTTGTGAGGTCTTGGAGGAGTTCGCTCAGGTGGGCCACTTCTTCTCTACGCATGGCGCGCAAGCGTTTTCATTTCTTCCTGAAGCTGGGCCACGTTTGGAAACGGGTTTACCGTTCTTCCCCCGGGTATCGGGCGGGGTTTCGTTGAAGCAACATGCACCGTTGCAGGCGGTATTACAGCTTTTTGAGATGCTGTCGCGATTCCTGCGAATCGAGCGCCTGCCGGTTGAGGTGTTTATACCGGAATGAGCTTCTGCTGTTTGGGGCGGGTTTGTTCGGCGAGCTCGGCGAGGGTGATGTTGAAAGCGCTATCGAGGGTGGCGTCGAGCCGTTCGGAGATGGGGCGGAGGGCGGGGGGAAGGTTGGCGGTGTTGACGATGTCTTCGCCGGCCGTGTCGTCGATAAACGCCCTGAAGATGGTGGCGAGCTTCACGTGGGTGGCGCAGCCGCAGAGCATATAATAATCCGTGCTTTCATCGGGCATGTTCACGGGCACGATCACGCCGCGGTCGATCAGGGTGCGCAGCACGGCGGCGAGCAGGCGCTGGGGTATGCCGATGCGGGCGCTGAAGGCCTGGATGTTGAGCGGTTTGCCCAGCTCGGCCACGCTGCGGGCCGCTTCCATGCACAGCGCGATGGCAATGAAGATGCGGTCGCGCCCCGAGGGGTTCACGAAGGCGTTTTCGCGCTGGAGCTCTTTGCCGAACTGGTGCACGTAGGCCATTTCGGAGCCGAGGAGGATGATCTGCCAGCTGGTGTGGATCCACATGAGCAGGATGGGCAGGGCCACGAAGCTGCCGTAGAGGGCGCTGTTGCCGACGATGCCGACCTGGAGGCGCAGGCAGAGCTTGAACCACGCGCTGAGGATGAGGGCGGTGAGGAAGCCGCCCACAAAGCAGGAGCCGGTCTTCACGCGGGTGTTGGGCAGGAAGCCGAAGAGGAAGGCGAGCAGGCAGGTGCCCATGAGCAGCGGCACGAAGCGGTGGAGGATCTCCATTCCCGCGAAGAAGCGGACGACGTGGCCGGCGTTGGCGTTGATTTTGTTGACGGTCTCGAGCACGGGGATGCTGCTGGCGGCCACGAGGAGCACGGGGACGACGATGATGATGCTGAGGTAATCCGTGAATTTCCGCCAGAGCGGCCGTGTGCGGGCCACGCCCCACACCTGGTTGAAGCTGCTTTCGATTTTGCCCAGCACGCCGATGACCATGAGGATGAGGGAGATGGCGCCGATGCCGCCGAGCTTGCCGAAGTTGATGCCGTTGATCTGCTCGAAGACGGTGTTGGCGATGCGGCGGATTTCGCCGGTGAAGGCCTGGGTCATTTCCTGTTTGGTCTGGGTGGCCTGGGGGGCGGGAGAGGGTTCGGTCTCTTCGAGGCTGATTTCCATGTCGGAGACGAAGCTGTCGATGTAGGCGGTCACGTGTCGCTGGGCGAGCTCGTCGCCGCCGAAGGCACGGACCATGGAGAGGCTGAGCGCGAGCACGGGCACGATGGCGAGCATGGTGATGTAGGTGAGGGCGGAGGCGTGCAGGAGGCAGTTGTCGCGCAAATAACCTTTTACGGTGAGCGAGCAGAAGCGCAGGATGCGGTATCCCAGGCGGGGAAAGAAGGAGAGCGCGGCGAGGTCGGTCCGCCACAGGGCGGATGAAAAGAAGGCTTTTATTTTTCCAAGCATGTTTTCAATCTCCTATAAGGAGTGCGTTGTTGTTCATGGGTGAACACCAAATCGCGCTGTCCATGAGCATGCGGTGAGCGGCTTTAAGTAGTTCCATTGCTGAACGCCTTGAGGTTACTTGGCGTATTCGATGCAGCGGGTTTCGCGGGAGACCACCACGCGGATCTGGCCGGGGTAGAGGAGCTCGGTTTCGATTTTGCGGGCGATGTCGCGCGCGAGGAGCATGGCTTTGTTGTCGGTGATTTCTTCGGGGGAGACGATGACGCGGATCTCGCGGCCGGCCTGGATGGCGAAGCTCTTTTTCACGCCGGGGAAGGCGGCGGCGAGGCGCTCGAGGTCTTCGAGGCGTTTCATGTAGATGGCGGTGGCTTCGCTGCGGGCGCCGGGGCGGGAGCCGGAAATCGCGTCGGCGGCGGAGCAGAGGGTGGGGTAGAGGCTTTCGGCCTCCACGTCGCCGTGATGGGCGGCGGCGGTGTTGACGACGACGGGGCTCTCGCCGGCCTGGCGGAGGATGTCGGCGCCGATGGCGGAGTGGGTGCCTTCGCGGTCTTGGTCGACGCTTTTGCCGATGTCGTGGAATAATCCGGCGCGGCGGGCGAGGGTGGGGTTGAGGCCGAGCTCGGAGGCCATGAGGCCCATGAGGTTGGCCACTTCGATGGCGTGGCGGAGGACGTTTTGGGTGAAGCTGGTGCGGAAGCGCAGGCGCCCGAGGGTGCGGATGAGGGAGGGCTCCACGCCTTGGACGTTGGCCTCGAAGCAGGCGTCTTCCCCGGCCTGGCGGATGGTTTCCTGGAGCTCGCTTTGGACGTGCTCGACGACTTCTTCGATGCGGGTGGGGTGCACGCGGCCGTCGGCGATGAGGATCTCGAGGGCCTTTCTGGCGACTTCGCGGCGGATGGGGTCGAAGCAGGAGATGACGATGACGTCGGGGGTGTCGTCGAGCAGGATTGAGGCGCCGGTGAGGTTTTCGAGGGTGCGGACGTTGCGGCCTTCGCGGCCGATGATGCGGCCTTTGAGTTCGTCGTCGGCGAGGGGGACGGTGGAGGTGACGAGCTCCGAGGCGTGGGATACGGCGCAGCGCTGGATGGCGGTGGCGACGATGGCGCGGGCTTCGCGGTCGGCGTTGGCTTTGGCTTCTTCCTGGATGCGGCGGATCATGGCGCCGGTTTCGCTCTGGATTTCCTGCTCGGCGCGGGTGATGACGGTGCGGCGGGCTTCGTCGTGGGTCATGCCGGCGAGGGTGTAGAGGGTGTCGGCGGCTTTCTTTTTCTCGGTTTCAAGGCGGGTCTGTTCTTCGGAGATCACTTCTTTGGCTATTTTGAGGAGGTCGTTTTTCTTTTCGATTTCATCGTTTTTTTTCTGGATGGTTTCTTCGCGCTGGGTGAGGCGTTTTTCGAGGTCTTCGAGCTCGTTGCGGCGGGTTTTGGTGGTTTTTTCGAATTCTTCGCGGGCTTTGACCACTTCGGCGCGGGCCTGGATGTCGGCCTCTTTGAGGCGGGCTTTGATTTCGTTGTCGGCTTCCTGGCTTCTGAGCTGGGCCTGGCGCTCCACGGCTTCGGCCTGCCAATGGCCGAGGAGGCGCCGGAAGGTGTAGCCGCCGATCAGGCCGATGATGAGCGCGCCGAGGGGCACGGCGGCGTCGGTGATGTCTTGCCAGATCATGCTGGTCATGGAAAAATCCTTTCGGGGGGGTTACCAGATGAGCTCGAAGAGGCGTAGGCCGGGCTCGGTGGGGGTGACGATGAGGGCTTTGACGGGCTGGGCGAGGCCTTCGAGGGAGATGATGCCGTTGTCGTTGCGGACGGCGGCGCGGCGGTCGTTGGCGTCGATGGCGGAGACGGTGCAGGCGCCGCCGCTGAGGAGCCAGGCGCGGGGGGCGGTTTTGGCTTCGCGGTTGGGAAGGGTCGCGGGATCGAGGCCTTGGGGGCGGTAGGCGCTGAGGAGGTCGCCGTCGTGCACGGCGTCGGGGGAGTTGATGCGGGCGCCTTCGGGGACGTCGAGCTTGAATTGGTTGATGCGCAGCTCGACGGGGTCCGGGGAGGTGTTGATGTAGCGGGCGGCGTTGACGCCGCGGGCGGGGTTGAGGCGGGCTTGCATTTCTTCGCCGTGGTTGGCGGTGGGCAGGAAATCCCAGGTTTTGCCGGCGTCGGCAGAGAGCTCGATGCGGCCTTGGGCGGCGGCCTGGGGGGTGTCGAGCTTGGCGTGGATGTAGTTGGCGACCACGCCTTCGGGCAGGAGCAGGCCGAACCATTCGCCGGGCTGGATTTTGACGATTTCGAGGACGCGCCCGAAGTTGACGAAGGTTCCTTTTCGCTCGGCGGTGGCGTTTTGGAGCTGCGGCACGGTGCCGATGGCGCGGTAACGCCCGGCGGCGGAGGGCTGGGGCTCGCGGCCGCCGAGCTGGGTGTAGAGGCGGGCGAAGAGGATTTGGGCGGCGTCGTCGGCGAAGGGGGTCATCACTTTGCCGGCGGTCTGGATTTCGGTCTGGAAGGGGCGCTGTTTTTGTTCGGCGCTGATGGTTTCGCGGGCGGCGTAAGTGGCGAGCAGGTCGTTGAAGAGGGGGATGGCGGCGGGCTTGAAGGCGCCCATGGGGTCGATGGTCTCGATGATGTCGCACACGAGGGCGCCGGCGCGGCCGGTTTCGCCGAAGAGGCGGATCCAGTGGAGGGTTTCTTCTTTGAAGAGGGGGTCTTTGAGGGTGGCCTGGAGGGTTTGGGCGGCTTTTTCGATGCGGGCGTATTCGTCGCTCATCATGCGGAGGTCGGCGGCGAGGGGTTTGTTTTTCTCGCGGAGGGCTTTGAGGATGCGCTGGGCGGGATCGCGGAAGGTTTCGGATTCGTCGCGGCGGTAGCCGTGGCCGTTGGGGCCGTGGTCGGAGTTGTTGTCGGCGAAGGTCTGCACGGCCTGGGGGCACTCGGGGAAGAGGCGGCGGATGCCTTCGCGCCAGGATTTTTCGGCGTTGTAGTCTTTCATGTTCCAGGTGTAGTCGGCGATGCCGAAGAGGCCGATCAGGGAGGCTTGGGGTTTGTCCATGGGGTTGGAGACGAAGCCCGAGAGCTCGGGCGCGTTGGCGGGGTCGATGCCGTAGGCGCGGCCGAGGAGGAGGCGGGCGCGGACGAAGTCGGAGACGGGCCAGTTCCACCAGATGAAGGCTTTGCGCCTGATGCGGGCGTTGACCCACTGGAGCGATTCGAGGGTGATGTCGTGCACCACGGAGTTGCCGGTCCACATGATCATCACATCCGGGTCGAGTTGCTCGCCCAAGATGTCGAGATAGGTTCCGGGGCGCTTGTCGGCCCAGGCTTTGTTGTACTGGGTGGGGCAGAGCAGGAGGGGGGTCACGTCGCCCTTCGCGCGCACGAAATCGCGGTTGAGGCGGTTGAGGAGCTTGACCTGCATGTCGGCGCGGGCGCCCTCGCCGCCGATGTCGTCGAAAAACACCGCGAAGGAGCGCACGCCCAAATCATACATCATCTCGAATTTCTTGATGCAGGCCTCGATGTCGTTATCATTCTTCCACTGGATATCGCGCCCCGGGTGCACCGCCCACACGAAATTCACCTTGTTGGCCTTCGCCACGCTCACGAGCTCTTTGATCTGCTCGGCTTCTTTGGCGGGGTAGGGATCGCGCCAACGGTTGGAAAAGCCGTGGAAGGGGTCGTCTTTCGGCCCGTAAATATAGGTATTCATCTTATACTTGCCGTAGAAGCGGAATTGCGCTTTGCGCGCCTCGAAGCTCCAGGGCTGGCCGTAAAAGCCTTCGACCGTGCCGCGGAAGGCCACATCGGGCCAATCCTGAATGGTGCAGGGAATCAGCTTGCCGCCGCGCATGATTTGCGAAAGAGTCTGCGCGCCGTAGAAGAACCCGGCGGGATCGGTGGCGGTAATGGTAATTTCCTGCGGGGTAATCGACAGATTGTACCCACCCTCGGCCATCAGTTCAAAAGTACCCGCAAGCAAGGCCTTTCCATTGGTAAGGCGAAGGGTAAAGGGAGCGCCCTCTTCAACGGTAAAAAGCGTTTTGAGGAGTGCGGTGGTGTCGGCATCCATTTCGCCGATGGCGGCGAGCGCGGCTTTTTTCGGCGCGGCGAAGGCTTCGCCCGCCAGCTTGATTGCGTGCGGAACGGGGTAAACGGCGTGGGCCTCGGGGAGGGCATCGGCCAAAAGGGTGCCGGCGGCCAGCAGGGCGGCCGCGAGATTCAAAGACCAGCGCATGAGTGTATCCTCCTAATCATATGGCAAACAAAATCGCGCAAACCGGAAGAAGTATAGCAAAGCTATCTACAAAGATGAAGCGAATAATGTCGAAGGGGGTTCCCGCGGAAAAAACGGATTTCGGGAACTCTCACTTGACTTCACAACTGTAAATCGCGTATCATCGCTCAGTTAACAGTCGATTGATGATTTTTTTCGCATTTCGTTTTGTTGAAGTCGTTTCGCCGTGGCACAATCGGCGGGAAAGGTTCAGTATGGGATACGCTACCTGGAATCGTCGGGGTTTTCTTGCGCTCGCGTGTGTATGCGCCATGACGCTCTCCGCCTTCGCCCAAAAAGACGAAAAAGCTTATTTTTACGATGTGCTCGTTCAGGTCAAAGAGCTGGACGGCACGTGCGATGTGCGCCGCCCCGCCGATAAGGATTTCATCCCCGTGATCCCCAACAAGGCCTACCCCTACGGCAGCATCATCAAGGTCAACTCCGGCTCCTGCAAAATCTATTTCAACTCGACTGATTTCGTCCAGGCGCATGCGGGCGCCGAAGCCATCTTCCGCGATTTCGGCCGCCGCGCCTCCGTGGGCCTTCAGGTCATCCGCGGCGAATGCAATGTCGACGTCGGCCTGCGCACCCCCGAGAAAACATTCCGCGTCGACGTGCCCACCGGAACCTTCTACCTCATCGGCCGCAGCACCATCCGCGTGAAGAATTTCTCCGATTCGGTCGACGTGAGCAACGACGATCTCCGCTTCGAAGTCGGCACCGGAACCGCCTTCTTCCAGGGTCTCCATTACAAAATCCCCATGATGGGCGCCGCCAACCGCGTGTCGATCGCCTCCGCGGCCGACGGCTCCTCGACCCGCATCACCGGCCTCGTGGGCGCTTTCGACGTGCTGCTCGACAACGGCACCCCCAATCCCACCGTCTTCAACCTCAGCCCCGAATGCCTCATCAAGCTCCGCCGCAAACGCGCCGAAGTGGGCAACAACTGGGTCGTCTCCGTGCTGACCGTGATGGCCGGCGGCTCCGCCCGCAACAACTTCACCTATGTGGACAGCTCCGAAGGCATCACCACCGGCGAACTCATTTCCGAAGATCCCCAGGTCACCACCGTGCACACCGCCCTTGAAAAAGAGGGAGGCGCGCCCGAGGCAGAAGACCTGGATTTCAACGCCCAGGAGATCTGATCTCCCCGTCGCGCAGGAACGCGGCGCCCCCCCTTGAGGCGGCGCCGCGCTTTACCCCACACATCCAACACCGAACCCACCAGAAAAATATGTTTATTTACCACTTTAACCGCATGATCCGCAA
Source organism: Kiritimatiellia bacterium (assembly GCA_031553315.1). Classification (GTDB taxonomy): domain Bacteria; phylum Verrucomicrobiota; class Kiritimatiellia; order RFP12; family DVOR01; genus JAVBLT01. The sequence goes on from JAVBLT010000025.1 coordinate 34,305, forward strand.
CCGCTGGCTCTGGGGTTTCTTTGCAATCATCATCGTTTTCGCCTTCGTTGTGCAGGATATGCTCACCCCGAAAGGCGGCAAAGGCGAGCAGGCCGACGCCGGCACCCTCGGCGGCAAAAAGGTAAAGTGGGAAAGCTTCCGCTCCATGGCGCAAAGCGTCCGCGGGCCCAACTCGCGCGACGCCGTCTCCGACCGCACCCTCAACCGCCTGACCTGGGAGCGCCTCGCCGCCGTGCAGACCGCCCAGGAGCTGGGAATCACCGCGACCGACGCCATCGTTGCCCAGCAGCTCGCCGCCCCCTTCACGCGCGACGGCATCTTCGACAACGCCGCCTACACCCGCGCCCTCCAGCAGCAGGGGTTGACCTCCGCCGCCCTCGAGCACCAGGTCCGCGAGGAATTCCCCTACCACGTCATGCGCAACGTCCTCCTCCAGAGCGCCGCCTGGGCCTCCCCCATGGAGGTCGACGCCGCGACCCAGGCCTACCTCGACCGCATCACCGCCGCCGCGATGACCTTCACCGACCCCGCCGCCGAAAAACCCCTCAGCCTCACCGAAGAAGACCTCCGCGCCTACTACGCCGAGCACATCAAAACCTTTGAAGTGCCCGACCGCGTCAGCGTCCGCTACTTCGCCGTGGCCCTGACAAACTTCCATGACCGCGTGACCGTGACCGAAGACGAGCTCATGCGGTATTACGAGGATTTCGAAGACAGATACGTCAAACAGGACGGCACCAACGCCGTTCAGCGCCTCAGCTACGAAGAGGCCAAAGACCAGGTTCGCGCCGACCTGATCAAAGACACCGCCCCCGAGGAAGCCAAAAAGTTCTTCAACGCCGCCGGGATCGACACCGCCATGAAATCCGGCCTTGAAGCCGTGGCCAAAACCTTCGGCCAGACCATCAAAACCACCCCCCTCTTCGGCATCGACACCCCCCCCCCCGATGTTGAAAACGGCCGCGAGTTCGCCGAAACCGCCTTCGAAACCGACCCCGCGCAAGCCATCACCCGCTTCGCCACCGTGGCCGGCGCCTCCGAGATCTACTTCATCGAATACATCTCGGCAGACCCCCGCCACACCCCCCCCTTCGAAGCCGTGCGAGACGACGTCAACGCCCGCGCCCAAGCCCAGAAGCGCCGGGAAAACTTCACCGCCTACGCCCAAAAAATCTCCACCGAGCTCGGCAGCGTGATGCTCATGCCCGAAATGACCTGGGAAAAGGCCACCCAGGCCGCCGCCGTCCACGGCATGAACGTATCGACCTCGCTCACCTTCGTGGTCTCCGACCTTCAGGCCCTGCCCGACTACCCCCACGCCATGCAGCTGGTTTCCACCGCCATGCGCCAGCCCGCCGGCGCCGTTTCCAAAGCGATCCCCCTGGACAACGGCGCCATGATGCTCGTGTTTGTTGAAAAGCGCGAACCCGGCGACATGCGCCGCGCCGAAATGATGCGCAGCCAGATGCGATCCGAAATCGTCCAGGGCCGCGCCATGCCCCTCGTGGAGGGCTGGATGGCCTGGAACCTCAGCCGCCTCGGCCTCAAAGACATCAACGAATCGGCCAATCCCGCGCCCGCGGCCGACACCCCCTCCGACGATCCCGGCGAGGAATAACCCGGCGGAGCCGAACCTCATCCAAGGCGCACGGGCGGTTCTCCCCCGTGCGCTTTTTAGAGCAAGTTGCAATTGAGCGTTCCCATTTTCTTCGGCGCTTTTTCTTTTTGAACATCACCCTTTTCAGGTCGTCGTAGCGCTGCTGCGTTTCCCTTTCAAGGGTTCGTCAAAAAGAAAAATCGCTTTCATAAAATCAGGAATTTTCATTTGAAAATTGCTCTCATTTCCCAAAGGCCAGGCTATGCGCACCCGGTACGAGCTTGATTTAAACGATTGGCGCCTGGAGGTCGTGCTGGAGCGCCGGCGCGGCATGCGCCGCCTGATTCTGCGGCGCACGGGGGCTGATCGCGTTTTTGTGAGGGCGCCCGCCAAAACGGCGCGGGCGGCGATCGACGCCTTCGTGCGGGCGCATGAAGGCTGGCTGCGCGCCCAGCCGCCCGGAGAAACGCCCGAGGCGGGCGGGGAAGAGGCCTTTCCCGCTTCAATCCGCTATTTCGGAGCGCTTTGCCCCGTGATCGTTTGCGGGTTTTCGGGGATCGACCGGGTCGAGGAAACCGGCTCGGCGCTCACGGTTTATACCCGCCGCAAGCCCGATCCAATCTGCTGCCGGCGGCTGCTCGACGGTTTTTTAAAAGAAAAACTCCACACGCTCCTCTGCGGATTCATCCGCGCATGGTCGGTCAGAATCGGGGTTGAAGGGGTCGTTTTCACGATTGCAGACCAGAAAAAACGATCGGGATATCTGGGCAAGTGTTTTGTCAATGAAAATGAAGTGCGGTTTAAAAATTGGCTCTCGGCTTTGACAAGCGATCAAATTGAGTATGTCGTCGTCCATGAATTGTGTCATTTTATCGAACCCTCCCATTCCTCTGCCTTTAAAGCGCTTTTAACGCGTTTTCTCCCCGGATGGGAGGCGCTGCACAGGCAGACAGTTACGCAACAAAAGTGACAAATCGTTTTGTAATTCAGTTCCTCCTTGATATTTTGCCGGAACGTGGTAGAATCCGATGCGTTTTAAGAAGTGCATTTTGAAACTTTTTGAGTTGTCATTGGGGAAGGAGAAAAAAGGTGATCGCTACTTCACGAAAAGAGATGGGCGCCTGGTTCAAATCGCTCTTGTCGGCCTATCACATCCGGCAAGCGGAGCTTGCGCGTTTTTTGGGGGTGTCTCGTCAGTTTATGGGTATGGTCACCACGGGTAAGAGCCCGCTGGCGCGCGCGCATTATCACAAGATTTACTCTTATCTGGAAAAACAGGGCGTTTCAGTCCACGATTTGAAGCGTTTCGCGCTGATGTACGTGGAATCGAAGGTGGAGCTGCCCAAGGATATCCGCAACCCGATGCGCGAGCTCTACACCATCACCCAGGAGCTGCGCCGCTACACCAACCAGGTCGCGCTGATGAACGGCTGCCTTGAAGTGGCTGTGAGCGAGCCCGATATCGACAGCGCCCTGCCCAAGATTCTTGATCTTGTGGCCAAAAACATGGAAAGCCGCTATTGCTTTTTCTTCCGCACCAACCAGACCTCCGGCGGCGCCGACTGCCTTTACAGCGCCTGCGCTGAAGAGGCCGACCCTCAGGTGCTCAAAGGCATGGCCGGGAGCGAGACCCAGAACGACGTGCTCTGGCACGAAGCGCTCGCCACCGGCAAGGTGCTTGTTTTCGCCGATGTGAAAAAGGTGGAGCCCGGTCTGCGCGCACCCCGCGAGCTTCTTTCCGAATTCGGCCAGAAGGCGGTTTTCGCCTCGGGCGTTTCCGTTCACGGCGAGCTCTACGGCTTTCTGGTGATGACCTATGAGGGCGCGCCCGGCTCCAACAGGGAAATGCGCGAGGCGATCGTGCAGTCGGTCGTTCGGATCATTCAGCTTCTCATCGAAGGCAGCCGCCGCACGGAACAGCGCATCTTCAGGGCCGCCGGCGACATTCTCAGCCTCGCCGTCGGCGATGGCGACGATAAAAAGAAGAGCCCTCGCAACGGAAAGTAAAGGCGGAAAACAATGAAAGCATTGGTTAAGGCCGAGCGGAATCCCGGCCTCGCATTGATGGATATGCCCATGCCCGAATGCGGGCCTAACGATGTGTTGATCAAAATCCGCAAGACGGCGATTTGCGGGACCGACGTCCACATCTACAACTGGGATGCCTGGTCGCAGAAGACGATTCCCGTGCCGATGATCGTCGGCCATGAATTCGTGGGGCGCGTGGTTCAGGTCGGCTCCAACGTCCGCGACGTGGCCATCGGCGAGCTTGTCAGCGGCGAAGGCCATGTGGTGTGCGGCAAATGCCGCAACTGCCGCGCCGGCCGCTCCCACCTGTGCCCGCAGACCAGCGGCGTGGGCGTGAACCGCCCCGGCTGCTTCGCCGAATACCTCGCCATTCCGGTGGGCAACGTGTGGCACGCCAATCCGAAAATCGCCGAAGAGGTGCTCGCCTGTTTCGATCCGCTCGGCAACGCCACGCATACCGCGCTCTCCTTCCCCATGGTCGGTGAAGATGTGCTCATCTCGGGGGCGGGGCCCATCGGGATCATGGCCGCGGCCATCGCCCGCAAGGCCGGCGCCCGCTACGTGGTCATTACCGATATGAACCCCTACCGCCTCGCCCTCGCGGAAAAGATGGGCGTCGACCGCGCCGTCAACGTCAAAGACACCTCCCTCGAGCAGGTCATGAAAGATCTCGGCATGAAGGAAGGGTTCGATATCGGCCTTGAAATGTCGGGCGCGCCCTCCGCGCTCAACGCCATGATCGCCAGCATGAGCCACGGCGGCAAAATCGCCCTCCTGGGCATTCTCCCCCCCGGCACCGTGGTCGACTGGGACAAAATCATCTTCAACGGTCTCAACCTCAAAGGCATCTACGGCCGCGAAATGTTCGAGACCTGGTACAAAATGAGCGCCATGATCGAATCGGGGCTCGACATCACCCCCGTGATCACCCACCGCTATCACTACACCGATTTTGAAAAAGGCTTCGACGCCATGCGTTCGGGCAACTCCGGCAAAGTCGTCCTCACCTGGGAAGAGTAATCATGTACGGACATTTTCAGCAACACCTCCAGGCCGCCCTGGGCGAAATCAGGGAAGCGGGCCTCTACAAAAACGAGCGCGTCATCATCACCCCCCAGGCCCCCAATATCCGCGTGGCGGGCGACCAAAAGGTGCTGAACCTCTGCGCCAACAACTACCTCGGTTTCGCCGGCCACCCCGCCATCATCCAGGCCGCCAAAGAAGCCATGGACAGCCGCGGTTTCGGCCTCTCCTCCGTCCGCTTCATCTGCGGCACGCAGGATCTGCACAAAACCCTCGAAGCCAAGCTCGCCGCCTTCCTCGGCATGGACGACGCGATCCTCTACAGCTCCTGTTTCGATGCCAACGGCGGCCTCTTCGAAGTGCTCTTCACCGATCAGGACGCCATCATCAGCGACGCCCTCAACCATGCCAGCATCATCGACGGCGTCCGCCTCTGCAAAGCCAGGCGCTACCGCTACGCCAACAACGACATGGCCGACCTCGAAGCCCAGCTCAAAGCCGCCGACGAAGCCGGCGCCCGCTTCAAAGTCATCGCCACCGACGGCGTCTTCTCCATGGACGGCGTCATCGCCAACCTCAAAGCCATCTGCGATCTCGCCGACCGCTACCGCGCCCTCGTCATGGTCGACGATTCCCACGCCGTCGGCTTCGTCGGCGCCAACGGCCGCGGCACCCCCGAGCATTGCGGCGTCATGGGTCGCATCGACATCCTCACCGGCACCTTCGGCAAAGCCCTCGGCGGCGCCGGAGGCGGCTACACCGCCGCCCGCCGGGAGATCGTCGACCTCCTGCGCCAGCGCTCGCGCCCCTACCTCTTCAGCAACACCATCGCCCCCGCCGTGGCCGGCGCCTCCATCAAAGCGATCGACATGCTCGAGACCACCCCCGATGCCCGCCGCACCCTCCAGGAAAACACCCGCTGGTTCCGCCAGGCCCTGACCGCCGCCGGCTTCACCATCAAGCCCGGCGAGCACCCCATCGTGCCCATCATGCTGGGCGATGCCAAAATCGCCCAGGCCTTCGCCGATAAAATGCTTCAAAAAGGCGTCTACGTCGTCGGCTTCTTCTACCCCGTGGTGCCCCAGGGGCAGGCGCGCATCCGCACACAGCTCTCCGCCGCGCACACCCGCGCCGACCTCGAGTTTGCCCTCGCGTGCTTCTGCGAAGTGAAAGCGGAGCTGGGAATCTGACATGGTCAAACGCCTCCAGGCCCTCCTGACGCAGGAACTCATCGAAGAGTTCCTGCGCTACGTCCTTGTCGGCGGAACAGCCTTCCTCGTCGACTACGCCACGCTTTTCATCCTCAGGCAGGCGTGTGGTTTTTCGCACCTTCCCGCGGCGGCGGGCGGCTTTTGCACCGGGCTTGCGGCGTGCTACATCCTCTCGTTGGTATTTGTCTTCGAATCCGCCAAAAAAGAAAAAAAGGGGCGCTCGGTCAAAGATTTTATCGTCTTCACCATCGTCGGGCTCATTGGGCTTGGCCTGACCCTGCTCGGCATGTGGATCGGCGTCGACCTGCTTGGGTTTCACTACCTCCTCGTGAAGCTGCCCTGCACCGGAATCGTGTTGATTTGGGATTTCCTCGCCCGCAAAATACTCGTCTTTTCCTGAAAGAGAACTACATATGAACAAAACCGCCATAATTGTCGGCGCCGGCCCCGCCGGCCTCACCGCCGCCTACGAGCTGCTCAAACAGGAGAGCGGCATCCACCCCGTGATCCTCGAAGAGAGCGACGCCATCGGCGGCATTTCCCGCACCGTGGTGCACAACGGCAACCGCATCGACATCGGCGGCCACCGCTTCTTCTCCAAGAGCGAACCCGTGATGAACCTCTGGAAAGAACTCCTCCCCGTGCAAGGCTCACCCTCGCTCGACGACGCGATCCTCGGCCGAGAAAAACCCTGGGCCCAAGGCGGCCCCGACCCCGCGAAGACCGACCGCGTGATGCTGCTGCGCGACCGCGTCTCCCGCATCTTCTACCTGCGCCATTTCTTCGACTACCCCATCTCCATCAAATTTCAGACCTTCCGCAACATGGGGCTTCTGCGCACCCTCAAATCGGGCCTCGGCTACCTCGCCGCCGCCGCGCGCAAACGCGAAGAAAAATCACTCGAAGATTTCTACATCAACCGCTTCGGCAAAACCCTCTACCGCATGTTTTTCGAAGACTACACCGAAAAACTCTGGGGCATCCACCCCGCCCAAATCTCCCCCGAATGGGGCGCCCAGCGCGTCAAAGGCCTCTCCCTCTCCAAAGCCGTGCTCAACGTGCTCGCCAAACCCTTCCGCAAAAAAGGCGCAAAGGTCGAAACCTCACTCATCGAATCATTCCTTTACCCCAAAAAAGGCCCCGGGCAATACTGGGAAACCATGGCCGATGAAATCCGCAAAATGGGCGGAGAAATCGTCATGAACGCCCGCGTCGTCGGCCTCGAGACCGAAAACGGGCGCATCACCGCCGTGGAAACCGAGGAAAACGGCGCCCGCAAGCGCCGCACCGGCGACCTCTTCTTCTCCTCCATGCCCGTGAAAGACCTCGTGGCCGCCCTTCCCGGCGCCCCCGAAGCCATCGCCGAAATTGCCGCCGCCCTCCCGTACCGCGATTTCATCACCGTGGGGCTATTGGTCGACGCGCTCAAAATCAAAAACCAAACCGCCCTCAAGACCCTCGGCGGCATCGTCCCCGATTGCTGGATCTACATCCAGGAGCGCGATGTGAAGCTCGGCCGCCTCCAGATCTTCAACAACTGGTCCCCCTACATGGTCGGAGACCCCCAAAAACACGTCTGGATCGGCCTCGAATACTTCTGCTCGGAGGGCGACGCACTCTGGTCGATGAGCGATCCCGACTTCATCCGCTTCGCCATCGACGAACTCGTGAAGATCGACATCCTCGCCGCCTCCGCCGTGCGCGACAGCGTCCGCATCCGCGTGAAAAAAGCCTACCCCGCCTACTTCGGCGCCTACGCCCGCTTCGGCGAAGTCCGCGCCTGGCTCGACGCCTTCCCCAACCTCTACTGCATCGGCCGCAACGGCCAGCACCGCTACAACAACATGGATCACTCCATGCTCACCGCCGTTGAAGCCGTGAAAGCCGCCCTTTCCGGCGCCTCCAAAAACCGCCTCTGGTGCGTCAACACCGAAGAAGAATACCATGAGGGCAAATAACCCCCCCCTCCTCCGCGCCGCACTTGCCGCCGCCGCCCTCCTGCTGATTGCAGGCAGCGCCGCCATCCTCTTCGGTTACTTTCCCAAGCTCACCTTTTTTGACCTTCAGCTGCGCCTCAACGAGCTTCAATGCCTCCGCCAGGGAATCGACCCCTTTGATGTCTGGAGCGAGCGCATTGAGCTTCCCGGTTACACCAGGCTGCTCCACATGGTTCATAAAACCGCGATCCTGGCCGACGGCACGCGTGTGGTTCACGGCTACACCCCCTGGCAATATACACTGCTCCTGCCCTTCACCCGCCTGCCCGAGGCATGGATCCGGAATGGTTTTTTTGTCGGCGGGATCCTCCTCGCCGCACAGCTCCTCCTCACCGTCTGCCGCCGGGCCCGGGCAGGCGGCGTACAGGGTTTAGACCTCTTCTTCACCGCGGCGCTGGTTTTCTCCTGGTCGCTCGCGATCGCGCTCTGCCTGTGCGTGCTCAACTACGGCATCCTCATCGCCGCCCTCGCCGGCGGGTTGATCCGAAGCCTCGAGCGCCGGCGCGACGTGCTCGCCGGCGCCTGCTGGGCACTCATGATGATCAAGCCGCAAATCGCGATTCTCTTCTTCTGGCCGCTCTTTTTCGGCCGCCGCTGGATCACCATCGGCACCGCGATCGCCCTCTGCCTGGCCGCCTCCTTCCCGCCCGGCTGGCTCTGCGGAAAAAGCGGGTTCGCGCTGATTCTGGAAGCCAAAGACCTTGTAACCCCTTACGCCAGCTCCTTCCGGACCGCCCCCTTCGTCAAACTCTTTGGGGAAACCATCGGCATCCACGCCCTGAAAGGCCTCTTCTTTCTGTTGTGCGGCGGCATTTGCTGGCGCCTGCGCGATGTGAAACAGTGGTACGTGCGCTTCATTCCCTGCGCGATCCTCTCGGGATTATGGATGTATTCGCAAATGCACGACTGGATCATCTGCTGGGTTGCGATCCTCTTTCTTTCCATTCAGGCCTTCGGCACCGAAGATTCCGGCTGGGGCCTGAAGAGAATCAGCCGCCTTCTGTTGGGCGGCGCCATCGGCTCAACCCTTGCCTTCAGCGTCTGGTTCTGGTGTTTCCGCGTGCTCGAATGGCACCATCCCCGCGAAAACACCCTCTTCTGGGTTCTCCGGCTGTGGCAAACCGCCATTGGGTTCACCCTGCTCGGCGTGCTTTGCCTGCGAAGCAGCCGCATGAAAGAAAGCGCCTGATGTTTGCACAAAACCGGCAGGCATGGTACAATGCCCGCCACGTGTGATTTGTAAAAAGGAGAAGTATGGTCAACCAAAACGTCTATGAAGAGCTTCGCGTGAAATTCCGCAACCACTACGGCTGCGAGCCCGATGTGGTCTCCTACGCCCCCGGCCGCATCGAAGTGCTCGGCAACCACACCGACTACAACGAGGGCTACGTCTTTTCCGCCGCCATCAACTACGGCACCTTCTTCGCCGTGGCCCGCGCCGAAGAACCCGGCTGCCGCGTGGTCGCCGGCGACCTCATGCGCGAAGTCGCGTTCGACGCCGCCACCCCCCAGGCCGTGAAAAAAGACACCTGGGCCAACTACGTGATCGGCACCGTCGCCGGCCTCGTCAAAATCAAACCCATCACCGGCTTCAAAGCCATGTTCCTGGGCAACATCCCCCTGGGCAGCGGCCTCTCCAGCTCCGCCGCGCTCGAAATGTGCACCGGCAAAGCCCTCTGCGAACTCTTCGGCATCAGCGTCGACAACGTGACCCTCGCCAAAATCGGCCAGGCCGCCGAGCACAACTACGCCGGCTGCAACTGCGGCCTCCTCGACCAGATCTCCTCCCTCAGCGGCGCCGAAGACAAACTCGTGAAGACCGACTTCCGCACCCTCGCCGTCGAAACCGTCGACATGGGTCCCGACGTCTGCTTCCTCATGTGCAACACCCACGCCAAACACGCCTTGGTCGACGGCGAGTACAACATCCGCCGCAAAGCCTGCGAAGCCTCCGTGGAATACTTCCAGAGCGTGCTCCGCCACCCCGTCGCCGCCCTGCGCGACGTCACCATGAGCGAATGGGAAGCCTACCACCGCGGCCTGCCCGACACCGTCGCCCGCCGCTGCGCCCACCCCATCGGCGAAGACGAACGCGTCCTGCGCGGCGCCGAATACCTCTCCAAAGGCGACCTCACCGCCTTCGGCCTCCTCCTCTTCGAATCGCACGAAAGCTCCCGCGTGATGTTCGAAAACTCCTGCAAAGAGCTCGACACCGTCGTCGCCATCGCCCGCAAGACCCCCGGCGTGCTCGGCGCCCGCCTCTCCGGCGGCGGCTTCGGCGGCAGCGCCGTAGTCATGGTCGCCCCTCAAAACGCCGAGAGCGTCGCCGCCACCCTCGCCTCCGCCTACGCCCAGAAATACGGCAAACCCTGCGGCGTGAGCAAAATCAAGCCCAGCGCCGGAGCGGGCATCGTCTACCACAGCCAAAACTTCTGATTGTGAAGCTCACCGTCGTCACAGCCTGTTACAACAGCGGAAAAACGTTGCGCACCACCCTTGAATCGGTCTTGGCGCAGCGTGATTCCGATTATGAGTACCTCGTGATCGACGGCGCCTCCACCGACGATTCCCCCGCCATTCTGCAGGAATACGAGCCCCGTTTCCAAGGCCGCCTCCGCTGGATTTCCGAGCCCGACGCCGGCCTTTACGACGCCATCAACAAAGGCATCCGCCTTGCCACCGGCGATTTTGTGGGCATTCTCAACAGCGACGACGCCTTTTCATCGCCCGATATCCTCTCGCAGATCGCCGCCACCCTCGCCGCTCACCCCCAGATCCAAGTGGTGTATGGCGACATCCGCTTCGTGCCCAACCGCATCGACGGCGGCCGCCCCTGCGACCTTTCCAAAGAGCCCACCCTGCGTTACTACAGCGCCCGCCACTGGCGCCGCTGGATGCTCCGCTGGGGCTACATGCCCCCGCATCCCTCGATTTACATCCGCCGCGATTGCTTTGAACGCCTTGGGTTTTACAAGACGGATTATCGCATTGCTGCAGACAATGAACTCTTGGTTCGCTTTCTTTACAAGGCAAAGCTTCCGGCGCTTTATCTGAAGCGGTGCATCGTCGATATGCGCGTGGGCGGGGTCAGCACGAAAAATCTGGGAGCCACGCTGTTATTGAACCGCGAGATTGTGCGCGGTCATTCTGAAAACGGCTATTTTTGCTGCCTTCCGATGCTTGTGCCCAAATACGGATTCAAGGTGTTTGAAGTGGTTTTGCCCCGCCTGTTTGGCCGTTGGCGCAGATAAGATGCTTTTGGCGGTTCCGGTTACTTGGTTTTAGAGCATATTTAAAATGAAACTTCGGCTTTTTTCACCGCTTTTGCTTTTTCACTTCACCCTTTCAGATCGCCGTAGCGTTGCTACGGCTCACCTCAAGCGTTTGTCAAAACCAAAATTCACCTTCGCAAAATCCGGAAATCTCATTCGAAACATGCTCTAAAGAAATCGAGGGTGCCGGAAGAGTCGGAGCCGTTGGCGCCGCTGACTTTGGCGCGGATGGTGTATTCGGCAAGGTTGGTGCGCAGAGCGGGAAGCTTGAGGGTGTAAGTGTTTTGGCGGTTCTCGATGCCGGTCCAGCCTTCGTGAAGGTCGGAGGCCACGAGCTTATCGCCTTCGTAGAGCTCCACGGCGTGAATTTTCAACGCATGGGCGCCGCTTTTCCACTGGAAACGGGCGGTGTAGTCGCCCGCGGTCAGAATGCGGTCGGTCACGGTGAAGGTCAGGGTGTCGCCGGTGAGCGACCAGGGCATGGAATCGGTGCGGGCGCGGTAGGGCGCAATCATCGCGTCGATCGAATCGAGATACATCTGGATAAAGAGCACCATGCGCGGCAGATCCACAGTTTGGTTTTCAGATGCGGGCAACGCGTTTTCAGGGTTTTCCCAGGCTGTTTCAAAGGTTTCGATGGCTCGGCGGGCCTTTTCCTGAAGCTCGTTGAGGCGGGCGGGGGAGGCGAGGGCGGGGCGGATGCTTTCGAAGAAGATCTTCCAGCGGGGGCCGTAATAGCCTTTCAGGAGGCCGGAATACTGGCGGTGGGCGTAGTCGTTGAGGTTGTCGATCTTGCCGGACCAGGTGGTGTAGAGGCGGCGGGCGGCGCGCTCCCAGCAGAGGCGGCGGGCGGGGTCGTTGCCGGCCTTGGCGTCGGCCAGGTCAAGCTGGCGGCGCAGGGTGTGGAGGGGGTCGGCGGCGAGGAGGTCGTCCATGAGCGTGATGGCGCGCAGGAAGGAATCGGAGGCTTGGCTGTAGGCGGTTTCGTCGCCCTTGCGCAGGGCGTCGACGGCGGCGGCGAGGAGGGGGCGGTCGGCGTCGGCGAGCGCCTGGCGGGCGAGGTCGGCGAGATCGAAGCGGAAGGTCGCGGCGTCGAGCAGGGCTGGGGTGGCTTTGAGGGCTTTCATGTAGAGATCGAGGGCGCGGCGGACTTTGGCGGTGTCGTAATACACTTCGCCGGAGGACCAGGATGAGACCTTGCGCACGTCGGCGGAGGGGCGGGCGCAGTAGATGCTTTCCGTGGTGCCTTCCTGTTCGCGGAGGGGTTTGTAGGCGGAATCGTCGAGCAGGATCCAGGCTTGGAGGAGCTCGGCGGGGGCGGCACCGTAGCGGCAGAGGAGGGCGTCGCAAAGCCACGCCTCGAAGGCTTTTCCGGTGATGATTTCATCTTTGGGCAGGGTGATGCGGCGCAGGAAAAGCTCGTAGAACACGGGGTTGGTCTCAAAGCCTTCGGAGAGCAGGCCGAGGCCTTGCATCGTCGCGGCGGCGGGGCTGTTTTGGATGCGGCCGAATTCGGCGGGAAGGCGGAGGTTGCCGTAGAGGCCCTGGTTGCCGCCGAAGTTGAGCAATTCGCACCAGAGCCAGGGAATGGGGCCGAAGGAGCGGGGGGTGTATTTTCCGCGGCTCATGTCGCGGGAGAGCGCCAGGATGAGGGTGTTTTCGGCTTTGAGGTTTTTGAGCAGCGCCTGCGAGGGGTTTCCGCCCCAGGCCTGGAGCACCCAGAGCGCGTTGGGCACGGCCCGCTGCATGGCGGCGGCGACGGCTTGGGCGCAGTCGCTCACGTTGAGGCCTTTGGAGGAGCCGCCCTCGTGGAAGAGGTCGCCGCCGAAGGGGCTGCCGGCGGGAATCTCGCCATAGACGGCCTGGATGTTTTTATACCAGATCGCGGCCAGGCGGCGGAAGGTTTCGGAGGTGGGATCCAGCACGGCGGGGCGGGGGAAGCCGCCGGCCCAGGCGCCTTGGGGCACATACCGGGCATCGGCGTAGCCCGCGGCGGGGTTCACATAGGCCTCGAGATCGCGCGGCACGAGGCCGGTGAAGCCTTGGAGAATCGGGCTCATGCCCAGTTCTCTCGCGCGCGACACAATAAAGCGCCCCAATGCCGCTTCGCGGTCGACTTCTTCCGGCGTGAGCGGGCCGCTGAGGCCTTCGAGGTTGCCCATGTTCCACCAGGCGGCGGCGGAAGGGTTGGGGATGAACGCCGCGATCTTCTCCTCGGGGTAGCCCGCCTCGCGCAGCGTCAGCTGCCAGACCTTCTCAAGCCCGGCCTGCACGAGCGGCATGTTGATGCCGGAAAGCGCCAGGCGGTCAAGCTCTTTTTCCCATTGGTCAACGCCCCAAAACGCCATCGTGTAGGAAAGCGTGCAATAGTTGTAGGCCTGGCGCCACTTCCACGGCACCTCAACGGTTTGATCGACGGCTTTGGGCGCGGTCGCCGCGCCGATGCGGTCATAGTTCCACGACCAGCTGAAATGCTCCGTGCCGCGCAGATACGCGCCGTAGCCTGCGGCGAGGCGGTTCACGTCGGGCCCGGTCACAACCAGCGGGCCGCCCTCCTCCGCCTTGAGCGTGACGGCTTTCGCCCGCGGATCCAGGCGGAACGTCACCTTTTCAGCAAGGCCGGGCGTGGTGCGCTTCACCAGACCGTGAAGCGGGTCGAGGCCGGGGGCCCCGAAAAAGACAGCCGGAAAGAGGGCTGAAACAAGAAAGAGAGAAGGTGTTTTCATGGGTATAGGATAGCAGAGGCTGCGAAGAATCGCCAAGTGTAAAAGGCTATAGATAAAAGAATACACATCTGCCCGTATCCCAGAAAGAGAAACTTGACTGACCCTTTTGAGCGTTTTCAAAAACCGACGAGCGAAAAACAGCGTGAAATCCCCTTTTTCCGTTTACATCCCTCTTCAAATAAGGTATAACAATGAAGCGTATGTAAAGAAATCGGCTTTCTTTCATGGAGAAAAACGTGCAAAACGCGAAAAAAACAGTGTTTTTTCTACTGTCTGCCCTCGTTGGAGGAGCAGCGTGGCGCCTGCAGGCGCCATGGGAAATCGGCGCGCTTGTGATGGGCGCCGGTCTTTTTTGTCTTTTTTCCGCGCGTTCGCACCGTGGAATCATGCAGGCCTGTCTGGCTGCCGCCCTGTTGCCCTTTTCCGGTTGCGGCGATAAAAACGGCGAAGCCTCCCCAGACGCCCCCGCCAAACCCGCCATGGTTTACACCAACGACACCGAGCGCCGCATGGCCGACCCCGCCTACGTCGAGACCCTTCGGAAAGTCGCCAACGAACGCATGACCCTCGCCGGCGACCTCCAAAGCGCCCAAAGCGCCCTCAATGCCCGGATCGAACGCCTCAAGGCCGGCGCCCCCGAAGGCAAAGCCTGGGATGAGACCGATGCCGAATACCTCCGCCTCAAAGCCGAGCTTGAAGCCGTTCAGCAACAAAACGAAGCGCTCGATCTCCGCGCCCGCGAAACCGTCTCCGCCAAAATCAAAGAAGGCGGAGAAGAGACCCGCCGGCGCGACAAGGCCGCTGCCGAGGCCCACATCGGCGAATTTGAAAAGGCCAAAGCCCAGGCGGAGGCCGTCATCGCTGCGGGAATGGAAGCGGGCACCCCCGAAGCCCGGGAAAAAGCCTTCAAAGAAGCCGACGCCATCATGCGCCGCTACATGCCCTCCGCACAAAAAGCGGAGTAACGGATTTTTACGTCAACCACACGATTTATCACTGGGAAAGAGGAATGCGTATGAAACGGATGAACACAATGCGAGCAGCGGGTATCCCCCTTTTGGCCGTGCTTTTTGGCGCAATGGCGCAACAACAGGCATTCGCCAGCTCCGCCACAACCAAAATCAGCAGAATCGAAATCGACAGCGGTTCCGGCGTCTATTATGCCGACCCCGCAAAAACAGGTTTCCCGATTCAATTCAAAGTGTACTTCGCCGACTTTGCCGACCCTCTCAACCCGGTAGACATCACGGTCGCCGTCGCGCCCACCTCTACGATGACGCTCCAGCTCAACTGCCTCATCCCCGTGCCGAACAGTGGCGCCTACGCCACGATCAACCCGGCAGATTCAGGCGAGGCGCTCGTCTTCGATTATTATCCCCGCGTCGGCGATCTTTCCAGCCGCCTCGCCTGGCGCTGGCCTGCGGATAACAACCGGCCCTTCGGCTTCGGCAATGCCGCCAGCACCGTCACCCTTTCCCGAGACGGCGCCGGATCATTCACGGCCAACCTGACCCAGAACCACATCACCATCGGGGCTCCCTCCACCTTCGACCCCACCATTCCTCCCGCCACGCAGGTGATCGTTGAAGGCCTCGGTCTTCAAACCGAGCGCGCCAACACCACCGATTTCTCGCTCGCCAACCCGGTCTTCGCAGGAACCTCCCCCCTCGCCGTCACATCCAACGGGAACCCGATCCTCTGGCCAAGCGGCAACATCACCTACGTCCTCTGGGCGACCGATACCGCCGGCGTCACCCTCAACAACGTCACCTTCCGCCCGGCAAACTCCGCCAACAAGACCAGCACCGTCGCCGTTCCCCTGATCGCCGGCCAGGTCGTCAACCAGCTCTTCTACGTCGACATTCCCACCACCTACTCCGGCGGGAAAATCCAGATCCGCCTGGGCATCCCCGGCAGCGCCACCTCCACCTACATCATCCGCGAGCTCGACGTCATCACCGATCCCAATTTCGATCCCGGCCCTCCCCAGAACCCCACCCTCGCCGATTTCCAGAACAACCTCAACGTCAACCCCCTGGCATTGAGCTTCAACCAGGATGCCGCCGGTAAAACCGTCGACATCACCTACAGCGGCGTCATGAGCTCCCCCCGCCAGGCCGTCATCTTCCCCTCGCCCAACCTCGCGCCCGATGCGCAATCGAGCAACTACGTCTCGGCTGATACCATTATCAAGTTTTCCGCAGCCAAAACCACCTCCGCCCTCTTCACGCTCAACACCGGTTACACCGAATCCATGCTCATCACCCCGATCACCGGGAAATACGGCGTGACCCGGGTCCGCGTGGCCCTCGCCGGAATGGAAACAACCTTTTATAAAGACTTCATCGTCGAAGTCAAACAAAGCCAGATCCGCCTCAGCGTGGTCTGGCAGGATCCGACCGCCGTGCCCGTCATTTACGAGCGCTTCGGCGACCAGCTCTATTGGTCGCAAGGCAAGGCCATGCTCATCCTCAACAGCCCCGCCGCCTCCGACCTTGAATTCACCGTGTACGGGTACGACGCTCCCCCCGCCGACCCCTCCAACCTGATCCCGCCCCTCGCGCAAAGCCAAATCTTTGTGATGACAGACGGCGTCCCGACCCCCGTCCCCAACAACATCCTCCGGCGCATTGCGATTTCCCAGGGATCCACCAACAGCGCCCCCTTCACCATCTACGGCCTCGACGACAAAGGCGCCAACGATCCCGGCACCGGCATCGGAACCGGCTACCTGTATCCCGTGAAAACCGGCGCCGCCGACCTCAACAGTTACGACGTCCGCCCCCTTACCGTCAACATCAAGAACAAAGCCCCCGTTCTGCTCAACGCCACCCCCAACGACTCCGCCTCCTACCCCGGCGGCACCGTGGTGACCTTCACCTTCCTTGTCGAAGATACCGTTTACGACACCTTGAACTACTCCGTGAAATTCGGCGACGGCAAAACCGCCGAAGGCGTCGTCACCCGCCAGCGCCCCAACGAGCGCTCCGTCATCGAAGTGACCCACATCTACGACGCCAACGGCCCCGACAACTACACCTGGACCCTCGACGTGTGGGATGATTCCAACGACCACATCGCCCTCATCTCCCGTAAAATCCTCATCACCCAGCCCCAGCGCATTGAAATCACAACCTATTGGGAGCGCCAGTGGGCCGATTTGGGCCAAACCCCCGGTTTCGGATGGGTCTCGTTGAAGGACTACACCGTGCTCCCCGATGCCATCGCCCCCAAAGAAAATTCCCTGGTTTATCGCCTGATTGCCGGCGCAGCCCAAACAGAGCTGAAAGCCACTGCCTACCTTGCCGGAGAAACACAACGGCCCGGTTACGAAATCCCCTCCCGCGCCGTGTCCCAAGACTACGACAGCTTCTTCTATTCATGGAACGTCACAGAAGCTAAATTCGCAACCCTCATCACCGCCGACAACAAATACAAATCTCCCTGGACGCTGAACCTCAAAACCGTGGGCCAGCTCGACAGCGCCGGCGACACCACCGAGACCAACGTCGATGCCGCCCTCCGCTGGAAATATCTCGGAATCAACGCGGAATTCGTCACCGAATACCTGAAAGAAGACAACTTCCCCGACCATAACCTCGATGGCTTGCCCGACGCCTGGGCCCTCAATTATTTTGGCGAGGCCGGTCGCGCGCAATACGTTGAAGGGCGCGATGCGAATCAAAACCCCTGGGGCGCTTCCCGCGTTGCGGGCGACCTCCGCCCCCGGCACGGCTGGGACGACGCCCGCTTCGGCGTGGGCCCCAACGGGTTCGGCCGCTCCGGCGGTTCCGGCACCGAAACCTCTTACATTCCCCATGCCAGCCAGCCCATGACGTATCTTGACAAGGCTCGCGGCCGCGACAACACCACCCTCAACGCCAACGGCATTGGAAAGAATGGCCCCAGCAATTCAAGCTGGTTCATCTCCATCCCCAACGGCGCCAACCGCCAGGTCATCGCCCTGCTGACCACTCCCAAGACCGGGATGGACGTCACAAAAAATACACTGAACCGCAACGGAATCGTTTACGATACCGCGACCAGCAGCCTTGTCGCCGCCGATCCCGCCAATCAGGCCGCGCTTGACGGCGCCGGCATGACCTTCGATCCGATTACCGGCACAATCACCGATCCCGCCGGTTGCATCCTCGCCCTCCAGCACGACGAAGTCACCAATGCCCTCTTTAAAGGAATGAGCCCCCTCCTCGCCGATACCGATGGCGACGGCCTGACCGACGGCTGGGAATACTACTTCTGGTACTACGCCTCCCGCATCGTCCACGCCCCCGCCACAGACGGTACCCAGGCCGGCGTAAACGCTTCCATCTACACCGAGCTCTGGCCCCATGTCGACCACTCCCGGACCAACACCCCCGGCTGGGTCACCTATCCCGTCGTCAGCCTGGAACCCTCGGGCGGCGCTTATGTGCAAAAAACCGAATACGTGACTCGCAACTTCCGCGACAACAACAACCTCATGCGCTATTGGGCCGACGGCCAGCCTTATTTTGAAGGCAACCAGGTCATCACCGCCAACGGCGTGAGATTTGTCGTTCGATCCGGTGAAAAACTCGTCCGCAATACCGACGGCACCTACATCCGCGAACGCCGCACCATCGCCGATCTCGGCGTGAACGATACCCACCCCGTCGCCTTGACCGCCGCGCAATGCCCCTTCGTCCTCGGCATGGCCTTCAACCTCAACGACCCCACCGTCGGCATCCCGATTCCCGCCGGAAAAGTGATGGCCGCCTTCAACCCGATCGCCGGAGCCGCCGCCGACACCGATACCGATGGCGACGGTCTCTCCAACCTCGAGGAATTCGCCCTGGGCACCAACCCGATTCACTGGGATTCCGACGGCGACGGCATGTCTGACTTCTGGGAAGTGCACTACGGCCTCAACCCCAACGACCCCGGCGACGCCGACAAAAACCCCGACAAAGACGCCATGGCCCTTTATGTGGATGAAGACACCGGTGAGATATTGAAACACAGCGCCGTCTTCGACCGCCTCGGTTTCAATCCGCTGACCGGCTGGCTCCTCAACTCCCGCGGCTGGATCAACCACCTGCCCGACAACCGCTCCGCCACCGTTTCGATTTATCCGGTCAACACCGTCGAATTCACCAACGTGGAAGAATACCGCTCGATGGTCGACAACATCCGCCTGAAGAAATCGGCGCTCAGCCTTGATCCCAAGGCCGAACGCTATATCTTCAAGAATTCCCCCAGCCCCATTTCGTCGGATACCGATGGCGACAGCGTGCCCGACGGCTGGGAGCTCTACATCGGCTACTCGCCGACCACCGCCACCGACTCCACCTCACGCGTCACCGAGCGCGGCGCCGGCGGATTGTGGACCGCCCGCAACGAATTCTCCTCGCTTTTCTCCTATCTGGAATGCACCGGCCGCTTCGATACCCCGGAGTATAAACCCCGCCTCGGTTCCGAAAACATCACAATCGTAAACTGGCAGTGGATCAACAAGCTCCTGCCCACCAACCCCGATCCCCTGAGCGATATGGAAATCATCAGCGACGGCACCGTCCTGATCGGCACCGGCTTCAGAGGCAAAGGCCTCGGCGGCGACACCGACCAAGACGGCGTGATGGACAACGAAGAAGCCATCTTCCCCTACTTCTACGGAAACGGCACCCGCTCCTTTATCTATGGAGACATCCCCGACGTCCGCGAAGCTCGCGACTCGACCCTCCTCAACATCCTCAACAGCCAGATCGGCTGCTATCCCGGCGGCGGTCTCAACCCCACCAGCATGGACACCGACCTCGACGGCATCCCCGACGGCTGGGAAGCGCAGTTTGCCGGAAGAATCGGCGCCAACGGCATCGTCGGCGGCATGAACGGCACAAACTGCCTCGATGCCTATTTCGATAACGACAGCGACGGCCTGAGGAACTATCAGGAATACCTCACCCAGCTCCTGCGCCACACCCGCTACGACCTCGGCGAAGACAGCGCCCCCCTCAACACCTTCGATCCCCTCACCGGCAAAGGCTTCTCCGCCGTGAACGATCTCCTCGGACCGAGCCCCGAGCTCCTGAACCGCTGGACGATGGGCGAAATCCTCGCCTCCCTCGCCAATGGCCTCTTCGAGGGCGAAGAGCTTCGCCAGGGAATTGTCGATACACAGGTGAGCATGTATGAATTCTATCGCGATTATTATGAAGGCAAGCTTGCCGCCCCCTCCAGCGGCGACGCTGAATTCACCCGCCTCACCGGTCTGATTCTCATTGAAAAGAATAAGATCGAAACATTGAAAACCTCGATCAAAACCGCTGAAACCGAGCGGACCGCCGCGGAAATTGCAGAAGAAAACGCCTGGTTAAGGTATTTCATCGCCGATTACAACTACACGCAGGCCATCAAAGCCGGCGCCGATCAGAGTGCAATCGACGCGCTCTATCAGCTGCGCGCCGATGCGCTCGTCGTCTACGAAAGCGCCGCGCTCGCGCTTGACGGCATTTTGAACGACCTTTACCTGCTCAACATCCAGCTGATTCAGGCGCAGAGCAGCCTGGCAGCCCTCATGGCCCAGCGCGACGCCCGCGTGGAAGTGCTCATGAACATGATGCCCGGAGAAGCCGGCTACAGCGCCGAAATCACCAATTACGCCACACGCTACTACGAAGTGGATCAAATCATCAAGGGCATTGAAGGCGACGAAGCCGTCTACTTCTCCAAGCTCGCCGAGCGCGGCTTCAACGGCGGCGTGGTGATCAACACCTTCGAATGGGATCCCGCGGCCGTTCCCTCCAACATCGGCGCGTCCGGCGCATGCTACTACCTCACCCCGATCGGCATGCACAGCACCTTCGAAATGCTGAAGAAAAACGATCCTTTCCACGCAGGAAACTGGCTCTCGACCGATTTCCAGATCATCCCCGGCGTACGCCCGACCTACTACGGCGGCATATTCGTGACCACCGACCCCAACATGCCCGACTCCGATAACGACGGCATGGACGACTACTTCGAAGTCTATCACGGCCTCAACCCCATCCTCGGCGCCGCCGATTATGCCGTTCGCCCCGAGCCCGGCATCCGCAACATCCGCATGAGCGTGGGCGTCGACCGCATCGCCTCCGCCTATTACGGCATGGTCGGCCCCTCCCAGCCCTCCGGCGGATCGCCCGTCTTCAACAACCCCTTCGGCAACCCCTCCATGGCCACCGAAGGAACCGGCGCCGCTTACGACTTCTACCAGTATCCCTGGATGGCCGGCCTGCCCTACGCCGATCCCGATGCCGACGGCATCAGCAATGCCGGCGAGGCGGTCAACCCCGCCCCCGGCGCCCCCGGCAACACCATGACCGACCCCTCGCCCCTCTGGTTCACCGACCCCGCGAACCCCAACAGCCTCGTCAGCCGGTTCTACTCGCCCGAAGGCATTACCCATACAACACCCTCGACCTTCATCAGCAATTCGACCTTCTTCCCGAATTACTGGGTTCCCGGCGGAACGGAATATTTCTTCCCCTTCGAGATCAGTGAAGGTTTCGATACCGACGTCGACAGCCTCGGCGACGGCTCCGAAGTCACGCGCGGCACCTCCGCGCAAAACCAGGATTCCCCCTATCGCCGCCAGGCGATTTACTTCGACGGCACCGGCGCGCTTCAAACCTACACGACCTTCACCCACGGACCGACCTCCCTTCGCAGCTTCACCGTTGAAGCATGGGTCCGCCCCGATCGCATCGGCGGCGAACAGGTCATCATTGAACGCTCCTGGATGACGGAAGACGCCGCCTATGTGACCGACCCCGCCAAACTCCCCGGCATGATCCGCCGCAACTTCCGCCTGGGCATCGACAACGACGGCAAACCCTACGGCCTCTTCACCGAAAGCGCCTCCGCCGATTCCTGCCTCAAAATCACCGCCCCGCAGACCCTGAAAGTCGGCGAGTGGGTGCATCTGGCGATCCGCTACGCCTTCGACGAAGGCGCCGTGCCCTCCGCCGCGGCCAAGAGCGGCCTCTTCGACCTGATGATCAACGGCCACTCGGTCAAATCCACCCGCTCTTCGCTGATTCCCGCGACCGGCATTCTCTCCTACATGCCTTCGTTTGAGATGAACATCGGCAACGTCTACTCCTACCGCTCCGCTCCGATTTTCGTCGGCGCCGCCGGTCTGCGCCCCAACGACATGCGCACCATGATGGCCGACGTGGACGAAACCGCCGTCATGGGTGACGTCTACACCGATTTCTTCGCCGGCTACATCGATGAAATCCGCATCTGGAACGGCGCCCGCACCGATGCCCAGATCACCGAATGGGTCAACAAGATCATGCCCGCCTCCTATGCGAGCACGAACCGCTGGGATTCCTTCATCAAGCGTTACGAAGGAAACGGCCACTACACCGTCCTGCCCGAAGCCGAGCTTGTGGCCCTCTATGCCTTCGACACGCTCTTCACGGCCACGGTCGCCCCCGGCGGCGCGGTCACATCCCAAACCGAACCTGCCGGCATGGGCGCCCGATCCCTCAACGTGCCCGATGATCCCGACAGCGCCGAAGATTCCTTCTTCCACCGCACGGTTCAGCCCAACCTCTACAGCCCCGTCTACACCAGCCACCGTTATGTGCCGTGGCTGAAAAACACCGTGGGCCACCTGCCGCTGATGGATGTATCCGTCTCCTATCTCTATACGATGCAGACGAACTATGTGGCGACCCAGACCAACTTTGTGGAACGGGCCGAAGTGAATCTCACCTACAAGGGCCCCACGAAGGTCAGCAACTCCTTCTACTGGACCCCTCACTCCACCGGCGGCGGGCGCGCCACGAACCCGATGCCCATCGAGACCAACCCCTACGGGTACACCTACCGCACCACGCTCGAGTTTGATCCCGTGACCTATTGGGAACAGCCCGCCTACACCTACCGCGCCGTCAACGACCTCCTGCCCCTGGGCGGCGCCTATACCCGCCAGGTCGAAATGTGGGATGGATCCTCCAGCACAATCCTCCCCCCCGAGAATCTCGAAGAACCCGAAAACTGGGCCACCCCCGAAGCGCCCGGCTCCTGCCGCAGCGCAGGCGAGGCCTTCCTTGAAGATTATGTCAGGCAAGGTCAGACCGCCGATTCCGACGGCGACGGCATTCCCGATTGGTGGGAAAACTACTTCGGCTTCGACGCTTTGAGCGATGAAGACGCGAACGGCTGGTTCGCCGATCCCGACGGCGACGGTCTCTACAACTACGCCGAGTATCGCGCCTCCACAAACCCGAACGCATACTCCTCCACCGGCAAAGACCTGCCCGACTTCCACACCGCCCTGTGGGATACCCGCGGCAAGCCCACCTACGGCTTCCTCTATACGGATCACGACTTCATGGAAGACGCCTGGGAGCGCCTCTACTATCCCGCCACCAGCGTCGACCTCCACGACCCCTGGAAAGATCCCGATAACGACGGCTGGTCCAACTGGGCCGAAGCCCGCGCCAACCCCCGCGGCTTCACCCACAGCACCCGCCCCAACCGCATCGAGACCATTATCTACGGCGACAAAGTCATCCCCGAGTATCCCGAGCCCGTGCTGCCCGTGATATTCAACTACTTCGGCCGCAAATCCGTCACCAACGAAACCGCCGCCGTCGTCGTCAACACCTACACCACGCCCGGCATGAACGGCAAGCCCGACGCCACCTTCCGGATTCCCCTGACCACAGCCCGCGTGCAAAAAACCCAGGTTCTGGGCAATCTGCGCACCGGCGTTGTTCAGGGCGTGCTCGATCCCGGCCACATCGCCCCCGGCACATTTGTGGTCAGAATCACCCGTTACGTTCCCGCGCACGGCACCACCGACTACTCGATCGACGAAGACGATGTGCTCTACTTCCACGACGATTTGGGCGGTGAATCGCCCAACGGCGAAACCGGCAACATCCTCGGCACCGTGATCGGCCTGAATGAAAACGGCCAGCTTTATTTCTACGACGTGAACTACGGCACGATCAACTACAAAACCGGCGAATACACCATTGAGCTCAAAGAGGCCAATGTGTGGTCCGATACCCAGACCTCGGTCATCGGCAACGTGTTGACCGCAACCTACGAATATGCGATCCCCACCACCGAATTCCCCCTCTCCTTCTCGCTCGTGAAACCGACCTTCGGCCACGTCCGCGAAGGCCGGAATTACATCACCGCCTTTATCGATTACAACAGCGACGGCCTCTGGAACTCCGGCGAGCCTGCCGGCATGACCGACACGCTCACGGTCGATGTGGGCTGGGATCGCGTGGAAGATATTCAGATCGGCCTCACCGACGAAGCTCCCCCCGGAACCGTTCGCGTGGAGCTCCCCGCCGATTGGCTTGAAAAACAGGGCAGCGCCTCCATCGTCATTTACGATGAAAACGCCGATGGCGCCCCCGGCGCCGAAGTCTTCAGGAAAAAGGTGGTCTCGCCCAGGAGCAACATCATGGAGGCCGATATCTTTGTCGGCACCCAGCATGGGTATCTGCCCGGATCCGAAAATCCGAGAGTGTCGGAGATCCTCTACTTCATCGGCTACTACCTGGATGAAGACGGCACCAACCCGAAATTCTTCGCCACGGCCACGAACCATGTCCGGGCCATCAAAACCGCGGCCGTGGTCGACCCGATCAACTCGAAGGTGATCGGCACGTCGCGCCCGACCATTGAATGGACCTGCGACCTGCAGCCCGTCTCCGTCAGCATCACGGTCAAGAAAGGAACCGGAAACGACATCGTGTATGAATCCGGATCGATCATCAGCCCCGGCCCCGTGAAAGGAATGTTGACGGCCGACGGCATCATGCTCAACACCTACCGCATGGAGCTGCCCCTCAACTCCGGCGACGTACACCCCACCGCCGCGAACGGCACAGCCTTTAACAACGGCACCTACACGGTCTCGATCCTCCTGAAGGGCCCCACCAACACCAAGGAAATCAGCGGGTCTTTCTATCTCGATGTTGTTTCCTCAACCAACGAAACGACCTTTGGCGAACATCACTCGGGCTACTACAAAACACGCGTGATTTACAACGGCGTGTTGCAGGAAAGCGCCCTCGTCTCGGTGCCGCTGCGTGTGAGAGCCTACACCACGGCAAGCTTCAACGGTTCTCCCGCCGGCGCCGCCACAACGAAGATCATGGGTTCCGCCGCCTCGCGCGATCCGGTGTCGAAAGCCTCCGTGGCCAATGTGGAGCTGACGGGCCTCAACATCACCGATACCGATGGAACCAAGATTCAGTATTACACAATGGCCTTCCTCGACCTGAACCTCAACGGAACCTGGGAACGCTGGGAGCCTTGGGGTTATGCCATCGCAGGCGCCGACGGCCAGTATTATTACGATGCCGCGACCTCCGAAGCCGGCCGTGGCCCGACCGCCTCGTTTACCACCGTCTTCATTCAAGATGTGGATACAGACAGCGACAAACTGGCCGATTCGTGGGAATGGGCTCAGGCCGGTTCACCGCGCGACAACACGGCGCTGACCAGCACGCCCGATTTCCTCAAGAAACTCGGAACCGCATCGTCCACCAGCCAGAACGGTTCCTGCTGGGCTGCCAACATGGCCACGCTGACCTCGCTCAACCTCCTGCCTTCGTTTGAACTGGCCGATACCGACGGCGACGGCTTGAGCGACTTCATGGAAATGCTCCTCGAAACGGATCCGAAGGCCGCCGATAACCGCGAAGACGGTCTGACCGATGCTCAGGCCTACACCTACTTCGGTTCAATGGCGAACAGCTCCTTTGATCTCTTCATCAACGGAATGCGCCAGACCGCCGCCGGCCAGTTCTCGCTTGACTGGGCCTGGTACAACCGCTCCAACGCCCAGCCGTTGACCGGTTCGCTCAACGCGTCGGCGAGTTACGAGCTCCAGTTCTCCGAAGAGCTTGGCCAAAATGCGGCTTGGAAGACGGTTCGCCTCACAACCGGATCTTCCTCCGGCGGCACGGTTTCCGTGGATTCCGGCACGCCGCGCGGCTTCTTCCGCCTGAAGCTGAAATAAGGCGCACAGGTTTTTACCTGAGAAAGGAGACCCGAGAGGGTCTCCTTTTTATTTGCGTTTCACGGGCGGCTTTCACATTGATTCGGGCTTGCGCTTCTGCTACACTGCTGTCAGTTCCTTTTGAAAGGGTAAAATCATGAAAACAGTCTTGACCGCCGCGTGTGTTTTTGTTCTGATGGGAGCCGTTTTTGCTTTACCGGTTGCCGATCAGGTTCCCGAGAAGGCGTTTCTGCTTTCCGCTTCGACCGGTGTCGCGGGAACTTCAAAGTTTGAAAAGGCCCTGGCTGAAAAAGGTTTTGACCCCGCCAAGGCTTCCGAAGACTACCCCGCTGAAGTGAAGGCGTTCTTCAAAGAAGCCGGTTTTGATCCGCAAAAAGATATCGGGAGCACCGCGTTTTGCCTGACAATCAATCCCGATAAAGCTGTGAACGGCGCGCTCTCCTATCTGGATGGCTCTTTCGACGCCGTGAAGCTGATGCAGGCACTCCTGAACCAGAAGGAGGTGAAGAAGCTTGTGGCCGCATCGAAAGATGAGGTGAGCCTTGCGGTGGTGAAAGCGGGAATCGGCGACGGCCTCCAGCTCACGATCAAAAAAAACTGCTGGATGATCCCGTTCGACATTGTGCTGAAAGCGGGCGCCGTGGCTCCTCATACGATTCTCATTGGCGACAAGGCCAATTTCGATTTCGCCGCGGCGGCTTATGCGGGCGCCAAACCAGGCCCCGCGCTTGACCCGAAGAGCGCCCTGGCTTCGGTGCTCGCGGCGGGAGCCAATTCGGGTAGAGTTTATGCCGAGGATTTCGGTCCGGTGCTTCGCGCCACGGTGAAAGTGATCGGCGATGCCTATGCCGCATGCCGCGGTGTTGAGCCTTCCGATCCGGAACCCAATGCGATGGTCGATCCGTTCTTCGCGGTGACGGCGCTCAGCGGCGTCACCGGTGAGGCGGAAGACGGCGGCAAGGCTTTCGGCGATCTGGTCTTCTCGTTTACGAATGAGGCCGATGCCGTGGCCATGCAGGAGGTTTTGCTGGGCTACAAGGCGATGATCGGGATCTTTGCCGGTCAGGCGGGTATCCCCGCCACACTGAGCTCGCTGGTTGGCGCCGTGCGCGCCTCTCAGGACGGCTTGAAGGCGAAGCTGAGTTTCTCAATCACGCCTGACCAGTTTATTGAATTTCAGAAAATGCTTTCGGAAATGGGAGCGGGATCCCCCCCCGCGATGGCTGAAGCCCTTGAGGCTGATGTGGAGGACGATGACGATGACGACATTGATGCCATTTCCGAGGCTGAAGCCCGCAAGCTGCTTGAAGAGGCGCTTAAGAAGTAAACAGTGTTCTTACGCCTAGTACATAGTAAATCTTGATTTGTTGGGTTTGTTGTGTTACATTTTCTCCAACACACAAACCGAAAGAATCAGAATGACAACGTATACGATTACTTTGACTGGCGAAGAAATTACCCAACTGGAGAAAATCAGCAGAAA
>JAVBLT010000013.1:0-29257 GCA_031553315.1 Kiritimatiellia bacterium
GCGGTCATCTGTCGGGGGGATCTGCTCTGGAGCATATTTCGATTGATCTTTACGCTTTTTCTCGGTGCTTTTTGTTTTTGAACTTCACCCTTTCAGATCGCCGTAGCGTTGCTACGGCTCGCCTCAAGCGTTTGTCAAAACGAAAATTCACCTTCGCAAAATCCGGAAATCTCATTCGAAACATGCTTTAGCTGGATTTTATGAAATCAGGTCGAAAAAATGTGGCAAATCGTTTTTGATAAGAGGTTTTTGCGCTTCGTGCTTGCGTGAAGGGGGGAACTGGGGTATGCTATGTGCCTATTTGTCACACCTTGCCTTTGGAAAACATGTCATGCCTACCGGATTTTTTGACCGCCTTGTCGCTCGCCTCGACAAACTGGACCCTGGAAGCCTTCAGGCTCAGCTGGTGCATCTTGCGCAGGAACGCGGTTTTCTCGAAACGATTTTCCAGAGCATTCAGGAAGGGGTGATGGTCATCGGTAACAGCGGCACGCTGCTTTATGCGAACCGCGCCGCCGAGCGGCTGATCGGGTTTGAATATGTGCGCCTGCGCGGGAAATCGATTCTCCGATACCTGCGTGATTGGGAGTGGGAATCGTTGATTGATGCGGGCGCGGCGGCGGAGGGTGATTGGTCTACGGTGATCACGCGCGAAATCGAGGTGACGTATCCCGAGCACCGTTTTCTCGCTTTCTATGCCCAGCCTGTGAGTGGCCATGACTTGCCCGGCAACCATGTGTTGCTGATGATCCGGGATGTGACCCGCGAGCGCCACCGCGAGGAATCCACGATCGAAAGCGAACGGCTCGACGCCGTGAAAATGCTTGCGGCGGGGGTGGCGCACGAAATCGGCAATCCGCTCAATGCGCTGACGATTCACCTGCAGCTGCTTCAGCGCGAAATCGGCCAGGTGCCGGATGATGAAACCCGAGCCGCGCTTGCGGAGCTGGCGGAGGTGTCTCATGCGGAGGTCACGCGGCTTGATGCGATTATCCGGCGTTTTCTTCAGGCCATCCGCCCCACGTGCCCGGATCTCAAGCCCGGTGATTTGGCGGATGTGCTCAAAACCACGCTGCGGGTGTTGCAGCCCGATCTTCAAAACCGCGACATCGCGATCTCCGTGGACATGCCCGGCGAGCTTCCCGCCGTCTGTTTCGACGCGCAGCAGATGGAGCAGGTTTTTTTCAATATTCTCAAAAACGCAATGGAAGCCGTGCGCGACGGTGGCCGCATCGGCGTATCCATTACGGCTGACGACGCTTGGGTGGCCTTTTCTTTTCTCGATAACGGTGAAGGTATTGCCGCCGGGCGCCTGGGGCGCATTTTCGAGCCCTATCACACCTCGAAAGCGAAGGGTACGGGGCTGGGGCTGATGATTGTTCAGCGCATTGTGCAGGAGCATGGCGGTGTGGTCGAGGCCGCGAGCCGGCCCGGCGAGGGTACGTGCGTGACGGTGCGCCTGCCGCGCGCCGAGCGCCGGGTGCGCCTGCTTGCCAACCCGGGGGAGGAGGCTCATGAGTAAAGCCACGCTGCTGGTCGTTGACGATGACAAGAATACGCGCGACGGTATCGCCCGTGCGCTGAGGGCCCATTATCAGGTGCTCCCGGGAGAAGACACGGAATCGGCTCTGAGGCTGCTCGCCGAGAATCATGTCGACGTGATGCTCACCGATTTGCGCATGCCGGGGCGTGATGGTCTTTCTTTGCTTAAAGAGGTTGTGCGCCTTTATCCCGCGCTTCCCGTGATCCTCCTCACCGCCTACGGTTCCGTGGAGACCGCCGTGGCGGCCATGAAGGAAGGCGCCTACGATTTTCTGATGAAGCCCATCAACCTCGACCACCTCGATTTGATTGTGTCGCGCGCCCTGCGGCACCGCGAAGTGGAGCGCCAGAACCAAACGCTCAAAGCGCGGCTCGATTCCAAGTTCGGCATGGAAAACATCATCGGCACTTCGGATGCCATGAAAAAAGTGTTCGATATCATCCGCCAGGCCGCGCCCACGCAGGCCACGGTGCTTATTCAGGGCCCCAGCGGCACCGGCAAGGAGCTGGTGGCCCAGGCCATTCACCAGCTCAGCCCCCGCGCAACCGGGCCGTTTGTGGCGGTGCACTGCGCGGCGCTTTCATCCACGCTGCTGGAAAGCGAACTCTTCGGCCATGAAAAGGGTGCCTTCACGGGCGCGGTCAGTGAGCGCAAAGGGCGCTTCGAGCTGGCCAGCGGCGGCACGCTTTTTCTCGATGAAATCTCCGAGATCGATCTGGCCACTCAGGTCAAGCTCCTGCGCGCGCTCGAAACACGCGTGATTGAGCGGGTCGGGGGCAGCAAGCCGATCCATGTGGATATCCGCCTCATCGCGGCCACGAACCGGGACCTCGCCGCTTATGTGCGCGAGGGCAAATTCCGCGAAGATCTCTACTTCCGCCTCAACGTGGTCGACCTCATTCTGCCGCCGCTCGCCGAGCGAAAGGGCGATCTGCCGCTGCTCTGCGATCGCTTTATCCGGGAGTTTGCCGGGCAAAACGGCAAGCCGATCGACGGCATCACGCCCGATGCTCTTTCGATTCTCCAAAGCTACTCCTGGCCGGGCAACGTCCGCGAATTGCGCAACACGATTGAAAAGATGATCGTGCTCACCCGCGGCGCCACGCTGACTGCCGACGATGTGCCCGAAGGCATTCGCCTCAACGCTCAGCCGATCCTGCTTGCTTCAGCAAGCGCGCCGGCGGCGGTCTTCCCGCCTCCCGCTCCGGTGTCTATGCCTGTATCCCTCGATGAAATCGAGCGCACGAGAATCCTTGACGTGCTCCGCGAAAACAAGGACAATAAAAGTAAAGCCGCCCAATTGCTCGGCATCAGCCGCCGCACGCTTTACCGCAAACTCGATGAATACCGCAAGCTCGGTTTTTACACGGAGGAACCATGAGACGCCTCTTTACCGCCATCGGCATCGCCCTTTCGATGCTCGTTTCCGTTTGGGCCGATGATTTTCTGAATCTGTGCCCGGATTGCGGCCGCGAGGCGGCTGAATCGGCGCTGGTTTGCCCGGCGTGCAAAGCCCGCATGCCCGCCGCCGGCCGCGTGGTCACCGCCGCGCCGAAGCCGGTTGCGGAACCCGTCGCGGCGCCCGCGCCTGCCGCCTTCGACCCCACGGTCGATTCCATTCAGCGCGAAATGACCGAAAAGGGGCGCGACCTGCTCGCCTCTCAGCCCGCGGAAGCCTGGTATTTCATTCAGAATGCCCGCGCCATGGCGCTTCTCCCCGGCGCGCCCGATCCCGAAAGCCGGCGCACGGTGCTGATCGGCTTTGAAAAACAGGCCGAAGCCGCCATGCAGAGCGGTGAACCCCCGTGTGCCGCCTGCGGAGGCTCCGGCAAACGCTCGGTCACATTCAAGCAATATGGCGGCATCGCCGTGGAGCCCCGTTCACCGGTATCCGGCCTTGCCTGCCCGGTCTGCAACGGCAAGGGCCGCCTGGCGCGCCCTTTCACCGCCGAGGAGCAGCGCCTGCGCAAGACCCTGGGCCGGCGCCTTTTCGATGATGCCATGCGCCAGCAGGGCTTTCGGCGCGCGGGGCGCGGTTACCTTTCCGAATCCATTGAAAAGGGGCTGAAAGCCACCGAACGGGCCCGTTTTCTTCAAGCCTTTGAAATGCCCTGCGAGGTGTGCGCCGGTCTTGCCTTTTCCGATTGCGCCTCCTGTCGCGGCATGGGCTCGATCCGGTGCACGAACCGCAGTTGCAGCGAAGGCAAAGTGGAAAAGAAAACAATCAAGTACAACCGCACGGTCATTGAGGAAGAGACGTGCCCCGTTTGCGACGGAAAATCCGTTTTGCCTTGCGGCAAATGCCGCGAAACCGGTCGAATCACCTGCAAGACGTGTTCGGGGAGCGGCCTCGCGCGGATTTGTTCGCGCTGTAAGGGCGCCGGTTTGAGCGATTGCTCCACGTGCCGGGGCACCGGCGCCGACCGCGCCGGCGGTGTGTGCGCGAAGTGCGAAGGCGACCGGCAGGCGCTGTGCGCGCAATGCGCGGGGGAAGGCAGGCTTGTAAAATGAGCGCCCATACGCTTTCACAAGCCGCAACGCCCAGATTACCCAACCTTGAGCTCGTTTCACCCATCGGAAAGGGCGGCATGGCCACGGTGTGGAAGGCCTGCCAGGTTTCGCTCGACCGCATGGTCGCCGTGAAAATCCTCTCCGCCGATTTTTCCCAGACGAAGGAAGACATCAACCGTTTCATTCAGGAAGCCAAAGCCTGCGGCCGCTTTCAGCACCCCGGCATTGTACGCGTGTACGACGCCAACGCCGTGGACGGCCTTTACTACTTCGTGATGGAGCTCATCAACGGCTACACCATGGGCGAATACATGCACCGAAAAGGCCCGGTCGATATCGCCGACGGGATCATCATTCTTGAATCGGTCGCCAACGCGCTCAACTATGCCTGGAAAAAGTTCGCCGTTGTCCATTGCGACATCAAGCCCGACAATATCATGGCCGATGCCGACGGCACCATCAAAGTGACTGATCTGGGCCTTTCGCGTTCTATTTTCGCCGCCCGCAGCCACGACCCCGCGTGCGATGAGATCATGGGAACCCCCGCCTATATGTCGCCCGACCAGATCTACGACCTGCCCGACCTCGATTGCCGGTCCGACATCTACTCCCTCGGCGCCACCGTCTACCACATGCTCGCCGGCTCCATGCTTTTCGAAGGCAAGACCGACGACGACATGGTCCGCGCCCACATCGAGCCCTTTTTCGCCCGCGATATCCGCCTGCTCGTGCCCGACGTGCCCTACGCGATCTCCGTGATGCTCAACCGCATGCTCGCCAAGGATCGCGCCTACCGCTACCCCGATTGGGAGACCCTTCTCGTGGATCTCAAACTCTTTTACCGGAACGAGCCCCTGCGCGCCAAACCGCTGCCGGCGGGGTGCAGCTCCATGAACGTTAAGTAATCCCGGGTGTTCAGCAACCGGAAGAAAGGAAAGAAACCATGCATATTCTCGTCACCGGCGGCGCCGGTTACATTGGAAGCCACACCGTGCTCGAGCTCCTCGAGGCGGGCCATCAGGTCACCGTTGTCGACAACCTCGTCAACAGCAAAGAGGAATCTCTCAGGCGCGTGGCCGCCCTCACCGGTAAAAAGGCGCGTTTCTTCAAAGCCGACCTCCTTGATGCCGAAGCTCTCGAAAAGGTTTTCACCGCCGCTTCTTACGATGCCGTGATTCACTTCGCCGGCCTCAAGGCTGTGGGCGAATCGGTCCAAAAGCCGCTTTATTATTACCACAACAACATGACCGGCACCTTTATCCTGCTTGACCTCATGCGCAAATACGGCTGCCGCAACATCGTGTTCAGCTCCTCCGCCACCGTCTACGGCATTCCTGAAAAAGTGCCTCTGACCGAAGACAGCCCCCTTTTCGCGATCAATCCCTACGGCCGCACCAAGCTCTTCCTGGAAGATGTGCTGCGCGATGTCGCCGTTGCCGAAAAAGACCTCGGCGTGGTTCTCCTGCGCTACTTCAACCCCGTGGGCGCCCACAAATCGGGCCGTATCGGCGAAGATCCCAACGGCATTCCCAACAACCTCCTGCCTTACATCTCGCAGGTCGCCGTGGGCAAGCTCGAAAAGCTTCGCGTGTTTGGCGGCGATTACCCCACGAAAGACGGTACCGGCGTGCGCGACTACATCCACGTCGTCGACCTGGCGCGCGGCCATCTTGCCGCGCTTGAGAAAATCGCCGAGAACCCGGGAAAAGTGTTCGCCGTCAACCTCGGCACCGGCTCCGGTTACAGCGTGCTCGATATGCTTCACGCCTTCGAAAAGGCCTGCGGCCGCACATTGCCTTATGAAATCGTTCCCCGCCGCGCCGGCGACGCCGCCGAATGCTACGCCGACCCTTCCTACGCCAGGGAGCTCCTCGGCTGGCAGGCCACTCACACGCTCGACGACATGTGCGCCGATGCCTGGCGCTGGCAATCCCAGAACCCCAACGGCTACAATTGAGGCGCCATGAAACCTGAAAAAGTGAAAGCCATCAGCGACTGGCTCTTCGAGAAGAAGTGCCGCAAAACCGTTGAAAACCTGAAAAAACGCGGCTTCTCGGCGGCGTTTTGCGCCACGCTCGGCGAGGCCCGCGCCCTCATCCTCGAAGCTGCCGCCGGAGCCGATTCCATCGGGTTCGGCGGTTCCCTCACCGTGGCGCTCATGAATCTCAAGCAGGATCTGCCCGGCAAAACGCTGCTGGATCACGGCATCCCCGGGCTCTCCCTCGAAGAACGCCTCGCCGTCATGCGCGGTCAGCTCACCTGCGACCTCTTCCTCAGCGGCACCAACGCCCTCACGGTCGATGGCCGCCTGGTGAATATCGACGGCAACGGCAACCGCGTGGCCGCGATGTTTTTCGGACCCAGGCGCTGCATCGTCGTCGCCGGGCGCAACAAGCTTGTGGAGGGCGGGGTGCAGGAAGCGCTTGCCCGCATCGGAGCCGAAGCCGCTCCGCCCAACGCCTACCGGCTCGAACGCAAAACCCCTTGCGCCGAAACCGGGTTCTGCGTGAATTGCGATTCGCCCCAGCGCATTTGCCGCATCACCACCGTGCTTGACCGTCAACCGGGATATTCCGACATCACCGTGCTGGTGATCAACGAAGACCTGGGCCTGTGAAGAGGGGCTTGCCCCTCTTTTTCTTTCCACCGTTCACCCCACCTTTCACACTTATGCCCTCTATCGGTTTTATCTCTCTGGGCTGCTCCAAAAACCTGGTCGACAGCCAGATCATGGCCGGCGTGCTCCTCGCCGAAAAGTTCACGCTCGCCCCTTCGCCCGACACGGCCGACGTGATTCTCGTGAACACCTGCGCCTTCATCGATTCCGCCCGCGAAGAAGCCGCTGAAAACATCCTTTCCGCCTGCGCCCACAAAGGCGAGGGCGGTTGTAAAGCCGTCGTCGTCGCCGGGTGCATGCCCCAGCGCTACCGCGAACGCCTTGCGGAAGCCTTTCCCGAAGTCGATGCCTTTCTCGGGGTCGATGAGCTCGACGCGATCGGCGAGGTGATCCGCCAGGCGTTGAAAAGGAAGACCGTCGGCGCCGTTCGCGTGAAAGAAGGGTTGCCCGTGCGCACCTTCAACCCGTTGAGCCCGCTGCGCTTCACCGGCCCGGCCTTCGGGTATCTCAAAATCGCCGAGGGGTGCGGCCATGTGTGCGCCTTTTGCTCGATTCCTTCCTTCCGGGGCCGGTACCGTTCCCGCGCCGTGGCCGATATCGTGGCCGAAGCGCGCAGCCTCATCGCCACCGGCACGCGTGAAATCAACCTCATCGCCCAGGATGTGACCAGCTACGGTTCCGAAAAAAAAGGGCATCCCACCCTCGCCGCGCTGTTGCGTGAGCTCGATGCGCTCGATGGCGATTTCCGCCTGCGCCTGCTCTACGGCTACCCCTCCCGCGTGACCGGCGACCTCCTCGCCGCAATGCGCGAAAGCCGCCACGTGGAGCGTTATCTTGACCTGCCCATTCAACACGCCCATCCCGCCATGCTGCGCGCCATGCGCCGAGCCGATACCCTCAAGGTGATCCCCGACCTGCCCCGGCGCCTCCGCGAAGCTGTTCCCGGCATCACCTTGCG
Source organism: Kiritimatiellia bacterium (assembly GCA_031553315.1). Classification (GTDB taxonomy): domain Bacteria; phylum Verrucomicrobiota; class Kiritimatiellia; order RFP12; family DVOR01; genus JAVBLT01. The sequence continues at coordinate 7,630 of JAVBLT010000013.1, forward strand.
CACGACCTGCCTTGTGGGCTTTCCCGGCGAAACCGAGGCGCATTTCGCCTCTTTGCTCGACTATGTGGAAGCCGCCGCGTTTGACCATCTTGGCGCCTTCGCCTATTCGCCCGAGGAGGGCACTGTCGGCGCCGATTTGCCCGATTTGCCCGCCGAGGATGTGGCGCTCGACCGCCTGGATCGCCTGATGAAGCTTCAGAAGAAAATCGCCCGCGATAAAAACAAGGCCCGCGTGGGACACCGCGGCCGCGCGCTGGTGCTTGGCGTCGATGCCGGCGGCACCGCGCATCTGCGCCTTGAGCATCAGGCGCCGGAGGTCGACGGCGAAACCCTGCTGAAGAAAGCGCCCGCTTCACTCAAGACCGGCGACCGGGTCGAGGTGGAGATCACCGGCGTTTCCGGCTACGATCTTACCGCCCGCCTCTGTTCATGAGCGACAGCATCGTCCGGCCCGGTTTTTCCGAAACCCTTTGGGCCGGTATGCCCGTGAACCGGCCCGTGGCCGGGTGGGGGATTGCCTTCGCGCTGGGAACCGCCGCGGGTTACGCAAGCGCCGCGCCGCTCTTTTTTCTCGCCCTTGCCACGGTGTGCTGGTTCGCGCAGCTTGTTTTCACATCGAACGGGCGGCGGCGCAGTTTCACGCTGATGCTTGCCTTCTTTTGCCTGGCGGCCGGCTGGGCGGGGCGCGCCGGCGTGCAGTACCGCGAAACCTGCGCGCGCATCAACGCGGCGCGCGGCGAAACGTTCACGCTGACCGTGAAGGTTCCCGATACCGTGCGCGTGAGCCGCCCGAAAAACCGATCGCCTTCCTGCCGCTTCGCCACCGGTGCGTTTGCCTTTTCCGACGGTTTCACCGCTGAAAACACCACCCTGCGCGTGGCCTTCCATTGCCGCAAAAACGATTTTTCCCGGCGCATGCCCCAACCCGGTGAAACCTGGCGGCTCACAGGCCGCTGGCTTCAGTGGGAATATGACCGGATCACCTTCAGCACGGTATCCTCGCAGGCGGAATGTGTTTTTCCCGCCGATACCCGGTCGGCGGGATACCGTCTTGGCCGCTTTCGCGCGCGCCTCGCCCGGAACCTTGCCCTGGGAATCGATGACAAAAAGGCCGGCCTCCTTCACACCATCACGCTGGGCAACCGCCAGCCCTTGCCCTATGACCTGCGCCAGATGCTGGGCAGCGGCGGCATCATTCACATTTTCGCCATTTCGGGGCTTCATGTGGGGATCGTGGCGGGGCTTTTCCTTGTGCTGTTGCGCGCGGCGCACTGTTCGATGCGCTTCCGCTGGGTGATTCTTTTCCCGGTTCTGGCCGCTTACCTTGTGATCACCGGCGTTCCGCCCAGTGCCGCCCGCGCCTGCCTGATGGCCGCGATTTGCTTTGCGGCGCCGCTTTTTCTCCGCCGCGCGGATTCGGCTTCGGCCTTTTTCATCACGGTTATAACGGTGCTCTTTTTGGAACCGGCATGGGTGTTCAGCGTGAGCGCGCAACTTTCCTTCAGCGTGATCGCCGGGCTGCTTTTGCTTGTGCCGCCCTTCAACTATTTTCTCTTTCAGCGGTTCGGCGTGCTGCACAATTTTGAAGACATGACCCACGCCCTCGCCCAGCGCGGCGCCACGCCTTTCCGCGTGCGGCTGAAGCGCGCGGCGCTGGGGCTTCTCTCGCTGACGCTGGCGGCGTGGATCAGCTCCGCACCGCTTTCCGTGTATTACTTCGGTAAGATTTCCGTGGCCGGGCTGTTCCTCAACCTGCTTGCTCCGGCCACGGCGCTTGTTGTGGTGTGGCTGTGCTGCGTCAGCGCCGGGGCGGGATTCATCGCGCCTGCGGCAAGCATGGCGCTCAACCGGCTGGGCGCGGGGTTGCTCGAATGGCTGGCCTGGCTCGCGGAACGCATTTGCGCATGGCCGGGGATGGTGCTGGAATGCCAGCCGCCGCCGTTCATTGCGCTTCTGTCGATCGCGGCTGTGGCGGTGTTTGCGCTTTGGCTGCGCGGTCTGGCCTTTTTTGCCCGGCGCGACGACCCTCAGAACCGCGATTACAGAGGGCTTGGCCGCGTGTTTTCCCAGGACGACGCCTGACCCGCGGGTGAACCGTCGGCGAAGAACAGCTCCACCGGATGGCGCTGCGTTTGAAAGGCGTGCGGCGCGATGGCCGCCACGCCTTGGGGAAGCGTATAGGCTGTTTGAGCCCGGCCGGGCGGATAGATGAGCAGCTTCGTCACGGCGCGGTCGAACACCACGCCGTCGACCGAGCGCAGCCTGATGTTTTCCGGCGACACATGAATGGCTTCGAGCTGCGTTTTGCCCGGGTCGCACAGCACGAGAATCGTTTCGGTGATTCCGCTGGGAAGAACCAGCGTTTTGAGCGCGGGCTGGTGGAGGAAGGCGTAAGGCAGGAGCCCCGCCACGCGGTAAGTGCGCCCCTGCCAGGTCACGCGCTCGGGAATCTCCAGCGTTTCCTTCTCCATATTCAGCTCGCGCGGCATGGTGACCGTGGCGAAGCCCGTGTCGGTGAAGCGGTAGCGGAAATCGCCGATGGGAATGCCCAGCTCCGAATCGGGATCGGCCAAGCCGGATCCGCTCACGGCGCCTTTCCCGCCGCTCAGGGCCGCGGCGATCCCGGCGCGGAAACGCTCGGGAAGCCAACCGAAAAACGCAGCCGCCAGATAGACCGCAAAGAGGAGCGTGAGGCCGGTCAGCGTTGTGGTCAGCGTGATCCGGTCGCGTTTATACATGGGGCGGCTCCAGAAGGCGCAGCGCGCAGCGGATGGCGTCGGCCATGCTGCCCGGCGAGGCGGTTCCCTTCCAGGCGATGTCGAAGGCGGTGCCGTGATCGGGCGAGGTGCGGACGAGCGGCAGGCCGAGCGTCACGTTGACGCCCGAATCGAAGGCCAGCGCTTTAAAGGGAATCAGCCCCTGATCGTGGTACATCGCCACATAGGCATCGAACGGCGCCCGCGCGGGTGCGTGCCCGAGCCAGGTGAAGGCGGTATCGGCCACGAGCGGGCCTTCGATGGAACCGGCGGCGTGTGTGCGGGCGGCTTCAATCGCCGGGAGGATGAGGCTCGCCTCCTCGTGGCCGAAAAGGCCGCCTTCGCCGGCGTGGGGGTTGAGGGCGAGCACGCCGGTACGGGGCGTTTTTCGGGGCGCCATCCGCCGCGCGAAGGCATCGGTCAGCGCGATGATCCGCGTGAGCCCCGGCACGGTGAGCGCGCCGGGAACGGCCGCCAGCGGAAGGTGGATGGTGGCGAGGCTCAGGATCAATCCCGGCGACCAGAAGGCCATGCAGGGTTCTTCGCGGATGCCGGTCGCTTCAAAGGCGCATGCGGCGAGAATTTCGGTATGACCGGGCTCGGTGTGGCCGGCGAGGTGCATGGCGGCTTTGTTGAGAGGCGCCGTGACGATGGCGTCGACCTTGCCCGCGAGCGCATCGAAGGCCGCCTCGCGCACCCAGCGCCAGGCCCACTCGCCGCAGGCGGCCTGCGCGCGCCCGGGCTCGGGCAGGGTACCGGCGAAGGGGTCGGGGAGGGGGGCGAAGGCGATCTGGGGCAGGGAAAGCGCGAGGCGCGCGGCCACGGCTTCAAGCACGGCCCGGCTGCCGTAAAGGACAAAACGGGTATCGCCCGCTTCTTTTTGGATGAGCGCAAGCGCTTTAAGGATGATTTCGGGACCTATGCCCGCGCAATCTCCGAGGGTGACGCCGAGTGTTTTCATAACGAAAAAAGGGTCTGCCGCCTTTTGGCTTCAGACCCCTCTATTAAACAGCAGAAACGGAAATTAATCAACGATTTTGACGCTGTTGAGCGTGCCCATGCTGTTTTGAACCCAATCGGGGCATTCGGGATCGGCGCACCAGGTGCCGTTGATCACGAATTTGTATTCGTGCTGGCCCTTGGGGAGCATCAGGACGCCGCTGAAAACGCCGGCGTCTTTCTTGTCGAGCAGTTCTTTGGCGAGGGGATCCCAGTTGTTGAACGAACCGGCAAGGAAAACCTTGCTTCCGGGCTCGGCGCTCACCGAAAAGGTGACCCGGGAGGTCTTCGCAGCGGGAGTGGCGGCCTTCTTGGCGGAAGGCTTCTTCGCTGTCTTCACTTCTTCGCAGTCGCAAGGCGTTGCCTTCGCGTCGGCGGTAGCTTTTGTGGCTTTCTTGGTGCTCATATTTTCCTTCACTTTCTCTGGGTTGAGCTGAAAATGTGGCGGAAGTATAAGGGTATGCGGTGAAAAGTCAATATGAAATTTTTATTTTTATGCCATTGAGCTTTTCAGTGCGCGGTTTCCGCAGTCTTGAGGATGGCGTCGGCGATGCCGGAGGTGGCGCCTCGGCGGCGCTCGACCGCGGCTTTTGCCCGTTCGCCGCAGGCCTTGCGCGCCTGAGGGTCAAGCAGCCAGCGGCGGATTGTCGCTTCAAGGGCCTGAGCGTCGGGCACTTGTTTCAATGCGTCGGCGGCGAGGAGGTCGGCCGTCACGGATCGGAAGTTTTCGGAGTGGGGACCGAGCACGGTGGCGTTGCCGCACAGGCAGGGCTCGATCATGTTTTGCGCGCCGTGTTCGAAGAGGCTTTTTCCGACGAAGGTGATGTCGGCCAGGCCGTAGAATCCCATCAGTTCGCCGGTCGTGTCGGCCAGGAGCACGGCGGAGGGATCGGGGTCGGTTTGGTTTTTCGATTTTCGGATGCAGCCGAAACCCGCTTTGCGGATGGCGGCTTCCACGGCATCGGCCTTTTCAAAGTGGCGGGGCGCGATGATGAGGCGGAGCTGCGGCGCGAGGGGTTTGAGCGCGCGGTAGATGGAGACGAGCGCGGCGTCTTCCCCCGGCCAGGTTGAGCCGCCGAGGAGGACGACGCGCTCTCCGGGCGGCGGAAAGCCGATGGCGGCGAGGTAGGCTTCGAGCTCCTGTTCTTTGGCGGGGTTGCGCCGGGCGGTATCGAATTTCATGCTGCCCGTCACGCGGATGCGCGAAGCGTCGCAGCCTGCGTCGAGGAGGCGGCGGCAATCCTGTTCCGATTGCGCGAAGATTTCGGTGAACATGTTGAGCACGGGGCCGAACCACCGTTTGAGCCGGCGGTAACCCGGCGCGGAGCGGTCGGAGATGCGGGCGTTGATCAGGAAAATGGGCAGCTTGGCTTTTTTACAGTGCCGGATCAGGTTGGGCCAGAGCTCGGTTTCCGTGACGATGAAGGCCTTCGGGCGGATGGCGCGCAGCGCGCGTTTCACGCAACCGGGATAGTCGATCGGGTTATGGATGAGCACATCGCCTTGCGCGAGCCCTTTTTGCGCCTGAACCCAGCCGGTGGAGCTGGTGGTGCTCATCACGAAGCGAAGCGCGGGATCGCGTTCGCGCAAGGCCGCCATCATCTGATGCGCCACAAACACCTCGCCCACGCTCACGGCGTGAATCCAGATCCGGGGCGGCCCGGCGGCCAGCGCCGCGGTGATTTCCGGGGGGTAGCACCCGAAGCGGTCGTTAAAACGGTTGGCGTAGCCGCCGCGCCGGATCATGCGGAAAAGAAATTTCGGCATCATCAGCACATAGGCGATGGAAAAGAAAAAATTGTAAATGATCCATTTCATAATAGTGGCGGATTATACCACGGGAAGGGCGTTCTGGCAATGCGCGGATGAAAATTGCGCCTTTACAATTCCTGAATAATGCTCTATCATGCGGGCGTTGTTCACGAGATGAACGCACTACAAAGGAGAAACAAAATGGCCTACAAAATCACTGACAAATGCGTTGCCTGCGGTTCCTGCGTCGGCGAATGCCCGGTCGAAGCAATTTCCGAAGGCGCCCCCACCTACACGATCGATCCCGACAAATGCGTGGATTGCGGCGCGTGCGCCGGCGTGTGCCCCACCGAAGCCATTATCGCTGGCTAGAGCATATTAAGAATGAAACTTCTCTTTTCGAAAAATTGAGAAGTTTCAAACTTAACCCGCTCTGGAGCATATTTCGAATGATCTTTCCGCTTTTTCTCGGTGCTTTTTGTTTTTGAACTTCACACTCTCAGATCGCCGTAGCGTTGCTACGGCTCACCTCAAGCGTTTGTCAAAACCAAAAATCACCTTCGCAAAATCCGGAAATCTCATTCGAAACATGCTCTAATCAGGTTCTGAACAGGATCATAAAAAGGACTGGGATTTTTCCCGGTCTTTTTTGTTTTTAAAGGGAAAGCGTTTTGATCACGCGGCAGGGGTTGCCGACGGCTACGCTGTTGGCGGGGATGGCGCGGGTGACGACCGAACCGGCGCCGACGACGCAGTTGTCGCCGATGATCACGCCGGGGTTGATGATGGCGCCGCCGCCGATCCAGACGTTGCTGCCGATGCTGACGGGGGTGCCCAGCTCGATTCCGGAGTTGCGCCCGGCGGGGTCGAGGGGGTGGTGGGCGGTGTAGATGTGAACGCCGGGGGCGAGCATCACGTTGTCGCCGATGCGGATGGGGCAGATGTCGAGGAACACGCAATCGAAGTTGGCGTAGAAGCGGCTGCCGGTGAAAATGTTGAAGCCGTAGTCGCACCGGAAGGAGGGTTCGATGAGCGATTCTTCTCCGAGGGCTCCGAAAAGGCGGCGGAGGATCGCGGATCGGGAGGCGGCGTCTTCGGGGGCGGCGTCGTTAAACTGCCTGACGAGGATTCGGGCGTTGAGGCGGGCGGCGGCGAGCTGGGCGTCGGCGGGGCGGTAGGGGAGGCCGGCGATCATTTTTTCACGTTCGGTCATTGCGGGCTCCCTTCGATCGTCATGCGGATCCATCCTTTTCGGGCGGGTTCTTTCAGGGTGAGGGCGAGGCGGTGAACGGGGCCTTTGGCGTGCCCCGTCGGGGTTGAGGCGAGGTCGCTTTGGGTGAAGGCCCAGGGGGCGGAGGCTTCGATTTTCACGGTGAGGGTCTGGCCGCGCCAGGTCACGCTGAGGGTGTCGGGCGAGGCGAGCTCGGCAGAACCGAAGGTGATGAGGGCGGTTTCGAAGGAATCGGGGGCGCCGGTGAAGGCGAAGGCGTCTTCAATGACGACTTTGGGTCGGGCGCTGTCCCAGGTGAAGGCTCGGGTGAGGGTTTCGATGCGCTCGGAGCCGTAGGCGGGGGCGAGGTCGAGGAGGAGAAGGTCGGATGCGCGGGTGAAATCGGTTTTGATGATTTTGGCGGCGTGTTTGGCGCCGGGTTTCTGGAGGGTTTTTGCGGGGTAGGGCACGGGGTGGCCGTAGGAGTTGAGCAGGTCGCTTTCGTAGCGGCGGGCGCTGAAGGTGCGGGCGGTGTAGGTTTCGCCGCCGGCATCGGTGAGCACGGGTATGCCGCCTTGAACGATCATATAGGAGCCGGCGTCGTTGTGATTGTGGGGAACGCCGTTGTGGCCGCCTTTGATGGCGGCTGAAAGGCCTTTGCCGCGCTCGATGAGGACTTCGGCATCGGGGAACCAGCTGCGGGCGCTGTCGATGGCGAGCGGGTCGGCTTTGACGGCGGCGGGGATGCGGTCGGGGCGCAGCAGGGCGCCTTCGGGGAAGGCGGCGGGGTTTTTAGGCCAGGGGAGGGGGGTGTTTTTGAGCTGCCAGCCGAGGCGGGCGTTGAGCCAGGCGATGAGGTCTGCGTCGGCCTTGACGTCGGCGGAGCAGTCGGCGAAGGCGGGGTAGATTTGCCCCTGAATCAGGCAGGAGGGGGCGGAACGGGCGGGGAGGCGGGCTTCGGGCCAGAGGAGCCAGTCTTCTTTTCCGCCGGTGGCTGCCCGGACGGTTTCGGCGAGGTTGACGAAGTTGCCGAAGCCGTAGTTCCAGTAGGCGACGCCTTCGCCGCACCAGCCGTCGGCGTCGAAACCGCTGAGGAAGATGCGGACGTGGGCGCGGGCGGAGGCGACCACGCGTGATTTTTCGGCGGCGGTCACGCCGGGCAGGGCGAGGGTGGCGCCGACCACGCCGGCGTGGCAGACGGCGTTCCAGTTGGCGTTGTTGAGGACCCACCAGTTGTTGAAGTGGTGTTTGTCGAGCATGGCGAGGTAGGGATTGACCACGCGGGCGCGGACGGCGGCGATGACCTTCTCGCGGGTGCCGGCTGGGAGCGCGGCGCCAAACTGCGCGGCCACGGTGGCGAGGCGCCAGCCGAAGGCGGAGGAGGCGAGGTCGATGGTGATGGATTGCTGCTTTACATTGGCGAGGTTGCCGTCGTGAGCGGGCAGGACCCAGGTGGCGTCGGCGCAGAAGGCTTCGAGCGCGCGGGCGATGGCGGGGATGAAGCGGCCTTTGCCTTCGAGGAGCTCGGCCTGGATGAGGGAATCGGCATGGCGGTGGCGGGCGGTGTTGAGGTTCTGGTAACGGTCGCGGTTGCCGTTGGTGGTGAAGTCGTAATAGGCTTCTTCGGGCCAGGGTGGGAGGGCTTTTTCGAGCAGATTTTCGGCCCGGCGGATGATGGAGGCGGTGTCGGTCTTTCCGTTTTTTGCGGCGGTCGACCAGGCGCCGCGATCCTGCCAGCGGGGCGCCACGCTGAAGGGGGCGCCGGAGAAAAGCGGTTCGAGCGCCCGGGCGTCGGCGGCGAGCTGTTCGGCGGTGGGGCGCGGGGCGGCGAACGCTGTGGAGATCAGGGCTGTGAGGCAGAGGGCGGTGCGGATAACCATAATTTGGAACCTTTCGTTTTGAAACATTCGAAGCGGGTGGATGAAAAGCGTCTGCGCGATCGCGCCTGGCAAGGGCGGCGCGTTTTTTGCCGGGGTTGCCTACCAGTCGCGTTCATCGGGGCGGATGGGGAGGTTTACGGCGTTTTTGTTTTTCTTTTCTTCGTGTTCGCGTTCACGGTCGAGGGCGCGGCGGAGGAGTTCTTTCACATCGCGCGGGGATTCTTGCTTTTCGGGTTGCTGTTCGTGTTCCTGTTTTTGCTCCTGCTCCTGCTGCTGTTGCTGTTGCTGCTGCTGATCCTGTGGCTGGTTTTGCTGCTGTTGTTTCTGGTCGGATTGGGGGGGGGGCGATTTGTCTTTGGGCAGGAGGCTTTGGATTTCTTGGAGGAGCGCCATGGCGCGGCGCTGGCTTTCGAGGGGGTGGGGGGGCTGGGCGAGGGTTTCGGTTTCCTTGGCGAGGGTTTCGATTTTGGCTTTGTCTTCGACGGTGAAGGGCACGGCGTTGGTGTCGGCCTGGCGCTGGCGGATGACCTGGTCGGCCCATTCGGGGAATGCGGCGCGGAATTGCCGGGTGAGGGCGAGCACTTCGGGCAGGTCGGGGCGGGCGGGTGTGTAGGGGGTGGTTTTGGCGAGGGCGTTGGTCTGCACGGCGATGGCTTCGCCGATGAGGGCGGGCGGTTCGGCGGCGGAGCGCCAGAGGGCGTAGATGAAGGGTTCGGCGGCTTCGATTTCGTCTTGCACGGGGTTGAGGTCGCGCAGGGCGAGGGCGATGCCCTGGAGCTGGGCTCGGTTGACGGCGGATCGCTGAAGGAGCTCGGCGCGCTGCTGTTCGTTGGTGAGGGTCTGCTCGGTGAAAAGGGTTTTCTGGATGGGGAGCCAGAGGTCGGCGCGGGCATCGAGGCCGGCGGCGGCGGCTTCGGCGAGGGCGATGCGCCGGGCGGGGGCGTTGGTGAAGATGGCGGGGGCGGCTTGGATGAGGTCGCGCTGGCCGGTGAGGAGGCGGGTGAGGAGCTGGGAGGGCGGGGTGTTTTCGTTTTCTTTCATCACGCGGGCTTCGCGGGCGGCGGTGCGGATCGCTTCGAGGCCGTCGAGGGATCGGGTGAGGTTTCGCTGTGCGGCGGGGTCTTTCGGGTTGAGGCGGGCGGCGGTTTGGAAGGCTTCGATGGCGCCTTCGCGTTCGGCGAGGCGTTTTTCGGGGTCGTCGGCGGCGGCTTCGGCGGCGGCGTGGCGGAGTTTGCCGAGGAGGGTGGCGGCGGCGGCGTTTTCGTTGGCGAGCGGGCGGAGGAGGTCGATGGCGGCGGCGGGCTTTTCGGCTTTGATCCAGGCGAGGGCGGCGTTGAAGTGGAAGCGGGCGGCTTCGGCGGGGTCGGCGCCGAGGGCGGCTTCGGTGTAGGCTTTGGCGGCGGCTTCGAATGTGCCGCCGCGGTAGAGATCCTGGGCTTGGCGGGCGCCGGCGTGGCCGCTGAGCACGGGAGGGGGGGCGGCCTGGGGGGCTTCGCCGGTTTCCGCTTCCTGGGCGCGGGCGGCGCAGGCGAGGGCGATGCACAGGGCGAGGGCGGCGCGGCGGCGGGTGGCGAGGCGGCCTGTGCTGAGGGCGCCGGCGGCGAGAAGGAGGAGGATGCCGGGGATGAGGAAGAGGGTGTAGCGTTCGCGGATCTGGTTTTCGAAGCGCTCCTGCTGTTCGCGGTCGGCGATCTGGCGGAGGTGCCGGCGGTAGAGGTTGCCGAGGGTGGTGTGGGCGGTGCCGGCGGTGGCAAGGGGGATGTAGTGGCCGCCGGAGGCGGTGGCGATGGCGGAGAGGGTGGCTTCGGTGAGGCGCGATTTCACGTCGGAACCCTGATAGCGGATGTTGCCGCTTCTCTCGCCGGTTTCGGGGATGCTGGCGCCGGCGGTGTCGCCGATGCCGACGGTGAAGATGGGGATGCCGCGGCGGGCGGCGCGCTCGGCGGCTTCGCGGGTGTGGCCGGCGAGGTCTTCGCCGTCGGAAATGAGGATGACGGCGTTGTGGCGGCTGTCGGTCTCGTCGAAGGCGTCGATGGCGGTGTTGAGGGCGGCGGCGAGGTCGGTTTCGCCGGCGGGGGCGGAGGTGACGGCGAGGGAATCGAGCGCTTGGCGGAGGAAGGCGTAGTCGGTGGTGAGGGGGCAGAGGAGCACGCCTTTTTTGCGGAAGGCGATGAGGCCGGCGCGGTCGCCCTGGAGATCGGCGATGAGGTCGACGACGTCGGCCTTGGCGCGTTCGAGGCGGTTGGGGCGCACGTCGCGCGCGAGCATGGAGCGGGAAACGTCGATGGCGATCATCAGGTTGCGGCCTCGCATGTGCGCGGTTTCATCCTTTTTGCCCCATTGAGGCCGGGCCAGCGCCACAATGAGCAGCGCCATGCCCGCGAGGATGAGCGCGCCTTGAATGGCGGCGCGCCGCCGGTCGGCGGGGTTGGCGGCGTGGCCCCATTTTTCAAGGCGGCGATCGGCGCGCCGGCGAACGAGGGTGGCGAAAACCGCGGCGGGCGGCAGAAGCAGAAGCAGGGCCAAGGCGAAGGGGTAGACAAAACGCATCACAAACCTCCTGAATCCATCTGAAAATCTTTCAACCAGCCGCGGCGCCCGGCGGCATCGACGCGTACCCAGCCTTCGGCTCGCTCCAATGGGGCCACGTGTTCGCCGGCGGGGAGCCGGTGGAGCACGGGCGAACGCTCCGAGGGGCCGAAGCGAAGCAGGCTGTTTTCCTTGAGGCCGAGGCCTTCGCCTTCGGGGGGGGCGCTCACGGGCGAGGTGTCGATGATTTTGAGGGCGGGCTGCGCGGTTTCGGTTTGTTTGGCCACGGTGAGCGCGGGCAGTGCCGCGCGGGCGGTCATGTAGCGCCGGGCGAAGGGGTCGAACCAGGAAAAGGTGTTGGAGCCGATGGCGGCGGCGCCTTCGGAAAGAGGGACGAGGAGGGTTTCGGTGACGATTCTTTTTTCAGAGCGGGTGACGGTTTTTGTTTCGTAGGCGCGGAAGAGCGCGGGGTCGGGGGCGGGCTGGGGAATGAACCCTTCGGGCAGAATTCCGTTTTGCGCTTCGAGCGTGAGGGTGACGGTGACGACGGATCCGGGCGCGAGCTTCACAGGGTCTGCTTTTCCGGTGAAGGCGTAGCGCCCCACGGCACCGGTGAAGCCTGTGGGTTTTCCGGCTTCGGGGAGGGGCGCGGCGGTGAAGGAGAAGGGCTTGATTTCGGCGTTGAACCGTTCGCGCCGCGAGAGGGGAAAACCGATGGCATCCTGCATCAGCACGGTGCGGGTGCCGGTGAGGGTGATGGCGGGCAGCTCGATTTTGCCTGCGGCGGCGGGCTCGGCGGGGAAGAGGATGCGGAGGCGGTCATAGGTGTTGCCGTCGGCGTCTTTCAGCTTTTGGCGCGTGAGCGGCTGGCCTTGCCCGACCTGGATGGGCTGGTTCTCAAAAGGGGTGGGGTTGAAGGTGATGTTGCCAAGCTCCTCGTTGGCGTCGGTATCGAGGTTGAGGAGAATCTGGATGCGCTGGCCGGGGTAAACGGGATCCGGCTCGAGCAGCGACCACGAGGCTTCCCGCACGGCGGCGTGAAGCGAGGCCGAAGACAGGAGCGACGCGAGGCACAGGGCTTTAAACATGGCCGGCCTCCGTTGCAAGCACCGGCAGATCGCGGGTCTCGAAGCGGCTGATGGCGGCGGAAAAGGCGCAGATCAGCGCAACCGCGCCGCAAAAACAGGCGCAGGCGAAGAAAAGGGCCTGGAACCGGGAGGTGAGGCGCCTGGGAAAAAGAAAGAGGAGCGCGAGGGCGAAGGCCAGTGCGGCGGCCTGGGTGCGCGCGAGGCAGGAGAAGAAGAAGTGGGGGTAAAACACGGTGTGCGGCCAGGGCGGGGTTTGGGGCTGGCCTTGCGGCCGGCGGGCGTAGGCGGCTCTGATGCCGACCGCCGATTCGGGGGTGATGCCCGCGATGCATTCGGCGCGGGCGAAGGCGGCGAGGGCGGGGGCGGGCTCGCCGGCCATCACGAGGGTGGAGGCGAAGTTGAGGAGCAGGGGGGCGTTGTCGACGCCGTCGGCGAGGAGTTGGCGGTAGACGGTTGCGGCTTTGCGGAACTCGGCCGGTGTTTGCGCTTCGGCGGCGAGGGTGTTGGCCTGCGACCAGAGGAAACGGCGGGTTTCGTCATCGGCGGCGCGAAGCGAAAGGGCTGAAAAAGCAAGGAGAATAAGATAAAAACCTCTCATGAGGGCCTCCATTGTGCGAGGATGGCGTCGATCTCGGGGAGGATCGCGCGCAGGCGTTTGCGGGTCTCCTGGGGGAGCGCGGTATCGGCTCCGGCCTGGTAAAGCCGCGCTTCCAGCGCTTCGACCGCCGCGCAGAGCTCTTCATGCGGGGCGCCGCGCTCGGCGAGGAGGCGGGCGATGTCGGGCGGGGTGAGCCCGGCGGAGGGCACGCCGAGGCGGTTTCCCAGCCAGATGCGGATGTGATGAAGCGCTTCGGGGGCATCGGCTTTTTTGAGGCGGCGGAGCGTCTGCGAACAGGCGCCGCAGCGGCGTTGGCGGTCGCGGAGGCGGCGCAGGGCGCGGCGCGAGAGGCGGGTGGTCGAGAGCCCGGCGTGGAGGGCGGCCGGCAGGCCGAGGGTCAGCCACAGGAAGCGGGCCGAGGGTGTGAGCGGCGCGTTTGCGGTTGCGCCTTCGGGGTCGAGGGTGATGCCTGCGGGCATGGGTTTGGCTTCGGCTGCGCCTTCGGGATCGCCGCCCACGGCGGTAATCTGGGTGGTCGCCTGAACCTGGAGGGGAACCGGCGCGCTTTTTCGGATTTGGTAGGTGCGTGTGTCGCGATCGAAAAAGGCGGCTTCAACGGGCGGGAATTCAATGCTGCCGGCGACCAGCGGGCGCACGCGGTAGGTGAAGCGTTTGCCGTCGGGCAAGGTTTCGGCGGAGACGCTGTCGTCATACACGCGAAAGGTTTTGCCGATGCCGGGCTGGCGGCCGAGCCTGGGCGGCTGGAGCGATTCGGGCGAGAGTGAGGCTCCGCGCACGGTCAATGTGAGCGTGAGCGGATCGCCGACGCGTGCCGCGTGGGAATCGAGCGCCGCTTCGAGCGTGAGATCCGGGCAAATGGCGCCGATGAACGAGGCCGGCTGGTTCTCCAGCGGCGGCGGCACGACCTTGATTGTGAGCGGCCGGGCCTGCGCGCTGACCGGATGGATCCGCCCCGATTGATCTTTTACCTTGGCCTGAAACGCGGGCGCCCCGAAGGTGTAGACGCCTTCTTTCCGCGCCTGAAACTCGACCGGAAGGGTGTAGACGCTCCAGCTTTTTCCGTCGGCTTCTTCCTGTGTTTCAGGGAGGGCGGCGTTGAGGATGCGCTGCTGGGAAAAACTGCTGCCGCCCGAAACCTGTTGCGCGCTGAAGACCACGGCGAAGTTGGCGCGCGGCTGGCTGGGCGGCGCGGAAGGCGTGCCGAGCGAAACGGGGAGGGGGCTCTTGTCGTCGGAGTCGCCGATGGGGAGCCAGGGGAGCAGAAACGCGGGCGCGTTCGCAAGCGGCGAAGCCAGCGCCACACGCACGCGGACGGTGAAATGTTCGTCGACCAGGATGGATTCCGCATCCGGTTCAACCGTCAAAAGCACATCCGCCGGCCATGCCGGCAGGCAGAACATGCACAGTAGAAAACTGAAAAACTGCTTAGCCATACCTCCGTATCATACGAAAAGACCCCTCGGCTTTCAATCCGAAATTCACGCGAGCCCTTCCATTCGGTTTTCTTTTCTGTTAGAATGGCACGCAGAGAAAAAAATGGAACCCGCACTCGTCAAGACAACCGCCATACCGCTCGCCGTCCGGCCCTTTTCCAAAACCTCGCACATGGTCGTGTGGCTCACGCCCGGCGCCGGGCGCATCACCACGCCCGTGAAGGGCGCGTGCCGCCCCAAAAGCGCCTTCCTGGGTCAATACGACCTCGCCTACACCTGCGAAATCCTTTACTATGCCCGTGAGCGCGACGGCATCCACCAGATCCGCGAATGCGCACCCCTTCATCTGCGCGAAGGCCTCCGCGGCAACTGGCGCGCCATGGCCGCCGCCGGGTATCTCTGCGATCTGGCCATGCGCGTGAGCATGCCGCTCCAGGAGGCCTCCGGCGTTTACCGCGCGCTCACCGCCGCGCTCAACGCCCTCGAAACCGGCGGCCACCCCCTCGTTTGCCTCCTCTGGTTCGAGGCGCAGCTCATCCACGCGCTGGGCATCTCCCCCGATTTTTCCGATTGCCCCCAATGCCCCGCCGAGCTCGCCCTGCGCCGGCGTTTCTCCATCCGCGAGGGGCGCTTCCTCTGCGGGCACCGCCCCCCGCGCCACCCCTCCGCTCCCACGCTCAACATCCACCGCGACATGACCGCGCTCTTTGACCTCGTTTCCCGCGCCACGCTCCCCGAGCTCCTCGCCGAAGCCGCCGCCGTGCCCGGTCTCGACGTTTTCGGCAACCCCGAGCCGCTTCCCGGCGAATTCGCCCTCAGGCGCTTTCTCGGCATCTTTCTCGTGTTTCATTTCGATGTGCTCCCCGGCCCCCGCCGCACCGCGCTTGAACTTCTTCTTTCTTAGAGCATATTTAAAATGAAACTTCGGCTTTTTTCACCGCTTTTGCTTTTTCACTTCATCCTTTCAGGTCGCCGCAACGCTGCTACGGCTCGCGTTCAAGGATTCGTCAAAAATCACGAAGCTTCAATTTAAACCTGCTCTAATCAAAGGAATCACCGATGGCCCTTCTCTCCCTCCGCGATGTAACCGTTTCCTTCGGCGGCGACCCCGTGCTCGACGCCGTGAGCCTCAGCATTCAACCCCATGACCGCGCCTGCGTGACCGGCCGCAACGGCGAGGGAAAATCGACCCTGCTCAAGGTCATCGCCGGCATTCAGCCGCCCGATTCCGGCGAGGTGATTCGCGCGCCGCGCCTCAAAGTGACCTACCTCCCGCAAGATGTCCCCGAAGACCGCGCCGGAACCGTCGAAGAAATCATCGAAGCCGCCATCCCGCACGACGACGACCGCCACCACCCCGGCGCCGACCTCTACCTCACCCGCCTCGAACTCCCCGGCTGCATGCCCTTCAACGCCCTCTCCGGCGGATACCGCCGCCGCGTGCTCCTCGCCTGCGCCCTCGCCGGCGAACCCGGCCTCCTCCTGCTCGACGAACCCACCAACCACCTCGATATCGATTCCATTCAATGGCTCGAAAACTGGCTCCGCGAAGCCGAATGCGCCTGCCTCTTCATCACCCACGACCGCTCCTTCCTGAAAAACGTCGCCAAAAGCGTCTTCGACCTCGACCGCGGCCAGCTCGCCGGCTGGGATTGCGACTACCCCACCTTCGTCCGCCGCAAAGAAGAGCTCCTCGCCGATGAAAGCGTCTACTGGGAACGCAAAGCCCGCAAGCTCAGCCAGGAGGAAATCTGGCTCCGGCGCGGCGTCAAAGCCCGCACCACCCGCAACGAAGGCCGCGTGGAAGCGCTTCGAAAGCTCCGATCCGAATTCGCCGCCCGCCGCACCCAGCAAGGCGTCAGCAAGCTCGCCCTCTCCTCGGAAGGCCCCTCCGGCGATTTGGTGGTCAAAGTGGAAGGCGTGCGCTTCGGTTACGACCCGGCCAAGCCGATCGTGAACGGTTTTTCAGCCCGCATCATGCGCGGCGAACGCATCGGCATCATCGGCCCCAACGGCTCCGGGAAAACCACCCTGCTCAGGCTCCTGCTGGGTCAGATCCAGCCCCAGACCGGCAGCGTCGCGCTCGGCGCGCGGGTTGAAACCGCCTTCTTCGACCAGCTCCGCACCGCGCTCAACCCCGAGCTCACCGTGCTGGAAAACCTCGCAGAAGGGAAAGACGAAGTCACCGTCGGCGGCGTCAAAAAACACGTCTACGGCTACCTCCAGGATTTTCTCTTCACCCCCGAGCGCTCCCGCACCCCCGTAAAGGCCCTCTCCGGCGGCGAACGCGCCCGCCTCCTCCTCGCCCGCCTTTTCCTCAACCCCGGCAACCTCCTCGTGCTCGACGAACCCACCAACGATCTCGACATCGAGACCCTCGAGCTCCTCGAAGAACAGCTTGCCGCCTACACCGGCACCCTCCTCCTCGTCAGCCACGACCGCACCTTCCTCGACCGCGTGGTCACCGCCTCGCTGGTGCTCGAAGGCGAAGGCCGCGTCAACGCCTATCCCGGCGGTTACGAAGACTGGCTTCGCCAGCGCAAAGAGACCGTTGAACCCGAAAAGGCTGGAAAACCCGCCGCCCCGCCCCCCCCCAGGCGCGACAACAACGCCACCCGCCTCAGCTACAAAGAACAGCGCCAGCTCGAAGAGCTCCCCCTCGAAATCGCCGCCCTCGAAGCCGAGATCGCCGCCCTCACCGCCCGCATGAGCGACCCTGCCGCGGCCTGCGATCCCGCCGCCCTCGCCCAGGTCGGCGCCCGCCTCGCCCAGGCCGAAGCCCGTTATGAAATCTGCGCGGAAACCTGGCTCGCCCTCGAAGAACGCGCCCAAAGCCTGAAATGAAAACTACAACTTAAGAAAACGCTGATTAAATTCAAAGACCGACAATCAGAATTTAAATTCTCACGCGGGGGCGCGGAGTACGCGGAGAACACACACTTTTTCGATCCTAGAGCATGTTTCGATTGATCTTTCCGCTTTTTCTCGGTGCTTTTTGTTTTTGAACTTCACCCTTTCAGCTCGCCGTAGCGTTGCTACGGCTCACCTCAAGCGTTTGTCAAAACCAAAATTCACCTTCGCAAAATCCGGAAATCTCATTCGAAACATGCTCTAATCAGCGCTTCCTTAATACGCTCTAATGCTTGTCTTTTCGGACGATTTCGCCGGGGAGCGTGCAGGTTCCGGGCCAGAGTTTGCGGCCCGGATAGATGGCTGTGTGGATGCCGGTGTGCACGCCGGAACCGATGATGGCGCCGAATTTGCGGCGGCCGGTATCGAAAAGAACGCCGTTGATTTCGCAGCGGTGGTTGCCGCCGTCGTGCCGGAAGTTGCTGGTGATGGTGCCCGCGCCGAAGTTGACAAGATCGCCGGCGACCGTATCGCCAAGGTAGCTCAGGTGCCCCGCGTTGACGCGGTTGCCGATGACGCTGTTTTTGATTTCAACCGCCTGGCCGATGTGGCAGTGGTCGCCGATGACGGTGTTGCCGCGGATGTAGCAGTTGGGCCCGATGCGGGTGTTCGCCCCGATCACGGCGTTGCCCTCGATGAAAACCCCCGGAAGAATCACGCTGCCCGGCCCCAGGTGGAGGCGCCCGCGGATGTTGGCCCCTTGCTCCACTTCGCCGACGATGTGATCGGCGGTGAGAGCGCCCGCCGCCTGTTCGTTGACGGTGAGGATATCCCACGGGTGGCGGAGGATGGTGCCTTGGGCCTCGAAGGTTTGGGGATCGGCCACATTGCCCCGGAACGCGAGCGTCGCGCCGTCGGCATCGCGGATGGCCCAGGGGCCGGGAGCCGCGGCGAGGGCGTGGAGGAGGGCGTCGTCAGGCCAGAAATCGATCCGCCAGGTGATTTCGCCGGGGAGCGTTTCGAGGCGTTCAAGAAGAGCCTCCGCCCAGGGGCGGTTGAGGATGCGGTGGCTGGCCGGGTTGGGGTCGAGAGGCGCGAGGGTTTCGTGCGTGATGGGTTGGAGCGTGATCATGAAGGGTCTCCGAGAAGAGCCGCCTCGGCGGTTTTGCGCAGGCGCTCGAGCCAGTGATCCAGCTCGGCCTGGGTTTGGGCTTCAACCAGAATGCGGAGCTTGTTTTCGGTGCCCGAATAGCGGATGATCTGCCGGCCGCGGCCGCAGAGGGCGGCATCGCAGGCGGCTTGCTCAAGGAGGAGCTCGGTGAGCGTGGCCAGCGGAATTTTTTCTTTGACTTTGATGTTGATGAGCTGCTGGGGCCAGGGCGTCATGAAATTGGCGAGGTCAAGGAGCGGCGCGTTGCGGCGCTTCATGAGAGAGAGAATGTGGAGCGCGGTGATCACACCGTCGCCGGTCGTCACATAGTCCATGAAAATGATATGCCCCGATTGCTCGCCTCCCACGTTGTAGCCTTCCGCCTGCATGGCTTCGATGACGTGATGGTCGCCGACGTCGGTAATTTTTGTGTGGATGCCGGCCTGCTGCATGGCGGCGATAAAGCCGAGGTTGCTCATCGAAGTGGCGACAACGGTGTTGTGAGCAAGCTTGCCGTCCTTCTTATAATCCAGCGCGACCATGCCGATGATCCGGTCGCCGTCGACCTCATTGCCATTCGCATCACAGAAGATCACGCGATCCGCATCGCCGTCGAGAGCGATTCCCGCATCGGCGCCGTGCTCGCGCACGAGCCGGGAGATGTGATCCGTGTGGGTGGCTCCGCAAGCCTCGTTGATGTTGAGGCCGTTGGGGCTCACGGCGGTATCGATCACTTCGGCTCCGAGCTCGCGGAAAATGGCCGGCGCGATGGAATAAGCGGCGCCGTTCGCGCAATCCAAAACGATCTTAAGGCCTTTGAGGCTTTGGTTGCGCACCGAGCTTTTGGCGAATTCGATATAACGCCCCCGGGCATCTTCAATGCGTTTGGCTTTGCCGATCATGCTGTTGGCGATATGAGAGCTGGAGAGCTCTTCGCTGAGAATGAGCTTTTCGATCGCCTCCGTCGCTTCCGTGGAGAGCTTGAAACCATCTGCGGAGAAGATTTTTATGCCATTGTCGTCGGCGGGGTTGTGGCTGGCGGTGATCATAATGCCGCAGCTCGCGCAGAGCGATTTGGTGAGATGGGCGACGGCGGGCGTGGGCATAGGCCCCACAGCGATCACATCCATACCCATGCTCAAGAGACCGGCAGTGATTGCGCTTTCGAGCATATAGCCGGAGAGACGAGTGTCTTTGCCGATCACGGCGCGGCAGGAGCCGTGGCCGGTTGCGCCGAAATATTTGGCTACGGCCTTGCCCACCAGGAGAGCGAGCTCGGGCGTGATGGGGTAGGTATTGGCTTTTCCGCGGATACCGTCGGTTCCAAAGAGTGCTGGCATAATGACTTCCTTTTGCAATACACAATATGGGAGGATTTTACGGATTGATGGTTCGGCGTCAACAGGAAACGAATTTTTTTTGACGATTTTGAGTTTTCATGTGGGCACGTTTGAAAAAAGAATAAAAAAGATAAGAATGGAGCTTGCTTTCTTTGGCGGCATTTGGTATCTTGTGCGGCGTTTTCCATGGCGAAAGTAGCTCAGTTGGTAGAGCCCCGGATTGTGGTTCCGGTTGTCGCGGGTTCAAATCCCGTCTTTCGCCCCAATCTTTTCCTTCGCCTCATTTTTGCGCATAAGTATGTTATAAACAGATGCGCTATTTGAGTTCAAATAGTTTAAGCGCTTTTCGGGCGAAACGGTGAAACCACCGAATACTTTTTCAATAAATAGTTTCTGTTGCTCGATTTGTATGAGTTCAAACACTTTGCCCGGGTTCAAAAGAATGCGGCCAAGTGATTCAAGGCGGGCGATTGTGTTTGCGGTTAAATCGCTCTTTTCTTCGGTAATGGCTGAAAGCTCGCCAATCTTTAGCCGAATGGCCGCCGACTTCTCGCGAAAAAAGGCGTCGTCGATTAAACCGTCCATCCAACCGGAGGATAGCTTTTCAAGGCGGCGTTCGTTGACTTTGATTTCACGGATAGCCTCGTCGCGGCGACGTTGATGTTCGGCAACAATCTTCGACGTCTGGCGTTTGAACTCAAACATCACAGCAGCGAGAAGATCGCCGAGAAAATCGGATTCGCTCACAAGCTTGGCGATTTGCGTTTGTGCCGATTTACCGCTCACCTTGCCGCCCTGGTCGCATTTGTGACACCAGTAGCTTTCGTGTTTTTTTCCTCCCCTGCCGGTCGCCATGCCGGAGGTGAGGGGCGTGCCGCAGTGTTCGCAAAAGAGGAGACCGCGAAGGGGCGTTGCGGGGTTTTCGGTTTGCCGTTTTTTGCCGAAACCGCCAAGCCGTTGCTGAATCTGGGTAAATTCGCGCGGGGTGATGAGGCCATTGAAACCGGCTTTGATCTCGCGAAAATCGGTTTCGGTATTACAGATGATTCCGGCGTAGATTGGGTTGCGGAGGGTTGCCCCTGCGGCGGTTTTGGAAAACCCTATGTTTTTAAGGGCTGTATAAGCTGCGGCGAGCGTTGAGGAACCAGAGGCGAGGCCTTTCAGGATTGAGGCGATTGCAGAGGCTTTTAACGGATCTGGAATTAAAATTGAGAGGCCGTCGCATTCGCGGCGGGCGTTGAGATATCCAACGGGGGCTTTATGTGTCCAACCGCCTTTTTTGGCAATCTCGTGCATTCCGCGCTTACATCTGGAGGCGCGTATTTGGTTGTCGAACTGAGCCACGGAAAGAAGGATTGTCGAAACCATGTCGCCCACGGGGTCGGCGGTAATGGCTTCGGTGGCGCTGATGAGCTCGGTTTGGTGAGCGCGAAGCCTGGTGCGGATGGTGAGACCGTCGGCGGTGTTACGGCTCAAACGGTCAAGTTTGTGCACCACAAACGCCGAAGGCTTGTGCTTTTTTGCAAAGGCGAGGGCTTCGATCAGGCCGGGGCGGTCGGTGGTCTTGGCTGATTCTCCTGCATCCTGAAAATGGGCGAGGATTTCGTAGTTGTTTTTCGCGCAATATGCACGCAGGTCGGCTTCTTGTGAGGCGAGGCTGGTGCCGTCGATTTGACCGGCGGAGGAAACGCGGGTGTAAAGAATGGCTGTTTTTGTGCTCATGTACGCAGTATACATCTTGGTTCAACACTAGTTTAGGTTGATTATCAACCAATAACTGCTAGTATTGACAGTATGAAAAACAAGTATTGCTATGGGTCACATCTTTTAGAAACAAAATTCAGAGAAATCCTGCGGTTGTTTTGTGCCGATCTTGAGGCAAAAAAGATTGCTTGGACGGTACGGGTTAACGCGAACACAACGCTGAAATTGACAACGCGTTTTAGGGAAAGAATCACGGAATTGGCTGAGAAGGAATCACTCTTTACAGCAGGTGAAATCGAAGTGGATGAAAGCTATTTC